>NZ_JBCEBQ010000003.1:0-629517 GCF_049472505.1 Rhizobium sp. HT1-10 | reverse complement strand
CCCCGCCCCGCCGCTCCATATTCCGTGCATGGCCAGACCCCCGAAGACATCCCCCGCCCGCGACGATCACAACACCGGTTTCGAGGAGGCGCCGCAGGCGCCGTTCGAAGGCGCGCCGCTGTCGGGCGGCGTCGCCGAATGGGTGAAGCAGCTGGAATCGGAGGCGGAGCTGTCCGGCGTCGAGACGCAGCGGCAGATCGCCTCCAAGGCCGGCAAGCATCGCAAGAAGGTCGAGATCGCCGCCTCGAAATCGGCGCGCGGCACCTCCATGGGCGGCTCGACCGATCCGAAGACGCGCGCCGCTGCCGGCCTCAACCCCGTGTCGGGCATGGATACCTCGCTCGAGGACGCCGCCAATGCCGGCACCGCGGTGACAGCGACAGTCGAGGCGCTGTCGGCGCTGATCGAAAGCGGCAATCCGCTGTTCAAGGACGGCAAGATGTGGACGCCGCATCGCCCTGCCCGCCCGGAAAAATCCGAGGGCGGCATCAAGATCCGCATGCAGTCCGATTATGAGCCGGCCGGCGACCAGCCGACGGCCATCAAGGAACTCGTCGCCGGCATCGACAGCGGCGAGCGCAGCCAGGTGCTGCTCGGCGTCACCGGCTCCGGCAAGACCTTTACGATGGCCAAGGTGATCGAGGCGACGCAGCGCCCGGCTCTCATCCTGGCCCCGAACAAGACGCTGGCCGCCCAGCTCTATTCCGAGTTCAAGAACTTCTTCCCCGACAATGCGGTGGAATATTTCGTCTCCTATTACGACTACTACCAGCCGGAAGCCTATGTGCCGCGCTCCGACACCTTCATCGAGAAGGAATCGTCGATCAACGAGCAGATCGACCGCATGCGCCACTCCGCCACCCGCTCGCTGCTGGAGCGCGACGACTGCATCATCATCGCCTCCGTCTCCTGCATCTACGGTATCGGCTCGGTCGAGACCTATACGGCGATGACCTTCCAGATGGCCGTCGGCGACAAGCTCGACCAGCGGCAATTGCTCGCCGACCTCGTCGCCCAGCAGTACAAGCGGCGCGACATGGATTTCCAGCGCGGTTCCTTCCGGGTGCGCGGCGACACGATCGAACTGTTTCCAGCTCACTTGGAAGACGCAGCCTGGCGGATAAGCATGTTCGGCGACGAGATCGATTCGATCACCGAGTTCGATCCGCTCACCGGCCACAAGACCGGCGACCTGAAGTCGGTCAAGATCTACGCCAACTCCCACTATGTGACGCCCCGCCCGACCCTGAACGGCGCCATCCGGCATATCAAGGAAGAGCTGAAGATGCGGCTCGCCGAGCTGGAAAAAGGCGGCCGCCTGCTGGAAGCGCAGCGTCTGGAGCAGCGCACGCGTTACGACATCGAGATGATCGAGGCGACCGGCTCCTGCGCCGGCATCGAGAACTATTCGCGCTACCTCACCGGCCGCAATCCCGGCGAGCCGCCGCCGACGCTGTTCGAATACATTCCGGACAATGCCCTCCTCTTCATCGACGAGAGCCACGTTTCCGTCAGCCAGATCGGCGGCATGTACCGGGGCGACTTCAAGCGCAAGGCGACGCTCGCCGAATACGGCTTCCGCCTGCCCTCCTGCATGGACAACCGGCCGCTGCGCTTCGAGGAATGGGACGCCATGCGCCCCAACACCATCGCCGTGTCCGCGACGCCAGGCAACTGGGAGATGGAACAGTCCGGCGGCGTCTTTGCCGAACAGGTCATCCGCCCGACCGGGCTGATCGATCCGCCGGTGGAAGTCCGCTCTGCCCGCAGCCAGGTCGACGACGTGCTTGGCGAAATCCGCGAGACGGCGGCTGCCGGCTACCGCACGCTGGTGACCGTGCTCACCAAGCGCATGGCGGAAGACCTGACCGAATACCTGCACGAGCAGGGCGTGCGCGTCCGCTACATGCATTCCGACATTGACACGCTGGAGCGCATCGAGATCATCCGCGACCTCCGGCTCGGCGCCTTCGACGTGCTGATCGGCATCAATCTGCTGCGCGAAGGCCTCGACATCCCCGAATGCGGCTTCGTCGCCATTCTCGATGCCGACAAGGAGGGTTTTCTGCGCTCCGAGACCTCGCTGGTGCAGACCATCGGCCGCGCCGCCCGAAACGTCGACGGCAAGGTCATCCTCTATGCCGACAACATCACCGGCTCCATGAAGCGGGCGATGGAGGAAACCAGCCGCCGCCGCGAGAAGCAGGTGGCCTACAACACTGCCCACGGCATCACCCCTGAGTCGGTCAAGGCACGCATCTCCGACATTCTCGACAGCGTCTACGAGCGCGACCATGTCCGCGCCGACATCTCGGGCGTCTCGGGCAAGGGCTTCGCCGATGGCGGCAATCTCGTCGGCGGCAACCTGCAGGCCCATCTCAACGCGCTGGAAAAGCAGATGCGCGACGCGGCCGCCGACCTCGACTTCGAGAAGGCAGCGAGATTGCGCGACGAGATCAAGCGCCTCAAGGCCGCCGAGCTCGCCGTCATGGACGACCCGATGGCCCGCCAGGAGGCCAGGGCCATCGAGGCCGGCAATGGAAAAGCGAAGGGCAAGCGCAGCGCTCCCATCTCCCCCCTTGTGGGGGAGATGTCGGCACAGCCGACAGAGGGGGGGCTCTCCGCCAACTCAGCGTCCGCCGGGGCGCCCCCCTCTGTCCCTACGGGACATCTCCCCCACAAGGGGGGAGATCAGCCATCGGCCTCCTACTTCCAGAAACCGTCGCTCGACGACATGGGCCCGGGCACAGACACCGCGAGGCCGCTGTTCCGCAAGAACAGTCTCGACGAGATGACGGTCGGCCGGACGGAGAAGCCGTCGGCGGGCAACCTGCCCGCTCGCCCGCCCGAGACGATCAGCAGCAAGAAGCGCATCTCACCGCGGCTCGAGGGCCAGCCGGAGCGCAGCGACGGCAGGGACGACCCGCGCCCGATCATCCGCGCCAAGGCCGGCGCCGGCTCCTACGAGGATGCCGGCGACGTCAAGCGCCAGAAGCGCACCAAGGGAAAGACCGGCCGCCCTGGCCGCTGAGCCGACGAGATCGACGGCCGCCGGACGCAGCGGCCGTCGGACCAGCAGGCGCAGACGCCGGCGCTGCGGGACATCGCGCGGGCGCCGGTGCTGCGCACATCGCCCAATCGGCGGTTGTTAAGGCTAAGGCAATCTCTGCATGGCATTGCATCTCTGGCTATCGAAAGACGGAGAGAGGGAATGGCGATAATCGGCTTCAGGAACACCCACAACCAGCAGGTCTATGTCAACCCGGCGCAGGTGCTCTACGTGACGGCCTTCGAGGAGGATGTCTCGATCATCGCCTTTGCCGTGGCGGGTGCCGGCGGCAAGCCGCTCACGCTCTATGTGCGCGGCACCGCCGACCAGGTGCGCCTCAAGCTCGACGGCCAAGTCTAGCACTGACCGAGCGACGCCGAAGCCGCCTGCTTCAACCTGAAGTGACGGAGTCGCCGCTCAGCCGAACACCTCGCCCGGATAGGCGCCCCAGATCGACGCCTGGCGGACATAGCCGCTGAGCCTGTCACCGCTGAGATGGACGCGGCACCAATGGCCGTCGCAGGACGAGAGCTGGACCTGCACCCGCGGCTGCAGCATGGCGGTCGCCCGCGCCTCGGCGCTGGCGGCGATGCGCAGCGGCACGTCGCCCTTCAGCCAGGGTGCGATGACGCCGGTACGCCGTCCGGAGAGAAGCGCCCCGTACATCCAGCCCGAAGCCCCGTCATAATCACGCACCTGTCGCCAGCGGCCATATTCCTGGGTGACCTCGAGCGGCAGGCCGGGCGCCTGGTAGATGAAGCGGGTGGCATAGTCGAGCGAAGGGCCGATCCGCATCCGCGCCTTGCGCGGCTTCAGCGACACGAAACGCGGCAAAGGCAGCCCGCTCTCGCTGCCCCGCAGAAAGCCCGCAGGCAGGCTTCCCCATGCCCCGCCCGGCGCATGCCCCAGCGGCGCCGCCGACGGAAGCGGATGCCAGAGCGGCGACACCAGCAGGGCTACGCCGGCAAGGCCGAGAACAACGGCAACGCCGCGAGACAGAGCCATGCCCCGCCCTCACCGGCAGGCCGAAACCTTTTTCAAGGCCGCCGAAATCCCGGCAAGCGAATAGGTATAGCGGGTGGACGTGCCGCGTTTGGAGGTGGCGCTGACGGTCATGTCGCTGCCGTCGCGCATCGCAGCCACGAGATCCGGCTCCTTGGCCTCGTCCCGCACCCAAGCGGCATTGTCCTTGGACACCATGGCGAAACGCTTGTCATCGACCGCAACGGTGATCGGCGCGCCCGGCTTCAGCATATAGCCGCGCACCGCCTCGGGCACGAACCCGCCGCCGTTAGACGCCGGAGAAACGAGAAAATAGTTCTTGCCGTGGTCGATCCCCGCAGGCTCCATCTTCTTCGGCATCGACAGCGCATAGCAGACCGTCCCCGATTTCGCCGCATAGGAATAGACACCCCAGTCGTCATACTGCTGGATGCGGCTGGGCTCGGCATGGGCTGACAGAGCGGAGGCGACAAGGGCGGCGACGGCAAGAATGGGGGTTTTTGCGGGCATGATCTTCCAGACAGGTTTTGGACAAACTCAGACCGGATTTTGAAAAACCTCCGGCCGCGATAACGGCCCAATTGGAGCCCGCGGAGGGTTACCGGGAGGTTAAGGGAGTGGTTACGATTTTGTGATGGGGGAGTTTGAGACAAAACCATGATCTCAATTATAAGCAAAAATTCTCTAGCGCGAATTGCAAGCAAGCGTTACACGTATATCTTGCAACCCATCACACTTGAAGTTTTGGTCATTGCCGTCAATACCGTGAATATAGACCGAAAGTCTCTTAATGATCAGCCGGCCACACCCAAAAGAGCTAACGCAAGGCACCATTTTCACGTGTGCAGCATCAGAGAATTACGGCGAGGTTGACGTATACGGACTTATAATCACAGCACGTTGCGACATTGCTAACGGTAAAGCACCAATTTTTAGTTATATACCGCTCTTGTCCTACATGGACTGGGCGGTCCGCGACGGTGCGGGAATTGTGGCATCAAGGATTTCTGCGAATTGCTCAGGCGAACTTCGCAAAATTGTGAAGAGCGCCGGTCTTTCAGACAGCGTTCTTGAGACAATTTCCACTGATTTAATTCTCGACCTTCTCGACAAAGAAAAAAGCAAAGAGGGCAAAGTTCGTTCGACTAGATTTAGAGAAAATCTTCAAAAAAAATCCGACTGTGATGAATATTTGTCAACAGGTAGCATCCAATCCGCTAAGGCCATTATTTCTCAAAGCAACGGAATATATCACGGTCTTGTGAAGGAGCTTGTGGGCAATGGCGTGGCTGACTTTCACTATTTGGATCAAATTGAATTCGGAAAAGAGCCGACAGGATACGTAGCTTCATTGCGCGAAATTCGCTTTATGCCAGCTAGAGTTGCGTCTAGAATTATCGATGGCATTGACCGCCAGACCTATATCGCACTTGACGGGGCAGCAAATGGGGGCATGCACTTCCGCTCAGACGATGACTACGCGATGCCAGTTGGATTGCTGAAGTCACCATTTATCGAATTCCTGATGCAGCGACTGACAACACTGTTCAGTAGGATCGGGGTAACGGATATAACAAGCAACCGAATTGAATCGCTTAAGAACGCGTTTTCCGAAATCGAGAGGGTGTCAAAGTGAAGTACGTCGCGGTACGCGCAGATGCAATTTCGGACCTTATATCCGACCGCTCTCTCCAGTCTGCTGATTTCCAATCTGGGAGAGATTTTGCATCGGTAATGCGAGGTAATAGCATGCAGTTGACCGCGTTACAGGTCGAATGCATGGACGCAGGAGATGGCTTAGTAATTTTCGGAACCGATGCTGACGAAAAGAAATATGTAATATTCGATCTTATTCAAAGCGGCCTTTCAGGAGTGGATTCCGATTACGATATTCTTCAGTACGTGCAGAGGACTTTGCGCTTCTCCATTAAGTACTGGACTAAATCTGTCCGATCGCCAAATGAAAAAATAGTTAGCGCAAGAATTGCTGTTGTTTTTCCATTCTCCCTTAGTCAAAGAAATGGAACGAGAATTGCGATAGACTTAAATCCTGACGTAGATCGCCTTTCTAAACGTGGACAATCTGGGCGATATCTTCTTTTTTACAAAATCAGCAAGAATGAAGGCGCGGGGCCCGACGAAACTTCCCAGCCAAACATTCTTCGGAAATTTATCGACGAGTTACCGAGTGGGCTCACAACGAGGGGCGTCGCGTCGAATAATTACACGCAAGGTACGTCGGGAATTCACTTCCTAGAAACCGTACTGGATAAGACTGCAAAAAAGAATGTCGACATTCACCAATCGTACGAGACGTGGTTACGTCTAATTACGGAAAATCAGCAAAGAGTAATATTTGGGAGCCTTGGGCACCCCGTAAGGATCGAAGGCCCAGCGGGCACGGGCAAAACGCTGACGTTAATACTAAGAGCACTACGAATTTTGAGACAAGCTAAAGATGAAGGAAACGATTTAAACGCACTGTTCTTTACTCACAGCGACGCCACTCGTAGGAACATTTCGACAATTGTTTCCGCAATGGGAGGAGAAGAATACCTTTCCGATCAACCTCAAAAGATACGCTTAAGGGTTGAAACGTTACAAAGCTATTGCGCTGAACTATTGCAAAACGAGATTGAGTCAACAGAATTTGTCGACATAGATGCCTACGATGCGAAGCAGTTGCAGCTTCTTTACGTTGAATCTGCAATTGCCGAGGTTGCGCAAGAGCTATCGACATACGAGAAATTTATGTCCAGCGAATTTCTGGATTACTGGAGTAACGAGGCCTCGGAAATAAAAAATTATCTAGTTCAACACGAAATAGCGTTAGTAATTAAGGGACGAGCTTCTGAAAAACTCGACGTCTACAAGAAAATTGGCCGCGTCAAAAATGGCCTTCCAGTCATTTCAGAAGGGGACAAGGCATTTCTCTGGCGAATCTTCGAGTCGTACCGCAGACAACTTGTGACGGGCGCGCAATTTGACACTGATGATGTGGCAATTAGCGCAATTAGTCAGCTTTCAGCACCAATCTGGCGCCGGCGACGTTTCCGAGAGGGGTACGATGCAATCTTTGTAGATGAAACGCATCTGTTTAATATGAACGAACTGTCGGTTTTTCACTATTTGTCACGCGACGACAAAGCATACCCAATCTCTTATGCCGTCGACAAGTCGCAAGCGATTGGAGATCGTGGCTGGGGTGATGACATCGATGTAACGACGTTACTGCCAGACGAAAAAGAAAGGGGAACTGAGCAGGCTGTCACAGTAAAAGGTATTTTCAGATGTTCTCCAGACATAGTTAATCTTGCCTTCTCTATAACGTCGTCTGGCGCGAGTTTGTTTTCAAATTTTGAAGACCCTATGAGCCTATCTTACAGTCAAATGGGGTTTTCCGAAGAAAAACGCGCACGATCACCAACTTTCCGGCTACTCGCTTCTGACGAGCTGATGATGGAACAAGCGTTCACAATCATCGAGACCTCTCGACGAGAGTCCGGCGACAGCCCACTGAGTGCCGCGATAATTACCCTTTCTGACGAACTATTTCACGGCCTGGCAATGTTCGCCGAGAAAACAGGTCGCTCCTTCGAGGTCATTAAAAGCCGTGGTGATGCAGAGACGGTACGTCGAGCTGTCATAGATGGTAAGTTTATTATTTCTTTGGCTGATTATGTTGGCGGTCTTGAATTCGATGAGGTCGTATTGGTCGGGATTGATGCCGGACGGGTTCCACCCACGGGAGCAGATATGCAGGCCGAGAGCAGAGCCTATCTCGATTTTGCGGCGCATAATCGGCTCTACGTCGCGGTAACCCGTGCGCGGTATTGCGTCACCATCCTTGGAGTCACTGAACGCGGTCCTAGCTCGACCCTCAGTGCAGCATTTGCAGCTGGCGCTATATCTTTGGCGTAAACCCGCTACTCCGCCGCCCTCAACTCCACCACATCCATCTCATACCCATACTCCTCGAGCATCGTATACGCGTGCTCGATGGTCTCCACCTGCGCCTCCGCCTTGCGGATGGCATCGGCGATGGCGGTCGTGCGGGCGCGCAGCATCGAGCCGAGGACGTCGGCCTCGGGCCTGCGGCCGAGGCGGTCCATGTGCTTGCGGACGCGGGCGCGGTGGCGTTCCAGCTCGAGGATGTGAAAGCGGTTCTTGACCGCCTCGTCCGACAGCTTGCGCCGCATCGCGGCGACCGGATCGAAGGAGCCGGGCTCGCGCTCGTCGAGGATGAAATCGTTGACCAGCGCCTCGATCATCGCCGCCCCCTGCAGGTCGCGCGGGTCGGCCAGCTGCGGGTCGTAGCCGGTGTCGTCATAGACCTTGCGGCGGATCGGGTCCTGCAGCAGCTCATAGACCGTCTGCAGCCGGCTGAAATGCTCGGCGTCGCCGCCGCTGTCGGGATGGGCCGTCTTGGCGGCCTTGCGATAGGCGCTCTTGATCTGATCGGCGCCGGCATCGCGCGACAGGCCGAGCATCGCATAGGGATCCATCACATTGCCACCTCTTCCGCCTGCCTGCACGCAACCACTCCGACTAAACCCTTGAACGTCCAGCGTTCACCCCGCCGGCGCGGCCGCCATAATCGGTCCTTGTCGGGACCAAATTGTGGAGACCGGGCCGATATCCACGATTTTCCGCAGGCCTTTGCAGCGCCACGTCAGGCGCTTTCGGCAAGCCCATCCGGCGCGTCCACCATCCTGACAGATTACGCCGCCCTGCGCGAGGGCCTTGGCCGGCAATCGTCCTTCGCCACCAGAATGATGCCCCACCAGGCCCCGTCCGCAGCTTCTGGACGGCCCATCCGGATGGCGCAGCCCTCGCCTCCGGCGCGGGCTTTGGACACCCGGTTTCCGTCCCGAAATGACACGGAAAAATCCATTGGATAACGCTCTCTGCAACCGCTCAAATTGGCACAACCGCGTCACCGGACCGGCACAAAGCCAGGCAAACCCTTGATTTATAGGGGCTATGTAGCCCAGGTTGAAACATGTCAAAATTTTGTCGCTTGCTTTTTTAAAAAATTGCTGGCACGAATTGGTTCTCGGGCATTTACTTGCCGGTGACTGGACAGATGTGGCAAAGCCTGCGTAGACGTTCTTTCCCCGTACGTGACTACTCGACCCGTCTTCCGCGTCGCGCGAAGGCACAACCGTCCGGCCTCGACCACCGGGCAAAATGGACTATGAGGGAAAAGGACTATTTCCATGGCGACCAAGGGCACCGTTAAATTCTTCAACCAGGACAAGGGTTTTGGTTTCATCACGCCAGAAGGCGGCGCGAAGGATGTGTTCGTTCACATCTCGGCTCTGCAGGCTTCCGGCATTCAGTCGCTGCGCGAAGGCCAGCAGGTGACGTTCGACACCGAGCCGGATCGCATGGGCAAGGGCCCGAAGGCCGTCAACATCTCGGCCTTCTGAGACCGCTCCGGTCACAGCGAAAATTCGAAGAACGGCGTGCTGCAGGGCGCGCCGTTTTTTTTGTGGCTGGCGAGTTGGTGAGGCGGGGGATCTGCGTTAGGCGGCGTTTTTTTTGTTTGGGGCTCCCCCCCTCTGTCAGCTGCGCTGACATCTCCCCCACAAGGGGGGAGATTGTTATTTTCCCTTTCGGACTTAGAGCTCTCGGCTGCCCCTCGTCTTCCGACCTCAAACTCTCGGCTGATCTCCCCCCTCGTGGGGGAGATGTCCCGGAGGGACAGAGGGGGGCGATCTTGCACCGCAGCTCACGGCAAACGAAACCGGTCAGGCGGAAAGCGCCTCGGTCTCACCGCACGAAAAATCGACCGCCGCAAAAGCGGCGGCGATGACTTCGGGGCCGGCACCCGGCTTGGCCGCATCACTCGACAGGATCTGCCGGAAGCGGCGGGCGCCGGTCATACCGGAAAACAGCCCAACCATGTGCCGCGTCACCTGCTGCAGCCGGCCGCCGCCGGCAATGTGGGTTTCCGCATAGGCCATCATCGTGTCGCGCAGCGCCGACCAGTCGGGGCTGGCCTGGGGCCTACCGTAGATGCGCTGGTCGACATCGGCCAGAATAGCCGTGTCGCCATAGGCGGCGCGGCCGAGCATGACGCCATCGACATGTCGTAGATGCTGCTCGGCTTCTTCAAGCGTCTTGATACCGCCGTTGATGCCGATGAAGACGTCCGAAAAACGCTGCTTCATGCGATAAACGATCTCGTAGTCGAGCGGCGGGATATCGCGGTTTTCCTTGGGCGAAAGCCCCTTCAGCCAGGCCTTTCGCGCGTGGATCCAGATCGCGTCGGCGCCGGCCTCGAGCACCTTTTCCATCAGCTCCGGCAGCGCTACCTCGGGGTCCTGTTCGTCGACGCCGATCCGGCATTTCACCGTCACCGGCAGGGCGGTCGCCGCCTTCATCGCCGCAACGCCTGCGGCCACCACATCGGGCGTCAGCATCAGGCAGGCGCCGAACGTGCCTGACTGCACCCGGTCCGAGGGACAGCCGACATTCAGGTTGATCTCATCATAGCGATAGTCTTCGGCGATCCGCACCGCCTCCGCCAGCTTGGCAGGATCAGAGCCCCCCACCTGCAGCGCCACGGGATGCTCCTGAAGATGGTGTCCGAGCAGTCGGTCGCGCGGCCCGTGAATGATCGCATCCGCCACCACCATCTCGGTATAAAGCAGAGCCTCGCGGCTGAGCTGCCGATGCAGAAACCGACAATGCCGATCCGTCCAGTCGATCATGGGCGCAACGGCGAATATTTTTCCGCCCTTCTCATAGGGGGATGTCAAAGACGCTGACGCCTCGGCGGAGGCTTTGATGTGTTTGGCATGGTGCTTGGGGTCTTTATCTCAGGGGCGCGGGAAAGGCGCAGATAAACCGCTCTATACAGCGGACCCGAGCAAAAAGCGAGGCCCGGCCGGGAAAGACCCCGGCCGGCTATAGGATATCAGGCGAAAGCGACCGGCATGATCAGTTGGGCGCGTTTGGCGCCGTAGTCGCGTTCGTGCGAGGAAAGGTTGGCCGACTTTTCCTGGGCGATAACGAGATCGGCGATGGCCGGATGCAGTGCTTCCACATTGGCGAAATCAAGATTGTCGATTTCGTCGGTAGCGGCGCGCTTGCGAGCGTTGAAAAAGTTGAAGATCATCGTCGGGCCCTCCTGGTAGCTGGCGAATAAACGGCGATGCCGCCGTATTCGTTCCCATGATAACAGGCGAGTCGTTAAAAATTAACCATGCTGCACTGCACACTGGAACGAATGCCAAGCATAGGCGACGACAAAGACAGAGGCGCGACAGCAGCAAGGCGAAAATCGGGCCATGTCGTGAGCTTCATCCATGCAAGCATTTCCGCCGTCTGCCCCGTTCTAGATATCCCTGCCAAACGGGGATGGGGCCTGCCGAGCGCGACGCCTTTCCTGCCGCAATCTCAGTCGTCGAATTCGAATTTGTGCTTCGACTGCTGCCACTCGCCATTCGCGTCCTTTTCCACGCGCTTGTTGCCGCGATAGAAGATCGGCTTGTTGATGCGCTTGTCGATGGCGTAGCGGCTCGGCGTCCATTTCGCCTTCGGATCGGTGCCGACGACGGAGGCCAGCGCCTCCTTGAACTTGCCGGCCTTGTAGAGCGTCATGAATTCGTCGTCGGTCATATCGAAATCTCCTCATGCGTCGGCGACGTCGGAACGCCACCCCAATATCAGCGGATCAGCAACGCCGTGCCGTAAAGTCCGACGGCAAAGACGGTGTGCGCCACCAGGTTGAGAAAGCGCACCTTGTTCGGGTTCGGCGTCTTCGAGGCCGCCCAGCCGATCCCGAGGCCCGGCTGCAGCAGAAACCAACCGGCGCCCACCGTGATGATACCCCAGATCCAGGCCGGCAGGAATGTCGGCGCCGCCAGCCATCCCGCGCCGGTAAACAGCACGAGAAGAAAGGCATAGACGATGCCGACAGCATAATGGCCGATCCAGCCGAGCGCCAGCTCATGGGCATAGGGGGCGCTTTCCCCGATGTCGCGGTGAAAAACCGTCCCGTTCTTCAGGTGATAGAACCAGCGACCGACCGGCGCCCAGTTCGGCATGCCGCCGCCCGAAAGCTTTGCGTAGAGGATGGCCCAGAGATCCATGAGGATCGTCGCGCCGATGCCAATCGCCAGGCAGCGCCAGAAAATGTCGAACATGTGAGATCCAAGGTTGGGACGGTCGATGCAGGCGCGCACCAAACCATAGGCGGGCGGACCAAGGCAATGGCTGGCAGCCAGCCCCGACCAAAAGAATCACGGGAACACACGGATTCCGACCGACCTGCGATCACCCTGGGCTTTCGCAGACCGCCGATTGCGCTACAAAAGTCGGAGCCGTCGACACAGACGTCGGCTATTGGCAAGCAGAACCCGACGCAGGAGAGAGAATTGACCGCCATCGACACGCTGTTCACCCACGCCCTTCTCGATGACGGCATGTCGAGCGATATCGCCGTGAGCAACGGCCGTATCGTCGCAATCGCCGCCAGCGGCAGCCTCGGTGCATCAGCAACCGAAACGGTCGATCTCGGCGGCGCCCTGGTCGTGCCCGGCTTTGTCGAAGGGCATATCCATCTCGACACCAGCTTTTACGGCGGCCCATGGATTTCCCACAAGCCCTGCACCGACGGTTTCGACGTGCACGAACGGGTAGCCTTCCAGCACCAGAACCTGGCGATCGCCGAGCCGATGGGCGTCCGGGCGCGAAAGCAGCTGGAGCTGGCGATCGGCAACGGCGCCACCGCCATGCGCAGTCACGTCATGGTCGACGGTTCGGTCGGGCTGAAGCATCTGGTCGAGATCCTCAAGGTGCGCGAGGCCTATGCCGGTCTGATCGACATCCAGCTGGTTGCCTTCCCGCAGAGCGGCATCCTCAAGAGCCCGGGCACGCCGGATCTGATGGACGAAGCGATCGCCATGGGCGCCGATGTCGTCGGCGGCCTCGACCCGGCCAGCTTCGACCGCGATCTCAACGGCCATCTCGACGTGATCTTCGACATCGCCGAGCGGCGCGGCGTCGATATCGACATCCATCTCCACGATGGCGGGACGCTCGGCCAGTTCACCATCGAAGAAATCTGCGCCCGCACCCGTTCACGGTCGATGGAAGGCCATGTCGCGATCAGCCACGCCTATGGCCTTGGCGATCTGCCCCTGGAGGCCGCCAGACGGGCTGGCTCGCTGCTCGCAGAGTGCGGCGTGTCGATCATGACCAATGCCCCCGGAAACCACGCCTTCCCGCCCGTGGCGCTGCTCAGGGCTGCCGGCGTCACCGTCTTCAGCGGCAGCGACAACATCCGCGACAGCTGGTGGCCCTATGGCGATGGCGACATGCTGAGCCGGGCCATGCTGATCGGCTACCGCTCCGGCTTCTACACCGACGAGGAGCTGCGCGCCGCCTTCGACGTCGTCACGACAGCAGGCGCAAAGGCGCTGCGGCTTTCCGACTACGGCCTGGCGGTCGGTGCGAAGGCCGATTTCGTCACCCTGCAAGCTGCGCATGTGCCAGAAGCGGTGGTCTCGATGCCGAAGCAACGCAAGGTCTTTAAGGCAGGCAGGCTGGTGGCGGAGGATGGACGGGTCTTACGCTGACGGGAGGTCACCGCTCGGCGATCCAGATGGCTCCACGGATATCCGCGATCACGTCACTGTCCCGTAGGCCGCGGGACGGAAACAAGCTCCCGCTCGAAAGCTGCCACCACGAGATCGATCAACTGGGCGTGCAGCTCGTTGCGCGGACGTCCGCCGCCATCCGTGCAGATGGGATCGCCGACCTTTGCCGCTTCGGCCTTTTCGGCGGCCCCGGGCTTGCAGACCGCAAACATGCTGAAGTGGCTGGCATCCTCGATAACTGAATACCGAGAGGCCACAATCGTCTTCGCCACGTCTCTGGCCCGCGCCGTCAACGGGATGGTGTCGGGACGACCGAGATTGACGATGTCGACCGGAATGGAGATGCGTGAGAAACTGGCTGGCTGAAAGACATCGACCGGTGCCGGATCGATCGCCATGGCGAAGCGGATGCGCCTGTCTTCATTGTCGCGATCCGCAGATCCCATGTCCATGGCATGAAGATCGACACCGCTTTCGCGAAGCCATCCACAAAGCGAGGGGTTCAGTGCGTCGGTATCGCAATAGGCGGAGAGGCGGACAGGATCTATCCGAGCTCCGGCCAGCGCCAAGGCCGTGCCGCCCCCTGCGGAGAGGCCGAGGACGCCGACTTTGCCCTCATCCAGATGCCGCCCGAAGAATTCGTCCTTTTCCACCCCCGTCAGGCTGTCGCTGATGTCACCGGGGCGGAGCCAGAGCTTCAGTGTCTCCTTGGCCGAGCGGTTTATGCCGCCATTGCCTGGATGGTCGGGCGCTGCAACGATGAATCCGCGCTTGGCAAGCGGTGCGGCGATCCAGCTCAAGGCCTGCGCATTGCCGGCCATGCCCGCGCCATGGGAAAGCAGCACGAGCGGGAACGTCCCGTCTGCGATGGGAGCGCCGAGCATGGCTGCGGTGCCGACAAAAAACGGACTTTCCCCAAGCACCGTCGCAGCGCCCCGGCGAAGCCGGATACCAGACGGTGACGTCCAGATCGACACCGCGCTGCGGTGACACGGCCTCGATGTGGGCTACACCGACATTCTCCGCTTCCAAGGCTTGGCCTTGCGCCGCGCAGCCCTCGGCCCTGGCCGCCAGCATGGCGGCCGCGGCCATGCAAAGCATCTTCATGGTTATTCTAGATAGTGGCATTCCGACCCTCATCATCTCGTTCTCGCAGCCTCGGGATATGTTTCGGCTGCCCTCCCGGAAGATGCGACCTAGATCGCGTGGTAGAACGTACCGGAACATGATCGAGGTCCCAGAGCGGCCCGCTCACGCGAACGGGATGATCGAAAGCTGGATTTGTGGATGGAATCGGCAGACAACAGGCTTCCGTTTCTGCCGAGAGTTCCAGCCATGACCGACCCTTCCACAGTCATCCCCCTGCCCGCGCCGACCCTGTTGCCCGTCGACGGCACCACCGCGACCTTCCCGGTCCGCCGTGTCTATTGCGTCGGTCGGAACTATGCCGACCATGCCATCGAGATGGGCCACGATCCGAGCCGGGAGCCACCCTTCTTCTTCCAGAAGAACGCCGACAACCTGTTGCCCGGCGCCGACTTTCCCTATCCGCCGCTGTCCTCCGACGTGCACCATGAGGTCGAGCTGGTGATTGCGCTGAAATCCGGCGGTGCCGACATCTCGGCCGATGCAGCGCTCGACTGCATCTATGGCTATGGTGTCGGCATCGACTTCACCCGCCGCGACCTGCAGGCCGTCGCCAAGAAGGCCGGCAGGCCATGGGAAGTCGCCAAGGCCTTCGAGCACTCGGCGCCTGTCTCGCCCCTGGTGCCGACGGACCGCATCGGCCACCCGCAGGCCGCTAGCATCTGGCTTGAGCGCAACGGCGAGCGCGTGCAGTCGGGCGATCTCTCGCAGATGATCTGGAAGATCCCGGAAATCATCGCCGAGCTGTCGGCGCTGTTCACGCTTGCGCCGGGCGATGTCATCATGACCGGGACACCGGCCGGCGTCGGTCCGGTGGAACGCGGCGACAGCCTTCGCTGCGGCGTCGACGGCGTCGCGGTTCTCGAACTCAAAGTCGTCTGACGGAGACTGCCATGCCGATCTACGCGCTCGGAGATCTGACGCCAAGACTGCCCGAACCCGGCCGCTTCTGGCTGGCGCCGGATGCAACGATCATCGGTGACGTCGAACTCGGCGAAGATGTCGGGATCTGGTTTAATGCCGTGCTGCGCGGCGACAACGCACCCGTTGTCGTCGGTCGTGGCTCGAATATCCAGGAAGGCGCCATGCTTCATACCGATGCCGGCTTTCCGGCGACGATAGGCGAAGGCTGCACCATCGGCCACCATGCCATCGTCCATGGCTGCACGATCGGAGACAATACCTTGATCGGCATGGGCGCTACGGTGCTGAACGGCGCCCGTATCGGCCGCAACTGCCTCGTCGGCGCCAACGCCCTTGTCACGGAAGGTAGGGAATTCGCCGATGGCTCCCTGATCGTCGGCTCCCCCGCAAAGGCTATCCGCCAGCTGGACGAAGCGGCCATCGAGGGGCTGCGTCGCTCGGCGAAGAATTACATTTCCAACTGGCAGAGGTTCTCGCGCGATCTCAGGCGCTTGGATTAGGTAAATCGCACGTCATCGGGATATGCGCTGTGATAGCGCCAATAGAACTTCGGCTGGGTTGGTAGCGCTCTCCCACTCGTGAGCTAACGCAGAGAGGCTCGACCTCGGCGTTATCCGCCGGTCACCCCTCGCGCTGGCCTGAAGCGCAAAGCTCGCTTCTATAGGAATCGACCAAGGGCTGGGTCAGCCCTTGGTCGAATCAACGGCTTTCTTCAGGCCGGCCTGCGCATCTTTTTCCAGATCCTTGCGTGCCTCGGCGGCCTTTTTCGGATCGGTGCGGGTCTCATCGCTGGTCGGATCGGGCTTCTTGTCGGTCATGTCTCGCTCCTGGTTATGAAGGTCAACCATCGCAGACTGCATAAGTTCCCTTCATGCCTCCGCTCACGAAATGTACAACGGTTCGCTCAGACCGTGGGAAGCATGCCGTTCAGCCGCAGCCAGGTCTCGACCAGTTGCGACCAGCTGCGCACGGACGGCCTGGTCTTGCCCATGCCCCATCCATGGCCGCCGGATTGGTAGAGGTGCAATTCGGTGTCGACGTCGGCAGCGCGCAAGGCACGGAACAGCATGAGGCTGTGGTCGACCGGGACGATCGGATCGTCGATGGCATGGGCAATGAAGGTCGGCGGCATGTCGTCGGTGACGTGCTGCTCGACCGAAAACGCCTCCCGCAGATCCTCGCTGGGCTTCTTGCCGCAGATCTTCAGGCGGCTCATCGTCTGGTCGTAGGGTGCCATCATCGTGACGACAGGATAAAGCAGGGCGGCAAAGGCAACGCCGTGCGGCGAATTGTCGATCTCGTCCGTGTGGACGTAGAATTCATCTGCTGCCCCGGTGGCAAGCATACCGGCGACATGGCCACCGGCGGAAAAGCCCATCACGCCGAGCCGGGCCTTATCAATGCCGAGCCGTCCGGCTTCCGCATGCAGGATCTTCAGCGCGCGGATGCCGTCGAGGAAAGGCGCATGGATGCTCCAACCTTCCTGCGGCACACGATAGACGAGCTCGACCGAGGTAATGCCGCGCGAAGCAAAGTAAACGGCGGCCGGCGTGCTTTCATTGACGATATCGACGCGGGCATAACCACCACCCGAGCACATCAGCATGGCGGCGCCGGTCGGCTTTTCCGGCTTGTGGATGATGATGCGCGGCAGGGAAATCTGCGTCAAAGCCCCACGCGGCGTCAGGTTCTCGCCCGAACCAGGCCCGGCACCGCCGGGAGGCGCGCCGGTCCACAGGTTGATGACCTCAACCGTTGAATCCATCGGCGGCGCCGACGTTGCTGCCGTCGCCGCTGCCGCTGCAGATGTCTGTACAGCCGCTGCAGCCACAGCCGCGCCGACTAGGAAATTTCGTCTCTTCAAAGTCATCATCCCTGCCCCGACAGAAGCATATGACTGAACTATGTCACGGTTTTATTGCGAACAACTACCATAATGCACTGCAATATGGATGGTTGCTTTTTCGGGTGCTTTTTCTGTAGCAAGGCAACCGGGACCAAGGGTCGCGAGCCAATGGGCCCTGCCGCAGATGGGCAACTAACCTGCTGAAATCACTTGAAGACGTGCTTCTTGATGTTCCAGCGATCGTGGTACCAGAGCCACTGCTCGGGATATTCCCGCACCCAGCTCTCGACCTTGTCGTTCATCATCTGCGCGGTACCGGGCAGGTCCAGCGCCCCCGTCTCTGTACGCGGCAGCTCCAGCTTCGGCTCGATCTCCAGCCGGTAGCGATTGTTCGGCAAGCGGATGCAGCGGGCCGGATAGACCTCGCATTCGAACTGCCGGACCAGTTTTGGCAACAACGGGTTCGTCTTGACGTCACGACCGAAGAATTTTGTCCTCAATCCCTTGCGAAACTTCTGGTCGACGAGCACGCCGACGCTGCCGCCTTCGTCCAGCTGGCGGGCCAGCGCGAAGGACGAGCCGGCATGCGACGGCACCAGATGGCCCATCCGCTTGGCGCGGAAATCATAGACCTTCTTGGCGACATAGGGATTGTTCGGCGGCCGGAACAGCACGGTCACATCGAGCCCGAAGGCGGCACTGGCGACCGCAAGCAGCTCGAAGTTGCCGGTATGGGCCGTAAACACGATGAACGGTCGCGGGTTTTCGCGCAGCTCGAGGAAGATCGGAATGCCTGACACCTCGATGCGGCCCGGCTCGGTCTTTTCAGGGTCGAAATCGAACAGCCGGTCGAGGAACACATACTCCGCCGCAAGCCGCCCCATGCTGCCCCAGCTCGCCAGGGCGATCGCCTCCACCTCCTCCTCGCTCTTGTCCGGAAAGGCGTTGTGGAGATTGGTGAGCATCAGCGTGTGACGACGCGTGCGCGGACCGATCCGGCGCATCAGCCAGTCCGCGAAGCGAATGCCGCCATCGGCCGGAAACAGCTTCAGGAAGTTCAGGAATCCGAAGGCGAGCTGCGCGATCGACCATTGGCGAAAGCGCCTGATGGCAAGAACGATCCGGGTGATGAAAAGCTTCACCGGTCAGTCCATCTTCAGGATGATCTTGCCGAAGATCTGCCGCGACTCCATGCGCTCCAGCGCCTTGTCGATGTCGTCGAAGCGCACTTCGGTGTCGATCACGGGATGCACATAGCCGCGCGCCATCTTCTGCATGGCGTCAGCCATGTTCTCCATCCGGCAGCCGAACGAGCCGAGCAGCTTCAATTGCTGCTGGAACAGCATCATCAGGTTGATTTCGGTGGAGACGCCCGAGGTCGAGCCGCAGGTGACGAGCCGGCCACCGCGCTTCAGGCAGAACATAGACTGCCCAAAGGTGTCCTTGCCGACATGTTCGAAGACGACGTCGACGCCCTTCTTCTTGGTGAGCTTGCGGACAACGCCCTCGAAACGGTCGACGCGATAGTTGATGACGTGATCGGCGCCCAACGCCTTCGCCCGTTCGATCTTGTCGTCGGAACCGACGGTCGTGATGACGGTGCAGCCGATGTTCTTTGCTAGCTGGATCGCCGCCGAGCCGATGCCGGAACCGCCGGCGTGAATGAGAATGGTCTCGCCCGACTGGAGCTTGGCATTGTCGAACAGCATGTGCTCGACCGTGCCGAAGGTCACGGGCGCAAGGGCTGCTGCAACAGCATCGACGCCCGGAGGCGCCGGCACCAGCAGGCGGGCCGGCAGGTTGACCTTCTCCTGGGCAAAACCGTCGAGGTGGAAGCCGTGGACGCCGCTGACATTTTCACAGAGATTGTCGCGGCCGGCGCGGCAGTGATGGCAGAGGCCGCAGGTGCGCGCGCCATAGATCGACACCAGCTGGCCCGGCAGTACGCTGGACACGCCGGGGCCGATGGCTTCGACCACGCCGGAGGCTTCGGCGCCGATGACCAGCGGCATCTTGCGCTTGGCGAATGCCATGCCGCGCCAGCCCCAGACATCGATATGGTTGAGCGCCACGGCCTTGACGCGGAGCGTCACTTCGCCGGGGCCGGGAGCGTCCGGCTCCGGCAGGTCGGTGATCTCAAGCTTGCGGTCGTCGACGAGTTGCAAAGCACGCATGGAAAAGCCCTCCGCCCGAAGGCGTTATCAAGTAGATCGTGTGGCGACAGGCTCTAGAGCATTTCAGCCTGAACTGGAAGCCATTCCGTTGGCGGAAGACGGTCGTTGCCGCCAGGGGCAACAGGCAACGAAACCGGTCGCCGTCATCCGACCTTACGGGCCGGATGACGTTTCGGATTAAACGAAGGCCCTCAGGCCGGATCGAGCGCCATGACAAGGCTGGCATTCTGCCCGCCGAAGCCAAACGAGTTCGACAGCACGGCGTGGACCTGCGTCTCGCGCTTGACGTTGGGCACCACGTCGAGGTCGATGCTGGTGTCCGGAATAGCATAGTTGATGGTCGGCGGCAGGGTGCCCGTCAGCATCGTCTGCAGTGAGAACACCGCCTCGACGGCACCGGCCGCCGTCAGGGTATGGCCGATCATCGACTTGTTGGACGACACCGGGATCTTCGCCAGCCGCTCGCCGAACACGGCCAGCATGGCGCCATATTCCATCTTGTCGTTTTCCGGCGTCGAGGTGCCGTGCGCATTGATATAGCCGATATCGGTCTCGGCCATGCCGGCATCGGCCAGCGCCGCGCGGATGGTGGCAATCGCCGGCGCGCCATCAGGCGAGGAGCGCGTGCGGTGGAAACTGTCTGCCTTGTCGCCGGCACCCTTCATGATGCCCAGGATCTTGGCGCCGCGGGCAACGGCCGATTCCAGCGATTCCAGCACCAGCGTCGCAGCACCCTCGGCGATGACGAAGCCGTCGCGGTCCTTGCTGAACGGCTTGGAGGCCTTGGTCGGCGGATCGTTCTGCGTCGACAGCGCCGACAGCAGCGAAAAGCGGATCAACGCCTCGGCGCTGAGCGAGCCGTCGGTGGCAACCGACAGCGCACGGTCGGTGCGGCCCTGGCGGATCGCCTCGATGCCGAGCTGGATGGCTGTCGCACCCGAGGCACAGGCCGTCGACAGCGTCACCGGCAGGCCGCGCGTGCCGAACCGGTCGGACAGCCGCTCCGAGATGGCCCCGAACGAGGCAGCCTCGTGGAAGGCCGGATCGGGACGCTCGCGCATCGCCGTCAGGAACCGCTCATAGGCATCGCCCGGATGATCGGCGGGCGGCGAACGGTCGCCGAGCGCAAATCGGGCGCTCCATTCCGGCTCGATCGGCGGTGCGGCGAGGAACAGCGGCCCGTTGAAGTCGCCCGACAGGCCTGCCTGGGCCAGCGCCTCGATGGTCGTCTCGCGGGCAAAGGCATAGGAACGCTCGACGGCGTTGGAAACCGGAACTTCGATGAAATCGACGGTGCCGGCGATGCGGGTCGAGATGTTGTCGGTCGGAAAGCGCGTGATGGCGTGGATACCGGAAACGCCCGATGTCAGCGCATCCCAGTTGTCCTTCAGTCCCTGGCCGAGCGAAGTGATGATCCCCATGCCGGTGACGGCGACGATCGGGCGTCCGAGGTGGTCCCTATAGGCAGCAGCAGTCATGCTAAATCACTCCTCAGGCTTCGGCGGACAGGACGGCAACGCCCTCGCCGCGCGTGTGGCCGACGGTCGTCACAATGGCCGTACGGGCGGCAGCGCCCATCGGCTTTTCATGGGTGGTATCGAAGGCGGGAACCTTGGCCTTGTTGGCCAGCGCCAGCGCGGCAAAGGCGAGCCCGAGCGGAAACTGCGTTTCCAGGCCATGGCCGGTGACGCCGCCATAGCCACGGATCGCGGCCTCAGGCAGGGCCTTGTCCAGCACCGCCTTTTCGCGGGCCGTGATCTCGTGCATGCCGGAGCTGCCGGAGAAGACGATCGTCTCGCTGCCGGAGGCCTTGGCGGGCTCGAGCAACCGCTCGAGCCGGGCTTCGAACTTGCCGTCGTCGCGGCTGCCCCGGTCGCCTTCGATGGCATCGATGGTCGCATAGATCGCGGCGCCGCGGCTTTCGGCGTGGGCTCGCGATTCCAGCACCAGAAAGGCGCCGAGCGAGCCGACGATCATGCCGCCGCCGGTGTGGTCGCCACGGGACCACAGGGGCTGCCAGTCGCCGACGCTATGGCCGCCGATCGATTCGAACAGCAGGATCATGTCGAGCCGCTCGGCCGAAAAGGCGCCACCGACCAGAGCATGGGTCGATTCGCCGGACTTGATGCGATGGAAGGAAGTCTCGACAGCAGAAATGCCGGCCGCTTCCTCACCCATGAAGGTGCGCGACGATCCGGTAACCTTGTGGACGATGGAGATATTGCCGGCGAGCAGGTTTGACAGCTGGGCCAGAAACAGCGTCGGCCGCAGTTCCGTGGTCAGCTTCTCGTTGAGCATCAACTCCCGGTCGTTGCGCTTCAGGCCCTCGTCGACGATCAGCGTGTCGACAGCGATGTCGCGCTCGCCGCCGCCGGCCGCCACGATCATGTCCATCGTGCCGCAGGCCTCGAAATTGTCCTTGAAGCCGGCGTCGTCCAGCGCCAGGCCGGCGGTGAACACGCCGATGCGCTGCCAGTTTTCCATCTGCCGCTGATCGCCGCGCTTGGGGATCTGCTGCGACCAGTCGATCTCAGGCAGCGGGTGCACCGGATAGGGTTTGAACTTTTCCATCTCGACGACAACAGCCGGCGACGCGCCTGCTGTCAGCAGCGCGACATGGGCATCCTTGCCGACGCCCTGGCAGGTTACGATACCGACGCCTGTGATGACGACGTCATTGGGAGCCTTGCTCATACATCAATCCTTTCGGCTGCGCCGCCTTTGGCCAGCACCGTTCAGGCGCTTGCGGCAATGGCGTCGAGAAGCCCGACTTCGGTGGCGCGCTTGCGGACGATATCTGCCAGCGGCACTTCATTAAACGGCAGCGTTCGCAGCTTCAACTGCGCATCGCAGACCTTCTTTCCGGCGACCATGATCTTTGCCTTGGTCACCGCATATCCGGATCCGTCATGCTCCAGGATCGCCTCGATGTCGAGCACGGCATCCGGCTCGACGAAGGCACGCATCTTGGCGCCGTCGACGGTCATCAGGAATGGCATGGCGGCAAAATTCGTCGCCGCCAGCACCAACATGCCCGAGGCTTGCGCCATGGTCTCGATGAGGAGAACGCCGGGAACCAGCGGCATGCCGGGAAAATGGCCTTCGAAAACCGGGCTTTTGGCCGGCACGACGGAACGCGCCTTCAAGAAACCCTTGGACAGGTCGACGGATTCGATCCGGTCGATCATCTGGAAATATTCCAGCAGCATGATACTCTCCGATCCGACCCGCCGGGGAGAAGCAAGGCGGGTGGGAGATAGTGCCAGGAACAAAACCGCCCGGCCGTCCCATGAGAAGCGGCAGGGCGTTCACAAAAATGTCGCGGTGGCTCAGGCCTTAGCGGCGCGCAGCTCGTCGATCTTGGCGCAGAGATTTTTCAGAACGAAATATTCCTCGGTCGAAACCTTGCCTTCGTTGACTTCCTGCGTCCACTTTTCCAGCGGAATCTTGATGCCGAATTCCTTGTCGATCGCAAACACGATGTCGAGGAAGTCGAGGCTGTCGATGCCGAGATCGTCGATCGTGTGGCTTTCCGGCGTAATTGTCGCCCGGTCGATTTCGCTCGTTTCCGCGATGATGTCGGCAACCTTGTCGAATGTAGCAGTCACGCCAGTACCTCTTCAAATGATCTTTCGACCTTCGTCATAGGGAAATCCGTCCCAAAAGCCAATGGCCTCTGCAACAGCCTGCCCAAAATTTGGAAAGGCGACGGCTGCCGGAATGGCAGGACGTCTAGTGGCTGATAACTATACGTGTGTTCTCAAGCCCTACGTCGCTTGCCATGGCGAAGAACAACGCGGCGTTCTCCGTCTCAAGGCGAACGCAGCCATGCGACGCCGGCTGGCCGAGACGGCGGACATGGGTGGTGCCGTGCACCGCATAGCCACCGTTGAAAAAGACGGCATAGGGCATCGGCGCATTATCGTATTTCTTCGAATGGTGGTCGCGCGACAACCACTTGGCGGTATAATTGCCGGTCGGCGTCACATAGCCTGGTCGGGCCGTCGAGACTTTCCATTGGTAGCGGGTGACGCCATCCTTGCTGACAGTCATCGTCTGCGCGGCAATATCGATGCGAGCCAGAAGCACGGAGGCCTCGACGGATGCAGCATAAAAAGACGCGCATAGCAGTGCTGCGGCGGAAAAAATTAGCTTCTTCATCGTCTTCCCCTCAATCGTTGCTTCGAAACGAGCAAATTCGACTGGAGGACGATAGCATGAAGTTGACTATAGTGGATTAATGCAGGCCTTCCGCCGTGAACAATTTCCGGGCGATCATTTTAGACAAGACTTCATTAAGAAATCAAAGAAACAGCAGAAAACCCGCAAGTGTTGCAATCGCCAGGACAGTGCAGGCTGCATTGAAGATCGTCACGCCGACCTCGACATCGCTGACGGTCGCCGTCCCACGCCCCGCGCCATTAATCATCGGCTCACGCACCATCTCCCCGGCATAGATGCGGGGACCCGCCAGCTGGATGTCCAGCGCACCAGCCATGGCTGCTTCCGGCCTCCCGGAATTCGGCGAGCGATGCAGGCCGCCATCGCGCGCGGCGATGCGGAGCGCGTTGTTGAGCGCGGCTGCACCGCGGCGGGCCATTGCACCAAGGGCGATCAGCAGGATTGACAACCGCGCAGCCGGCCAGTTGGCGACATCGTCGAGCAGTGCCGACGCCCGCCCGAAGTCGATGTAAGTCTCGGTTTTATGTCCGATCATCGAATCGGCGGTATTGAGCATCTTGTAAAGCAGCAGCCCCGGAAGCCCGAAGACGGCATACCACAGCGCCGGAGCGACTACGCCGTCTGAGAAGTTTTCGGCCAGGCTCTCGATCGCCGCCCGGCAGACGGCAGGCTCGTCGAGCGCCTCGGGATCGCGGCCGACGATCCGCGACACGGCACGCCGTCCGCCCTCCAGCCCCTCCCGCCGCAGCGCCGTCGACACCGCAATGACATGATCGGCAAGGCTCTTCTGCGCCAGGAAGATCGCCACCAGCAAGGCCTCAGCAATCAGCCCCAGCCAGCCGAAGAGACTGAGGACGTCATGCAGCAGTACCCCGACGACTGCGCTCAGCGCCAGAAGCGCCAGGATCGACATCAGCCCGTTGCGGCGACGGTCGGCGGCCGAAAGCCGCTTCAGATTGAACCGCGTATCGACGAAGCTGATCGCCTTGCCGAACAGCACCACAGGATGCGGCAGCCTCGTCCACAGCCAGTCGGGATCGCCGACGATGCGGTCGAGCAGCAGGGCGAGCACGAGAATGAGCAGGTGTTCGTCTATCATCATCATGCCAACCCCGAAAGCGCCGCCGCCAACCGCCGATCCTGCGTCTCGTCGGCCGTCAGCCCGAAGCGCAGCCAGTCCGTTGCATAGTCGAATTTGCGGACCAAAATGTGGTGTCGGCAAAGCTCGTCGTAAATGGCGGAAGCGCGCGGATCGGCAACGAGGGCAAACAGGTCCGTGCCGCCTACGACCGAAAGACCAGCCTGCGCCAGCACCTGACGCAGGGCCTCGCTGCGCGCTTTTATGCCTGAACCGATAGCCGCATTATCCCCCGCCAGCACCGTTGCTGCCAGCCACAGCGCCGGCCCGGAAACCGCCCAGGGTCCGAGCCAGTCCTCGAAACGGTCCTGCAGCGATGGATCGGCGATGACGAAGCCGAGCCGCAGCCCGGCCAGGCCGAAAAATTTGCCGAAGGAACGGAAAATCAGCAGATTGGCGGATGTCGATGCCAGCGGTGCGAGGCTATTTTCCAGCCTGCCGTCGCCGAAGGCCTCGTCGACAACCAGCCAGGCATCCCGACCAAGAAGTTGCCGCTGCAAGGACGCAAGCCGATCCACCGTCAACAGGCGACCGTCGGGATTGTTGGGATTGACGACGACGACCAGGCCGTGGGCGTCGGTGACCGCCTCGAGATCGGTGATCGCATCGACGGTAAAGCCGGCCAGCTCGAAGACGCGCCGATACTCGCCATAGGTCGGCGACAACACGGCCACTCGTTTTCCCGCCGCAACGAGACGCGGCAGCAGCTGGATGACCGATTGCGTACCGGGCACCGGCAATGGCCGGCAGTCCCCGCTGTCGTAGTAGGCCTGCGCCGCCAAGCGCGCCCTGACCACCAGGTGCTGATCGGGAAGCCGATGCCAGACCGTCTCCGGCACAGGCGGGATCGCCACCGGGTTGGGGTTGATCCCCGTGGACAAATCGAGCCAGTCTTCAGGCGCGCCGCCATGAAGGCGTGCGGCAGCCGTGATGCCGCCGCCATGCGCGATCCTGTCCCTCATGCAGCCTCCCCGTCGAGATCGATCAGGTGCATGTAGGAACCGGCAACATTGCCGCGCTGCAGGCCGGCCGTGCCGAGATCGAGGTCCAGCGCATCCCTGACGGCAAACAGCGGATCGGCCTCGCCTTCGCTGATGAGCGTTGAATAATGGAACTCGTGCGCTTTCATCGGGGCCTCGAAATAGCTACCGGCCAGTGGCGTCACGCGCCGGTAGCCGAGATGCCGCTTGCGCGTCTCGTAGCTGGTGACCACAGGCAACAGGCCGAGCATCGCGTGGCGCGTGCCGGAGGCATCGAGCAGCCCCTCGCCCAGCGTCATGTAGCCGCCGCACTCGCCGAAAATTCGGACACCGCGGCCGGCGGCATCGCGCATGGCCGCCTGGAACACACCAGCCGATGCAATCGCGCCGGCATGCAGTTCCGGATAGCCACCCGGCAGATAGATGGCATCGGCACCGGCGTCCGGCGCTTCATCGGCAAGCGGCGAGAAGAACGAAATCTCGGCGCCGCGCCGACGCCAGCCGAGCAGCATGTGTTCGTAGCAAAAGGCAAAGGCGATGTCGCGCGCCACGGCAATCCTCTGGCCGAGCGGCGCCAGACGGGCGATATTGGCGGGAGATGGCCGCGCATTGCCGCCGGCCCCTGCCCGCAACAGCAGGTCGAAATCGCACTCGGCGGAGACAGCCGCCGCCGCCCGCTCGACGAAGGCATCGAGTCCCGCGTGCTCGCCGGCCTGGACCAGCCCCAGATGCCGCTCCGGCACCGCCAGCGCCTTGTCGGTGCGCACCACCGCCACCACAGGCATGCGGATCGCCTCCAGCGCCTGGCGCAGCATGAGCTCGTGGCGGGCACTGCCGACCCGGTTGAGAACGACGCCGACGATGCGGATGTCGGCGCGGAAATTGGCAAAGCCGCTGACCAGCGCCGCCACCGACTGGGACGTCCGCGCCGCGTCGACGACGAAAACCACCGGCAGCGACAGCATCGCCGAAAGATCGGCGGCCGTCCCGCAGCCATCGGCAGCGCCGTCGAACAGGCCCATCATCGCCTCGACCACCAGCATCCTGCCGCCGGCCTGATGCAGGCCGGCATTGGCGGCGATCAGCTCAGGGCGCATGCCCCAGGGATCGAAGTTGATGCAGGGCGTGCCGCTTGCCGCCGCATGGAAGGCGGGGTCGATGTAATCGGGGCCGGCCTTGCCGGGCGCAATGGCGACGCCACGGTTGCGCAGCGCCCGCAGCAGGCCGAGGGTCACGGTCGTCTTGCCGGACCCCGAGGATGGCGCGGAGATCATAAGGCCGCTCATGCCGACACCTGCCCGACGCCGCCAAGGTTTTCCGGTACCAACGTCCGGCCCGACAGCGCGCCCAGCCAGTCGAGCGACGGTCTCAGCCCCACCACCGCGCCGATGACGACGATGGCCGGCGGCAGCAGGCCGGAGGCGGCGACGTCAGCCTCGGCGGTTCCGAGCGTCGTCTCCAGCACCTGCTGCTGCGGCGTCGAGGCATTGCAGACAAAGGCCACCGGCTCACCCGGCGAACGGCCGGCGGCAATCAGGTTGGCGACGATCTGGGCGATATGCTTCATCGCCATATAGATGACGATGACAGGCGACCCCTTGCCGATGGCCTGCCAGTCGATCGCATCGGGCACCAGCCCGGACGAATCATGGCCGGTCAGGAAGGTCACGGCGTGGTTGACGTCGCGATGGGTGACCGGAATGCCGGCATAGGCAAGGCCGCCGATCCCGGCGGTGACGCCTGGCACGATGCGGAAGGGAATGTTGTGCGCGACCAGCATCAAAGCCTCCTCGCCGCCCCGGCCGAAGACGAAGGGATCGCCGCCCTTCAGCCGCAGCACCCGCTTGCCCGACTGCGCCAGCTCCACCAGTCGCAATGAGATATCGCGCTGCTTGGCAGACGGCTTGCCGCCACGCTTGCCGGCATATTCGAGCACCGTGCCCTTGGCCGCGAGTTTCAGGCAGTCGTCATTGACCAGCGCATCATGGACGATGATATCGGCCTCGGTCATCGCCTTTGCGGCCAGCAGCGTCAGCAGGCCGGGATCGCCAGGCCCGGCGCCGACCAGCCAGACGCTGCCCGGCTCGATGGTCGGCAATGTGGAAAACAGGGTGTCAGTCATGACAGCTGTCCTAAGCGTGGCAGGCTGAAATTGCAACGCCGAGGCAGGCAGCAGAAGCCGGCGTGACGGCCTGTCGCAGCGCACGGGCCAAACAGTCCCCTCGCCTCGGGCAGCAATCCCTAACCCGGTCAGCACCTTACCGACAGGCGCGGACTCAAGCCATGAGAGACGTGATCCGGATTTTGAACGGACCCGCCTAAAACGCGGATCCGACTCACTGAGTACCAGCGACGGCCCGTCCGACCTGGGCGACCTCGTTCGAAAGGATCAAATCCCCACAATCGTATCCCGGATCAGATCCACGACCCTCTCCGACTCGATCCCGACACACACCGTCTGGCTCGGCAGGCCGTCCCACTGTCCCGGCGGAAAATGGCGGCCGTCGGGTTTTACGATCGTCTGGCCATCGGCGATGCCGCCGCAGACGACACGGACTGCGCCTGTGATCGTGGTGAAGAGTTCGGGCGCGACGATGTAGGCGCTGGCGCAGCTGTCGTGCACCATCATGCCATCCTCGACCGCGTGCTTGTAGAAATCGATGTAGGACTGCGACAGGTCGGCCAGCAGCTGCACGTCCTTGCCGCCGGCTTTGGCCATATCGGCAAGGTAGCTGCGGCTCATAGTGGTGATGGCTGTCACGTCGAGGCCGATCAGCACGACCTTCCAGGCGGCGGTCATGACGGCATCGGCGGCTTCGGGGTCGCCGTAGATATTGGCCTCGGCGACCGGCGAGACATTGCCCGGCACATAGAAGGCGCCGCCCATGATGACCACGTCCTTCACCAGCGTGGCGATCTCCGGATCGTGCTTCAGCGCCAGCGCCAGATTGGTCATCCGGCCGACGGCGACCAGTCGCACTTCGCCGGGATTGGCCCGCACCGTGTCGATGATGAACTGGTAGGCCGGGCGCGGATCCGCCGGCAGGTCTATGGTCTCGGGCACGTCGATATCGCCGAGGCCGTTGATGCCATGCACATGCGTCGGCCAGCCATGCTCGGGTCGCGACGGATCGAAGGTCACGTCGGCGCCGCGCGCCACCGGGCAGTCGAAGCCCCACTCCCGCTTCAGGAACAGCGCATTGCGGGTCGTCGTGTCGACCGAGGCATTGCCGAAGATGGTGGTGACGCCGATCAGGTCGATTTCGGGATGACGGTGCAGGAAGAGCAGCGCCATGGCGTCGTCGACGCCGGGATCGGTGTCGTAAATGACCTTGTGCATGAGAAAGTCCTTGTCTCAGAATGGGGTCCGACAGCGGCTCTGGCCGTCGCCGAAAGGCGTTACCATACCGCTGCCCGGCGGTTTCGCAATATCGCAGATGCGCCACTGCGGCTTCGTCCCGCGTGAAATTCAGAGGATCTCGGCGATGGCGACGGTGGCAAAGCCGGACTTTCGTTTCGGCACGACCAGAACCGCATGCCGCCCCGCCGCAGCCAGCGCCGCCGCCTCGGCGACGCCGTGGCAGCCGACCAGCCGGAACACGCGGTCGGATGGGTTTTTCAGCCTTGGCGTCTCCCGCTCAAGCGCCGGAGCATCGAAGAAGCGAAGGGGAATACCGTAATGGGCAGCTACCGCGCCCATCGCCGGCTCCTCCCTCTTGCCGTCGATGGTGGCGAGCGCCTCCAGCCAGGCGGGATCGAGCCCGGCCTCCACAAGGGCCAGCGTAGCCAGCGCCAGAAGATCGCCGGCCGGCGCCCCGCTTTCGCAGCCCATGCCGAGCGCCAGCCGCCGGGGGGCTTCTGCGGATGGACGATCTGATGGCGAAGGGGTCACGGGCGGTCTCTTCGATAGACGGGTTCCCTGTCTAGGCCGCCGCATTCGCGGCGTCAATTTTGCCCACGCCTGCAAACGAGGATTGCGGCAGGCCTCCGGCAATGCCAGAAGACGGGCCATCGCAATCCAGAGTCCCCGCCGTGCAAGACATCTCCCTGCAACTGCTCCTCTTGCTGTTCGCCGCAGCGTTTTTTGCCGGCTTCGTCGATTCGATTGCCGGCGGCGGCGGGCTGATCACCGTCCCGGCGATGCTGATCGCCGGCATACCGCCGCTACAGACACTCGGCACCAACAAGCTGCAGAGCATCTGCGGCGCAGCCTCGGCCACGATAGCCTATGCCCGCAAGGGCCATGTCAATCTCCGCGAGCAGGTACCGATGGCCGCAATGGCCGCTATCGGCGGCGTGCTCGGTGCATTGCTGGCAACGGTCATGCCGACCGAAATCCTGCGCATCATCATGCCGTTCCTGCTGATTGCCATCGCCCTCTATTTCGCGCTGAAGCCGAACATCACCGATATCGAGACGCATCGCCGGATGACGGCCATGCTGTTCGGGCTAACTGTGGTGCCGCTGATCGGCTTCTACGACGGGGCCTTCGGGCCAGGGACGGGCTCCTTCTTCATGCTCGGCTTTGTCAGCCTTGCCGGTTTTGGCCTGCTCAAGGCGACCGCGCATACCAAGCTTTTGAACTTCGGCTCCAATTTCGGTGCGCTTGTGGTCTTCCTGTTCTCCGGCGCCATTCTCTGGAAGATCGGTATCCTGATGGGGATAGGCCAATTCCTCGGCGCCCAGCTCGGGTCTCGATTGGCCATGCGCATCGGCGCAAAGGTCATCAAGCCGCTGCTGGTGATCGTCTGCATCGCCTTTGCCATCAAGCTGCTGGCCGATCCGAACAATCCGGTCCGGCTGTGGATCGGTCACTGATCGGAGACCACAGGCCGCCCCGATCAGAACAGCGCCAGCAGCAGCGCGCCACAGGCGATGAGAGCGACGCCGAGCCAGTTGACCAACCCGAGCTTCTCCCCCAAGAAAACCACGCCGAAGACGGCGACCAGCACGATCGACAGCTTGTCGATCGGCGCGACCCGGGCAGCATCGCCCAGCTTCAGCGCGCGAAAATAGGCGATCCACGAGCCGCCGGTGGCAAGGCCGGACAGGCCGAGGAACAGCCAGGTCTTTGCCGAGATCGTCGAGGGCGACTGCCACTGGCCGGTGGCGGTGACAATAGCCGTCAGGATGACGATGATGACGAGCGTGCGTATCAGGGTCGCCAGATCGGAATTGACGCCGGAGACACCGATCTTGGCAAAGATCGCCGTCAATGCCGCGAAGGCCGCCGAGAGGATCGCCCAGAACAGCCACCCCTGCGTCATCAGTATTCCACTCCCGCCTGCCCCTTGATGCCGGAGCGGAATGGATGCTTGATCAACTCCATCTCGGTCACCAGATCGGCGATCTCGAACAACTCTTCCTTAGCGTTACGGCCCGTCAGCACGACATGCGTCATGTAGGGCTTTTCCTCCTTGAGAAATCGCACGACTTCGGCAAGGTCGAGATAGTCGTAGCGGAGCGCGATGTTGATCTCGTCGAGTAGAACCATCGAGTTGCGCTCGTCGCGGATCAGTTCCTTGGCCTTTTCCCACGCGGCACCCGCCGCCGCCACGTCGCGGGCGCGGTCCTGGGTTTCCCAGGTGAACCCCTCGCCCATCGTGTGGAAGGCGCAGAGATCGGAAAAGTGTTTCTCGATCAGGTCCCGCTCGCCGGTCCACATCGCGCCCTTGATGAACTGCACGACGGCGGACGGCTTGCCGTGGGCGATATGGCGGAAGATCATGCCGAAGGCGGCGGACGACTTGCCCTTGCCCTTGCCGGTGTGGACGATGATCAGCCCCTTGTCGCCGCTCTTCGTCGCCATGATCTTGTCGCGCGCCGCCTTCTTTTTCGCCATCTTCTCGGCGTGGCGGCTATCGTCGGCTTTCGGCTCCGGTGCGGTCTCGGTGTCGGTCGGGTCTTCGCTCATGTCTGTCGTCCTAAGATGTCGGGCTTCTGTACCAGCAGGCCGCCGCGCCAGAGGTGGAGCGCGACCAGCGGCCGGTCGGTCGTCTGCATCGCGTGGCGGATGCAGGAGGGATGGTGGATGGTCTCGCCATTGATGTCGGATTGGATAGCGTCGCTCACAACAGGCTCACTTTTCAGGTCGGACATAATGATAGCGGCAGAAGGCAATCTCCAGCACCTGTTGCTCGGAGGTCCCCTGGAGCCGATAGACGAGGCGATGCTCTCCGGAAATGCGGCGCGACCAGTATCCCCGCAGCTCGCCCCGGAGAGGCTCGGGCTTTCCCAGTCCAGAAAACGGTGTGCGCATCGCATCCTTGATCAGTGCGTTGATCTTGTCGACCATGCCGCGATCGTTTTCCTGCCAGTGGAGGTAATCGAGCCAGGCGCGCTTCGACCATGTAAGTTTCAAGAGCCGTTCTCGATCAGGTCGTGACCGGCGCCCTCACCCGCCTCCAGCTCGGCAATCGATCCCCGTAGAAGCTCGGCATTGACGGGGTTACCCAGCAAATGAAGCGTCTCCTGCATGGCGTCATATTCCTCCTCCGAGATCACCACGACCGCCTTGCCCTGGCGGCGGGTGACGACCAGCGGAGCGCGGCTGTTGACCACGTCGTCGAGATGGGTGGCGAGATTTTGCCGAAAATCCGTAAAGCCGACATGGGCCATGCGTTACACCCCTTTTCTGTACAGGAATATGTACATCAATACGCATCCATCTTCAATGCGCCCGCTTCCATCAGCTCGAACCGCGCGGAGTTGCTGCGCGGTGTCCAGAGCTGCCGGTCGATCGCTTCCAGCAGTCTCTCCTTCATCTCGGCGAAGGCAGCGGGGTTCTTCTCCGTCATGAAGTCGGCGACCCTGAAATCGGCGACGAAGGCCTGGTAGACCGCCTCGAAGTGGTGATCGCGCACCGCCCCGGTGGTGGCCGAAAAGGCGAACAGGAAATCGACCGTCGCGGCGATTTCGGCGGCGCCCTTGTAGCCGTGGCGCATGACTCCGGAGATCCATTTCGGATTGACGACGCGGCCACGCACCACCCGGCCGATCTCCTCTTCCAGCGAGCGGATGACAGGCTTTTCCGGCCGCGAGTGGTCGTTGTGGTAGATCGGCGGACGGCTGCCGCCCAGATGCTCGGCAGCCGCGGCCATGCCGCCTTCGAACTGGTAATAGTCGTCGCTGTCGAGCAGGTCGTGCTCGCGATTGTCCTGGTTCTGGACGACGGCCTGGATCGAGGCCAGCCGCTCCTCGAAGACGCCGCGCTCGGCCTTGCCCTCCTCGCCGGCGCCATAGGCATAGCTGCCCCAGACCAAATAGGCCTCGGCCAGATCGGCGCGCTTCTCCCAGCCCTTTTCGTCGATCAGCGCCTGCAGACCGGCGCCATAGGCACCCGGCTTCGAGCCGAAGACGCGGTAGCCGGCCCGTTTTGCCGCTCCCGCAGCATCCAGCCCTGCGTCCATCAGGCGTGCTGTTTCTCCGCGCATCCGCGCCGCAATCGGGTTGTCCTCGGCATCCTCATCGAGCGAGCCAACGGCCCGGATCGCCTTGTCGAAGAGCGCGATCTGCTCGGGAAAGGCGTCGCGGAAGAAGCCGGAAATCCGGAGCGTCACATCGACCCTCGGGCGACCGAGCATGGCCGGCGGTACGATCTCGTAACCGGTGACGCGGCGCGAGGCCATGTCCCACAGCGGCTTGACGCCGATCAGCGCCATCGCCTGGGCAATATCGTCGCCGCCGGTGCGCATGTTCGACGTGCCCCAGGCGGTGAGACCGATCGAGACCGGCCATTCGCCGTGATCCTGGACATAGCGGCGCACCAGCAGTTCGGCCGAGGCCTTGCCCAGCTGATAGGCGGCCGGCGTCGGCACCGCGCGGCTGTCGACGGAATAGAAATTGCGGCCCGTCGGCAGCACGTCCGGCCGGCCGCGCGTCGGCGCGCCCGAGGGTCCCGGCGGCACGAAGCGGCCGGCGAGACCGGCCAGCAACCCGTCGATCTCGGCCGGTCCGCAGGCCTGGATGGAAGGTTTGAGGCGGACCTCGATTTCGGCAAGCACGGCCTGCGTCTGCGACCAATCCGGCGGGCAGAGGCTGGTGCCGTCGACGAAACGGGCGGCCAGCAATTCGATGCGCTCCACGGTATCGCCGTTGGTGCGCCAGGGGTCGCCGAATACATCGGCGAGAATTTTGGGGCGCGGGCCTGCCCAGGCGTCGGCCATGGCGCAGTCGAGCGGGTCGAAAGTCTGAGCTTGCGGAGGGTTACCCCCCTCTGTCCTGTCGGACATCTCCCCCACAAGGGGGGAGATCGATGGGGCGGCGGCTACCGCCTCAAGGGCTCCAAGAGTTGCAGCAAGCTCCGCAGTTGCGTTGTTGTGACCATGGCGCGGCACACCAATCTCCCCCCTTGTGGGGGAGATGTCAGCGAAGCTGACAGAGGGGGGTGAGGCCGCGAACTCCGATGTTGCGGCGACAACCCCCGAAGCCCCCCCCGCAGAGGCACCCGACAACCCCGCATCGGCCGCAATCGCCCGCTGCAAGCTCCGATCACCGCCCTCGCCGAGGCCGCGCGGCACACGGGCCAGCGCCACCGTCAGGTCGGTCAGCAGCCTTCCCTCCGGCGACACGCCAAACACGTGCAGCCCGTCGCGGATCTGCATCTCCTTCAGGTCGCAGAGATAGGCATCGAGCTTCTGCAGCGCGCTGTCCTCACTCTCGCCCTTGGCGATGCCGGCATCCTGGTCGAGACCGATATCGGTGACGAGGTCGAGGATCTGCTTGCGCAGCAAGAGAATGCGGCGCGGATCGACGCCCGATGCCTCGTAATATTCGTCGACCAGCGCCTCGAGATCCTTCAGCGGCCCGTAGCTTTCGGCGCGCGTCAGCGGCGGCGTCAGATGGTCGATGATGACGGCGGCGGTGCGGCGCTTGGCCTGCGTTCCCTCGCCGGGATCGTTGACGATGAAGGGATAGAGATGCGGCAGCGGCCCGAGAATGGCTTCGGGATAGCAGGTCTCCGACAGCGCCAGCGCCTTGCCCGGCAGCCATTCGAGATTGCCGTGCTTGCCCATGTGAATGACGGCATGGGCACCGAATTCCTGGCGCATGAACGCGTAGAAAGCGAGATAACCGTGCGGCGGCACGAGATCGGGCGAATGGTAGCTTTCCTTCGGATCGATGTTGTAGCCCCGCGCCGGCTGGATGCCGACCAGCATCTCGCCGAAGCGCGCAAAGGAGAGCGCGAAGGCGCCGTCCACCACATAGGTATCGTCCTCCGGCTGTCCCCAGCGGGCCGTGACTTCATCCTGAATCTGAACCGGAAGAGAGGCGAAGAAGTCCTTGTAGCGACTCAGCGAAAGCGTTTCGCGCACCAGCTTGCCGTCGCGGCCGGAATTGGTCGGCCCCTCCATCAGATGGGTGATCAGCGCATCGCCGTCCGCGGGTATGTCGGCGACGGGATAGCCGTTCGCCGCCATCGCCCGCATCACTTCCACGGTGCCGGCGGGCGTGTCGAGCCCGACGCCGTTGCCGAGCCGGCCATCGCGGTTCGGATAGTTGGCCATGACCAGCGCGACGCGGCGGCCAGTCGCCGGCGTGCGGCGGAGCCGCGCCCAGTTGGCGGCCAGTGCCGCCGTGTAGCGCATGCGGTTGGCGGAGGGCTCGCTGCCGACGATGTTGGCCTCGACCCGCTCGTCATAGCGCGCCGCCGATTTGAACGACACGGCGCGCGACAACACGCGGCCATCGACCTCGGGCAGCGCCACGTTCATGCCGAGATCGCGGGCCGACAGGCCCTGCGCCGAGGCCGACCAGGCGTCATGCGACGAGGCGGAGAAGATCGCCTGCAGCACGACGGCATCGCTAGCCTCGAGCACCGTCGGCTTCCGGTCGGCGCCGGGGGCCGAGATGGCAAAGCCCGTGGTGTTGATCACGACATCGGGCGGCGCAGTGCCGAAAATTTCGCCGATGATCGACTTGGACGCCGGGTCCTTGAGGCTATAGGCAAACACCGGCAGCGGCCGCGCCCCGGCCTCCACCAGCGCCGCGATCATCGCCTCGACCGGCCGCGTCTCGCCGCTCTGGACGAGGGCCCTGTAAAAGCTGATGGCGACGATCGGCCGTTGCCCTCCGTTGTTCTCCCCCCTTGTGGGGGAGATGTCGGCCCGGCCGACAGAGGGGGGTAACGCCCCAACCGCAGACGCAAGCCTCCACGCATCGACATCAACAACACCCTGCCCCGGCCACCAGATGCCGGCCTTGGCAAGCGGGCTCGCCGGCTCAGGCTTTTCGGCTCCGGAGAGCATCGCCGAGGCATAGGCCAGAAACGCCCGCGCATTGTCGTCGCCACCCTCGATCAGGTAGGACCACAGCGCATTCAGATCGTCGAGAGCGATGTTGGAAAACGGCATGACGCCGGGATCGGGCTTGGAATCGCCGGGGATGACAGCGATCAATGCCCCCTGCCGCGATGCCACGGCATGCAGCGCTTCCAGCGCATATTGAAAGTAGCTGGCGCCGCCGAGCGCCCGGACGATGATCATCTTGGCGTGGCGGGCGGTGCGCTCGACATAGGTGTCGACCGACATCGGATGTTTCATGCTGATGAGGCTCGCCAGCCGCAGCGAATGCGGCCCCTGCTGCTGACCATGGGCGGCAGCGATGGCGGCAAGCTCGGTATCGGCCGCCGACAAAAAAAGGATGTCGCCCGGCGTCTGGCCGAGATCGATCGCCTCGTCGCCGTCGGATATCGAGCCTTTCTGGGCTAGGAGGAGATGCATGCGGTATCTCCCTGGATGGTATTTCGGGTGGGGCGGCACCCCCCTCTGTCACCTCCGGTGACATCTCCCCCACAAGGGGGGAGATTGGCTGGGGCGGCCTCTCTGCTCACACGAAGACCACCGCCTGCAATAGGCTCATTTGGACGAGAAAGTATCAGCCGCAGCCTCCCGATCTCCCCCCTTGTGGGGGAGATGTCACCGCAGGTGACAGAGGGGGGTAAGCCGCGACGCAGCACCATCAGACCAGCGCCTCGATGGCGCCGCGCACAGCCGCATGGTCCATGTCGTGCAGCCCGATCACCACCAGCCGGGTGGCCCGCACCTCGCCCGGCGCCCAGGCGCGGTCGAAATAATGGTCGACGCGGCTGTCCACCGCCTGCAATTGCAGACGCATCGGCTTGCCCGGCACATCGACGAAGCCCTTGAGCCGCAACACGTCGTGGCGGCCGATCACCGCCTTCAGCCGCTCGATGAAGGTGACCGGCTCGGCGATCGGTCCGAGGTCGAGGATGAAACTGTCGAACTCGTCATGGTCATGCGGCGTCCCGTCGGCATGTTCGATCTCGTGATGGGAAAGGCGGTTGCCGACATCGTCCTCGGTGCCGATGCCGAGACCGAGCAGCACGGTGGCCGAGACCTCACCGTTGCGCGCCTCGATCATCGCCGGCTTGCGCTCGGTCCGCGACAGGACTTCCGCCCTGACGGCGGCAATGCCGGCGGCATCGAGCAGGTCGGTCTTGTTAAGCACGATCAGGTCGGCGCAGGTCAGCTGGTCCTCGAACAGCTCCTCGATCGGGTTGTCGTGGTCGAGCGAGGCATCCTCGGCCCGCGCCGCGTTGACCGCGTCGTGGTCGTCGGCAAACCGGCCGGCAGCGACGGCCACGCTGTCGACGACGGTGATCACGCCGTCGACGGTCACCTGGGTGCGGATGTCAGGCCAGTTGAAGGCGGCGACCAGCGGCTGCGGCAATGCCAGCCCCGAGGTCTCGATGACGATGTGGTCCGGGCGCGGCGAGCGGGCGAGCAGCTGGGTCATGGTCGGGATGAAATCGTCGGCGACGGTGCAGCAGATGCAGCCGTTGGTGAGCTCGATGATGTCGTCGGCCGAGCAGTTCTCGGCACCACAATCCTTGAGCACGTCGCCATCGACGCCGAGATCGCCGAACTCGTTGATGATGAGCGCGATGCGCTTGCCGCCGGCATTCTGCAGCAGGTTGCGGATGATGGTGGTCTTGCCGGCGCCGAGGAAGCCGGTGATGACCGTGGCGGGGATTTTCTGTTGCATGGTTCAGCCTTTCATTTTCAGCGGCAGCCCGGCGGCGACGAAATAGACGTCGGTGGCAGCGGCTGCGATCATTTGGTGGAGACGGCCGGCGTGGTCGCGGAAATCGCGCGCCATGCGGTTTTCCGGCACGATGCCGAGGCCGACCTCGTTGGAGACGAAGACCAGGCGCGCCCGGGCGCTGGGCAGGAATTGGGTGAGGGACGCGAAGGCGGCAGCCATGTCGCGCTCCTCCATCATCAGGTTGGTGACCCAGAGCGTCAGGCAATCGACCAGGATGGCGCGGCCGGGCGCGTCGACAGCTTCGAGCGTGCCGACCAGATCGAGCGGTTCCTCGTGGGTCGTCCAGCCCTCGCCGCGATCGGCGCGATGCTTCTGGATACGATCCGTCATCTCCGCATCCCAGGCGCGGCCGGTGGCGATGTAATGACGATCGAGGCCGGAGCCGGTGACGAGGGATTCGGCAAAGGTTGATTTTCCGGAACGCGCGCCGCCGATCACGAAGGCGGTGCCATGGGATGGGGATGTCATCAGGCTTATCCGATCCTCACGCGGTTGTGCGCGAGGCTGCGAACAGGCAGCCGGTCGGATCGATGGAACGCGTCGAATGGACGCGCGAAAACAACTGTTCAGCCATGACAACCTCCGTGCTGGCATCGGGACGACGTCCCCGGGTTGGGCTTTTCGCCCGGCACGGATGGCAGGTCTCCTGGCTCACGGTTGCGGCGCTCCGACCGGAACGACTTGCATCGTCCCGGTCGGAGGCCACGGATCTTTCTCGCCTTCCCGGCAGATCAACATGAAAAGGCGGACGATTCGTAGCTAAGGAGGCGTCCCACCCCGGTAGATCATGCTGCCACGCCAGTGGCTTTTCCGCTGTCTTCGGCGAAAGGGCCGCCCGCACCATTGCAGGACATCCCCCGTCGCGCCCGAACACCGGACGAAAGACCCTGACCGTTCTACAGTCGCGGGGTCGGCTGTGATAAGAGCGCCCTGGATGGGTCCGCCCGGTCACATTCCCTTTTGATCCCATACCGCTGTCGCGGCGCAGGAACCTTCCGTTATGAAAGACAAGGATTAGGACGTCGCCTTATCCAAGTCAACTGATCGACGATTTTGGTTTCTGCCACATATATGCCCGTACGACGCAGGAATCCTTCCCGGCGTCGGTCTTTTCGTCGCAATTGCCGGTGTAAAGACGTCCGAGATCAGCAACCCGTCCTCTTTCATGCGTATCGCCATGCTTCAACGATTTCATTCACCCCGCTTCGGCACGCTCAGAACACTGTTCGACGCCGGACGGATGCGAGCGATCCTGCGACAGAGCGAAGTCGGCCTGGTGATTGCCGGAGCCTTCGTCGGCATCACCTCGGGTCTGGCCGTCACCGCAATGAGCCTGATCTCCCGCCAGATGCACATGCTGATCTACGGTGTGGGCGACGATGGCCGGCTGAGCAGCGCGGTCATCGACAACAAGCTGCTGCTGTTGCTGGCCCCGATTGCCGGCGGCGTGCTGCTCGGGCTCATGCTGTTCATTCTGTCGAAGACCCGCAAGAAGCCGATGATCGACCCGATCGAAGCCAATGCCCTGCATGGCGGCCGGCTGTCGCTGACCGACAGTATCCTGGTGTCGATCCAGAACCTTATTTCCAACGGCTTTGGCGCGTCGGTGGGGCTCGAAGCCGGCTATACGCAGATCGCGGCGGGCATAGCCTCGAAGCTCGGGTTGAAACTGCAGCTGCGCCGCGGCGACCTTCGCACGCTGGTCGGCTGCGGCGCGGCCGGAGCCATTGCCGCCGCCTTCAGCGCGCCGCTGACCGGCGCCTTCTACGCCTTTGAGCTGATCATCGGCAGCTACACCATCGTCACCCTGACGCCGGTCGTCGTCTCGGCCCTTGTCGCGACCCTGGTCGCCCGGCTTCTGGCCGGCAACGACGTGATGATCGACATCGGCGATTTCGGCAGCGTCGTGCCGGCCGACTACATTCCGGCCCTGCTGCTCGGTGCCGTTTGCGCCGGCTGCGGTATCATTCTCATGCAGGGCGTCTCCTTCATCGAGGAGCTGGCGCGCAAGAGTGCCATCCCGCAATACGTCCGTCCGGCCCTCGGCGGCATCGTGATCGGACTGCTGGCGCTGGTCTCGCCCCAGGTTCTGTCGGCCGGTCATGGAGCGCTGCATCTCAATCTCGGCCGCGATGTCGCAATACCTGCCCTCATGGGCATATTGCTGCTGAAAGCGCTGGCATCGGCGGTTTCGATCGGTTCCGGCTTCCGCGGCGGCCTGTTCTTCGCCTCGCTGTTCATGGGCGCACTACTCGGCAAGATCTTCGCCTATTCCGCACCCTATTTCGACCACGCGACCCTGACGCCAATTATCTATGCCGTGGTCGGCATGAGTTCGCTCGCCGTCGCCGTCATCGGCGGCCCGCTGACGATGACGTTTCTGGCTTTGGAGATAACAGGTGACTTTCCAATCACCGCGCTGGTGCTTGCCGCCGTCATAACCTCGTCGCTGGTGGTGCGCACCACCTTCGGCTACTCCTTTGCCACCTGGCGCTTTCACCTGCGCGGCGAGAGCATCCGCAGCGCCCACGATGTCGGCTGGATCCGCAACCTGACCGTCGCGCGCATGATGCGACCCGATGTGCGCAGCGCCAACGTCAACATCAGCATCGCCGACTTCCGCCACGATTTCCCGATCGGCTCGACGCAACGGGTCGTGCTGCTCGACGAGGCGGAGAAATATGCTGGCATGGTGCTGGTGCCGGAAATCTATGCGAGCCCGGTCGACAAGGACGACGGCGACCGCGGGCTGGACGAGTTCATCCGCTACAAGAACGATTTCCTGCAGCCGCAGATGAATGCCAAGCAGGCCGCCGCGATCTTCGACAAAACGGAGAGCGAAGCGCTGGCCGTCGTCAACAACCTGATCGAGCGCAAGGTCGTGGGGCAGCTCAGCGAAGCCCACACGTTGAAACGTTATTCTGAAGAGCTCGACCGCCGCCGTCGCGAGGAGTCCGGCGAACTCTAAAGCGTGATCCGGGGCGGCATTGACCCGCCCGGGCCAAGCCCTAACTCCCGTCCATGTCCCGTCCGGGATCGCCCCCAGGCGGTTTCCGGCCAACCGCCTGGAAGCAAACATGTCCGATACATCCACTCCCGTCTGGTTCATCACCGGCTGCTCGACCGGCTTCGGCCGCGAACTCGCCAAGCTCGTGCTCGAACGCGGCTGGCGCGCCGTCGTCACCGCCCGCGACAAGGCCCGGGTCGCCGATCTCGTCGAAGGCCACGAGGGCACGGCGCTGGCGCTGGACCTCGACGTCACCGACAGGGCGCAGATCGTTGCCGCCACCAAGGCTGCCGAAGAAAAGTTCGGCCAGATCGACGTGCTGGTCAACAATGCCGGTTACGGCTACCAGGCCTCGATCGAAGAAGGCGACGACGACGCCATCCGCGCCCAGTTCGATGCCAATGTCTTCGGCCTCTTCGCCATGACCCGCGCTGTGCTGCCGGGCATGCGCAAGCGCCGTCGCGGCCACATCATCAATATCACCTCGGTTGCCGGCCTCGTCGGCTTCCCGGGCTCCGGCTACTATGCCGCCAGCAAGCACGCCGTCGAGGGCTTCTCCGACGCGTTGGCCACGGAAGGCCGCCCGCTCGGCATCAAGGTCACCTGCATCGAGCCGGGTCCGTTCCGCACCGACTGGGCCGGCCGCTCGCTGCAGCAGACCGCAAGCACGATTGCAGACTACGACGAGACGGTCGGCGCCCGCCTGAAGGCGACGACCGGCAACAGCGGCAAGCAGAAGGGCGATCCGGTTCGCGCGGCCCAGGCGATGATCATGGTGACGGAGCTGGAGCACCCGCCGCGCCACCTGGTGCTCGGCAGCTTCGGCGTCGACGCCGTATCGAAAAGGCTGTCCGACAGCCTCGCCGAAATCGAACAGTGGCGCGACACCTCGCTCGGCGCCGACTTCCCCGAATCCGAGCAGTAATCCGAACAGCACGAATGACTGTCCGGCGGCCGTCCTTGCGCGGCCGCCGCCACGACCCGTGGCGCCGGTGGCATTGCCCCGGCCAGAATGCAATGGCACCGCCGCGCGTCGGCCGGCGCGAGTGAAGGACTGCAGCATGACCGATCCAGGGGCCGCCACGATAGACGCCGCCCAGCGCGAGAAGCAACCCCGGCCGGACGGATTGCTGACCGCCATTCCAAGGCCGATCGCCGATCACGGCACGATCGGCAACCTGCGCACCACGGCGCTGGTCGCCCGCGACGGCACCATCGACTTCCTGTGCTGGCCGAACTTCGACAGCCCGAGCATTTTCCTGGCGCTGCTTGACCCGGACAAGGGCGGTGCCTTCGAGCTGGCGCCTGACATCGGCGGCGCACGCGCCATCCAGATGTACATCCCGGAAACCAATGTTCTCCTGACGCGCTGGCTTGGCGATGACGGCAGCGCCGAGATCACCGATCTGATGCCGAGCCCGACGGACAAGAGCGAATGCGTCTGCCGCATAGTCCGCCGCGTGGCGGTCACTCGCGGCACCGTCACCATCCGGCTGAAGTGCTGGCCGCGCTTCGACTATGCCCGCAACGTCCCAGAGGTGACCCTCGACGAACACGGTGCCGTCTTCACCGGGCCGGACGGGGTACGCCTGCGATTGACCGCCGCCTGTGCCCTGACCGCAATCGATGGCGGCGTCATGGCCGATATCGTCCTCAAGGCGGGCGAACAGGCCGATTTTACCTTCGGCGACGACGACGGCGTGCTGATGCAGGCCGAACAGGTGACGCAGGTCATCCTCGAGACCAACCGCTACTGGCAGGGCTGGGCAGCGCGGTCCAACTACCGCGGCCGCTGGCGCGATGCCGTCACCCGTTCGGCGCTGGCGCTGAAACTGATGACCTCCTTGAAGCACGGCTCGATTGTCGCCGCCGCCACCTTCGGATTGCCGGAAGCAGCCGGCGGCGAACGCAACTGGGATTATCGCGCCACCTGGATCCGCGACGCCTCGTTCACCGTCTACGCGCTGATGCGGCTCGGCTACCAGGAGGAGGCGATGGCCTTCAACCGCTGGACGGGCGCCCGTACCCAGGAAGACTGGGACGGGCAGTTGCAGATCATGTACCGGATCGACGGCAGTCCGGAATTCGAGGAGACCGAACTCGACCATCTTGCCGGCTACGGCGGCGCCCGGCCGATCCGCATCGGCAACAAGGCAGCCGGCCAGATCCAGCTCGACATCTACGGCGAGCTGATGGATTCGGTCTACATCAGCAACAAATACGGCGAGGCGATCTCGCACCGGGGCTGGCGCGGCGTCCAGCGCACCATCAACTATGTCTGCGAGAACTGGCAGATGCCGGACGCCGGCATCTGGGAGGTGCGCAACGAGCCGTCGGAGCATCTACACTCGAGACTGATGTGCTGGGTGGCCGTCGATCGCGCCATCCGGCTGGCGCAGAAGCGCTCGCTGGCCGCCCCATTCGCCCAATGGGTCACCGCCCGCAACGACATCAGCGAGGACATCTGGGCCAATTTCTGGAATGACGAGAAAGGGCACTTCGTCCAGAGCAAGGGCGGCACCAATGTCGACGGGGCGCTGCTGATGATGCCGCTGGTGCGCTTCGTCAGCGCCACCGACCCGGCCTGGTTGGCCACGCTCGACGCGATCGGCGCCCAGCTGGCGGATGACAGCCTCGTGATGCGCTATCGGCAGGACGACGGGCTCGAGGGCAAGGAGGGCTCGTTTGCCGCCTGCTCCTTCTGGTATGTGGAATGCTTGGCCCGGGCCGGGCGTATTGAAGAAGCGCGCATCAACTTCGAAAAGCTGCTGCTTTACGGCAACCACCTGCAGCTCTATCCAGAGGAGTTCGACACGCGCGGCGAGTTCCTCGGCAATTTTCCGCAGGCCTTCACCCACCTCGCCCTGATCAGCGCCGCCTTCTATCTCGACCGGGCGCTCGATGGGCATTTCGGCCAATGGCGGGCATAGGCCCGCTATTGCGCCATATGTCAGTTTTCTGACGGAATGGTTTGATTCTAATCAAAAATTAACGTCCTGCACCTTCATCCAAAGTCATTTTCGGGCGGTTTCACCTGCGCGATTGACAATTCGCTGATAAGTTCCAAAAGTGCCCTCGGCGGTTGAATGCTGGGGGGATGGCAATGTCACGGCGCACGATTTTTGGGCTTGCAGCTCTATTGTTCGGTTCTTTTCTGTCCGTCCTGCCGGCTCCTGCCGCGGACGGCGGTCGCCAGGTGGAGACGACGCCGGATGGCGATTATTTCGGCTTCGACCTCAGAACCGTCCAGAACCAGTCCATCGCCCAGTGCGAGGCGACCTGCATCGCCGACCATTCATGCCGCGCCTTCACCTATAATCCCAAGGTGAAGTGGTGCTTCCTGAAATCCGATTTCAACCAGCTCAACAGTTTCCCCGGCGCCATCGCCGGTCGCATTGTCGAAGCCAACGGCCAGCCCGACATCGGAGCGGCGCCCGCCCTGCCCTTTGTCAGTGACAAGCTGCGCGACGACGCCGCCCAGGCCAAGGCAAACCTTGCCCTTACCGACGACCAGAAGACCCAGGGCGTCCAGAGCCTGATCGCACTTGCCCATGTCGAGCAGTCGGCCAAGAGCCCGGCAGAAGCGGTGAAGGCGCTTCTCGGCGCTCTGGCCATCACGCCCGATGACGCCGACCTCTGGATCGAGACGGCACGCACCGCCAACGGCATCAAAGATAACGCCGAGATCGCCGGCCAGGCCGCCATCGCCGCCCTGAATGGCTACCAGCTGACCCGCACCAAGGAAAGTCGCGCCGACGCACTTTCGGTGCTCGCCGCATCGCTTACCAATGCCGACGAAAACCGCGCAGCCCTCAGCGCCTACAAGGCAAGCCTGGACCTCGTCAATTCCAAGCTGGTGGCAGCCGCCTATGCCGACCTGAAGGCGCGCAAGGGTTTCCGCATCCTCGCCAACACGATCGACAATGACAGCACCACGCCGCGGGCCTGCGTCCAGTTCTCGGAGAAGCTGGTCAAGAGCGGCACCGACTATGCGCCCTTCGTCACCATCGACGGCGCGGCCCCCAAGGCGCTCGAAGCCAAGGACGACCAGATCTGCGTCGAGGGTCTCGCCCATGGCCAGCGCTACAAGCTGTCCTTCCGCGCCGGCCTGCCCTCCTCCGTCGACGAAAACCTCGAAAAAACGGTCGATGTCTCGATCTATGTCAAGGATCGCACGCCGTCGGTGCATTTCACCGGCGACAACTTCGTCCTGCCGCAGACCGTCCGCCACGGCATTCCGCTGGTCTCGGTCAACTCCACCTCCGCCAACCTCAAGCTCTACCGCATCGGCGATCGCGGCATCGCGCCACTGCTCACCAGCTCGCAGTTCCTGACGCAGATCGACAGCTACAGCGCCCAGCGGCTGCAGAACGAAGCCGGCGAACTCGTCTGGCAGGGCACGATCGACATCAAGACCGATCTCAACAAGGATGTCATCACCAGCTTCCCCGTCGACCAGGCCTTGCCGCAGCGCAAGCCCGGCATCTACGTCATGACCGCTACCGTGCTGAACAGCGGCGGCCAGGAATGGGATGCCCAGGCGACGCAATGGTTCGTCGTCTCGGACATCGGCATTTCCACCTATGCCGGCACCGATGGCCTCACCGTCTTCACCCGCTCGCTCGCCAGCGCCAAGCCGCTGGCCGGCATCGAGCTGCAGCTGCTTGCCAAGAACAACGAAATCCTCGGCACCGCCAAGACCGACGCCAACGGCCAGGCGAAGTTTTCAGCCGGCCTGATGCGCGGCACGGCGGCGATGACGCCGGCCGTGATCACCGCCAGGGATGGCGACAAGGACTATGTCTTACTCGACATGACCCGCGCCGGCTTCGACCTGTCGGATCGCGGCGTCACCGGCCGCAAGACGCCGGGTGCAATCGACATTCTCGCCTGGACCGAACGCGGCATCTACCGCGCCGGCGAAACCGTGCATGCCTCTGTGCTGGCCCGCGACAGCGCCTCGGCAGCCGTCGAGACCCTGCCGTTGACCTTTATCTTCAACCGGCCCGACGGCGTCGAGGACCGGCGCATCGTCAGCAATGGCGGCGTGCTCGGCGGCTACACGATCGATCTGCCGCTGCTTTCGAACGCCATGCGCGGCACCTGGACCATGCAGGTCTTCACCGACCCAAAGGGCACGGCGATCGGCGAGAAGCAGTTCCTCGTCGACGACTTCGTTCCAGACCGGATCGAATTCGACTTGAAGAGCGAGGCAAAGACGATCGACCTCGACACGCCGGCATCGGTCACCGTCGACGGCCGCTATCTCTTCGGCGCACCCGCCGCCGGTCTGACGATCGAAGGCGACGTGTCGCTGAAAACGACGCGCCAGAGCGCGGACTACAAGGGCTATCTGTTCGGCCTGGCCGACGAGCAGGCGAGCGAGGACACCCGCGTGCCGCTCGACGGGCTTGCCCCGCTTGACGAAGCGGGTCACGAAACCTTCGACGTCTCGCTTGCCACCCTGCCGTCGACGACGCAGCTGCTGAATGCCAACGTCACCGTCCGCATGCAGGAAGCTGGCGGACGCGCGGTCGAGAGGTCGCTGACGCTGCCGGTCAAGGCGCAGGGACCCATGATCGGCATCAAGCCCGAATTTGACGGCAACCTCGGTGAGAATTCCACTGCCAAGTTCCACGTCATCGCCATTGACAAGGAAGCCAAGAAGCAGGCCATGACCGGCCTCAACTGGAAGCTCCTCGCCATCGAGCAGACCTACCAGTGGTACCGCGAGGGCTCGAGCTGGAAATACGAGCCGGTCAGCTCCACCAAGCTGGTCGGCAACGGCACGATCGCCGCCACCGCCACCGATGGCGCCGAGATCGCCGCTCCGGTGACCTACGGCCGCTACCGGCTCGAGATCGAAACGGCGGCGGTCGATGGCCCTGCCTCGAGCATCGAGTTCAGTGCCGGCTGGTACGTCGCCGCCTCGTCGACCGAAACGCCGGATGCGCTTGAGGTCGGTCTCGACAAGGAGAGCTATGCCGTCGGCGACACCGCCAAGCTGAAGGTCTCGCCGCGCTTTGCCGGCGAGGTGCTGGTTACCATCGGCACCGAAAACCTCGTCTCCACCCAGACCGCCAGCATCGCGGCCGGCGGCGGCGAGATCGACATTCCGGTCACCGATGCCTTTGGCGCCGGTGCCTATGTCACCACCACCCTGTTCCGTCCCGGCGACGCCCAGGACAGCCACATGCCGATGCGCGCCATCGGCGTCAAATGGCTGAAGGTCGATCCGGCCAACCGCAAGTTGTCGGTCAAGCTGACACCGCCCGACCGCACCCTGCCACGCCAGCCCTTGGTCATTCCGGTCGAGGTCGCTGGCGCCGGCATTGGCGAGGAAGCCTATGTCACGGTTGCCGCCGTCGACGTCGGCATTCTCAATCTGACCCGCTACGAGGTTCCCGACCCCGATGGCTGGTATTTCGGCCAACGCCAGCTCGGTCTTGAAATCCGCGACCTCTACGGCCGACTGATCGACGGCTCGCTCGGCGCCATGGGCAATATCCGCACCGGTGGCGATGGTGCCGCCGTGGCGCTGCAGGGCAGCCCGCCGACCGAAAAGCTGGTCGCCTTCTTTGCCGGACCGGTCAAGCTCGATGCCGACGGCAAGGCCAGCGTCAGCTTCGACATTCCGCAGTTCAACGGCACCGCCCGGATCATGGCGGTCGCCTGGTCGAAGCACGGCGTCGGCCATGCCAGCACCGACGTCATCATCCGCGATCCGATCGTCGTCACCGCCAGCCTGCCGCGCTTCCTCGCCCCTGCCGACACCAGCCGCCTGCGCCTCGACATCGCCAACACCGATGCGCCCGCCGGCGACTACCAGCTGCAGGTCACCAGCAACCCGGCCGTCAGCATCGCCATGAAGGATGCCGCGCAGACCGTGAAGCTCGCGGCAGGTGGCAAGGTGGCCCTTTCGCTGCCGCTGAGCGGTGCGCAGCCGGGTGCCGGCGTGATCTCGGTGAAGCTCTCCGGGCCGAACGGACTGTCGCTGGAGCAATCCCTCGACATTCCGGTCCGGCCCTCCTCCATGCCCGTAACCGAGGCCCGGCCGCTGACCATCGCCGCCGGCGCAAGCCTGACGGTGAACGACGCGCTGCTGGCCGACAGCCTGCTGCCCGGCGCAGCCGTCAGCCTCAGCATCGCCCGCGCTCAGGGCTTCGACATCCCGGCACTGCTGATGAGCCTCGACCGCTACCCCTATGGCTGCACCGAACAGCTGACCAGCCTTGCCATGCCGCTGCTTTACTTCGGCGAGCTGGCGAAGAAATCCGGGATAGCCGACGATCCGGACGTCCGCAAACGCGTCCAGGATGCCATCTACAAGGTGCTCGCCAACCAGAGCTCGACCGGCAGCTTCGGCCTCTGGTCGCCAGGCTCCGGCGACCTCTGGCTCGACTCCTATGTCACCGATTTCCTGACCCGGGCCCGCGAGCAGAAGTTCGACGTGCCGGATGCAGCCATGGTGCAGGCGCTCGACAACCTGCAGAACTCGATCGGCATCGATGCCAACGTCAAGGACAACGGCAACCAGATCGCCTACGGCCTCTATGTGCTCGCCCGCAATCGCAAGGCGGCGATCAGCGACCTGCGCTATTACGCCGACACCATGCTGCCGAGCTTCTCGACGCCGCTTGCCAAGGCCCAGCTGGCCGGCGCCCTGGCGCTCTACGGCGACGCCCAGCGTTCGCGCAACACCTTCCTCGCTGCCATGCAGATGGCCGAAAAGGATGCCGTCACCAAGGTCAGCCTCGTGCGCTCCGACTACGGCTCGACGCTGCGTGACGGCGCTGCCGTGCTGGCGCTTGCCACCGAAGCCCGCCCGGTCCCGCCGATCGTTCCGGAACTCACCAAGCTGGTGGTCAAGGAATGGCAGAAGAAGAGCTACACCAGCACCCAGGAGCAGACCTGGATGCTGCTCGCCGCCCGGGCCCTGCAGACCGGCGACGAAGACCTGAAGCTTGGCATCGACGGCGCGTCCCACACCGGCGCCTACAGCGCCCGGGTGACCGGCGATCAGCTGCTCGACCACCCGATCACCGTCACCAACCAGACGGCCCAGCCGGTCTCCGCCACCGTGACGACGGTTGCAGCGCCCAAGCAGCCGCTCGATGCCAGCAGCCAGGGCTTCACCATCAGCCGGGCCTTCTACACCTTCGGCGGCGAGGAGGCGAATATCAGCCAGGTCAAGCAGAACGAGCGCTATGTGGTGGTCCTCACCGTCAACAGCCTCAACAACTGGCCGACCAAGATGATGATCACCGACCTCCTGCCGGCCGGCTTCGAGATCGACAATCCCGGCCTGGTCAACAGCGCCCAGCTGTCGAACTTCGACTTCCTGCCGGAGACCAACCCGGCCCATGTCGAATTCCGCAACGATCGCTTTGCCGCCGCGGTCGATCAGGGCACCGACGAGACCGGTGCGATCACGCTTGCCTATGTGGTGCGCGCCGTGACGCCGGGCGTCTACGACATGCCCGGCGCCAACGTCGAGGACATGTACCGGCCGCAGTTCTTCGCCCGCACCGCGACGGGCCGCATGGAGGTCGAGGCGGCACAATAATGCGGTTCTGGCGCACTCTCGGCATCGGCTCATCGGCGGCGCTGCTCCTGGCGGTAGCAACGGGCTTTGCCCTGGATGCCGCCGACAGGGCCTATCCGCCACCGCTGGCAAAGGCGTTGGTGACCTCCGCCGAGGTGCTCGACGCCGACGGCCAGCTGCTGCGCGCCTTCGCCACACCGGAGGGGCGCTGGCGGCTGAAGACCACGGCCGCCGATGTCGATCCGCAATTCCTGCGCATGCTGGTCGCCTATGAGGACCGCCGCTTCTACGACCATCACGGCATCGACATCATGGCGATGGCGCGCGCGGTGGTGCAGTTCGTCAGCCACGGCCGCATCGTCTCCGGCGCCTCGACCCTGTCGATGCAGGTGGCGCGGCTGATCGAGCCACGCCCCGAGCGGACCTTTGGCGCGAAATTCCTGCAGCTGGCCCGCGCCATCCAGATCGAGCGACGGCTAAGCAAGGCCGAGATCCTCGACCTCTATCTCACCCACGCGCCCTATGGCGGCAATCTCGAAGGCATAAGGGCGGCCAGCCTTGCCTATTTCGGCAAGGAGCCGCGGCGGCTGACGGTGGCGCAGTCGGCGCTGCTGGTGGCGCTGCCGCAGCTGCCGGAACGACGCCGGCCCGACCGTCATCTGAAAGCCGCGGAGGCGGCAAGGCAGCGGGTGCTCACCCGCATGGCCGTGGCCGAGATCGTCGGCGAGAGCGAGGCCGAGCGGGCCGAGGCGAGCCCCGTGCCCGCCCGCCGGCTGCAACTGCCGGCCTATGCGGCCCATCTCGCCGAGGCGGCGCGGCGCCGGGAGCCCGGGGTCGCAGAGCACCATACGACGCTGAAACGCAGCGTCCAGCAAGGGCTCGAGGCAGTCGCCCGCGAATCCGCCGCCCGGCTCGACCCTAAGGTCTCGCTGGCCATGGTCATGGCCGACAGCCGCACCGGCGAGATCCTCGGCGAGGTCGGCTCGGCCAATTATTTCGATTCCAGCCGCTCCGGCTGGATCGACATGACGCGGATGAACCGCTCGCCGGGATCGACGCTGAAACCGTTCATCTATGGTCTGGCCTTCGAACAGGGCCTGCTGTCGCAGGAGACGATCATCGAGGACCGGCCGGCCGATTTCTTCGGCTATCGGCCGAAGAACTTCGACACCAGCTACCAGGGCGACGTGACGGTGCGCCAGGCCCTGCAGCTGTCGCTCAACGTGCCGGCGGTGCGGGTGCTCGACGCGGTCGGCCCGACACGGCTGCTGGTGCGCTTCCGCCGCGCCAATGTCCGACCGGTGCTGCCGGCCAACGAGACGCCGGGCCTGGCGATCGGCCTCGGCGGCCTCGGCATCACGCTGAAGGACCTTGTCCAGCTCTATGCCGGTCTTGCAAACCGATCGAATCCCGTCAAGCTCGGCGACGGCATCGTCGACAAGCCGGAGGTGCTCGACAGCCAGCCGCTGCTGGAGCCCGTCGCCGCCTGGAACGTCGCCGACGTTCTCTCCGGCATCATCGCGCCTGCCGGCAGCGCCCAGCACGGCATCGCCTACAAGACCGGCACCAGCTACGGCTACCGCGATGCCTGGTCGGTCGGCTATGACGGCCGCTATGTGCTCGGCGTCTGGGTCGGCCGGCCGGACAATGGCGCCGTGCCGGGCCTCACCGGCTATGTCTCGGCGGCCCCCATCCTGTTCCAGGCCTTCGCCAAGTCGGGCGTCGCCATCACCCCCCTGCCCCAGGCGCCGATCGGTGCGGTGCGTATCGCCCAGGCACAGCTGCCGATCAGCCAGCGCCGCTTCTCCATGGATGCCAGCGGCCTGATGGCCGCCACCACCCGCGAACCGGCGCCGCAGATCGTCTATCCGCCCGAGGGCGCCCATGTCGAACTCGGCGAGACCGGCGACGGCCGGATGATGCCGCTGGTGCTGAAGCTGCAGGGCGGCCGCGCCCCCTTCCGCTGGCTCGCCAACGGCAAGCCGCTTGCCGCTGTTGCCCGCAACCGCGTCAGCCAGTGGATGCCGGACAGTGACGGCTACTCGACCCTGACTGTCATCGATGCGGCCGGCCGCGCCGCCACGGTCGGCGTCTTCCTGCAGTAGCGGCATGCTGCTGCATGGTTTGCCTTAGCCGCCGATCGTTGCAGGGCGTGACGCACCTGCCCGAGATCGTTTTCGCGCCCATCAAAACGATTGCCACCAAGGCTTCTCATGCGGTCGTGCATCGTATTCGTCACGCGAGTTGCGAAACTGATCTGAGTTCTCAACGACCCATGTCCAAAGCGGAATCATGCGGATCAGCAGCCCCATCCCCAGTTCGGTAAGCTCGTATTCCACGCGCGGCGGCATCTCCACGAGATCATGGCGTGTGACCAGCCCATCTCTCTCAAGCTGGCGGAGAGTGCGTGTCAGCATCCTCTGGGTAACCCCATGCATTCTACGTCCGATATCCGCATGGCGCAGTCTGCCATAGACGCCCAGGGTGTGGATGACGCCTAGGGACCACCTGTTCCCTGCATGGGTCAGGACTTCGCGTCTTACCCCGTCCTCGTCCTCGCGAAGACCATCGCATACGGCTTGGGAGTAGCTGAGGATTTCGTCTCTGGTCATCTTCCTGCCTTCCGGTATCACGCGTGTACCTTCTTACGACCCCGTCTGAGATATGCCAGTTAACCGTTCATAGGAATGATGAGACTAGAAAGGATTTCCAAGATGAACTCTTCTCAACCAGCAAATTCACAGACGATTCTGGTCATTGGTGCTGGAGAACTCGGTATGCCGGTTCTGCGCAATCTGGCGCGCAAAGCCAAGCATTATCAGGATACGACCGTCAGCGTTCTCTTGCGGGCGTCCGCTGTTGAATCGACCGATTCGGCAAAACAACGTGACGTCGCCGAAATCCGCGACCTCGGCATCAAGATCGTTACCGGCGACATCCTTGCCGCTTCCATAAGCGAATTGGCGGCAATCTTCGCCCCCTTCGATACTGTCATCGGCTGCGCAGGCTTTTCAGCGGGCCGAGACACGCCCATGAAACTTGCCAAAGCCGCGCTGGAAGCCAAACTCAAGCGCTATTTCCCATGGCAGTTCGGCGTTGATTTTGACGTGATCGGTCGAGGCAGCCCTCAGGACCTGTTCGACGCGCAAATCGATGTGCGTGACCTCCTGCGTGCCCAAGACAAGACCGACTGGGTGGTGATCTCGACGGGAATGTTTACGAGCTTTCTTTTCGAACCGATCTTCGAGGTCGTCGATCTCGAAAAGAATGTGGTCAACGCGCTGGGTAGCCTGGATACGGAAGTCACATTGACGACGCCTGATGATATCGGTGCCTTGACCGCCGAAGTGGTCTTTGCCCAGCCGGCGATCCGCAATGAAATTGTCTACCTTGCTGGCGACACCCTGACCTACGGCGAAGTTGCCGACACGCTCCAGAAAGTTCTTGGGCGCCCGTTTGCAAAGGCAGTGTGGACGGTCCCACATCTCAAGTCTGAACTTGCAAAGGACCCGAACAATCACATCGTGAAATACCGTGCGGTCTTTGCCGAAGGCAAGGGCGTGGCATGGCCAAAGCACAATAGCTTCAACAAGCGAAATGGCATCCATGTCACGACGGCCGAACAATGGATCAGCGAAAATCTTCGCTCGTGAGACGGATCCCGCCCGGCGAGGTTGAGTGACCTCGCCAAGCTTTCGCCGTGGCTTGCGCAATGAAATCTCGTGAGCGACGGCTCGGCTCGGCTATCGATCTGACGCGCATAGGCGCGCTGGCTGCTATTCTCGCGCGACGGCGCAAAGCACGCCCTATCCCAACAGCCGGCTCAGCCAGTCCTTGTCAAGCACGCTCGCCAGTTCCTCGGCCACCTCGTCCAATGCCGTTTCGACGCTCTGCCGATAGTCGAGACGCTCGCCCGCGAGGCCAAAACTCTGCAGCAGCCGGGCGCGGTAGGCGTCGCTGCCGAACAGGCCGTGCAGATAGGTCCCCATGATCCGCCCGTCGCCCGAGATGGCCCCATCCGGCCGACCGTCGATCGTCACCGAAGGCCGCGCGCAATCGACGCCCGTCGTCGTGCCGAGATGGATCTCGTAGCCGCTGAGCGGCGCGTCATACTCCGTCGAACGGGCCGCGCTGTTGCGCAGGGTCTTCTCCGGCGCCATCACGGTTTCAACATCGAGCAAGCCGAGGCCCGGGGTCTCCAGCACCTCGCCCTCGAGACCGAGCGGATCGCGGATCATGTGCCCAAGCATCTGGTAGCCGCCGCAGACACCGATGACGCGCCCGCCGCGGCGGACATGGGCCATGAGGTCGCGGTCCCAGCCCTGCCGGCGAAAATCCTCAAGATCGCCGATCGTCGATTTCGACCCCGGCAGAACCACCAGAGCGGCATCTGAAGGCAACCGTTCGCCCGCCCGGACGAACACCAGATCGACATCCGATTCTGCCCGCAACGGATCGAGGTCATCGAAATTGGCAATCCTCGGCAGCACCGGCACAGCGATCTTCAGGGCGCCCGCCTCGCCGCGCGCCAGCCTCTCCAGTACCACCGAATCCTCGGCCGGCAGCCGACCCGCCGACTTCAGCCACGGCACCACGCCGAAGCATGGCCAGCCGGTATAGCCGTGGATGGCGGTCAGCCCATCATCGAACAGCGACACGTCGCCGCGGAACTTGTTGATGATATAGCCCGCAATCATCCCCCTGTCCTCGTCGGACAGAATGGTATGCGTCCCGACCAGGGAAGCGATGACACCGCCTCGATCGATATCGCCGACCAAAACCACGGGCACACCGGCTTTCGTTGCAAAGCCCATGTTTGCAATATCGCCGGGGCGCAGATTGATTTCGGCAGGTGACCCCGCCCCTTCAACGATAACAAGATCGGCATCCGCGCCGACGATGGCGAAGCTCTCGAGTACGGAGGCCAGCAATCGCGGCTTCAGCGCCTGATAGTCGCGTCCCCTGGCCTGTCCCCAGACCTTGCCCTGGACGATGATCTGGCTGCCCGTCTCCGATTGCGGCTTCAGCAGCACCGGGTTCATGTGCACGGAGGACGGCACGCGGGCGGCCAGCGACTGCAGCCACTGCGCCCGACCAATCTCGCCACCGTCGTCCGCCACCGCAGCGTTGTTCGACATATTTTGCGGCTTGAACGGGCGGACCTTCAATCCTCTGTTTGCGGCAAGCCGGCAGAGGCCTGCGACCAATACCGTTTTTCCGACATCGGAGCCGGTTCCCTGCAGCATGATTGCCCTGGTCATCGCATCGCACCCTTGTTCATCACCGGCGGAAAGCCCTTATTTTGTCGAAGTTTTGCCATCATCGCCGCTGGACATACGACGTCGGCGATCCGCCGGATCCGAATTCTCATGCAGTCGTCTATTTGCGACAATCAATGACGACTTCATCCATTGTATCGTGTCGGAAACGGGATTATCTGCACGCCACATCATAGACAAGGCCGGGCGATCCGGCGCGGAGGATACCGGAATGCTTTTCATCTTCAACAACAAGAATTCGATCCAGATCGCCTGGGGTGGCAAGGTCCCGTCGCAGAAGTCTGAAAACCGCGCCCAGGAACTCGACGTGCGCAGCGGCACAGTGGGCGTTGTACGCACCGGCAAGGCTGGCTAAGGACCAAGACCGATCGGCACGAACCACGAAGCCGTCTCGTCGAGGCGGCTTTTTTCGATGATTAGGTGGACGTCCGGAATAGCTGAAGACAAAAAAATCGCGCCGGCGAAACTCGAGCACGGCGCGATTTTTAGTCTACCCGATATCTTCGGCAGAGCCGCGAGACAGGCTTTCTCCGGGACGCAAAACCTGATCCGGAGAAACAGCGGTGTCCCCCGCCGCGTCCCAATCAATAGCTGCACATCGTTACCGGACGGTTATCGAGACCTTAATTAAAGATGAATCGCGTTTTTTTCTGTTTTTTTTCGGAGACAGCACTGACCGTCTCAAAGACGCGAATGGAATAGAAAACGTCTTGCAGGGACGTGTGATCAAAGCTTTTCATCTCTCCAGCCCGATGCACTGTCCTGTTGACGTTCAATCCTGCCCATTTTGCAGCCAGAGATAGCACAAATGAGGCGTTACTTGAAGCCTCCGCCGCTTCGTCTGCAGCGCGCGATCGGCTCTTCATGCGATGGCCGGTTGATTTCTCCGTCCGAATCCTTAGGCTTCATTTCAAGGTGTGAAAAAGCGCGCCACGGGACCAAATTCCTGTGGCTAAAAACAGCGGACATACCGAAAGGGGACCGATCGAGCGGCCACAGAGGCAGGGCGTCGGTAAAGCAAATTCGCTATCAAGGGTCGCCGCGCCAAGGCGTGGCAGATCCTGGTGATTAACTGCAAGAACACTGGGAGAGTATCAAATGAAGAAGCTTATCGCTTCCGTAATATTCGCTGCAGGCACCTTCGCTCTGGCTGGGTCGGCAAGTGCGGCCGGATGCGGCGACGTATCGATCGCCGAAATGAACTGGGCATCTGCCGGGGTCGCGGCCCAAGTCGACAAGATCATTCTCGAGAACGGCTATGGCTGCAAGGTATCGCTGGTCACAGGCGACACCCAGCCGACCTTCACCTCGATGAACGAAAAGGGCCAGCCGGATGTCGCGCCGGAACTCTGGGTCAACGCCGTGCGCACCGCGCTCGACAAGGCCGTCGGCGAAGGCCGCCTGATCGAGGCAGCCCCGCTCTTGAGCGACGGCGGTGTCGAAGGCTGGTGGATCCCGAAATTCCTCGCCGACGCCCATCCCGACATCAAGACCGTTCAGGATGCCCTGAAGCATCCCGAACTGTTCCCTGCGCCGGAAGACAAGACCAAGGGCGCCGTCTATAACTGCCCGTCGGGCTGGAACTGCCAGATCTCGACCGCCAACCTCTACAAGGCGCTCGGCGCCGACAAGCTGGGCTTTACGCTCGTCGACACCGGCTCGGCCGCCGGCCTCGACGGCTCAATTGCCAATGCCTTCGAAAAGAAGACCGGCTGGATCGGCTACTACTGGGCTCCGACCGCCATCCTCGGCAAGTACGAGATGGTCAAGCTGAGCTTCGGTGCACCCCACGACAAGAAGGAATGGGATGCCTGCACCTCGCAGCAGGATTGCGCTGCGCCGAAGGTCAACTCCTACCCGGTCTCCGACGTCTTCACGGTCGTCACCAAGTCGTTTGCCGACAAGGCTGGCATCGCCATGGACTACGTCAAGACCCGCAAGTGGGACAACGGCACGGTCGGCAAGGTTCTGGCCTGGATGACCGAGAACCAGGGCACCAACGAGGACGGCGCCAAGTACTTCCTGAAGACCTATCCTGACATGTGGACCAAGTGGGTCGCTCCTGACGTTGCGACCAAGATCAAGGCTTCGATCTGATCGAACGGACGGCAGGCCGCAAGGCCTGCCGTTTCTTCTCTGCTGCGACGATCACCCTTGCCGGGTGCCCGCACCGGAGCAACGACGACGACGCGTCTGCCGATGGCCGACGGTGAGCAGGCTGAGAACCGGCATCAGTGCTGCGTTATGGACGGCAATCTTGATAGCCACACGGATTGCCTATCCCGGACCGGGCAAAAAAGGGGACTGTGATGGCTCTGCAATGTACCTTCCTGCCGGATGCCCTGTGCAATTTTCCGGCGATCAACGACACGCTCATCCGGGAAGCCCGCAAGAACATCGACGATGGCTTTCGTGGCATGGTGCGTTCCTGGGGCGCGGTCATCGACATCGTCGTGCAGCCGCTGCAATGGTTCCTGAACTATCTCGAATGGCTGTTCACCAACACGCCCTGGTTCATCGTTCTCATCGCCATGATGGCGATCGTCTATCTCGCCAGCCGCAACATCAAGATCGTCATCGGCACCGCCCTGTCGATGGCCCTGATCGGCGTCTTCGGCCTGTGGAACGACACGATGATCACGCTGGCCATGGTCACTGTCTGCACGCTGATCGCCATCGTCATCGGCCTGCCGATCGGCATCCTGATGGCCCGCTCCGACCGGCTGCAGTCGGTCATCAACCCGACGCTCGACGTCATGCAGACCATGCCGAGCTTCGTCTACCTCATTCCGGTGGTCGTCATCTTCGGCATCGGCAAGGTGCCGGGCCTGATCGCGGTGGTGATCTATGCCGTGCCGCCGATGATAAGGCTGACCAACCTCGGCATCCGCCTCGTCGACAAGGAAGTGCTTGAAGCCGCCGATGCCTTCGGCTCGTCCCATACGCAGAAGCTGTTCAACGTACAGATCCCGCTGGCGCTGCCGACCATCATGGCCGGCATCAACCAGACCATCATGATGTCGCTCGCCATGGTCGTCGTCGCCTCGATGGTCGGCGTCGGCGGGCTCGGCAAGAACACGCTGCAGGCGATCAACAACCAGTTCTTCACCGTCGGCTTCCTCAACGGCTTTGCGCTTGTTGCCATCGCCATCATTTTCGACCGCACCAGCCAGGCCTATGGCAAGCGGCTACAGAAGCATTCGGAGGTGGTCCATGGCTAGTCACGCAATCCAGATCAAGAATCTCTACAAGATCTTCGGACCCCGCGGTCGCGACTATGTCGATCAGGTCAAGAACGGCCTCGGCAAGCAGGAACTGAACGTCAAGCACGGCCATGTGCTGGGCCTGCAGGACATCAACATCGACATGCCGGCCGGCGCCATCACCGTCGTCATGGGCCTGTCGGGCTCCGGCAAGTCGACGCTGATCCGCCATATCAACCGCTTGATCGACCCGACGGCGGGCGAAGTGCTCTACGACGATATCGATGTCTGCAAGATGAGCGAGAGCGATCTTCGCGACTTCCGCCGCCACAAGACGGCGATGGTATTCCAGAAATTCGCCCTGCTGCCGCATCGCACCGTCATCGAAAACACCATCTATGGCCTGCAGATCCAGGGCGTCGGCCGCGCGGAAGCCGAGAAGAAGGGCCGCCACTGGATCGCCCGGGTCGGCCTCGACGGCTTCGAGAACCATTTCCCCAACCAGCTGTCCGGCGGCATGCAGCAGCGCGTCGGGCTTGCCCGCGCGCTCACCAACGATGCCGACATCCTGTTGATGGACGAGGCCTATTCGGCGCTCGACCCGCTGATCCGCGTCGACATGCAGGGCGTGCTGCTCGACCTGCAGAAGGAGCTGAAGAAGACCGTCGTCTTCATCACCCACGATCTCGACGAGGCGCTGCGGCTCGGCGACAAGATCGCCATCCTGCGCGACGGCAAGGTCATCCAGCAGGGCTCGGGACAGGATATCGTCTTGAAGCCGGCCGACGACTATATCAGCGCCTTCGTCAAGGAAGTGAACCGCGGTCGCGTCATCAAGGTCGAAACGGTGATGAAGCCGATATCCGGCGAAGGCACGTCGATGCGCATTCCCGGCGACATGACGCTGGAACTGGCGGCGCGCGAGATGACCGGCGCCAACCAGACGCTGGCCATGGTGGTCGACGGCAACGGCAAGCCGGTCGGCGCGCTCGACCTCCACAGCATCATCTCGGCGATGGTCACCCCGACCAGCCACGAGGTCACGGAAGCAAAAGCAGCGGCCTAAGGCCGCTGCACGAGACCAGGGCGGCCCGCAACGTTGCGGAGCCGCCTTTTTATTTGCCTCAGCCGAAGGCCTGGCCTTCGGTGAAGTGCGGCATGACCATGCTGTCGAAGGTCTTCAGCGCCGCGCCGATCGCCTGGTGCATGTCGAGATAGCGGTAGGTGCCGAGGCGTCCGCCGAAATGGACGTTGGCTTCAGCCTCCGCCCTTGCCCGGTAACGCAGGAAGACTTCCTTGTCCTGGCGCGTGTCGATCGGGTAGTAGGGCTCGTCCTTGCGCTGCGCCGAGCGGGAATATTCGCGCACAACCACGGTCTTCTCGTTCTGGTAATTGCGCTCCGGATTGAAGTGGCGGAACTCGAGGATGCGGGTGAACGGCACGTCCTCGTCGGCATAGTTCATCACGGCAGTGCCTTGGAAATCGCCGACATCCAGCGTCTGCTGTTCGAAATCGATCGTCCGCCAGCCGAGCTCGCCTTCGGCAAACTCGAAATAGCGGTCGATCGGGCCGGTATAGATAATCGGCAGGCCGGCCGGCAGCTGCGATTTGATGTCGAAGAAATCGGTGCCGAGCATCGTCTTGATATGCGGCGAAGCAAGCATCTTTTCGAAGATCGCGGTATAGCCGTCCTTCGGCAGGCCTTCATAGGCATCGTTGAAATAGCGGTTCTCGAAATTGTAGCGGACCGGCAGCCGGGTAATGATATGTTCCGGCAGATCGCGCGGGTCCGTCTGCCACTGCTTGGCGGTATAGCCGCGGATAAAAGCCTCGTAGAGCGGCCGGCCGATCAGCGAGATCGCCTTTTCCTCGAGATTGCTCGGATGCTTGCCGGCCATCTCCGCCGCCTGCCCCGCGATCAGCGCCCGCGCCTCGTCGGGCGAGAAGCGCTTGCCGAAGAACTGGCAGATGGTCGCGAGATTGATCGGCATCGAATAGGCCTGATCGCGATAGCTCGTATAGACCCGGTGCTTGTAGTCGGTGAAGCCGGTGAAGCGGTTGAGATAATTCCACACCGTCTGGTTCGGCGTATGGAACAGGTGGGCGCCGTAGCGATGCACCTCGATGCCGGTGTCCTTGTCGAATTCGCTATAGGCGTTGCCGCCGATATGGTGGCGGCGATCGACGATGAGAACGTTCTTCTTCAGATCCGTGGCCACCCGCTCGGCAATGGTCGCGCCATAGAAGCCGGCGCCGACGATCAGAAGGTCGATATTGGAGAAATCAGTCATGGGTTTCGCCTAAGAGTTTGCGGGTTGATCAGCGGACGCCTGGGATCGGAGCGTATGTGAAGCCGTAGGAATTCCAGATAGCGGCCTGTTCGCCGATCGCGCCGCGCACATCGTAGCTGGCACCGATCGGACGCGTATGCACGATGCCGACGGCATCGATGATGCCCATTCGTGTAGCCGGGCGGCCGAGGAAGGATGGCCAGAGATGATCGAGCCCATAGCCTGAGACAGCGTCCTTGATGCTGCCGATGCAGATCTCCAGCGCCCGCTTGGAAAACAGCGGACACATGATTTCGACGAACGGCTCCATCCGCACTTCGCTGCCAGGCTTCTGGGCCGTGATCGGGTGGTTTATGTGGCAGCCGGGAATGTTGCGCAGCGCGGGCTGCGCCAGATCAAGGCCGTATTTGCGGCTGAGGTGGAACATGACGTTCAAGTCTTGCCCGCTGACGAGAAGATCGTCGTCGGGAAGCCATATCCTGTCGTAGTTCCAAAGCGGACTACCCTCGTAGAAGAGGTCATAGATCGGTTTGAACTTTTTCTCGTTGGGCGCATGCGACAGGTATTCCGGGGAAACCGAAAGATCGGGCGTTTCGTTACCATACCAGCTGACGCACAGATCCCAGGACCGGGTCTTGAGGCCGACATCTTCCAGCCAGCGCGGATGCAGAGAATTGGCGTTCGCCCGCACCACGATAAGGTTGGGACGACGATCTTCCGCAGCCGGTTGTTTCAGAAACTTCGCCCGCCGCTCCACATGCGGTGGCGTGGCTAAAACCGGGTGGGGCGGATGATCCGTGGAAGTTAGCACGTAGATCGCATCGACGCCGCCGATGACAGCCCGCCCGGCCAGCGCCGATACCTTGGCGTTTTCCATGCGCGCAACGTTGAAGATGATGGACGGCAAGCCGTTATTGCCGATGAAGAAAAGTCGGTTGTTGAGGACCTGCCAGCTGTCTAGCTGTCCATGAAGGCAGTTTCCGATCAGCCCTTCGGGTGCCAGAACGAGAAACGGCGATAGGGTTTGGTCATCGAGATTGCCGAAGCCCCATTTGGAACCGGACAGCGCCTCGCTGGTCAGCGGCGGCGCTTCGACCCAGTCGCCTTCGGTCGAATCGTTCGTTCGTGCAATCTCAGAAACAGCGAACATAGGGGCGGTCCTTTTTTATCCGCAGGGTCACCAACCGATCGGAATATCCCTGCAATCTTCAATGGCTGTGGGGGACGCTAGACGCCTTCGGGCGGCTGGCCGGCGGTGCGCAGTTGTTCAAGAGTCTGGTTTATCAGCGTCGACGACGTTGTCTTGGTGTAGGGAAAATAGATAATCCGCACGTTTTTGGATGCGAAATCCTGATCCAGCTCCATCCACTTCGACGACTTGTACCAGTCGTCGCCGACAAACATCACATCGAACTTGTAACGGTTGTAGGCATCGAATTTGTCCATGCTTTCCTGAGGCACGGCGAGATCGACATAGCGGCAAGCTCTGACGATATCGATCCGCTCCTCGTAAGGAATGACCGGGCGCTTGTTCTTATAGGAGACGAGCGCATCGACACTCACGCCGACGATAAGCTTGTCGCACATGCTTTTCGCGCTGCGCAAAACGTTGACATGGCCGACGTGAAAAAGATCGAAAACACCCGTTGTGTATCCTACGACCATCGCAGTTCCTCCAGACAAAGATCGTAAAATTGCTTGTATTCCTGATGGCGTGTCATCTGTGTCGGGGTCGCGCTAAAGCCGATCTTGGCGCGCTCCAACGTCCCCGAAATTCCGAGGTTCCGACATGCCGTGCGCAACGGCAGTTTGCCGTACATCTTGTCAATGCGAAGCGATGCCGGTCGCCGGTACATGTAGGTGAGCAAGGCCGTCGAAAGAAATGGTACCCTTGCTTCCTTGGACGCGGCCATCGCCGCAAAGTCCATGCGTCGCAACAGACCGGGCAGATGGAATTCCAGGAAAAAGTCTTCCACAAAGTCCTGGGTCGAGGAGTTGCCCCTTAAGGTTTCGACATAGTCCATCAGCCGCGCCACTGCGGGGGTGACATCCGCATAGCCGTAAACCTGCAGGAAGGCCGCCGCTCCCGGCCACTCGACCTGGTCTGTCGCCCAGCGAAAAATGCGGTCATATCCAAAGAAAAGTTCATCGGCGCCTTCGCCCGTCAGAACGACCTTTTCCTCGCTGCCCATGGCCTGACAGCAGGTGTAGATCAAAGCTTCATTGGGAACACTCAAGGGCTCGCCCCTTATGGCGCAGAGATCACGCCAGGTTTTCCGAATGTCCGCGTGCTGGACGAGTGTGATCGTAATCTTCTTGTCGAGCGCATGCGCGGTTTCGGCGGCAGCAGCGCCCTCATTGTTATCGGTCAGACCGACACAGTAGGTCTGCCGGGTTCGGGACAGGCGGGCAATGAGCGCGCTGTCTATGCCGCCGCTGAGCATCGACACGACCGGCACATCGCTCATCTCGTGGCTGCCGACGCTCTCCGCCAGCAGAGCCTCAAGATCGTCCTGACGAAAGGCCACCGGAGACACACCCTGCCTCGCTCCGAAACGCGCGATCGTGCCATCGGAACACAGGATGCTTCCGGGAAGTAGCTCCTTGACGGCCTTGAAGTAGGTGTGACCGGGCACGGGCCGGCGCGCCACCCGCAACTCCTCGAGCGAAGCGGCATCAATGCCCGATGGGACGAGGACGTTGATCGTCGCCGGCTCCGAGGCAATGATGGTTACATTCCCCTGTCGTGCGAAATAGAGCGGCTTTATGCCAACGCGGTCGCGGACGGCCCACCACCGCCGTGTCTCATGATCAAACAGGACGAGTGCAAACATCCCTTCAAGCAGGACGAAGGCCTCGGTGCCGAGCTGCGCGAATAGCTCGATGATCGTCTCGGTGTCGGAGCTGCGGCGACAGCGCAACTTGAATCGCTCCCTGAGCAGCATGTGATTGTAGATTTCGCCGTTGAAAATGATCTCATAGCGGCCGTTCGCGGATTTCATCGGTTGATCGGAGGCGGCAACAGGATCGATGATCGACAGGCGGTTGTGACCGAGCAAGACAGCACCATCCTGAATGACGGACATGCGGGTTGCGTCGGGGCCACGCCACGTCTGCCTCTCAAGCGCGCGAGAGAACTCAGCGGGGCCAATTGGGCCTCCGCATGGCTGCTCGACAAACAAGATGCCGCACATTGCGATCAACACTCCTCGTAGACATCGGTTGCTGCCGACTGCAGCAGTAATTATCGGGCGGCGGCTCTATAAAGGGGAACATCCACGGCGACGCCGAGACCCTCGGCAATGGTGTCGAGAATGATCGAAGCTGCCGGGCGGCTGTTCGGACGAAGCAGTTTCTTCAATGCGGCGCGTTCCGCTTCAAACCCCCAATGCGCACCGCGCTGGTATTGTCGGACCACGTGCTGCATCTCGTCGAAACGGCGCACCTTATGGGCACAAGCTTCGGCCATCTGTCCTGTCGCGTTGAAGGCGACGTGATTGCCCGAATCGAAGAACACAAGTGGCTTGTCGAACAATTGGTACTCGGTCAGAAACGAAACGCCATCTGTCATCAGCAAATCCGAGGCGTCGAACAATTCCGCATATTCCTCTCCGCATGCGCAGCAGTTTTCCAGAGAGCACCACTCGCTCAGGAACTGCCCATACTCCTGCGGCGTTAGAATGCCGGCCGTTGCTAGCGCATTCTTCAGCCCCGGATGGGGTTTGAAGGCGAACTGTATGCTCCTGTCCTGCCGCGCCCATTCGAGCATCGCTTTGTAGATGCTCGCAAACACGGCAAAACCCAGCGACCGTTCGTTCACCGAATGATGCGGCGCCCAGATGATGCGGAAGCTGCGACCATGCGGTTCGGCTATCGGCCAGGCACCACGGCCGCGGGCCTCAAGCAGACGGTCCACCTTCGGGTAGCCCGACAGAACAAACTTTGCAGGATCCGAGTGACGGAAGCTGCGGAAGAATGCCTGGGAATGCTCGGTTTCGCAGAAAACATACCATGCGACCCGGTGATACTCCTGATCGAAGCCCAATTGCGAGAGAGAGCTTTGATCCGCCTGGGTATCGAATTGCTGAACGATGGTTGTGCCGTAGGGAACAAGGCAAAGGCGGGAGAATGTGAGTTCCCCGGTTGCAAAGCCCGGCGCGATGTCCCCGTCCCACTGTTGCTGGCGAAAGATGACATCAGGTGCGAGGCTTTTGAGGATGGCCAGACCTTGGAAGGAATCCTCCATATCGAAGCGGAGATGCGGAACGCCGAGGCGCAGGAATGCCTGGCTGACGTCTGCCTCGCCACCGAAACCGCCCATTCCGAGGAGGCGCGAATGCAGGCTGATCACGATTGGATAGAAACGGCTGTCGCGCGCCATGGTCTCATAGACGTCGGCCAACGCATCCCACATCGCTATGGAGTGAACGAGAAAGACGCAACGGATCGGTCCGCTGACCGCTCTGTCGCGGACCGCCAGATTGGCTGCCTGCTTTGCGCCCTGAATGGCGGGATAGAGCGCGGACACCACACCCTGCGCCATCTGGTGCAGGAGATTGGGCATCCTGCGAAGAGCATCGAGCTCGGATGTTATCGCGTCCTGCGTGGTGGTTGCAGCCGCAGCCATGGCTTGGCGCAGGACCTCCATCTCCATCTGCTGCCGTCCGCTTGTCAGCTCGAAGAATTTGACGGTCTCGATCTGAATTTCTTCGCCGATCTTTTGATGTTCGATCGCGAGGTCGAGCCGGGCCAAGGCATCGTCCAGACGCCTCTCGATGCTGCCTAACTTTTCCAAGACCATGGCAGAGGCTGGATCGCCCATTCTGTTCTCCGTTAATTCGTGAGTCGAGCGCGGATTGAACGACGGCCTATCCATCACATCACAAGCTTGTGCGGCGCATACTTCAGACGGTAGGCCTGAAGCGCCGTGTCGCGCATCTTCTCATAAACCGCGTGGAAGCATTTTTCGTCGAAATCGGCAAACGACAGAGCCAGCAGGCCCAGGAACTGGTCACGCAGTTGCACCTGAATTCTCGGAAAAAGCCATTGCAGCAGGTCGATCTTGAAGCACAGGAACCAGTGGTAATACTTTGCCTTGGCGTCAGGCATTGCAGCAAAAAGATTGTCGGCGTCGCGCAACGCCGCAAAGACGTCCAACCTTCGCTCGTCGAAGATATTGGTATGCTGCTCCCTGCCCGGGAAAACGCGGTGAGCGACAAGGGGCCTGTCCAAGACCATGAAGTCGCCGGCGTTCAGATAGATGTTCCAATGCGCAAGAATGTCTTCATTGACGCGGCAGGTTGAAAAGGACAGCTTTATTCTCTCGCAGAAATCCCTGCGCATGATCTTGTTCCAGGGGAAATTGATCGTCATGAGAAACTGGCCGCTGGTATCCAGATTGACACGGGTGAAGTCGCGACCGGAGAGGACGCTGTTCCAGATACTACGGTCGCGTGGCTCCATGTCGTCGAGCACACCCGACTCGTTTGCCATCAGCTGATATTTGAACGTCAGCGTACTGACGCCGGTCACATCCATGATCTCGACCAGCTCGTCCAGAGCACCCCAGCGCAGCACGTCATCGGCATCAAGGAAATATATGTACTCGCCGTGGGCTCTCAGGAGCGCGGCGTTCCGGGCAATGCCGGGCCCGCCATTTCGCTCCTGCACCAGCAACTCGATATTCTTGTGTTTTTGCTGGTATAGCTGGACGATCTCGCGTGTATTGTCCGTTGAGCGGTCATCAACGACAATGATCTGCATCGTAGTCTTGTTCGCCAGCACACAGTCAAGGCACTGGGATATAAACTGCGCGACGTTGTAGGCAGGGATGATGACGCTGACCTTAACCATTTATACGATAAGCTGCAGACATGCGCGCCGCCCCTACATTTCACCGGGCGGCTTTGCGCCCTTGAAGACTGCGCCAGAAAGTCAGGTTAGGCTTGCCTCAAGCTGACTCAAACTCTTCTGTACCGCCCTGTCCACCCGCTCCAGCCTCACGAAAGCAACCGCTCCTATCGAATGGGCAAAAGCCTGCTCTGCCTGGAGAATTCGATGTCCCCCAATGAACCGCTGATTCTGTCGATATGCGTCCCGACCTACAATCGGCAGTTTCTGCTGGAACGGAACGTCACTTTCCATCTCGAGGCCTTTCGGAGGATCGGCATTCCGTTCGAGATCGTCATCGTAGACGACTGCTCGACCGACGAGACCGCGCCGTATATTGCCTCGCTCGCCGACCAGCCGGAAATCTCCGCCTTCCGCCGTGCTTCGAACTCCGGCTTCCTCAGCAACTACGCCTTCGCCATGCAGCGGGCCCGCGGACGCTATGCTGTCTTCCTCGGCGACGACGATTTGCTCATTCCCGATAAGGTCGTCGAATACATCCTCCTGATGGAGGCCGATGCCGAGATCGGTGTCGTCCAGGCGCCCTGGCTGCTGGTCGATGCGCGTCCCGGCGGCGGGGATATGGCACCGTTCTACCACGTCGCGGCGCCGACACGGCATCGCAAGGGCGATTTCCGCGCCCTCCTCGATTTCATCCTCGACGGCCATGTCTTCCCGGAATTCATGATCATTCGCCGCGACGTGCTGTTGAAGTCGATTTCGAGCCCGACGCCGTTCATCTTCTGGGCCTTCCTCTACACGACGCGGGCGCTCGACAAGGCTGATATCCTGTTCATGCCGGCACCCTTTGCCCGGGTGACGGCCGTGTCCGACGATCCGCGCCTGCAGCAGGGCAATAAGGAATGCATGTTCCAGTGGGACAGCTACCGCGGCGGCCTCGAATATCTGGCCTCTCAGGCCCTGCGTTCGCCCGACGCGGCGCCGGACTATCGCGCCTCGCTGTTTGGGCGGATCACCGGCTTTATGCTGCAGCGGCAAGGGGTGGCCCTTCGCATGCATGTCTCGGCCAAGAACTGGGTCGAGGCCTATATCATGTATCATCGCATGGCCGCCTATCAGCCGCAGCCGCTGTCGGCCGAAGCCTATGGGCAGATCTGCAAGCTCGCCGGCATCGTCACGGCGGCGACCGAGGCCGCGGCTTTCAACAGCGAGCCGGCAGTCCTCGACCCCGTCATCAACGACACGACCCTGAGCCTCTTGCCGGAATCGGTGCAGAGGCGCCTGACCCGCGAACAGCCGACAGCAATGGACGGCGACCGTCCCCGCGCCTATCTCCGCTTCACGCCGGAATTTCCCGCGCAGCTGAAGGCCAAGGACGGCATGTTCGACATCCTGAGCTATATCGAACAGTTCGTCTGACCACCCTTATGCCGAACCGAAAGCATTGTTGATGACTCCAGCCTTTGCAGATCGCGACAGCATCGCTGCCAAACTCGCCACCCTTTCGGACTTGGACAAGCCGGTGATCGCCCTGATCATGGAAAATCCGTTGCAGGACGTCAGCCTGATCGAGGGTCTTCACTGGCATCTCGACCAGGCGTCCAAGGCGAAGTTCCTGAACAGCCTGAAGCTCGAGGGCCTCGGCGAGTGGCTTGGCCATTCGGCCCCGGCCCGCCTCCAGATCCGACTGTCAGAGGTGGCAAAATCCAGCCAACACCCCGCCTACGCCGCCTTCAAGGCAGGCCTGGCGCGATCCGGCGGCCTCGAGCGCGCCTTTCCGAAAGCCTGATACCGCCTCAGTCGGGCGCGACGGATGTCACGCCGATGATGGGGCCGAGCGGAAAGGCGCTGTCCTCGCGCTGCCATTCGGGCACATAGAGGCTAGAGATGCTGCCGTCCAAAAACAGCGCGTTGCGGCAGGTGAGCACGTCGCGAAACAGCGTCGCCAAATCATGGAACCGGACGGGACTGTCGGAGACCACAAACACCGCCTTTCCATCCGCGGCAACGCCAACGCCATTGCGTATTTTCAGGCTGGTGCTGTCGATGAGAAAGGACGGATGAAACGCGCCGTCGATAACCAGCATCGGGCCGGACTGGGTGGCATAGAGCGGCTCGATGCCGGACGCGGCAAAGGCCTTCGTCTCCATCACGCCGACACTGCCTGGCTGGATGTAGAAGACGCCATTCGGCAACAGGCGGAAGTTTCCCCAGCCCGTCCCGGTATCCAGCGCCTTCTGCGTGCTTCCCAACTCGATATAAAGGCCGACTGGACTTTGATCCGGCTCGTACATCCCGCCATTGATCGCGAATCGCAGCGCAAGCCGGTCGCGCTTGAGCGAGTCGCGCAACGTCTTGAACGAACCATAGGGCTTGCCGCCAGAATCGGTCGAGAACAGGCGGATATTATCCTGGGCGGGGTCGAAGGTGCAGGCGGTGTAGCTACTGCCGAGATGCTCGACCTTGCGGCATGCGCTGTCAGGCGAAAGGGCCTGGGCGGATATGGGCGCGCCAAGAAGCCCTGCGGCCAAAATCGTCAACCATCGGTGCAAGCGCTTACTCCTCGTCGGACAGCCCCTTAGACGGGGAGAATGCGGCGCGAAGGCGACACCGAGTCGAAACATCGGCACGAAAAATGGACGTCTGTTGTAAGGAATAGGAAGAAGTGCCGGCCAAGGCTGACGCCGAGGCCGGCGGATCGGCTATTATTGGGCCGCCTTCTTGACCGTGTGGCCGGCGCTCTGCGTAGCGTTCACGGTGCTGGCTGTGTCCTTGCCCATGCCGCGAATTGTATTCGCGCAGGAAGCGAGGAGCATGAGGGAGACGCAGGCAACACCGATTTTTGCGATGACAGATGACGACATGATGGCGGGTCCTTCAGGAGCGGGGTTATGACGAAAATAAGGCAAAAGCTTTCTTGCCTGCCCATAACGCGCCATCTTTGGAAAAGTTCACATAAATTCTTCGCTATCGTGCTTCGGCACGAAACATCAGCTTTCGCGCCGCCATCTGCTGCGAAAAACATCAGGCAGCGAGCGCCATATCCGAAAAGGCATAGCGAATGCTGTCGGCAACCGCCTTCATCGGATCGGTCAGTTGCCGCGCTGTCAGAAGCCGGATGTCGAAAGTGGTGAGCTCTGGAAGCCCATCCTTTTGCCCGAGGATAGCCATCTCTTCCGTCACGTAGGAGCGCGGAAAAGGCGCCACAGCGAGATCCGAGAGAATGGCTGCCCGCTGCGCCATCGTATGGGCGCTGAGAAAAGCGACGCGGTAATCCCGTTTGTTCTGCTGCAGCTGGGCAATGGCGTCGGAGCGCCAGATGCAGCCTTCCTCCCATATGGATATGGGCAACGGGTCGCGTCGGTGCGCAGTTCCGCCTTTGGCCCCAGCCCATACCAGCCGTTCCGTGTAGATGACCTCGCCCTCGGTCGGAAACGGCCGGGTGGCACAATTGATGAGCGCCAGATCCAGCCGCTGTTCCTCCAGCCGCCGCTTCAGCGCCAGGCTCATGTCAACCACGACGTCGACCATGATGCCGGGATGGGTCTGCGAGAAGCTCTTGAGAATACGCGGCAGCAGTCGCTCGCCGATATCGTCCGGCGCGCCGAGCCGAACGACGCCGCTGAGCTCCGGCATGATGAACCGCGACACTGCCTCGTTCGACAGCGCCAGCATGTTGCGGGCATAGGACAACAGCATTTCGCCCTGCGCGGTGAGGCTGACGGATCGGGCATCGCGGAGAAACAGCACGGCGCCCAGTTGCTCCTCGAGCTTCTTGATCTGCATCGACACCGCCGAAGGCGTGCGATGCACGGCCTGCGCTGCCGTCGAGAAATTCCCGGTTTCAGCAATCGCCACGAAGGTGCGCAGAACGTCATTCTCAAGCAGCGGGACAGGGCGGCGCAACGGAACGGTCATCAGGTTATCTTTCAGAATTTCTGATCCATAGATGCATATCATTTCGTTTTTCTGATTGTCAACCGGAGCCTAAGGATGCGGGACAGCAACAGCTTGGAGCTAAGGATATGATCAAGATCGGATGGACGCTTCTGGACCGCCTCGGCGACAGGCAAGTCCGCGCCGCCCACAGGACGGCGCTCCGACAGCTGGCGCAGCTGCCGCCGCATCTTATAGCGGATGTCAATGCGCTCGATTTGCCGGCTCCGGAACCCGTCGAGGCCTCGAGCAGTCCCAAGGTCCCGCCGGATCGACCTTGGCAACGGCCCAGCAGTCGGCAAAGGTCAACGCTGTCAGGCCATCGCTTGCTGCTCTCTAAGGCCTGAAGCACCAGGATGGGAGGGCAACCTCAGACCCGCCGGGTCATCCAGCTCGACTCGTCCTGGTCGTTGCCAGCCCTCTCGTAATGCTCGCGTTTGGCTTCGTACATCTTGGCATCGGCGCGCTTGACGACCGCCTCCATCGCCTCGCCCGGCTCGCTGGTAGCGGTCCCGCAGGATATGCTGAGCGGCATGCTCGAGTAGAACTGGTTGTTGATCCGCAGCAGCTCGTGGATTGTGTCGACGACGGCGGCAGCTGCGCGGGCATCCGCACCCGGCAACAGCACGACAAACTCGTCGCCGCCGATCCGGCAGGCATGGTTTGGCTGGGAGACGGCACCGTTCAGAATTTCGCCGAACCGCCGCAGCAGCGAATCGCCGACATCATGCCCCATCTCGTCGTTCGCCTGCTTCAGGCCGTTGAGGTCGATGACGACCACGGAGACCGGACGGAGCGCTTTACGCTCGAGCCGGCTTAATTCCTCGCTGTAGAAGGCGCGGTTGAAGAGCTTGGTCAGCACGTCGTGCTTGCCGAGATATTCCAGATAGGCCTCGGCCTTCTTGCGCGCCGTGATGTCGGCCAGCGCCACCTGGACCCGAGACCAGTCATCCTCATATCCGGGAAAGACGGAGAAGTGCAGCAGGATATGACGCTCCGATCCGTCGAGCGCATAGTTCACCACCTCGCGGTGATGGCGGATATTGCCGCTCCAGAGTTCCATCAGTTGCTCGCGGAACTGCTTTTCCATCTCGCCCCGGAAGATGTCGCCGATACGCTGTAACAGTTGCAAGCGGTCGGCACCCCCGAACAGGTCGAGCGTCGCCTGGTTGACGTCGATCACCCTGATCTCGCTCATGCACTGCCGCACGAACTCCGGATGGACATCGGTGAAAGTTCGGAAGTCGGTGATCCCGCGGCTGCGGATGCTGTCCAGCAGCACCTTGATCTGGCTGAAATCCTCGATCCACAGGGAAACCGGCGAATGCTCGAAGACCCCTTCTGCGTAGCTCCGCTGCGCGATCTCGGCGCGCCTCGCAGTCTCGAGGGCGGTTACGTCTTCGGTGGTCAACAGCACCCGCGACAGCGTTGCCTCCGACCCGGGCATCACGCTGCCCCGCAATTGGATGTCCAGCCGCTGTCCTGTCAGCGTGTAGTTCACCGTGGCGCTGGAAAAAGACGTGTTGCCGTCAAAGAGTTCGGCCAGTTCGTTGACATGGGTTTCCAGCATGTCGTCGCGGAACACGGATCCTATGTTGTCCCTGAGTTCATCGATATTCTGCGCTTGAAACAGAGCGAGCGTCTGCCTGTTGACGTCGAGCACGCGAATGCGTTTCGAGCACTCCGATATACGCGCCAGGTCCTCGCGCAGGAACGCCTTTATGTCGGTGACGCCGGCCGACCGCCACTCGTCAAAGAGCGACTTCACCTCGCTGAAGTCCTCCATCCACATGGCGATCGGAGCGAGATTGAAGAGGTCGGACTCGGGCGCAAGTGACATCGCAGATCCTAAGCATCACTGATTTTACTAGCGGTCTTACAAGACCTGCACTTAACGAAGCGTTTTATCGTCCTGTTCCAAGGCTGCAGTTTAAGATCCGTTAGCCCGCGATCGTGCCCGTGCTCTAGGCGTCTCCCGTGCCCTAACCGCTGGCCAGCGATGTGACGACAGGCGAATGCTGCAGATCGGCTGCAAGCGTGTCGACGAACAGACGGACCTTGGGGTGGAGCATGCGATTGCTCGGGTAGACCGCCCATATGCCGAGCGGCTGAGGAATGGCGTCTTCCAGCGTGAAGCTCTCGAGTTCACCGCGCTTGATCTCCTCCTGAACGAACCAGGAGGACAGATTGGCGATTCCGAGCCCCGCGACGCAGGCTTGCAGCAGCCCCTCGATAGAGTTGGCGGAAAAGCGTCCACTCAGCTTCGACCGCTGCTGCTGATTGCCTGTCTCGAACGCCCAGTGCGTCGACCCGCTGAGGTACAGGCACTCATGGCCTTGCAGATCTGCCAGCGTTTTTGGCGTCCCATGCCGCTGCAGGTATGCCGGAGAGGCAAGCATCAGCCTCGGATTTGCTGCCAGACGCTTTGCCATAAGACCGCTGTCGGCAAGGTTGGCGATCCTGACCGCCACATCGATCCCCTCCCCGACGATGTCGATGACACTATCCGTCATCAGCAGGTCGACCCTGACGGCAGGATTGTCTTCCATGAACCGGACGATGATCGGCGTGACGACCTTCCTGCCGAAGGCAATCGAGGCGGTGACGCGCAACAGCCCGAAGGCCCCTTCACCATCCCGCCGGACAGACGCGTAGGCAGCCTCCCGCTCGCTCAGCAACCGTCGCGCATGGGGTAGAAAGGCCTGCCCCTCGGGAGACAACGACAGGGCCCTTGTCGTCCGATAGACAAGGCAGACGCCCAGGTCCTGCTCAAGAGCCGAGAGACGCCTTGTCGCCGACATCGGCGGGATACGCAGCTTTTCGGCTGCCTTTGCCAGGCTGCTTCCATCCGCGATCTCCGAGAAAACCGTCAGTGCCATCCAGTCCAACCGGTGTCTCCTGATATTGTGTCTAACATCTGGGTGTCTCACACTTGATAGATGAGTTTGCTATCGTTCCACAACGACTGATCAGCTGTGTGGTCCTGGCCCGGAAGGAATAGATTTTGTCATCACCCATCCCCGCTAAAGACGATGAAACCCATCCTTCCGCCGCTGCCGGCCATGGCTGGGTCTCCCGTCGTTCGCTTCTCGAATTGGGCGCGCTTGCCGTTGCGGGTGCTGCCCTTTCGCCGCTTTTGCCATCATCGGCGGCGTTTGCTTCAACGCGTGTTTCAAGAGAGGATATTGCTATGTCGACTGTCACCACCAAGGACGGCACCGAGATTTTCTTCAAGGACTGGGGATCAAAGGATGCCCAGCCAATCGTCTTTCACCATGGCTGGCCGCTTTCGTCGGACGACTGGGACGCGCAGATGCTGTTTTTCGTGCAGCATGGCTACCGCGTCGTCGCCCATGATCGCCGGGGCCATGGCCGCTCGTCGCAGGTCAGCGATGGCCACGACATGGATCACTACGCAGCCGATGCCTTCGCCGTCGTCGAGCATCTGGATCTGAAGAATGCCGTGCATATTGGCCATTCGACAGGTGGTGGCGAAGTGGCCCGCTACGTCGCCAAGCACGGACAGCCGTCAGGCCGCGTCGCCAAGGCCGTCCTCGTCAGCGCCGTACCGCCGCTGATGCTGAAGACCGAAGCCAATCCGGAGGGCCTCCCGAGAGAAGTGTTCGACGGCTTCCGTCAGGGCGTCGCGGAAAATCGCGCGCAACTCTATCTCGATGTCGCCGGCGGCCCCTTCTATGGCTTCAACCGCGAGGGCGCCAAGGTCTATCCGGGTGTTGTCCAAAACTGGTGGCGCCAGGGCATGATGGGCAGCGCCAAGGCCCATTACGATGGCATCAAGGCTTTTTCCGAGACCGACCAGACCGAAGACCTGAAGGCCATCACGGTTCCGACATTGGTCATGCATGGCGACGACGACCAGATCGTACCGATTGCCGATGCGGCCCTGAAGTCGATCAAGCTGCTGAAAAACGGGACGCTGAAGGTCTACAAGGGTTACCCGCACGGAATGCTGACCACCCATGCCGACGTCATCAACCCCGACCTTCTCGCCTTCATCAAGGGCTGAGCCACAGGCTCACTCAGATCACCTGAATAGGAAAATGAAATGGCCGATGTAACTGTCGTTCTCGTGCATGGGGCATGGGCCGATGCCTCCAGCTGGCGCAGCGTGATCAAGCTGCTCCAGGCAAATCACATCGACGTTGTGGCGGTCCAGAACCCCACGACGTCGCTTGCCGATGACGTGGCGGCGACCAAGCGGGCGCTCGATCTGATCGAGGGGCCCGTCGTGCTCGCCGGACATAGCTGGGGCGGCACTGTCATCACCGAAGCCGGCGATGACCCGAAGGTCAAGGCGCTGGTCTACGTCGCCGCCTTCGCCCCTGAAGTCGGTCAGTCGACCGGCGATCAGGTCGGAGCCTACCCCGCGCCGCCCGGGCTGGGTGGCGTTAAAGACAATGGCAACGGCTACCTGTCGATGGGCCTGGACAGTTGGATCGCCAATGTCGCGCAGGATCTGCCGGAGGCGGATGCACGCCTTCTGTCGGCCGTCCAAACACCGCTCGGACAGTCAACCTTCACCGACAAGGTCACCAGGGCGGCATGGTCCGACCGACCGAGCTGGTACATCGTGTCGAGCAACGACCGGGCCGTCAGCGTCGAGCTGCAGCGCGACCTCGCCGCCCGGCCCGGAGTGCATGCTACAGAACTGGAGGCGAGCCACATGTCGATCCTCTCCCATCCAGACGCTGTCGCCAAGGTGATCCTGGAGGCCGTCGCGGCGATCGCCTGAGCACCACGCACAACCAGACGCCGCTGCAGCTATTGTCCGGCAGCGGCGTCTTCCTCATTTCGACGAATGTTAAATCCGCTTGAGCTGCAGATCGGTTGTGACGATGGGCTTGCCGGATCGAGGGTCGGTATCGATCGTCCGGATTCTGAGGCCGTCGCCGCCGACCTTCTGCACCGTCAGCATCGCCTTCCGGTCGCCATAGACTTCGCTGGCCCATGTGACGTCGAAGTTGAGAGTGCTGGCATTGCGCTTGCCAATGAGGCTCGACGGCTTACCGGACACGCCGACATAAGTGCCGGAATAGGACCCGCCATTCGCCTTGACCCGGGCGACAAAGCTTCGCGTGACGACGACCAAGGCGCGGCAGGAACCGTCCATGGCAAAGTTGGAAGAGTCCGCCGTAGACTGCATCTTGCAGGACACGCCGACATTGCTGCCGCCAAGGGTCCTGAGAACAGTGCCGCCGCCGGACCAGTTGCCCTCGATGGATTTCAGAAAGTCGGCCTCTGACGCAACCGCCCCGACGGGCGCGAGAGCGACGCAGGCAAGCAGAGCAATGGGAAGGACGCGCATTTTGGTGATCTCCGGTTCAGAGAGATCAACCTGCGATGGACCGAAACGTTCCCGCGAACAGACTGCGGCATCGGGGCGCAAAGGCGTCTGTGCCTCCCACCCAGCAATGGGACGTCGCGCAGGGTCGCTCCAAATATGCCACCGCCGACTTGCCTTGAGGGCACATTGGCGGCATCTCTCAAGGGTTCGAGGAGGAGAGAACGAATGGATCTGGGTCTCAAAGGGAAGAATGCCGTCATCACCGGCGGCAGTGTCGGCATCGGGTTGGCGATTGCGGAGGGCCTTGCGGCGGAGGGGGCGAACGTCATCCTGGCTGCGCGTGGCGAGGAAAGAGTGGAGGCAGAGGCCTCCCGCATCGCGTCTGCCTATGGCGTTTCCGCTACATCAGTCGCTGCCGACGTTTCGACTGCCGAGGGAACGAGCAAGATCATCCGCGCCGCTGCAGATGTCGGGGGAGCGGATATCTTGATCAACAATGCCGGCACCGGCTCGAACGAGACGGTAATGGAGGCAGACGACGAGAAGTGGCAATTCTACTTCGACCTGCATGTGATGGCTGCGGTGCGGCTTGCCAGGGGTCTTGCGCCGCAGATGCAGGAAAAGGGTGGCGGCGTGATTCTGCACAACGCTTCCATATGCGCCGTGCAACCGCTCTGGTACGAACCTATCTACAACGTCACCAAGGCTGCCCTGATGATGTTCTCGAAGACGCTTTCCACCGAACTCATTCCCCACAACATCAGAGTGAACTGCGTCAATCCTGGCCTTGTGCTGACGCCCGATTGGATCAAGACGGCAAAGCAGCTGACCGAGGATAAGGGTGGCGACTGGAAGGGCTACCTCGATGCGGTGGCGAATGAACATGCCCCCATCAAGAGATTTGCTACCCCGCAGGAAGCCGCCGACTTTTTCGTCTTCCTGTGCTCGGAACGCGCGAGCTATTCGGTCGGCTCGACCTATTTTGTCGACGGCGGAATGCTGAAGACGGTTTGAAACGAATTGATCCGATATATGCCGGCCGCGCGATCAGACGACGCGCGGCCGAGAAATGGCATCTCTTTGTATCGCCGCTTGATAGAGCTTAACTGATGATGGCAGCGTCTACCGCGGAGAAGATGCCTGTCGGCGCCAACGGTAATCCCCATTCTCAACGGGGCTCCGCAGCGAAATTCGCGCGGCCATTTTCAGTGTCTGCGCGGGCGGTATGCCGCCGATGCCCATATTGGGCTGTTCGTCCACCTCGATGCCCAACCCCTCGCGGTTGAAGTCGCCCAAGACATTCAACAGTCGGAATTGCCGACCATCGAGCAAGATCGCGACCGGACGGGTTGGGCGCTCGACTGCCGTTTCGTTGGCCACGGGAAGAAACTGGAAAAATCCCCGTGTTCACCATCTCCGTCGTGTCCAGTTGACACAATCGCGATCTCGAAAATGCAATGGGTTTTGAAATCAAAAGTTCCGCAGCGTCCAAACATTCGTTACGAGCGTACGGCCGCCATTAGCGCCGCAGCTCCTGATGGTGGAGTCGGTTGAGTCAGAGCGTGTTGTGAAGCCTTCCAGCCTCTGAAGATCTATCCAGAAAACGGCATAATGTAATCCGGTAACACCCAATAGTGTCCTCTTATCATATCGGCTACCTCGCTTACTCTCGGTTCGGTCGGATCGATTGAACGCCGCCATGGGGCTGCGGACCAGGAGTGGAGATAGCCCGTGAATCACCATGAAAAACCATTGATCGCAATCGTTGGAGCGACCAGCAAGCAGGGCCGAAGCGTCGCAGCTACGCTCCTTGGAAGTCGACGATTTCGCGTTCGTGCGCTGACCCGCAACAGCGGTTCGCTAGCCGCACGCGCGCTCGGGGCTCTCGGCGCTGAGATCGTCAACGTTCCCCTCGAACTGGGTCGGACGAAGGAGCTTGTGCGTGCCTTCGAAGGAGCATCCGGCGTTTTCCTGATGACGCCTCCGGTCGCTCCGCCGGATACGAGTGAAGCACCCCTTGGGCGGCAGTTGGCTGATGCAGCAGTTGCGGCCGGCGTACAACATGTCGTCTTCAGCACACTGGAGAATGTTGCCGGCATTTCATCCGGGGCGAAATACGCGCCGCATTTCACCGACAAGGCAGAGGTCGCCGATTACATTCGCGGGCTTCCCATTTCGCATTCCTTCGTCATGCTCGCCTTCTTCTACACGAACCTGCTGGAATACTACGTCCCTCGTTATGATGGAGACACACTGTTGTTACCCATCTACCTTCCGGAGCATTTCCAAGCACCCTTCGTCGACCCGCTGACAGCCACCGGACCCGTCGTATTGGAGATTTTCTCTGATCCGGCTCACTACGCGGGAAGGACGCTTCCAATTGTCGGCGATATCATCTCGCCGCGGCAGATGGTCGAAACCTTCCAGCGGGTAACCGGCATCAAGGCCGAATACCGCAATGCCTTTACGCGGGAAGGGCTGCTTGAGAATTTCCCGGCCTTCGCGGACAACGAACTTTTGGTGCGGGAGCTTCTTGGCATGGTCGAATATGCCGTCGAGTATGGCTACTTCGGTAAGGAGCATGACCTAGAATGGAGCCGTCGCCTGAGCCCCGGAACATTGAACTGGGAGCAGTTCCTGCGGGCGACAGGCTGGCGGGGCAACCGACAATCATTCGGCGTGTAGCGTCAGCCACTTGCCGATCGATGCGGTGTGATCCCCGGCAGCTTCCTGATTTCATCGACGAGAAAATCCACCAGGAGCCGCACACGGGCAATTCCAGCCCGTTCGGGGACGACGAGCAGACTGACAGGGACCGCATCCAGATCGTATTCGTCGAGCACGGTTTCGAGCTTGCCGGCGTCGAGCAAATCCTGAATGAGCCAGAGGTGCGCCGGAGCGATACCGCGGCCGGCAGCAAGAGCCGCTCGGGCTGCTAGTCCATGATCCACCCGCAATGTGCCGCTGACTGGTACCATCAGGCGTGTCCCGTCGGGAGCAGACAGCAACAGATGCTCGCTTCCGGCGACATTGGACATCACAATGCTGTTGTGGTTCGTCAGTTCTGCTGGCCGCGCGGGTCGCCCGCGGCTCGCTAGATAGTCACGTGATCCCGCCAGTCTCCTGCCGCTTGCGCCGATCGCGACAAGCTTCATCGCATCATCCATGACTGGCCCCAAGCGAAGCGCGACGTCGACGCCCTCGCGCGCGAGATCAATGCGTTCGTCTGTGAGGTTGAGGTCTATCCGGATATCCGGATGCTCGTCTTGGAAAGCAAAAATAATGCGCGCGAGATGCATGACGCCGAGCGCTGATGTACAGGAGACGCGAACCACGCCGACAGGGACGCGCCGGGCATCTCTTGCCTCCTCCGTGGCCTGCTCCACCAGCCGTAGGATCTGCAGACAGTTGGCGTGATACTGGCTGCCTTCCTCCGTCAGCGTGACGCGCCGCGTGGTTCGACCAAGCAGCGAGACACCGAGCGCCTCTTCAAGTTCGTTGATATGGCGCGTGACAGTCGACTGCCCAATACCAAGTTCCCTTGCTGCCGCTGACAAACTGCCGCGTTGCGCAACTCGGACGAATGTCCGCATGCGATCCAGGGAGACGTTCCCGTCATCCATTTTTCGGTATAATTCCGCTCATGATCTTTTGTATTCTGCAAATCTGCTGCTGGCTATAGCCACGACCTCAGAGATGAACGCGCGTTTCTCGCCTTATAACGGGCCTCCTTCGCACGGAAACTGCTCGGCCAAGCGCCGCCAAGATCGCGTTTTGGTACCTGCTAAATTGACCTGAGTGTAATGCGGGTAAGCTCCGCAGGCATTCCCAGTCGCAAAGCAAAGCCCGGCCAGAGACCTGTTCCATTGTTTACGTACAGGCTCATGCTTCCGAGCTTGTAGAGACCGGAGACGAAACCGTTATTCCCCCGCGCCACGAGGCTGGCGAGACCGATAACCATGCCACCGTGCGTGTGACCGGACAACTGGACGGAGACCCCTGCGTCGGCGGCTTTTTGGGCTCCCATCGGCTGATGATCGAGCAAGATGATCGCGGCACCCTCGGGCGCGCCACGAAGGGCCGATTGGAGGTCTGGAGGTGCGTTGCCCGAATGCACGGCGGCGCGATCGGTTACGCCCGCAATGACGATAGCCACACCCTCGCGCTCCACTTGGACGTGTCGGTTCAAGAGCGTCCGCATCCCCAAGCGCTCGTACTCCCGCATCCACTCTCCGTAATCGAAGAAATATTCGTGATTGCCGGGAATGGCCCAGACGCCATCGCGTGCGCGCAGTCTGGCTATCGGTTGCACATCGAGGCGGCGGTGCTCGACATCACCGTCGATGAGATCGCCGGTCATCACCATGACATCGGCATCAAGCGCGTTCGCCTTCGACACGACGGCCTCGGCCCAACGCTTTGTAAACAGGCGGCTGATGTGGAGGTCGGTCAACTGCAGAATTCTGTAGCCATCGAAAGCTGCCGGCAGTCCGACAACGGAAATTTCAACATCTTTCAGGGCCGGAACGCGTATCGCCTGGCTGACGCCAAAGGCCGCCAGGCAGAACGCCGATATCCCCATCCCGTACCTGACTGCCGCCGGAACCGTTGGGAAGCCTCCATCGATCAGCGCGACAGGAACGGAGATTATGTCGAGCGCGATCTGAAACACGGCCAACAGGACCGTCGCACCGAAGACCACATTAAACGCAATGATGATCAGCCTTGGAAACTCCGGCGAAAACACCGATCCAGAAGACAGGCGACAGAACAGGAGATACTGGGAGGCGATCAAAAGCACGGCGGCCAGCAAGATCTTGATCGACCAAGGCCATGGCAACGGCTCGATGAACCGGACCACGACTAGAAGCCACGGGAGCCCGAGGATAACAGTGAACATAGTTGAGGCTATTCCTATAAGTTGGTGCGTTCGCCGCAAGCCGTTTCGAGAGGCGGGCGGCCATGGTGGCGAAAGGTTCTAAGTCTGCTCCACTATCAGTGTCGGGCTGTCTCTGTGTACGAGGAAGATAGTCTTTCAGCTCAAGCTTGCGACGAAATATCCGGCAGGTTGACGTCGAAACGATTGAAGCGGGAACGCGTGCGAATGACCCAGCCAGCATCGGTCTGAAGTGCCCCTCGCCTGTATCATCTTCGGTGTAGACAGGAGAGCGACAAAGCTTGTGAGTGTCGACCTTCGGATGGCCAGACCACCAGGCCCATGAAGTCCAAACGGCCTGATGACGGGGTCAAGTACGACGATCAGCCATTTTGGAAACCTAGGTCTCAAGCAGGCGAAGAGCGATATTCGTGACGACCATGATCGGAAGCAGAGTGTAGAGACGAACGTCGAGAGCGCTGTGGCTCGCCGCAAGGAGAATATCGATAAGCGTTTCCCTCGTAGTGCGTGTCGGTTCAGTCGATCCTGTTTGCCCAAAACCTGCCGGCCGATGCACGCGTTATTAACCATATTAGGAGATAGTTGCATTCGGCCTAACGCTGAAGCACACGCATTCTCCTCGTGTGATCACGCGTGTCGCACCCGCGGAAGGCCACAGTAGAGTTCTTATTGCCGGGTTTGGTATGGCGTTTTTGGCAGCTTCTAAGCGTAACAATTCAAAGCATGTGAACGAGGGTCGCTGGCTACCCGGCGCGGTCGTGTTCGCGGGCGGAACCGTCGCGGTCGCAGTCTTCGCGGGGACAGCGCTTCTATCGGTTTTGACCTATGGCTCCACCGCTCAAAGACTCGCGCTGGGAGACACTCGTTTCAAGATCGCGATCATTGATCATAAACGGCTGCCTGTCGCCCCTGCGATCAGCATGCCGATCGTCTCCTCCCGCAGCGACGCCACGATCGAAAAGGTGGCGGAAGACCTGTTCCCATTGGATGGCTCGGTAGCGACAAAAGCGCCAAGGGTCGTCGCTGTAGCCGAGCAAACGCCGGTACCACCCGTCCCTGAGGTCGCTAGACCCGAGAAAGCTGTCGCCCTGGTGGGGCCAAGTGTCCGGGAACTCGAGCAAGCGAGAACGGCGAGGCTCGCGCTTGTGGATAGCCTCGACCGGCAGAGGCTCGAGCATGCACGACAGGAACGGTTCCCGACGGTATCCGTCCCGACCGCTGGCGACGGACCGATCCAGGAACTCGCCTACGGCCCGATGCCGACGACCCGTCAGGTCATGAACCCGGAAGACGACCCGTTCAACGCGATCCTGCCTGGAAGTGACGAGGGGGAAGCAGGGATCATCCTGCCCGACGACGATGCACCTTTGCCGACGTTCAGGCCTGCGGCCCCGCTGGCGAATGTGCGGCTTCCGAGCCCACCCGCCCCTTCGTCCGAAACCGTCTCGATTAAGCCTGACGCGCCTTCTGAACAGCGCAAGAGCATCTTTTCGATTTTCTCCTCGAAACCCAGCCTGCCACCACGCGGCAGCCGGATCGCGGTCTACGACATCGCAAAATCGGTGGTCTATATGCCAAACGGCGACAGGCTCGAGGCCCATTCAGGCCGCGGGCCCACCCGTGATCGACCGGAATACGCGAACCTTGCGGGACGCGGACCGACGCCTCCGAACGTCTACAGCTTGCGCATGCGGGAGTCCCTGTTCCACGGGGTAGAGGCCATTCGCATGACGCCCGTCGGCTCCGGCAAGATGTATGGCCGCAACGGAATTCTGACGCATTCCTATCTTCGCCGCGTCCCCGGCGACTCCGCGGGTTGCATCGCGTTTGCTTCCTATCCTGAGTTCCTCAAGGCGTTCAAGCGCGGAGAGGTGACGAAAATCATCGTCGTTCCGTCCATGGGCAACCTCCCAGAATATCTCGCTATGCTGTGACACGCAGCATGCGACAGACTATGGCCTATACCGCCTTAGCAGCCGTATTGGCGACGATGCTGACCGGATAAGGGCAGCGATCACCCGCCATGCCCATGCCTAACCGTCTCGACAAATCGCTTCAAAGCGCCGCTGAATTCGGCGCTTCGTGTCGCAAGGTTCAGTGGCGCAACGAGTGGAGTATCCAGCGCGATCTGGAGATAGGCTATGCCCTGCGTCTCCAAGCGAGCCATGGAACGAGGGATTAGGGAAATCCCGAGACCGGCGGCCACAAGGCTCAGCGTCGACAGCAGCCGTGGGGCTTCATGCTTGATCCGCGGACTGAACCCGGCGCTCAGACATGCGGCAATGACCGTATCGTAGAGGCCGGGACCGGATGGACGTCGATAGAGAATAAAGTCTTCGCCCGCCAGTTCGGACAGGTGGATGGTATCGCGCTCGCGGTCTCTCGATGCGAGCCGGTGACTATCCGGCAGCGCCACAAGCATCTCTTCGTCAAGGATGTGCGCGATGGTCAGACCCGACGAATCTTCCACGGGCGACCTGATGAAGGCGATATCGAGCTGCCGGGCGCGAATGGCGGCGATCAGATCGGGCGTGCTCGATTCTTCGAGCTTCAGAGACACCCCAGGCCAATTCACTCCGAACGTTCGAACCGCCGATGTTACCAGGGGATGAAAGGCTGCCGAACTGGTGAACCCGACCGCCAGGACGCCCTCGTCGCCACGCGCATTGTTTCGGGTCGCTTCCACCGCAAGCTCGACATCCCGAAGAATTGCCCTGGCTTTCTCCACGAATGTCCTGCCAGCCTCCGTGACCTCGACACCGCGAGGCATCCGCTTGAACAATGTCGCGCCGACCATCGACTCCAGGCTCCGTATCTGCTGGCTGAGTGGGGGCTGCTGGATACCGAGCCGCTGGGCGGCGCGCGTGATATGCCCCTCGTCAGCGACCACGACGGCGTATCGAAGATGGCGAAGTTCGATCAAGACATATCTCCTGCATATGCATATCCATTAATCCATATATTGGACCTGTACGGACGTGAAGTGTAGACAAGGCGCAATCCTTCATTTCATCGACAAGGCCAACTCATGGATAGACAGATCCAACCACCCGCCGAGGAACTTGCCGCTCCGGACATCAAATCGCTTTTCACGGGCTTCTTCATCCTTGGCCTGACGGGATTTGGCGGTGTCCTGCCGCTTGCCCGCCGAATGCTGGTCGAAACCCGGCATTGGCTGAGTGAGGAGGAATTCACAGAACTGCTCGGTCTCTGCCAGTTCCTTCCAGGCGGAAACATCATCAACCTGTCGGTCGCGGTTGGGCTAAAATTTCGGGGTGTCGCAGGGGCCCTGGCGGCCATTCTCGGTCTGATCGCCGCTCCCACCGCCATCGTTATCTGTCTCGGCGTCGTCTACGACCAGTTCCACGACGACGTCCGCGTCCAGCACGCATTCGCTGGCCTTGCTGCGGCGGCTGCCGGTCTCCTGGTTTCCATGGCCATCAAGATCGTCCTGCCGCTGCGCAGACGTCCGGTAGCCATTGCCATCGCCGCCGTCTGCTTCATCGCCATCGCGATTTTTAACCTGCCTCTCCTGCCGACAATGCTGTTGCTCTCCCCCGTCAGTGTCCTGGCAACGTGGAGGCTGGAGGCATGACCAGCACCCTGATAGCCCTTGCTGTGATATTCACCCAGCTTTCACTTCTGGCGTTCGGGGGTGGCAATTCCATCCTCCCGGAGATGCATCGCCAGGTCGTCGATGTGCACCACTGGATGACCGCCCAGCAGTTCGGCGCGCTGTTCGCCTTGGCCCAGGCCGCACCTGGCCCCAACCTCATGGTGGTGCCGCTCGTCGGCTGGCATGTCGCCGGCTGGGCAGGCGTACTTGTGACGTCGGTGGCAAAATTCGGTCCGTCGTCGATCGTCACGGGCGTCGCTTTTCATCTCTGGAACCGCTTCAAGGACAGACCATGGCGGAGGATCGTGCAGAATGGTCTCGTCCCTATGACGGCAGGACTGGTCGCCGCCAGCGCCGCGGTCATAACCGCAGCATCGGCTCTCAACTGGGTCCTTGCCGCGATCGTCGTGGGCTGCGCGATCGTATTGGTGAAGACGCGCATTCACCCGCTGGCCGTGCTTGCGGTCGGCGCTCTGATCGGCCTGAGCGGATTTGGCCAGGTATGAAGATGATGGACGTTGCCTGACAGCTTGCGCCTAGATCACCTGCCATCACCAGCGGATGGTGCATTTTCTGGCGTGCTTGCGTTCCGCGAGCAGTATGGGGACTGTTGGGCCAACCGTAATCGTGGGGTCTGTCCATACAAAATTTGTATCGAATAGCGGAACGGAACGGACCGCGATTCCGTTGCTTTGTTGAACAGCAAACGGTGTCGTCATGTCTACTGTCGCAAAGCTCGCTTCGATACTCTCTCTCAGCGCGATGTTCGTCGGGTCTGCACTGACGCCCGCCCACGCCTTGAGGATGCCGGTCACCGAAGAAGACCAAGCGACGCCCGAGCAATCCGTTTCGGCATACGCGGGCGACAAGCGAGGGGCGTACAGCTTCGAAGCTTCCATCTTGACGGCAGACGAGGTGAGGCACATCAAGTGGTGTGCCGGTCGCTACACAACGGGATACGACGCTGTCAGCGACACCTACGTGGGCGCTGGCGGCATGCAACTGCAGTGCCGCTCGCCGCGCTAGTATTGCAATATCTCAGAGAAACTTGGGCGTAGAGCAGCTCTGCCGAGCGACGACTTCAATTCTGCAAAGAACCACGGCTGGAGCGGCCATTGACACCTTGATGGAGGCGTTTTCGAGTGACACCTGCGACCTCGGGTTTGCCTTCGTCATTTGCAGGACAGCCTCTCGACAATACCTCTCTGACGCAACGACGCGACTGTCGCGTCCATCGCGTGAGTTGAAGGTAGGCTTCGGCCACACATTTGATGAGCGCTTTCGCATCAGTCGGGTTAGAAAGCGCGAGTTGAACATGCGTTATGAATCCGGTAGGCCAGCCCTCGATGCTTTGCCTCGCTTGGCGGCCTGCCGTCCTCCGAGTATCCCTGCGAGATGAGATGACTTCCGGAAATCAAGAATCCAGGCCGCTTGCAGGCATCGCGCTTGCCTGTGTCGGCTACGCGTGCTTCGCGATACAGGACGCGATCGTCAAATGGCTGGTCGCCGACTACGAGGTGCCCGAAATCCTCTTCATGCGCAGCTTCGTCATCGTCGTTGTCAGTGGATTTCTGGTCAGATACCGCAAGCATCCGTCGGTCTTCAAAAGCCCTCACCGGTCGTCGGTCGTCCTCCGGGCCGCCCTGATGTTCTTCGCTTGGCTTCTGTTCTACAACGCCGCGCGTCACCTTGAGCTTGCCCAGCTCACCACGCTCTATTTCTCCGCGCCGATCATCGTCATCTTTCTATCGATCTGGATACTCAAGGAGAGAGTAGACGCGGGTCGATGGCTGGCATGTATCGTCGGGTTTCTCGGCGTCGCGGTGGCCGCGAATCCGAGCCACACTCCGGATCTCATTCCGACGGCCATGTGTCTTGTCGCGGGGTTCTTCTGGGCCTGGAGCACGATACTCGTTCGTCTCGTCAGCCGAAGCGAGTCGACCCTCACCCAGATGTATGCGACCAGCCTGCTGTTCGGGCTGGCATGCGCCGTCTCGTTTCCCTGGATCTGGAAGACGCCTGACCTGATGGGCTGGGTGCTGATGCTGGGTTTGGGAGCGATTGCCACGATCGGCCAGTTCATCCTCTACGAGGGATTCCGATATGCGCCCGCATCCGCGCTGGCCCCTATCGAGTACACTGGTCTGATCTGGGCATTTGCGTACGGATACCTCATTTGGGCCGAGGTACCAGCCACGAACGTTTTCGCCGGAGCGGCGCTAATCGTTGCGTCCAGTGTTGTCTTGATCCTCTGGGAGCGGCGGCGGGTGCCCTCTGCCGCGCAAGATTAGTCGTCGCGGAAATGGTCTGCCGGGTTCGCTGGAGCTTCCATTCCAAGTCGCGCTGGTCAATTAGCCAATCGAACCAAACGATGGCCGGGTGGAAGCGAACATTGTTTATGCCCGCGCGTTTTGTTGGATGAAGGGAGATTGAACATGAAGACCGTAATCATAGCATCCGCCCTCGCTGTTGCCGCAATCATGGCTTCCCAGGCGTCCGCCACGATGGACGAGCTCAGGAAATATGAATGGAAAAACCGCGTTGTTGTCCTGTTCGGCGGATCGGGCGACCAGAAGCTCGCGAGACAGGTCGAGCTTCTAAGGAGCCACGAAAAGGACCTCGCAAACAGGGACATGGTTGTCATCACAGTGATCGGCGACGAAGTCCGTCCGGTCTACGGCGACGCGACAGGCGTGGACGCCCGGAAGCTTCGCCAGCAGGCCGGCATCGAGGGCAATGCCTTTGAGGCGGTGCTGATCGGTAAAGACGGCGGCGTCAAGCTTCGCAGTTCTGAGGTCGTGACGGATGAGGCCATGTTTGGCCTGATAGATCGCATGCCGATGCGAAAAAACGGCCAGGGCTGATCGCGCGCCCGCAAGCGCCAGCGGATGGAGCATCTGCTTAAGGAGCGTGGAGACGCCACTGCTGAGTGTTGACGGGAAATCGCCATCGATCTGCCAGTGCCCGAAACCGGGTCAGAAGGAGCCGGGATCGCCCTTCGGCGAGCCGTAATCTATGCCACCTATCGCCTGCCCCGTAAGGTTTACTACCCGACGCTCGACGGCCACCCTCCCAAGCTCCATCAAAGTCCCGCCTCCGTCGTCTCGCCGACCTCGTCCATGACGTCCTCGGAGATTTCCTGCAGAATCTGTTCGACCGGCCTGCTCCCCGAAGCAAGATTGAACATCACATGGTTCGCGCCCAGCGCATGGATGTCCTGGAGATAGCGGACCAGCGCATTCCTTCCGACCCGCATGCCAAGACCGAGCGGTTCGGCTGGCGCAACCGGGTCTTCGGAAAGATCCAGCAACATGGACTGGCTGAAGCTACGGTGTTCGGTCGTCACCTTCCCGACAGCCGTCTTCCAAAGCCCGATGCGATCCGCCTGTGCTGCCAACGGACGGTAGTAGGTCGCCCAGCCGACGGCATTGCGGGCAATCCATTCCAGCGATTGCGAAGCCGAGCCGACGGCAAGCATGGAAACCGGTGCGGCTCCTGTGCGCGGCCGTATCTGGAACTCCGGTCTGACAACGCCCTCCTCGTCGAGTACTTCACTACCCTGTCCGAGAGCGGCGGCTAGCCGTGTCCAGTTGTGCCGATAAAGCTCCTTGCGGTGCGCGAAGTCCTTGCCGAAGACGGAAAACTCCGATGGTCTGTCGCCGGATCCAAGTCCGAGCACGAAGCGCCCTTTCGACAGCGCGTTGACAGAGAGGGCAGCTTTAGCAACGTGGAGAGGATGCCGCAGCGGGAGAACGATCGACCCGCTGACGAGATTGATACGCGTCGTTGCCAGAGCAAGGGCACCCAGCAGGACCCACGGATCCGCGTGTCCGGTCGGGTCTGGATAGCTGTCGCCGTTGAGGGGAACGTCGCGAACCCAGATCGCCGAGAAGCCGAGCTCGTCAGCCCGACGGGCAATGGCTAACTGCGTTTCGAAGTCGAAATCGGCCGCCTGCCTCGGCTGTGAAGGGAGCACGATTCCAAGAGTGAGGCGGCCTGGTTCGGTAATCATCGGTGCCCGTCGGTATGATACAAAGATAGCGCCTTACACAGATAGGCCACGTCTTGAGCGCCAACGAGGTCTCCTCGGGATTTAATTCGAAGATGGGGCATCGACCGGTAGCTTCTTTCGATCCGCAGGCGGATCGACTATGAGAGACAGATGGATGTCCAAGAAACGCAACCGATCGAATTCCTGAAATCCGGCCCTGACGACGCCCGGCTAACCGTTCTGCTCGCACACGGCGCGGGCGGACCGATGGACTCCAAATCCATGACAGCCGCTGCGGAGGCCTTAGCCACCGCGGGCTTCAGAGTGGCCCGCTTCGAGTTCGGATACATGGCCGATCGCAGAGCGTCGGGAAGCAGACGGCCTCCGCCGCGGGCCGACATGCTGAACGGCGAGTATGTTGCGGCGGTGACCCAGCTCGATTGCAAAGGACCGCTGATAATCGGCGGCAAATCGATGGGCGGCCGCGTGGCCAGCATGGTTGCGGACGATCTTTATAGGAGTGGAAAAATCGCCGGACTGCTTTGTCTTGGCTATCCGTTTCATCCGCCGGGCAAGCCCGATAACCTGCGAACGGCTCACCTCGCCGCTCTGAAGACACCGACATTCATATGCCAGGGCACGCGTGACGAGCTGGGCACGAAAGAGGAAGTCGCGGGCTACGACCTGTCTCCAGAGATCGACATCCTCTGGCTTGAAGATGGGGATCACGATTTGAAGCCACGCAAGACCATATCCGGTTATTCTGCGGCGGACCATTTGAAGACGGTGTCGGAAGCTGTTGCGGGTTGGGCAAAGCGGGTTTGCGCTTAAGCCGTACTTACGATTGGGCGGTCGTGACATGACCTGGCTTACCGCCAATACCCATATGGCGACCGCCGCTTCCTGAAGGTCGCCGTTGGCCGTCTCCGGAAATGACGATGCAAGATACGACACGGGTCGAGGATTGACGTCCTAAAGCCGGACGACGAAGTCTTCTTGTAGTGCTCCTCTTCTGTTGCAAACCGTCAACCCTCTGCGATGGCAACTCGTTCCATGGAGACGGAGCGCGCGAAATCCGCCAGCGCCGTGCTCGCCGTTGATCGGTGGGACGAGTGTGCTATCTCCCCGCTTAACAGTCACGCTCGAGATCCCAGATGGCGAAAAGACATAGCGACGGTACCGTCCCTCCGACCGAAAGGCTCGAAGGGTTCGTGAGAGTCCGTGGAGCCCGCGAGCACAATCTGAAGAACGTCGATGTGGACATCCCACGGGACGCCCTTGTCGTCTTCACGGGCGTCTCCGGATCTGGGAAATCCTCCCTCGCTTTCAGCACGCTCTATGCCGAGGCTCAACGCCGATATCTGGAATCCGTCTCTCCCTATGCCCGTCGCCTTTTCACGCAGATGAGCGTTCCGGACGTCGATCAGATCGAGGGTCTCCCGCCTGCCGTCGCCCTGCAGCAGCAGCGCGGGTCTCCGACGGCACGCTCGTCGGTCGGCAGCGTGACCACCATCTCGAACCTGCTCCGGATGCTGTATTCCCGAACCGGCACGTACCCGCCTGGCCAGCCTCATCTCGAGGCGGAGTCCTTCTCGTCGAACACGCCGGAAGGTGCCTGCCCGCAATGCCATGGCCTCGGTCGCATCCATGAGGTGACCGAAGCGTCGATGGTGCCGGATCCGTCGCTGACAATCCGCGAGCGCGCCGTGGCGGCATGGCCACTGGCATGGGGCGGCCAGAACCTCAGGGACATCCTGATCACCCTTGGCATCGACGTCGACAAGCCATGGCGGCAGCTTCCGGAAAAAACCCGCGATTGGATCCTGTTCACGGACGAGCAGCCCATCGTCCCGGTCTATCCGGGACTCAGCCATGAGCAGGTAAAGCGTGCTGTCGCGAGGAAGGACGAGCCCTCCTATATGGGCACATTCTCAAGCGCGCGCCGCCACGTGACCCATAGCTTCGCGACAACGCAAAGCGCGATGATGAAGAAGCGGGCTTCCCGCTACATGCTCAGCAGTGCCTGTCCGCTGTGCGAAGGCAAGCGGTTGCGAAAGGAATCTCTCTCGGTCACGTTCGAAGGTCTCGACTATGCCGAGATGAGCAGGCTGCCGATGGCCCGTTTCTCGGACATCTTCGCGCCCTACGCAGACCCTGATGCCGAGAAGCTCGTGGCCATGCGGCGGAAGCACCCTGAGAAGGCAATGGTCGTCCAGCGCATCGCCGGTGACCTTTGCAGGCGGCTGGCGGTCGTTCTCGATCTCGGTCTCGGCTATCTTACCCTCGAACGGAGCACACCGACCCTGTCTCCAGGTGAACTCCAGAGACTCCGCCTGGCAACGCAGGTCGTCTCGAACCTGTTCGGCGTGGTCTATGTCATGGACGAACCCTCTGCAGGTCTGCATCCGGCCGACACCGAAGCTTTGTTACGGGCGCTCGACGGACTGAAAGCCGTTGGAAACTCGCTGTTCGTCGTGGAGCACGAACTCGACGTCGTCCGGCACGCGGACTGGATCGTCGACGTGGGACCGGCTGCCGGCGAACTTGGGGGCGAGATCCTCTACAGCGGCCTCCCGCAAGGCCTGCGGAATGTCGAACGATCGGAAACCGCCCGGCATTTGTTCGCGAAAGCCGGCGAGCCATCGTCAAAGCGGAGAGAACCGGACGGCTGGCTTCGCCTTTCCGGTGTCACCCGAAACAATCTTCGCGACGTCGACTGCGCGTTCCCGCTCGGGGTCATGACGACGGTGACAGGCATTTCGGGATCGGGCAAGTCGAGTCTGGTCAGCCAAGCGCTTGTCGAACTTGTCGGCGAGGCGCTCGGCGCTCCGGTTCGTCAGGAAAGCGACGCGGAGGATGAGGCCGCGCTGGAGGTGGAGCCAGGCCTGCCGACGCAGGGAAGGATCGAGGGCGGGCTGGACAGGATCCGACGCCTCATCGAGGTCGACCAGAAGCCGATCGGCCGGACGCCAAGATCGAACCTCGCGACTTATACCGGGCTGTTCGACCATGTCCGTTCCCTCTTCGCCGCCACGCCGGAAGCAAAGAAGCGCCGCTATGACGCCGGGCGGTTCTCCTTCAATGTCGCCAAGGGCCGCTGCCCGCGATGCGAGGGTGAAGGCTTCGTCATGGTCGAGCTGCTTTTCCTTCCGAGCGTCTATGCACCCTGCCCGACTTGCCATGGTACCCGCTACAATGCGGACACACTCGAGATCGAATACAGGGGAAAAAACATCTCGCAAATCCTGGGGCTTACTGTCTCAGACGCCTGGGAATTCTTCGACGACGCCCCGAGCGTCCGGGCATCCCTGAAAGTTCTGCGCGAAGTTGGACTGAGCTACCTGCGTCTGGGTCAGCCTGCGACCGAGTTTTCTGGAGGCGAAGCGCAGCGGATCAAGCTTGCGACCGAACTTCAGCGAGCCCAGAAAGGTGGCGCTCTCTACGTACTGGACGAGCCGACAACCGGGTTGCATCCGTCCGACGTCGAGCGGCTTGTCGTCCAGCTCAATGCGCTGGTCGAGGCAGGCAATACCGTCGTCGTCGTCGATCACGATATGACAGTGGCAGCGGCGAGCGACTGGGTGATTGATATCGGACCCGGTGCGGGTGACGAGGGTGGAAAGATTGTCGCCAAAGGCACTCCGCAAGACGTAGCCGGCTCGAAGGCAAGCCGGACAGCTCCGTACCTGAAGCGTCTTTTCCAACTCGATGAAGGCGTCACCCTATAAAGCCTTCGGGGACGTCAAAGAGCTTTGAACTCGGCTCCGTCAAGCCTCATCAGCATCTGTGGCGGAGAGGATGTGTCTGAATACGACTGCGGCTCGGAACCTTTCCATTCGCAAAAACCCGCCGACAGATAGAGCCTGATTGCCGCCTCGTTCGTGATCGTGACAGCGAGCAGGACTGACCGGCCGTCCCGAAAGGCTTCGCAGACCGCGGCACCGAGCAAATGCCGCGATAGGCCAGTCCCCCGCGCGGTCGGCCTGACATACATGCCTGACAATGCAGCAACGCCTGTTCGAGGTCCTATCCGCTTTTTAGTCAGAGCAACAACGCCCATCAGAGCGCCTGTCTGGTCGATCCCGCCAAAAACATGGTCAACGTCCAACTTGTCGAGATACCACGCCTCATCGTGCGTGAGCTCCTCGCCAATACTCATGCCCAAGGCGTCGTGATTGTCCGCGATTGCTTCTCTTCGGATATCGCGAAAGACCGCCGTGTCCTGTCCGCCAAGACGACGCACTTCGAAAAGAGGGCTCGATGTCTCAAGTAGCAACCGGCATTCTCCCATGCTTCGCTTCTCGATTGATACCACACTGTGGCCCGACGTGCCCTTGTTACGTCGCCCCTCTTCGGCGGCCGGTGACGTCGATTTCATATGCATGTGCAGCCCATTGATCGCATTTCGAACTCGGGAGAGCATTTCAGACCCTCGATCGGAACAAGCCCACAAGGAGGGTGTTCATTGAGACAACCGGAAAAAAAGGAATCGCTGAATGAAGATCTTCGGCATCGCATATGTAGCGACACTGCTTTCGTTCCTGATAATCGATTCGATCTGGCTGGGGCTCGTCGCTCGCAACTTCTATCGCGACCAGCTTGGCAGCCTGATGCTTCCCTCTCCCAACTTCGTGGTCGCTGCGGCCTTCTATCTCTTCTTCGCGGCCGCAATCGTCATTCTGGCTGTCAGACCGGGCCTCGATGCCGGCTCTGCCATCGCCGCAATCGGCTTTGGTGCCGTCCTTGGTCTTGCGGCATATGGCACTTACGACATGTCGAACCTGGCGACCTTGAAAGGATGGCCGTTGACGCTTAGCGTCGTCGACATGGCGTGGGGGACGGTGCTGACCGGGGTTGCCAGCGGATGTGGGTACGCAGCCGCCCGCTATTTCTCCTAACTGTCCCGCACTAGCCGCGATTGTTCCAATGCCGAAGAAAAAAGACATCCTGCCTCATGCACTCAAGGCGACCTGGACCGTGCCATCCGAGGCGACGCTCGGCTCGTCTGTCAGGGCAAGAGGCATATTGCTGGAGATGCGCGCTCGCCTTCCCAAGGCGGTTCGCAAGTCGCTCGATATCGATGGCCGGGTGCTGACACTCGGTATGCCTGAAGGTGAGACGAACGATTTCGAGCATGCATCGGCCATTGTCACCAAAGCGCTCGACGGCATCAAAGACCTTCCAGTCATTCCGCGGGAAATACAGGACATCCTGAGTATGACGGCTACCGAGCGTCACCGTTGGCTTGCTGACGGACGTCTGCCAAGCGCCGGAACGCGCACAGTCAGACTTCAGGGTCGGGCGAGGAAGATTACGTTCCATGTCTTCGACCCTCGCGTCGTCGTCGACCTGCTTGACAGGGGAGCGATCGACGAGTGGCGCGTCGAGGACGCCGAAGCCAGGGCCGAAAACAGACGCCGTGCGGCTTGGAATGCGAAGCAGGCTCGTCTGCTCAAGAAGAGCAACGAGGCACGACAGGAGCCTGATGACGGAACCCGGCCGAAGCTGGAAGGGTGGGAAGAATTTGGACGAGACGGACTTCTTCGGTGATGATTTGGGTGTCTACCGTTCGATTTGCGAGCAATCAGATCCGCTTGAGCTTCATCAACCTTGCGAAGGAGACAGGCATGTATGCGAGAACGGTCTACTAACTTGAGGCGGGAACATCGTATCGATTGCGCAAAGGTCAAATTTACTGATGACATCCATGAAATCTATTCGTTTGATTGATGCATGTAGCAGGCCCATATTTACTGTCGACACCTGACAGCGAAAGGATGATGACATGACAACCATTACCTATAGAAGCAGTAAGAACAGGCCGGCGTTTTTCGCGGCCGGTGGCACCCTCTACCAGCTTGCCGCCGCTATCGTGACCTATTCCGAAGCATGGTCAAGGCGCCAGGCAGCGCGGCATATCGAGGCGATGCCGTTCGACATGCGCAAGGACTTCGGCTGGCCTGCCGCCGACATCGGAAAAGCGACAGAGGAATGACGGAAAGCCTCCTCGTGACATCGAGCTAGACTGCGACCCGAGCTTAAGAAAACGCAGCCTAGCTCTCGCTACTCGGGTGAACTAACCATTTTTCTTCAACGACTTGCGCCCCATGCCGCACAGCGGCTTTGCAGCCTCCGCTCCCCCTAACATTTGACAAAACATAAATCTGCAACCATGGCGCAAATAAGCCTTTGCGCGCCTGAGCTTCCGTGAGATCGTCGCTTTCAGACTATTGATTTAGATGGGAGCAATCACGCATGGGCACGGCGCAGCAGGTAGTTGAACTCAGCAAGACGCCTGGCAGAAAGCGCACCATCGTGTTCTTTCTGATTCCCCATTTCACCATGCTCCCCTTTGCGGCAGCGATCGAAACCTTGCGCATTGCCAATCGAATGCTTGGCTATACTGCCTATACCTGGCGGCTTTCGTCGACGGATGGGGAGAAAGTCTATTCGTCCAGCGGGATCGGCATCGAGGTCAACTCGTCGCTTTCGGACGAACGGCGCTATCTCGGCGGCGAAAATCGGCCGAACATGGTGCTGATCTCCGCAGGCATCTATGTCGAGGAGTTCCACAACAAGTCGGTCAATGCCTGGCTGCGCGAATCCTACAATCGCGGCGTGGCTGTCGGCAGCCTCTGTACGGGCGCGCATGTGCTTGCCCAGGCCGGGCTCTTGAACGGCAAGCGCTGCGCCATCCATTGGGAAAACCTGCCGGGCTTTGCGGAAGCTTTCCCCCAGGCGGAAGTCTATGCCGATCTCTACGAGGTCGACAGCAATCTCTACACCTGCGCGGGCGGTACGGCCTCGCTTGACATGATGCTGAACCTGATCGGCCAGGACTTCGGCGAGAACCTCGTCAATCGCGTCTGCGAGCAGGCGCTGACCGATCGCGTTCGCAGCCCCAGCGACCGCCAGCGACTGCCGCTCAGGGCCCGGCTTGGGGTCCAGAATGCCAAGGTGCTTGAAATCATCGAGGTCATGGAGAGCCATCTTGCCGAGCCGCTGTCGCTGCTGGATATCGCCGACGATGCCGGCCTGTCGCGGCGCCAGATCGAGCGTCTGTTCCGCCAGGAAATGGGCCGCTCGCCCGCCCGTTACTACCTCGAGATCCGCCTCGACCGGGCCCGGCATCTGCTCGTGCAATCGTCGATGCCGGTCGTCGAGGTGGCAGTTGCCTGCGGCTTTGTCTCCGCCTCGCATTTCTCCAAGTGTTATCGCGAACTCTACAACCGCTCGCCGCAGCAGGAGCGCGCCGAGCGCAAGCTGACCATGTCGAATGTCCGGACAGGCGTTGTCATGTAAAGCCCTATAGGCTCACCTAGAGCTCGGCCTCCGCCGCCATCTTGGCGTCGGAGTAGACGAGATTGCGCCCCCTGTGCTTGGCCATGTAGAGAAACTGGTCAGCGGCATTCAGATAATTTCCAAATTCTTCCCGCGCATTGATCGCGGCGACCCCGATGGAAACGCTCACCCGCAATTCTTCGTCATCGGCCTTAATTTTCAGGGCCGACAGGTTCTTGCGCAATTCATCGCAGAAGATCGTTGCATCAGCCGAATCCATGTCTGTGAACATGATGGCGAACTCCTCGCCGCCGATGCGTGCCAGCAGATTGCGGCTTCCCTGCAGGAATGCCTGTAGCTGCGTCGCCACCGCCTTCAGAACCCTGTCGCCGATCTCGTGACCATAGGTGTCGTTCAGCCGTTTGAAGTGGTCGATGTCGAGGATCCCGATCGACAGGCGCTTCGTACGCCGGAGGCAATCCTCGACGATACGCGGTCCCTGGTCGAAGAAATAACGGCGATTGTAGAGGCCCGTCAGGTAGTCGACGGCGGCCGCGGCGCGCAGTATCTTCAACTGCGACAGGGTGTCGATAACCCGCGCAATGCGACACTGCAGCTCCTCGGCCACAAAGGGTCGCCGCAGGAAATCGGTAGCGCCGGCTTGCAGGAATTCGGTCGCGGCGAGCCGGTCGCTCGACGCCGACAAGCCGATCACCCGCAGCCGGTCGGAGTTGTGCCGATGGGTGATCTGCCGCGTGAGCTCGCAGCCGCTTCCGTCAGTGAGCGCATGGTCGATGATCACCAGTTCGATATCGCTCTGGCGGTCGAGCGCTTCGATCGCGGCGAGCCCAGTCGCCGCCTCAAGGACGACGAACTGCTGCATCTCCAGGCTGTCGACCAGCAGCTTGCGGGCCATCGGCACCGCGTCGACGACAAGGATCGTGATCTTGCTGTTGGCGATCGTCCGACGGACGGAGGAAACCAGGTTGTCGACAGCTTGCGGATTGTCCTTGAGCACGTAGTCGATGACGCTGCGCTCCATAAGCCGGCTGCGCATATCGAAATCGGCACTCGCGGTGAAGACGATGCACGGCAGCCTCTGGGCGAGAAGAAAATCAAGTGCCTCCCCATAGACGGCATCGGGAAGATTGAGATTGACAACTGCCAGGGTAAAACCATGGCCGGCCACGCCAACCGTGTCCTCCAGCATTTTCAGCGACGAACAGACAGTAACCTCAAGGCTGAGTTCGCTGCGAAACCGGTGCGACAGCATCGACACGAACATGCGCGAGTCCTCGACCAGAAGGATCTTCTGTGCGATCTGTCGGGTCGAGGGGCCCATGTCCCACACCCTCGCGTCGAATTTTGGTATACTCATGCCCTCGCTCCCCAAGGATGCGACCGACTCACGTTTCCGACGATCGGCGGCATCTCCTGGATTTCACCACAGAGAGGAAAGGCCCTCTCCACATTTGCAAAGTCGATAATGGCGAACCTGGATGAACGCCTAGTGTCACGGGCATGATTCCTGGCCATAGCTCATCAGGCGTAAGCGCGCTGCTGCCGCATCGACTGGATCTGCAGGAGCGTGTCGAGGTTCTGATTGACCCGGCAATAGAATTCCTCGTCGATGAATGGCCGCAGGATGAAGTCGTTGCCACCGGCCTTCAGAAACCGTGCCGACAGCAGTCTGTTGGTGGAGGAGGACACACCGATGATCCGCAGCTGGTGCGAGCCGATACTGGAGCGGATGCGTCGCGTCAGTTCGAAGCCATCGATATCGGGCATATTGTAGTCTGTAATCATCAGGCCGATGTCGGCGTGGGCTTTCAGTATCTCCAGCGCCTTGGCGCCGTTTTCGGCCACACTGACACGGAAATTGTAACGCTTCAGCCGACTGCTCAGGAGGGCGCGGGCGGTTGCGCTGTCGTCGACGATCAGGACGTGATGACGGTGGTTGGTGAGGAAGCGGCAGACGGATTCAGCGAGCAGCTCCACCGCGAAGATATTGTCCTTGAGGATGTAATCAACGATATCCTTGGCAAGAAGCGCATCGCGGACACCTTCCTGGAAGGTTCCGGTGAAGACGATCGTCGGAATGCTGAGGTCGATCAGATATTCCAGCGCCTCGCCGTTCTCGGCGCCGGGAAGGTTGATATTGGAGATCGCCAGCTTGATCGGCTCGGGCGACTTGTCATAGGCAAGCTGAAGTTCTTCGAAATTTCCGCAGATTTCGATGTCGATGTCAAAAAGTTCTTTGAGCCTTTTACCGATCATCGCGGTGAACAAGTGTGAGTCTTCGACGACAAGAATGCGCGCGCCAGCGAAGGTTCCACCGGAATATTGCATTCCGGAAATGCCTAGAAATCCCATGACTAACCTTCGATTAATCTACCACAACTGAGTTGAGATTAGGGGAAAGCATTTGAGTTTGTGTTAATTTTGCGACGGCTCATTTAATTCTGAACAAGAGCCCCCATGGGCTGTCCTCTTCATCGCCGTCAGGACGGGCCGCGCGTCTTCGCCTCACTCTTCCGCTGACCGCGCTGCCCGTCGCCTGCAGGGGCGTCTGGAGCCTGTATGCTCGAGCTGTCGGCAAGGCGGGGTTCACGCCCATCATCGACGACAGCGCGCGGTTCGTTGACGCGCTCTCGGGTGACGGGGCGGCTGATATGGAGGTCCTGCTGCGGATAGGGCATGATGATCCCTTCCTTCTTGAAGCGCTCCAGGATGGCGATACGCAGATTATTGCGGATCGGCATGCCGTCGGAGAGATCGGCGATATAGAAGCGCATTTCGAAATCGAGCGAGGATGGTCCGAAGCGCAGGAATTCGACATGCGGTTCGGGATTGCGCAGCACTTTCGGAACCGCCTTCACCAGTTCCAACAAGATGGCCATGACCTTGGCCGGATCGCTGTCGTAGCCGACGGAGACCGGGATCTCGGAGCGTGCCAGGCGGTTGCGATGGGTCCAGTTGCCAACCGACGCATTGATCAACTCCGAATTCGGGACGATGATCGATTGCTGGCGGAAGGTCTCGATCTCCGTGGCCCGCACCGAGATGCGCTTGACGATGCCCTCGGATGTCCCGGAGACGATCCAGTCCCCGACCTTGAACGGCCGCTCAACCAGGAGGATGAGGCCGGACACGAAGTTCGAGACGATGTTCTGCAGCCCGAAGCCGATACCGACGGACAGGGCGCTGGCAACGAGAGCAAGGCTGGAAAGATCGATGCCAGCCGCCGAGATGCCGATCACGGCGGCGATGGCCACGCCCAGATAGCCGATGCCCGTCTTGACCGAATTGCGCACTCCGAGATCGACCTGGCCGCGCGCCATGACGTTGCCATCCAGCCAGCGCTGGAACCAGCGGGTGACCAGGTAGCCGCCGACGAAGAACAAAATCCCGGCGAAGATGCCGACCAGGGAAATCTTGATACTGCCGAGCCTGATCTCGGTGAACATCCGATAAAAGAAGAGTTCAAGGTCCTGGATGTGGAAGCCCCAGGACAAAAGGATGAGCGGGATACCGGTCATCAGCGCGAAGACGTAGATCGCCAGCCCCGCCACCAGGCCCGCCTGGTCGAGCATCGCACCGCTGATCTTCAAACGCCGCTGGAGAACGCGGCCGACCGAGGTTTCCGGAAAGGACTCCTGGTCCGAAACCGCCTTGCCGAGCAGGATGCCGAGATACATGGTCACGATGACGGCGCTGGTGACGATCAGCTGCAGGGCGATGAAGCGGGCAAGTCCGACATAGCCGATAAGGGCGGTAAAGATCAGCCCCACGCCGATCAGCCGCAGGATAATCGCCATGCCGTGCGGCCAGCGTCGTCCCGGTGCATCGGGGTCGCCGCTCCGGGAAAGGATCGGCTTGCCGAACGACACGGCAATGAAGACCAGCCCGATGATCAAGGCCGCAAAGAAGCTCTTCGCCACGGTGACGATGACAGGCGATCCCATGGATTCGCTGATGCGGTTGAGAACGAAATCGAGGCCATTGACGATGGAAATCGCCAGCAGGCACCAGCCGACCGAGCGGGCACCCTTGTTGGAAAGCTTCACCAGCCGCCAGCTGGGCTCGAACGGCGCGAAGATGGCGTTCACGACCCGGGCAACGAAATAAACCAGGCCGATGAAGCCGAACACGGCAGCAAAGACGGGCGCGATATCCGGCCGCAGCACATTGAAATTCTGGAGGAGGAAGAACGAGATGACCAGCGCCGCAGCGACTGACAGGGTGCGGATCATAGTCGACCAGAAGGCAATCGACAGACGGCTGATGTAGGCCGGCGCCTCGATTGTCTCGTCGCGATAGAAGTAGCGGCCGAAGAGCCGATATCCGCCGAGCATGAGGACGAGGCCCGAAACAAGCGAAAGCGCGACGGCCGTGATGAGAGGTACGCGCTTGAACTTCCATGCGAAGGTCGCCCAGCTGACGACGGCGTCGCGGAAGTTGACAGCCTCCCGCACCAAGGCCTGCCCAGCATCGTCGAAGGTCGAAAGCGACAATGCCGTGCGTCGGAACAGCGTCTCGGCAAACAGCCGACGCCGCATCTCGGTGATCTGGCCGGAAACCCGCGCGGCAGCCGTGGTCAGGTTGTCGGCGTCGCCCATGACGACATTCAGCTGCGCGATGGACGCCGTCAGCTTTTCGCGTTCCTGCGTGACGATCGGCGCTTCAGGCGGCTGCCCGTCTTTTGGCGGAGCACCAATTTTCGCAAGCCGAGCGGACAATTCATCAAGGTGCGGTTTCAATCGACCGGAGATGGCTGCTGCAGTGCTGTTGAGGTCGTCGGCTTTGCCGGCCAGAGCGACAAGAGCGTCGTCGTCCGACATTGCCTTCTTGATGCTGTCCTCGAGCGAATCGAGCTGCTTTCGCGTCCGTGCAATCTCCGCGGACGTCCGGTCCAGGCCCGGAGTGCTCGCCGAGTTCTCACCTGCCGCTTTGTCCGGCTGGGGAGATGCGGCTTGCGGTGCGGGAGCGGTGGGCGGAGCATTCGGCGATGGCGTATCCGGTGCGACGGTTGCAGGCGGTGAGGCAACGGCGGGAGCGGCTGTCCCAGGCGATGTCAAGTCCTGCGCCAGAGCGCCGGACAGCATCGGCGATACCGACAGACCAAGCGTAAAAGCAAGAGCAAGCAGCGAATTCAGGATCTGGCGCAAATTCTTCCCCATGACGAACGGATAGCCGGCGAGACCGCCGCTGCCGCTTGTAAGGCAAACAAAGGCGACAGAAAGGCAATTGGTTCAGCCTCTTCCACTGGCGAAATGTCCCGCGGGTTTCCGGTATGGCTCAGTCGATGGAGAAGTTCAACATCGCGCGTGTCCCCTTGTGATCGGGTGCATAGAGGATGCTCGCCTTGAGGCTGGAAGCCATGGCGGTCAGGATCTTGGTGCCCAGCCCCGTGCCCTTTGCCGGTGCCGACTGATCGAAGCCGATTCCGTCATCTTCCACATGAACGCGAAGGCCGCCCTGATCGGTCTGATCGAGAACGACGCGGATCTCACCCGCCTGACCTGCAGGATAGGCGTATTTGAAGGCATTGGTGACCAGCTCGCTGATGATCAGCCCGAGTGTGATGACCTTGTCGGTCGACAGCGACACGTCTTCGCAAATCAGCACGACGTGATGCGGTCGCGTCTCATCGCGCATCGAAGCCTCGAGCTCCTCCAGAAGGCTTTCGAGATATTCGTTCAGCCGCACGGTACCGACTTCATGGCTGGTATAGAGCCGGCGATGGACGCTGGCGATCGCGCTGATGCGGATCTGCGTTTCCTGCAGCGCATCGATGGTGACCTGATCCTTGGTCACCGACGCCTGCATGCGAATGAGTGCCGCGACCAGCCCAAGGCTATTGGCGATGCGATGATTGACTTCCGACAGCAGAAGCTCGGCGCGATCCCGCTCATGCCGGATGACCGCTTGCGCGCGCAGCGTGTCGCGCCGGAAACGAGCCCGCTCGAGCCCCTGCGCCAGAGCCGCCGCCAAAAGGTCGAAATAGTCCGACGATACGCCCTTCATCACGTAGTCGTCGGCGCCGGCCTTCAGCGCCGCCACCGCCACGCCGGCATCTCCTGAGCCTGTCGCGTAGATGACGGGCGGGTGGTCGCCGGACGAGACGATCAGTGGCAGGATATCGAGGCCTGTTTCGCCCTCAAGGAAGTGATCGAGGACGATCGCGTCGATACCGCCGTCCGCCAGCCTCTGCAGACCGGCAGCGCCGTCCTTTGCCAGATGAAACTCGTAGCCGCGACGCTGCATGTTCTTGCGCGTCAGAACGCCAAGCGTCTCATCGTCGTCGATATAGAGAATATGGATCGCAGCGCCCGCCGCGAGATCCTGCCCGGTCATTCGACCTCCGGAATCTTCATCACCGCGACAAACATGCCGAGCTGCTGGATCGCATGCACGAACTTGTCGTACTGCATGGGCTTGCTGACATAGACATTGGCGCCCAGATCGTAGCAACGGGCGATCTCGCGCGGATCGTCTGTTGTCGTCAGCACGATCACCATGGCGCGGCGCGTATGCTCGTTGGCCTTGACCTTCTGCAGGATGTCGAGGCCGCTCATGTCGGGCAGGTTGAGATCGAGAAGGATGAGGATTGGCTGTCCTCTCGAAGGCTCGCCGCTGCCGTCCTTGCCGAGCATGAAATCCAATGCATCGCCGCCCGTCACGAAGGGCACGATCTCGTTGGTCACACCGGCACGGCGGATGTTCTTCTCGATCAGCCGCGCATGGCCTTCGTCATCCTCGATCATGATGATCTTGACGGTATTCGGGGAACTCATCATTTGAGATCTTCTCTTTTCAGCCGCGCCAGATCGGCGGCAATCTTGACTTCGAAAGTGGTACCCTGCCCGAGCTCCGAGCGGACAGTGACATCCCCACCCAGTCGGCGCGCCAACGCGCGCACATGGGCAAGTCCGACGCCGTCTCCGGGCATGTCCTGACGGCCCGACCGGCGGAACAGCTCGAAGATACGCTCACGGTCGCCTTTAGCGATTCCACGGCCATTATCGCTGATTTCGACGCTCGCGAACATCCCGTGTCTGCGCCCCTCTATCGCGATGGTGCCGCGACGCGACGCATCCATATATTTGATGGCATTGTCCAAAAGGTTGCCCATGATCTGCTGGAGGGCCAGCCGATCCGAATACACCTCCGGCAGGATGCCCTCAACGGCAACCTCGATCCCCGCCTCATCGAGCCGGTGGCGCAGCGTCGCCAATGTGTCATCGACGAGTTCAGTCAACTTGATGGGATCACGGTGCAGCTCACGGTTTCCGGCGCGCGCAAGCACGAGAATCTGGGTGATCAGGTTGTCCATACGGCGCATGGACGAGCGGATGAAGCCGAGCGCTTCGGGAATATCCGTCTCCACCGCTTCGCGCGCGGCGCTGCCTTCGAGCGTTGCCAGTCCATCGCCATGCTTGGCAAGATAATCCTTGAAGACCTGAGAGGCGCGATCGAGTTCCTCGGTAAAGCCCATGATGTTGACCAGCGGCGCCCGCAGGTCGTGGCTGACGATATAGGCATAGGCCTGCAGTTCGTCATTGGCCCTCTGCAGCCCCTGCGTGCGGGACGTCACCGTTTCCTCGAGGCTCTCATTGGCATCGGCCAATTGCTGGCGTGCCGCCTCCACCTGACGGTGATTGTCGTAGATGAGCTTCATCGCGCCTGCGGCAAGCGCGACGAGCAGGGCCGCGCTGACCGCAATGATCGCGGACAGGGACGTCGTCGATGTTTTCAGCGCCGCAATATGCTCACTGGAATTCTCGCTTCCCCGATCCTGGATCTTGTCGATCTGGTCGCGAAGCTCATCCATCAGTGAAATGCCAACGTTCGAGCGGACGATTGCGATCGCGCCGCTCGGATCGCCGGCAGCCCGGAGGTCGACGGTTCGCTGCATTTCGGAGAGCTTCTGCTCGGTCAGCCGCTTCAGATGGTCGAGCGATGCCTGTGGAACGCCGATTGCCAGGAGATGCGGTGTCAATGCCGCAATCTCGCTTGGGATCGCCTTCGCAGAGGCGGAAAAAGGAGCAAGATAGCGATCATCACCGGTCAACAGATAACCGCGCTGGCCGGTTTCCGCATCCTGTGCGGAGCTAAGCAGGCGCAGCACCCGGCTGTTCAACCGGCTGGCATCGACGGCGAGATCGGCTTCTTCACTGGCGCGGCCACTGAAATAGAGGGCGCCGAGCACGACGACCAGGAGGATCACTGCCCCCATTGCAAGGATTGTCGGAACCGATTTGAATATGGATTTAATATTGATTAACATGCTTAAAACAATATCCCGCCAGCGTATGGTCCGGCAGGGTAGCGAAATCGGGTGCGTATCGCCGTCACGCTCCGCAAAACGCATTTCTTGGCCTTTGGTTCCACAAAAAAATCTAATTGTGAAACAATTTTAGACGGTGACACGTCTGGGCCGGAGGTTTCCCCAGGTGCAGCAATGCCGCCCGACTTCTCGCTAAGACCAGAACGACCGAGCCTCCGCCGGTAGCTTCTCCATACAGCGATTGAAAGCGACAAGATCGACGTACCGGAGGACAACGCGCACGACGTCTCGGATCGCGGTGTCGGGCGAGAAGTTGTGGTTGACGCGCAGGGACTTGACCTCCGAAGTCATGACGTCGACGTCCCACGTCTCGATCCGTTTCGACGTGCTGTCCCAGTCCTGGACAAAAAGCGCTCTGAGCATTGCCGGCAGAACCTGCGCGAAAGCGATCGCATCATGAACGTCGAGCCGCCGCCGGAAGCACCGCAGGACGCCCTCGGTCGTCGTGAACGCCTGGTTTCTGGTTCCCAATCCGGACTCTTCGGCGACCTCGGCAAGGAACTGTTCAAAGTTCTGCGAGGCAAGCCGATATTCCATGGGCACTGGCATCAGAACATCCTCTCACTCATCGCTTACTTCACAGACCCCGTGGTCGGTCGTCATCAGGCTACTTCCTGAAACGCTGTAGCACGAAGCAAAGAATGTCCGATCGGGAAGCGGCGCGGAAATATCGTCCCTTCAGGGTCCGTCCCGCGCAGTCTGACATCAACCGAGCTGGGAGGCCTGGTGACCGGCCGGCTCCTCGTCCAGCCCCTGCGTGCCGCTCGCAACGAATTGCTCGAGCGTCATATTGTCGAGGATCGTCGCAACGGCGTCCCTGACTACGGTCATCGAGCGCCTCACCTGACAGCCCTCCGGATCGACGCAGTCGTCGCAGGCCTCGAAGGCCGTGCGGCTCGCGCAGCGGATCGGCGCCAAGGGGCCGTCGAGGGTGCGGATCACATGCCCGATTCGGATCTCGCCTGCCGGCCGCGACAAGGAATAGCCGCCGCCGGGCCCCTTCTTGGAGCGCAGCACGCCGGAATTGCGCAGCTCCAGCAGGATTGCATCGAGGAATTTCTTCGGAATATTGTTGCGGGTGGCGACGTCGTTGATGAAGGCTGTCTGGCCCGGCCCCAGGCGCGCAAGATCGACCAACGCCTTCAGACCGTATTTCCCTTTTTTCGTCAGCATAATATTCGATTACCTGGAAGGCTTTCGCCGCAGCACTTCGCCACCTGGCGGGCACGCCTGCTGCGTAGCGCCGGCAAGCTGATCAGGCAAGCCGATATCGCAAGAATTGCATCGCTCTCAAGCGATTGTCACCTTTCGTCAGCGCAGAAAGAGATCGAGCGGACCGCCGATCACATCCGATGCAGTCGCCGAACAGCCGGAAAACCGGCAAGCACCGCCTCGGCGAGCCTGTCGGCCACGAAAATCGCGTGTTCGGTGACCTGTGGAAGACCCATCAGCTCGCCAAAAGTACCGCGCGCCAAAGGGCCGGCAATGAACAGGGACGGCGTCGCCTCGCCCGCCGGACCAACCGCCTCGGAGAGATCGCTGCAGGCAAGTCCGAGACCGGTCGGGTCGATCGCAAGGTATCCCTTCGCGGCGAGGCCGGAGAGCAGCGGCTGGCTGCGCAAAATACCCCCATGGCCCGGCCCGGTGGTCACCACGACCGCGTCGAAGTCGCGCTCGATCAGCCGGTGGGACCGACTAAGCCGGAGCCTGCACCGAATGGCGCTGTCGACCATGGATACGCCCGCGACCGATCCGGCGAGCACGTCCATTCGCCCCGAAGCGATGGCGTTCTCGCTCGCCGCCTCGACCTGCGGCGCAACGCGGAACCGATGCACATCCCAGAACGGCCGGAGATGGCGGGCGATGCGCCTTCGCTCCGCAACGCGCAGTCCCCGCCACAGCGCTTCGCCCTGGCCGCGCACGCGGTCGATGACGGCGTGCCATGTCAACCCCTCGGTTGCGGCGGCCCTGATCGCGGCGCGCACACGCTTGACGAGGCCGGAAGCCGTTTCCACCGGCGAGGAAAGGAAGTCGCCGAAAGGCTCCTGGACGGACGGCGGATGGCCGCGCGACCGCAGACCGCGTCGAGAGATCGTGGTGATGCGGCCGATATGCCCGGCAAGACCGAGAGCCGCCACGACGTCGGCCGATGTCAGCCCGTTGCCGACGATCAGCACCCGGTCCTCAGCCCCGATCCCGGCCAGCGCATGCGGCAGGGTCGGATCGGCGACGAAGCGGGGATGGCCCGCAAGGACGGAGGCCAAAGGCTCCGGCGCCGCAGGTGCGGGATGGCTGGTGGCTATGACCAGAAAATCCGCCACGATCGCCTCGCCCGCATCGTCGACCAGATGCCAACGACCGTGCTGCTGCTCGGCCCTCATCAGCCGCCGGCGGACATGACGAATGGCGCCATCCCCGACAAAGGGTCGGACCATGGCATTCATGTAAGCGCCGAACAGGCTGCGCCTGGGAAACAACGCACCGCTGTCGGCACGGGCGTCCGCGTCATCGGCAAGCGCGTCGTTCTCGTCGATCCAGCGCTGAAAATGTTCCGGATCGTCCGGCAGCAGGCTCATCCGCGTCGACGGGACGTTGATCCGATGGGCCGGTTCGACGCTGTCATAGGCCAGACCTGCGCCGAGCATTTCGCGTGGTTCGAAGATGACGATGTCGCCCGTCCGGAACAGACCGGTGCGCGCCAGATGATAACCCACCGCAGCGCCGGAAACCCCACCGCCGACGATGGCAACGACGGGACCTGTTTCAGACGAAGAAGGCATCATTCGCTCCTTTCGTAGAGCGGCGTAGTCGCCGGCCATACGCTTGCAGACTGCGGGATCAATATACGCTGCGTGCGACCTGGCAAGGGACGAGCTTCCGTCGATGGAAGGTCGGGCGGAATGTTTTTGCCGCGGGCTTCCGCACCCGGAAGTTTTGCCATGACTTCGGTCAGTACCCAGAGTACACTAACCATTCTCTTGAGGAGGAGAAAACAATGGAAATCATCAGGATGCTGACGGCGTTCGACTATCTGTTGCTTGCCGTACTGTGCGGCGTTTTCGTACTCGCCATGGTCAACGCCAAGAGCCACTTCTAAACGTCACGATGCGGGCCGGAGCATGGTCAACGCTCCGGCCCGCCCATATTCGACGATCCGTTCCTCCGACTGGGAGAGCGGTCGGGCAGGTGTTAAAGGGTTACCTTGGCATGGTCGCCCATGTCCGGCTTTGAGTCGGAGACGGCGGCAGCGAACATCTTGACGTAGCTGACGACGGTTCCCGGGCTATCCCAGTACTCCGCATATCGCGGGGTGACTTTCAGCACGCGGATGGAAGGGTCGTCGGCATTGTCCCACCAAGCCTTGGCAGGGGTGGAAAATAACTCGTGGATGCGCCCGCGGTCGTTGCTGATCTCTGCATCTCCGGTCACCGAGACATACTTCTGGCCCTTGCTGTCTGCGAAGGCGAGACCGACATTGTGCTTCTGCTCGATTTCCCCGTCCTTGTGGCTGGCGGCGTCGGTCAGAAAATAGATCGCATTTTCGATGGGCTCGACATGAGCCGCCATTGGCCGCGAGCGTATGTCTTCCCCGACCCGGGTGGACAGCATGCAGAACATGATCTTTTCCATCAGTTCCCAGGTGCGGGTCGCGTTGTCGTCAGTCTGTGTCATGGGTATTACCTCTTTTCGATTGGCCGGCATCAGATGAAGGGCTTGCCGCCGGTAACGGCGATCGTTGCGCCAGACACGTAGCTCGACAGCGGGTCGGCGAGCATCACGTAGGCGGTTGCCAGTTCAGCCGGTTGGCCGGGGCGTTTCATCGGCGTCTGCTTGCCGAAGCTTGCAACGCTGTCTTCCGGCATGGTGGAGGGGATGAGCGGTGTCCAGATCGGTCCCGGCGCCACCGCATTGGCGCGAATGCCCTTCTCGGCAAGCATCTGCGCAAGGCCGCCGGTGAAGTTCTGGATGGCGCCCTTGGTGGTCGCGTATGCGAGCAACGATGGATTGGGCATATCAGCATTGACCGACGTGGTGTTGATGATCGAGCTTCCAGGCGCCATATGCGGGACGGCGGCCTTGGTCAGGTAGAACATCGCATGGATGTTGACCTTGAAGGTGAGTTCCCACTCCTCGTCGCTGATCTCGCCAATGTCCTGGAACGTGTCCTGATGGGCGGCATTGTTGACGAGAATATCGATGCCACCGAGTTCCTCCACAGCGGTTTCGATGATCTTTCGGCAATGTGCCGCATCCTGGATATCTCCGGCAACCAGCACAGCCTTCCTGCCGGCATCCTCGATCTGCTTCTTCGTCTCCAGCGCGTCGTCATATTCATCGAGATAGGACACCAGAACATCGGCGCCTTCCCGCGCATAGGCGATCGCCACGGCGCGGCCGATGCCGCTGTCGGCGCCTGTGATGACGGCACGCTTGCCAGCGAGGCGACCTGAGCCCTTGTAGGACGTTTCGCCGTGGTCCGGAGCGGGGTCCATAGCGGCGGTATGGCCGGGCATGGCCTGTTTCTGCGTGGAAAATGGCGGCTGGGGATAATCCGTCATGATGGGTCTCCTGTTTGGCTTAGAGCAGACCGTTTAACCAGTCTGGCGGCTCATGGTTCCGTTGGAGGCACCTGGCGCTGGCTCTCCTTCCCTGCCCGCTGCCACCCTCTGCCGCGATTGTAGGAACTTCGAAGCGCCCCGACTGTTTATCCTCGACACAAGAGGAGTTACGCGATGAACGACAATCTTCAGGAAGCCGACGCCACCGGAACACTCGAACTGATGGGTGAAACAGCGCCAGTGTCCTACAAAGTGAGCGCCGGCGGCGATCAGCAGGACGGCAAATTCGTCGTCAAGGTCGCAGTCAAGGCACCTCGCGACTGGCTGCTGAAGCGCGGATTTAAAACCTCCGCGACATTGGTGAGACAGGATGGAAGCCGGCTGGACCTGCACCACGATGGCGAACTGGATGTCGGCGAAGCGGTTTCGGTTGAGCTAATGGCGGTTGACGACAGCAGCAGCACCGACAGCGATGCATTGCGACGCAACTATCCAGAACTACGCCTTTGACGCAACAGTAGATGACGCCGTAGAAAAAGGGCAACGGCTGCTGCTCGCTCGGCCATGCCGATTTCCGCAGCGTCGACCGCGAGGAGGTATTGCCGGTGCGGGCGCATCTCAGGGGTTCACATGGTCAAGCGCAGCGCCGGTATCCTGATCTATCGTTTCGGCACGGCCGGCGGGCCTGAGGTCCTGCTCGTTCATCCCGGCGGCCCCTTCTGGGCCCGCAAGGATATTGGCGCCTGGTCGATACCGAAGGGCAATGTGGAGCCGGGAGAAGACGATCTCGCCGCCGCGCGCCGTGAAGTCCATGAGGAAATCGGCACCCGCCTCGACGGCCCCTTCCAATGGCTGGGAGAGTTCCGCCAGCCCGGCGGCAAGATCGTGGTCGCCTGGGCCGCACAGGCCGATATCGATGCTGAAAGCGTGGTCAGCAACGATTTCGAGATGCAATGGCCGCCGAAGTCCGGCCTGATCCAGCGCTTTCCAGAAGTCGACCGCGCAGCCTGGTACAATCTGACAAACGCCGAGGAAAAAATCCTTATAGGCCAGCGGCCGATCCTCGCAGCCCTGAAACCACTCCTCTCCCAATGAGACGGTCGTTGAAGGCTGTGGCCGCGTTTTGAGAAATGATTGCTAGTCGTTGAGGATCATCCATGTCGGCGCGTGATCGCTTGCATGTTCCCAACCGCGAACGGCCTTGTCGACGCCTGCATCTGACAAGCGCTCGGCAAGACCGGGACTGAGGAGGAAGTGGTCGATGCGCAGCCCGGCATCTCGCGCATAGGCGTTGCGCAGATATTTCCAGAACGTGTAAATTCGCTCATCCGGGTGCACCGTCCGAAGAGCATCCGTCCACCCCTGGCCGACGAGATCGCCAAAAGCACGACGAACGTCGGGATGGAAAAGCGCGTCGTCGACCCAGCGCTCGGGGTTGTAGACATCCATCTCGTCCGGCATCACGTTGAAATCACCGGCGATGACGACCGGCACCTCGAGTTCCAGAAGCTCAGCCGCGTAGTCGCTCAGGCGCTTGAACCAGGCAAGCTTATAGTCGAACTTCGGACCCGGCCGCGGATTTCCGTTGGGGAGGTAGAGACAGCCAATCAGGACACCATCGACGGCCGCCTCGATGTAGCGGCTCTGGATGTCTTCCGGGTCGCCCGGCAGGCCGCGCCGCGTTTCCAGCGGCGCGCTGCCCCGAGCAAGGATCGCCACGCCGTTCCAGCTCTTCTGACCATTCCAGATGGCGCCATAGCCAGCCCGCTCTATCTCGCGCCGCGGAAACTTGTCATTCGGCGCCTTCAGTTCCTGCAGACAGACCACGTCCGGCTCGGCCTCGTCCATCCAGCGCAGGAGGTTGTCGAGGCGCCCATTGATGCCGTTGACGTTGTAAGTCGCGATTTTCACCGGCAGCCATTCCTCGAGAATTTCAGCGCGATCGGCTAGGAACGCGTCAAGCGGCGATAAGATGGTTCCGGGAGGAAAGGCTTCAGCCTGCGGGCCAGTCGTTCGCCGGTTCCTCCAGCCTGGCAGCCTGAATAGGCTCGCTCTCTGATGGGTCATCGGCGGGATCGGGATCCTTTTCATCCGCCTGACGCAGCTGGGCAACGGTGAAGGTGATCGCGTCGAGCACTTGCTCCTTTGTCCAGCCCCTGGAACTCGCGCTGTCGAGCAGGTCGGCGATAATGGGCATGACGGAGTCCTGCAACTCGATCACGGAGGCGGATGCAGATGTTTCGTTCGACTTGTCCATGGTGATCTCCAGCTGTCTACCGACAACTTTCGTTCCCCGCATTTGTTCCGGGCCACGTCTGAGGCCGCGGAACGCTTCCCTCGGATCAGGGCCGATCCACCTGGTGGATCGACGCGATCTTGATGCGCCATCCATCCATCTCGAAGATCCCGTCGCGACTGGTGACTGCGCGGACAATATCGCCGTCCGTGATCCGCGCCTGCTTCGGCGCGGTCTTGCTGATGATCGTCCGAAGACGCTCCAGATTGAGAACACCGTCATGCAGCACGACGCCTTGGTGATGGACAGAGGCATGGAAAAGCATTGAAGCGTCGATCATCGTCACCTCCCCGGTTTGCGATCTGGCGACCTCAGGAGCTTCAGTCGCCACCGATTTCAGATGTAGGAATTGCGTGAGGATGAGACAATGGAGGCAGGACGGGTTTGTGCGTTGTCGGAAAACAGGTTGAAGCAAGCATTAAGCGCCCGCGCCGGCCGCGGCTTGCGTCCCAGACCGGGACAAAGCAAAGCAACGGCCTCGTGTTTCCTCTGATGGGGAACGCTAAGCCGTTGCTTTATATAAGAATTTGGTGGGTGATGTAGGGCTCGAACCTACGACCCGCTGATTAAGAGTCAGCTGCTCTACCAACTGAGCTAATCACCCGCACCGCTTGTTCTTCCGGTGTGAGGGCGATATAAATAGGATCGCTTTCTTTGTCCAGCCGATTGACGAACTTTCTTTGCAGAATTCTGAAAAAAATCGGGAAAACTGAAAAAAGCCTTATAAATCAAAGCTCCATTGTTCCTGAAGCAATGCCTACCGCCTGCCCGCCGATCCGCGCATTTGCAATTTCGCCGCCGGACACGTCGATGTGCAGGTGGATCAGCGACGGACGCCCCATCTCCACACCCTGTTCTATGATCGACGGATGATGCCCATCGGGCAACCTGTCGAAGTGGTGGATCGCTCCCGACAGAGCCGCCACCGCCGATCCTGTTGCAGGGTCCTCGACGATACCCATGCCGGAGGCAAACATCCTCGCGTGGAACTTGGCGGTGTGGTTGATCGCACCGCGACAATAGAGATAGGCCGAGGCCAGCGCGCCGTCGACGAAGGGCACGGTTTTTTCCCAGAGCTGGGGATCGAACTCCACCCGCCCTGCCGTGCCGATGTCGCGCACCGGTATCAGCAGGAAGGGAACGCCCGCCGACCAGAGCGACGGCGTATGGTTCTCGAAGCCAAGCTCGCCCGGCTGCAGGCCCAGCGCGTTGGCGATACCGAGCTTGTCGAGCGCGAGATTGATTTGCTGGGATTTGCGCGGCAGGTCGAATTCGGCGAAGCTCGCCTGCTGCTGCCGCAGCCGCACCGCGCAGCGCACCGGCCCCACCCTCTCCTCAAGCACGCAGACGAGATCGAGACTACCGCCCTGGCCTGCGTGATCGCGTTCCGCAAGCGCGATTGCCGTACCGACGGTCGGGTGGCCTGCAAAAGGAAGCTCGCGTCCAGGCGTGAAGATCCGAAGACTGGCGCTATGGGCGGGATTGGTGGAGCGGCAGACGAACACTGTCTCGGAAAGGTTCATCTCCCTGGCGATCGACTGCATCGCTTCATCGCTGAGATCATCTCCGTCGAAGATCACGGCGAGCGGGTTGCCTGCCAGCTTGTTCTCGGTGAACACATCGTAGACGCTGTAGTTGCGAACCAAATCGGCCTCCTCAAATACTTGACGACGCGCAACCTGCCCGACCCCGCTTGCGAGCGCAAGGCGATTGGATCAGCTCCGCTCCTCGAAAAACCAGGTCAGTATCCGTGGCATCGCGCCATGGTAGGGCTGTGCCGCCGGGTCGGCAGAGCGAATGGTCACGGCACCCGATATCTCCTGATCGTCGGTTTCGACCATATGCCGCTCGATGGCGGCGACCAGTTCCTCAGCCGTCCGGGCAAATCGGAAGACGCGGAACAGCGTTACCGTCCGACCACTGCAGACGCCATGGTAGCCGCCTTCGGGAACGGCCTCGCCGAGGTCGAGCCCGGTCTCCTCACTGACCTCGCGCGCCATGTTCCGGTCGACGTCACAGCGTCCGTCGAAGATATCGTGCTCGTCGAGGGAGCCCGCCGCAAAGTAGACCGAACCCGGGTTGGCGGTATGCTCTCCCATGCGGATGGCGATCAACGCGCCGTCCGAGCTGGCAATCACAGGATAGGCAAAGACATGCATGCCCGTCCCCTGCCCCATTTGCTTGCGCCACCACAAAAAGGTGGAGAAGGGCACGACATAGGCTTCTCCCGTGATGCCCGACGGGTCGATCGACATGCGGTGCTGTAACACCATGCGACCATCGTAGAGCATTGGATTGGCAGCTATTTCCTGATCCCAGTTTGCCTCGATCGCATCGAGATGGCGCAAGCGGACCGGATGTTCGCCTGGCAGAACCCTAAGCTCGATTGACGGTACGGCAAAGACGGTCTGCTCCGGCGGCCATCCAGCGGTATCCTCGGAAAGTGCAGCGTTCATTTCATATCCAGTATCATTGGGGCAAGAAGGTCAGTTGCAGCAGGAGGCTTGCATCGCCCGCTTATCGGCCGAGGAAACCCGCCATCGTCCGGCGCAAGCCGAGACCTTGCAGACGGCATCCGGTTTGAGATCGTCAAGGCTTGGACGGACATGGTGCGAATCCCGTAGAAGGAAAGGCAAATCAACCACAGGCCTCCGGTGGGGACAACAGGCTTGTCGCAACCCCAGTTCATCTACTAAAGCCGCCAGCCGGCTCGCAGCGAGAAACGCAGCCTGTCCCCCGGCACAAGCCGCTGCCGCGAGTAGGCGCGCAGCACCTGCCCATCAGCGAGCGCCAGGCGGAGCGCGTAACGCTCGCCCTCATAAAGGACCGCCTCCACGGTGCAGTCGATGCCATCGGGATCGGCGATCACATTCTCCGGCCGCACCAGAATATCGGCGCGCGGCATCGCTGCCGGCGACTGCCCGTTCAGCATCGCCGAAAGCGCCGTCCAGTCGAGCAAGCGTTCGGGGGCGGCGCTCTGCATCGGCAAGGAGAGGATCGCGCCTTGGCCGATCAGGCTGCCGACCAGCCTGCCTTCCGGGCGGGCATAGATTTCGGCCGGTTCCGCCACCTGCAGCAGCCGACCCTCGGACATCACGGCGACATCGGTCGCCAGCGCCATTGCCTCGCTTTGGTCATGCGTCACATAGACCATGGTCGCGCCGGACCGCTCGTGGAAGTCGCGAAACGTCTCCTCCATCTCCTTCTTCAGATGCCGGTCGAGATTGGCGAGCGGCTCGTCGAGGAGGACAACGTCGGGCGACGTCACCAGGCAGCGGGCCAGCGCCACCCGCTGCCTCTGTCCGCCGGAAAGATCGGCCGGGCGGCGCGTGGCGTAGTCTGCAAGGCGCACGGTGTTGAGCGCATCCATTACACGATCGCGGTAGTCGGCCCCCGAGATGCCGCGTACCTTCAACGGATAGCCGACGTTATCAGCGACGTTCATATGCGGCCACAGCGCGTAGGACTGGAAGACCATCGCCATGTTGCGCTTTTCCGGCGGCAGCGTCGCATTGGCATCGGCAAGCAGCCGGTCGCCGAGATGGACTGATCCGCCGGTCGGCTGCTCGAAGCCGGCAATCATCCGCAGGACCGTGGTCTTGCCGCAGCCGGAAGGCCCGAGCAACGCCAGGAAGCCACCCTCGCGCACCGTCAGCGAGACGTCTTCGACCGCTGCACGGCCGTTGCCGAAATCCTTGTGCAGGGCTTTGAGGATCAACTGCGCCATGGGACAACCCCTTTCGGCAGGCGGTGGGCGATCAGTTCCAGGAGCAGCATCAGCACGACCACCATGGCAACCACCAGCACCGACATCGCCGAAGCGAGATCGGCACTGCCGCCGTCGTCGAGATTGTAGATGACCACCCCGAGCGTCTGCGTACCGGCCGACCACAGGAGGGCCGAGACCGTCAGCTCGTTGCAGGCAATCAGGAAGACGAGGATGACGGAGGCGCCGGCCGCCGGCGCGATCAGCGGCACGATGATGTCGATGAGGCGGCGGAAGAAACCCGCGCCCGAAAGCCGCGCCGCCTCCTCCAGGGCCGGATCGAACTGCAGGAAGGCGCTCATGACAGGCTTCAGGCTGACGGAAAAATAGGCCGAGAAATAGGCGAGCAGGATGATCCAGATCGTCCCGTACAGCGTGACGTTGATCAGCGGCAGCGGCGCTGCGAAGACGAGAATGAAGCAGACCGCGATGATGATCCCTGGCAGCGAATAGGGGATCTCGATCAACCCGGCGACCACCCGGCTGGCGAGATCCTTGCGCTTCGTCAGCATATAGGCGGCAAGCACTGTCAGGGCCAAAAGCCCGAACGCGGTGGCACTCGCCAGAAACAGCGAATTGGCAAAGGCTACCCGTGTCACCGACTGGTGAAACAGGATCTCATCGAAGGCATGCAGCGAGGCCGTCTTCAGCGACAGCGGCACGCCATAGGCCGGCACCAGCGCCCCCGCCACCAGCGCCAGGAAGGGCGCCACCAGCATGATGAAGATGAGCCCCCAAAGCAGCGGCAGAACGACGAGCCGCCAGCGACCAAGGACAAAGGCAGCGGTTGCGCCGGACAAACCGATCAGGCGGTAGTCGCGTCCGCGCAGTGCGCGGTTCTGCACGGCCAGCCCCAGGATCGAAATGATCGCGATGATCGACGACAGCACGGCAACATCTCCGAAGGTGCGCGGGCCAAACGCCGAGAACTTGGTGAAGATCAGGGTCGACAGCGTGAAGATCGAGGCCGGAATGCCGAGGATCGCAGGAATGCCGAAATTGCCGATCGAGGAGACGAAGGCGATGGCCGCGCCCTCCATGATACCCGGCAGCGACAGTGGCAGCGTAATGTCGCGAAAGACGCGCCAGCCGCCGGCGCCCGACAGCCGTGCCGCCTCGACGCCATCGCGCGGCAGCGCCATCAGCCCGGCCCTCAGCGCCAGATAGACCAGCGGCGCGTGCTGGACGCCATAGAGCAACGCGATGCCACCGACCGAATAGAGGGGCTGCGGCGACCCAAGTGGCGGGGCGATGTGCAGCGCCTTTAACAGCGGGCTTGAGGGGCCGCTCATCTGCACCCAGGCCAGCGCGGTCACCTGCGGCGGGATCATCATCGGCAGCACGAACAGGAAACTCAGCGCACCCTTCCCCGGCAGGTCCGTCAGGCCGAGCAGGAAAGCGAACAGGCAGCCGATAACAAGCGAAATGACGGTGCCGATGACGGCGGTCTCGAGCGTGTACCAGGTCGACTGCCAGAGGCTGGGATCGGTGATCAGCGTATAGGCGCCGCCCCGCATCAGCGCCGCGACGCCGGTCACGGCCAGCCGCGCCAGCGGCAACGCCGAAAGGATCAGTACCGCAAGGACAACGAAGGGAAACAGCCAGCCCGGCTGGCTGTTTCCCCGACGAAGGTATTCGTTCATGCAAAGCCCAGGTTGATCGACGGGATCTTGTATCTCACTTCGCGCCGAAGAACGAGGAGAAGGTCTTCAGGTCCTGGTCGGTGTTCTTGACGGCGGCCGGCGCATTCAGCGGCAGCACCTTGATCGTCTCGCGGGCGGGGAAGCCTTCGGGCATCGCGGCGCCATTGCGCGCCGGGATGTAACCGAGCTTGACGAAGCCAGCCTGGCCCTTTTCGGACAACACGTAATCGACAAAGGCCTTGGCAGCGTCCGCGTGCTTGGCGCTCGACAGGATCGCCACCGGCTCGGTGACAGCCGACACGCCTTCCGTGGGAAAAACGAAGGCGAGCGGTGCGCCCTTGGCCTTCTCGCGGATCGGCATGTAGTCGACGATCATGCCATAGGCCTTTTCGCCTGACGCAACCGACTTCAGCACCTGCCCGTTGCCGCCGGCGGCAATCGCGCCATTGGCCGCAAGGCTCTTGTAGAAATCCCAGCCGAGGCTCGGGACGCCGGCCAGTGTCTGTGCATGGATCAGCGCCGCGCCTGAAGCCAGCGGGCTCGGCATGACGACGAGCCCCTTTGCCTCGGGCTTGGCAAGATCCTGCCAACTGGCCGGCTTCATGGTCGCCGCCGTGTTGTAGACGATGCCTGTCGTGATCAGCTTGGTGGAGTAATAGTAGCCGTCGGCATCATAGAGAGCCGGGTCATAGTGGCTGGCTTCCGGCGACTTGTAGGCCATCAGCTTGCCGGCTTCCTTCAGACGCTCGAGCGTCACGGTATCGGCGATCATCAGGACGTCGGCGGCAGGGCTGCCGGCTTCCATCTCGGCCTGCAGCTTGGCGATGATCTTCGGCGTACCGTCGCGCACCCAGTCGACCTTGATCGAGGGATTGGCGGCCATGAAGCCGTCCACGGTCGCCTGGGCGTCCTCGTTCGGCTGGCTGGTATAAAGCACGAGGTCGGCAGCGGAGGCTGGCAATGCGGCGAAACTGGCGGCAAGCAGCGCGGCGGCGGTAGCGATCATCTTCATGGCTCGGATCCTCATTGCGGGTTGCCTCTCCCATAGGGATGGCGCTTTACAGTCGTGTGACAGGCGAGAAGGTAACGCGGATACACGCGCTTCGACTGTGTCCGCCACTCATTATTGGTTCGTTCGGCCGACCGCAGACGAGAACAGTTGATTGCATCAGCAATTTCTGGAATGCCCTGATAACCGACGCGCTACGCCAAAAAGCCAATGAGGCCCGCCATGAAGACATCTCCATCCCGCCGGGCACGCCTGCGTTACCAGTTCGACAAGAGCATGGCCGCCGGCCCGATTGCGCTGATCGGCTGGCTGGCGATCATCTCCCTGATCATCATCGTCACTGCCGGCATCTTCCTCGCCCTGACCGGCATCGCCCAGGACGGCGGACAGCCGATGAGTTTCGTCGAAGGCGCCTGGGAATCGCTGATGCGGACGATGGACGCCGGCACGATGGGTGGCGATCTTGGCTGGGATTTTCGCGGCGTGTCGCTGTTCGTCACCATCGCCGGCATCTTCGTCTTCTCGGCATTGATCGGCGTCCTGAGTTCGGGGCTGGAGGAAAAGCTGAGCGAGCTGCGCAAGGGGCGCTCGCAGGTGCTGGAGAAGGACCACACCATCATCTTCAACTGGTCGCCGTCGATCTTCGACATCATCTCCGAACTGGTGATCGCCAACGAAAGCCGCCGCAAGCCGCGCATCGTCATCATGGCCCGAAAGGACAAGATCGAGATGGAGGACGAGATCTCCGACAAGATCGGCAAGTTGGGCAATACGCGCATCATCTGCCGCAGCGGCGACCCGACCGACCTCTACGACATCAATATCGTCAACCCGCAGACTTCGCGCTCGATCATCGTCCTGTCACCAGAAAGTGACAGTCCGGATTCCGAGGTCATCAAGACGGTGCTGGCGCTGGTCAACGATCCAGGCCGACGCGCCGAACCCTACCTCGTCGCCGCCGAAATCCGCGACGCCCGCAATGCCGATGTCGCCCGCATCGTCGGCGGCAAGGAGCTGCAGCTGATCCTCGCCGACGACCTGATCTCGCGCATCGTCGTGCATTCCAGCCGCCAGTCCGGCCTCAGCGGCGTCTATTCCGAGCTCCTCGATTTCGACGGTTGCGAGATCTACACCATCGAGCAGCCTGGTCTCGCCGGCAAGAGCTTCGGAGCCTCGGTCATGGCCTACGAAAGCAGCACCCTGATCGGCTATTGCGACAGCGATGACAATGTCCACCTCAACCCGCCCGCCAATCGCATCTTCCTGCCCGGCGAGCGCGCCATCCTGATTGCGGAGGATGACACGACGATCACAGCCGGCAACGGGGAAATCCGCGTCGACCGCAGTGTCATCCTGGCCGCCCCCGCTCGCGTCAGCGTGGCCGAGCGAACGCTTGTTCTCGGCTGGAACCGGCGCGGACCGATCATCGCCCACGAGCTGTCGCGCTACGTCGCGGCCGGTTCGCAGCTGATGATCGCCGCCGAAACGCCGGGCCTGGAGGACGAGGTGAAGGGCCTCAAGCTCGCCTCGAACAATCTTGAGGTGATTTCGCGCGTCATCGATACCAGCAGCCGCGTGGAACTGGATGGCCTCGATATCCCCGGCTATGACCATGTGCTGGTGCTTGGCTACAGCGACCACATGGCGCCCCAACCGGCCGACACGCGCACGCTCGTCACCCTGCTGCAGCTGCGCAAGATCGCCGAGCAGGCCGGCCGCCATATCAGCATCGTCAGCGAAATGACCGATGTCCGTAACCGTGAACTGGCGGCGGTCACCCGCGCCGACGACTTCGTCGTCAGCAACAAGCTGGTCAGCCTGATGCTCGCCCAGGCCTCCGAGAACCCCTACATGGCGGCGATCTTCGGAGAGCTTCTCGACGAGGACGGCTCCGAGATCTACATGCGCCCGATCACCGACTATGTCGCGATCGACAATCCCGTCACCTTCTACACGATCTGCCTGGCGGCGCTCCGGCGCGGCGAGATCGCCATCGGCTACCGCCAGCAGGCCGACAAACCCGATCCGCGCAACCTCGGCGGCGTCATCGTCAACCCGAACAAGGCGCAGCCGATCAGCTTCACGCCGGAAGACCGACTGATCATCCTTGCCCGGGAGTGAGAAGGCGACCATAGGCCGCTGGCCGTCCGCATTTCGCAAGGCCTGAGCTTGTCTCGGGCTGCGACAACGGCTTGATACCGGCGGGTATCACGGACCCCCGGCCGGAGGCCGGGGATGACACTCAGCGCGAGTCGCCGGGCCAGAGCGGCTCAGGTGCCGTTCAAGCAGCTCGGGAGATCATTTCGCCGGCAATCAGCCCGCCGAGACGGCGAATGCCTTCCTCAATCGACTGGTCGTCGGCGCGCGAAAAGCTCATGCGGAAGGTATTGGCGCCCGAGCCGTCGGCGAAGAAGGCCTGGCCGGGCACGAAGGCGACCTTGGCCGTCTCCAGCGATTTCGCCAGTAGCGCGGCGCCGTCCATGCCCTCCGGCAGCGTCACCCAGATAAACATCCCGCCCTGCGGTTTGGTCCAGCTCGTTCCCTCCGGCATGTATCGCGCAAGGGCCGCCAGCATGCAGTCGCGGCGACGACTGTAGACCTTGCCGATCTTGGCAACCTGGGCATCGAAACCGGCTTCGGCGACCCTGTGCGTGGCCATCTGGTTGATGGTGGAGGAATGCAGATCGGCGGCCTGCTTCATCAGCACCAGCTTGCGAATGACGGGCGCATTGGCGACGACGAAGCCGACCCGGAGACCGGGCGCCATAGTCTTGGAAAAGCTGCCGCAATAGATCGTCCGCGTTGCTCCGATGTCGCCCTTGCGGGCGATCTCCAGCGAAAGGATCGGCGGGATGGCATCGCCGTCGTAGCGCAGCGACTGGTAGGCGGCATCCTCGATGATGGCGATGTCGAGATCGTCGGCGAGGTCGATCAGCCTCTCGCGCGCCGCAAGATCGATCGTCTCGCCGGTCGGGTTGGCGAAATCCGGCGACAGATAGGCGAACTTCACCCGCCCGCCGGCCTGCTCGGCCGTTGCGCGGTAAGCCTCCGGCGTGCGGTTGCCATTCGGCGTCAGCCGATCGTAGCTGGGCTCGTAGGCATTGAACGCCTGCAGCGCACCGAGATAGGTCGGCGCCGTCACCAGCGCGGTATCATTCGGCGACAGCATCAGCTTGCCAAGATAGTCGAGCGCCTGCTGCGAGCCGGAGACGATGAACACATTGTCGAGTTCGCAGGGAACGCCAAGGCCGGCCATCTGCTTGACCAGCCACTCGCGCAGCGGCTTATAGCCCTCGCTGACGGAATATTGCAGCGCCGCGTCGACGCTGGAGCCATCGAAGATATCGGCATAGGCCTGCTTGAACGCTTCCTTCGGAAACAGCTCCGGATCGGGAATGCCACCGGCAAACGAGATGATGTCAGGACGGTCTAGCAGCTTCAGCAATTCACGGATTTCGGAGGCGCGCATTCGGCTGGAGCGCGTCGCAAAGATGTTTTCCCAATTGAACATGGGGCTTCCTCGTAATTTTTGGTCTTTAGAGGAGATAACCACGCAACAAATGATAAGTCAACAATGCTGACCTATTTTCCTTGCCAGTCGCAGTTCTGCCAAGTGCCATGGGAACAGGACTGCCGCCTTACCGACTTTATAAATCCTGTTTCGACTGGCGCAGTCGATGTGTTACTCTTACCTAGTAGAGATCGATGAGGTAATGGTAAGATGGCGACCGCGACACTATCCTCGAAATTCCAGATTTCCATCCCCAAGGAAGTCCGCGACCAGCAAGATTGGGCTGCGGGTCAGGAGTTTGTCTTCATCCCGAAAGGCAAGGCGGTGCTGCTAATGCCGGTGCCGACACTCGAGGGCCTTAGGGGGATTGCAGCCGGGGCAGATTCGGAAGGCTATCGCGACCGCGACGATCGCCGCTGATGCGGATCGTCGACAGCTCGGCCTGGATCGAGTGGCTCCTCGACAGCCCAACCGGGCAGAGCTTAAGCAGCCGGATGCCCGAGCGGCATCAATGCGTCGTCCCGACCATCGTACAGCTCGAACTTGCCAAATGGTTGGGTCGCGAAAAAGGTGAGGACGCGGTCGACCAGTTCTTCGCATTCACAGCCACATGCATCGTCGTACCTCTGGATACGACGATAGCGCGCCTCGCGGCCGAAACGGCCACCCGTCACAAGCTTGCCATGGCAGATGCGATCATCCATGCAAGCGCCGAGCTATACGACGCAGACATTTTGACCTGCGACGCTCATTTCAAAGGCCTGGAGCGTGCAGTCTACATCGAGAAAATCGGCTAGCCGACGCTGGTGTCCGCTCCAAGCTGCAAGCCCGAAAAAAGGCCGGAGCTCTCGCCCCGGCCTCCTAAAATCAAACAATCAAGCAAGCTTAGTTGACGCTCTTGTCGACCAGCTTGTTCTTGCCGATCCAGGGCATCATGCCGCGCAGCTTGGCGCCGACTTCCTCGATCTGGTGGTTGTCGTTCATGCGGCGGATGCCCTTGAAGCGCGAGCCGCCGGCGCGGTATTCCTGCATCCAATCCGAGGTGAACTTGCCGGTCTGGATGTCGGTGAGGACGCGCCTCATTTCAGCCTTGGTTTCGGCCGTGATGATGCGCGGTCCGGTGACGTATTCGCCCCATTCGGCCGTGTTCGAGATCGAGTAGTTCATGTTGGCGATACCGCCTTCATAGATCAGGTCGACGATCAGCTTCACTTCGTGCAGGCATTCGAAATAGGCCATCTCAGGTGCATAACCGGCTTCCGTCAGGGTCTCGAAACCGGCGCGGATAAGTTCGACCAGACCGCCGCAGAGGACGACCTGCTCGCCGAACAGGTCGGTTTCGCATTCTTCTCGGAAATTGGTTTCGATGATGCCCGAACGGCCGCCGCCGACGCCGCAGGCGTAGGAGAGCGCGAGTTCAAGCGCGTTGCCCGAAGCGTTCTGGTGAACGGCAACGAGGCAAGGCACGCCGCCGCCCTTCTGGTATTCGCCGCGAACCGTGTGGCCCGGGCCCTTCGGTGCGATCATGACGATGTCGACGGAAGCCTTCGGCTCGATCAGGCCGAAATGGATGTTGAGGCCGTGCGCGAAGGCGATGGCAGCGCCGTCGCGGATGTTGGCGGCGATGTCGGCCTTCCAGATGTCGGCCTGCAGTTCGTCTGGGGTCGCCATCATCATCAGGTCGGCCCAGGCGGCCGCTTCGGCAACGGTCATGACCTTGAAACCGTCGGCTTCGGCCTTCTTCACGGTCGGCGAGCCGGCCTTCAGCGCGATGACCAGGTTCTGGGCGCCGCTGTCCTTGAGGTTCAGCGCATGGGCACGGCCCTGGGAGCCGTAACCGATGATGGCGACCTTCTTGGCCTTGATGAGATTGAGATCGGCATCACGATCGTAATAGACGCGCATTTGATTTGTCCTTCCCTTGTTTGTCGATTTTCGTTTGAAACCATCAAACGGATGCGGCAGCATCCGCTGAAACTTTTTCCGTGCCGTACAGCCGCAGGAAGGCACTGACCGCCCTCTCCGCCTGCTGGGCACCATTCTTGATGCTCGGCTCGCCGAGCAGCATGCGCACGTGCAGGTCGGAAACGACCAACCCGTATAGCGTATGGTAGGCCTCGTCGGCGTCGCCGAAGCGCAACAGTCCGGCCCGCTTGCCGGCGTCGATCAGGCCGCTTGCACGCCGGTCGATCTGGCGCCGTCCGCGCTCGAGCAACAGCTTGCCGAGCTTCGAGCCATCCCGGTTCGACTGGCCGATCGCCAGCCGGTTCAGCGCCAGCGACACGTCGCCTGCCAAGACTTCTAGAAGGTCGCGGGCAAAGATCACCAGATGATCGTGCAGGCTGGTCGCCGTCAGCCGCTCGCCGTTGCGCTCGAAGGTGCGCACCTTGCTCGCCTGATGGGCAATCATCGCCGACAGCAGCCCGTCGCGATCGCCGAACCACTTGTAGAGGCTTTCTTTGGAACAATTGGCAGCGCGCGCCACGCCCGATGTCGTCAGCGCCTTCTCGCCGCCGTCCACCAGCAATCGCAGCGCCTGCTCCAGAACAGCGTTCTGGCGCGGCGAAAACTCCGATGTCTGCAGTGCGTCGCTCGGCACAATGGCCACTCCCATTTGCGTACCGTACGGTACGGTTCGCATGCTTTATGCAGCAGGGCGACAGGCGCGTCAAGTATCTTGGAAGGGGTCTCCGGAGATTTTTTAGCAGCCCGCTCGCCGTCGATGGGGCAAGCGCTACTCGGCAGCGATGGGCGCGCGCATACCTTCGACATCTCGCAGCGGCGACAGGCCGTAGAGCCGACTGTACTCGCGGCTGAACTGCGACGGACTCTGGTAGCCGACCCTGTGGCCGGCGGTGCCGACATCGAGCCGCTCGATCAGCATCAGCCGGCGCGCCTCGTGCAGCCGCAGCTGCTTCTGGTACTGCACCGGCGTCATCGCCGTGATCGTCTTGAAGTGATGGTGAAACGAGGAAACGCTCATGTTGACGTGCTCCGCCAGATCCTCGATGCGCAGCGGCCGCGCGAAATTCTCCCGGAGCCAGGCGATGGCGCGGGCGATGCGATGGCCGTGATTGTCGGCGACGGCGATGTTGATGAGCTGGCCGCCGGCTGGGCCGGTCAGGATGCGATAGAGGATCTCCTGCTCGACCAGTGGCGCCATGGCCGCGATATCGTTCGGATTATCGAGCAAGCGAAGCAGTCGGACAGCAGCATCCATCAGCTCGGGCGTTGCGATATTGACGACCATCCCTCGCTGCCCGGAGGCCGGCTCGACCGGACGAGGAAGATCGACGCGACCGAGCAGATCGAGAAGCTTTTCCGGGCTTATGGCCAGCGTGATGCAGAGGTGCGGCACCTCGGGGCTCGCCTCCACCACGCGCCAGGCCACCGGCAGATCGAGCGAGGTCAGAAGATAGTCGCCGGCGCCATAGTTGATTGTGTCGGTTCCGAGTTGCAGGCTTTTCGCACCCTGGATGACCATCGCGAAACAGGGGCGATAGCTGCTGTGACAGGGTGCGCTCGGCGTCGAACGGCGGCTGATGCCTAGACTTTCGATCTCTGTCTGGAACGCTCCATCGCCCGGCGCGTAACGGGCTGCGATCGATGCGATTTCGTGATATTCGTTAAACAGCAGGGTCATGCGGCACTCTGGATGAAGGGGCGAGACTGTCGCGCCGGATCGCTTCTATTTAAGCTACATTGCGCTTTCGGCAAACTGCAGCCCGGCAGATTTTTGCAGGATCGGGCAAAAAGCCAAGAGGATCGCTCTAACGCCGGTGACAGGATCCGGGGCATAAAAGAGCATCACTTCGCAGACCGGAAAAGGAACATCCCATGACAATCGCAAAAGGCTACGCCGCGACGGACGCGTCCAAACCCCTCACCCCCTTCACCTTCGAGCGGCGCGAGCCGAATGCGGACGACGTCGTCATCGACATCAAGTTCGCCGGCATCTGCCACTCCGACATCCACACCGTACGCAACGAATGGAAGAATGCGGTTTTCCCGATCGTACCCGGCCATGAGATCGCCGGCATTGTGTCCGCCGTCGGCGCCAATGTGACGAAGTTCAAGGTCGGCGACCATGTCGGCGTCGGCTGCTTTGTCGACAGCTGCGTCGGCTGCGCCAGCCGCGATGTCGACAACGAACAGTACATGCCGGGCCTCGTCCAGACCTACAACAGCGTCGAAGCCGACGGCAAGACGGCGACACAGGGCGGCTACTCCGACCATATCGTCGTCAAGGAAGGCTACGTCCTGTCGATCCCGGACAACCTTCCGCTCGACGGCGCCGCTCCCCTGCTCTGCGCCGGCATCACGCTCTATTCGCCGCTGCACCACTGGAAGGCCGGCCCCGGCAAGAAGGTTGCCATCGTCGGAATGGGCGGCCTCGGCCACATGGGCGTGAAGATCGGCGCGGCGATGGGTGCCGACGTCACCGTTCTCTCGCAGACCCTTTCGAAGAAGGAAGACGGCCTGCGTCTCGGCGCCAAGGAATACTACGCCACGTCTGACGCCTCGACCTTCGAAAAGCTCGCCGGCACCTTCGACCTGATCATCTGCACGGCCGGCGTTGCGATCGACTGGAACGCCTATCTCGGCCTGCTCAAGGTCAATGGCTCGATGGTCATCGTCGGCGCGCCGGAACATGCGATCCCGGTTCATGCCTTCTCGCTGATCCCGGGCCGCAAGAGCCTGTCGGGCTCGATGATCGGCTCGATCAAGGAAACGCAGGAAATGCTCGACTTCTGCGGCAAGCACAACATCGTCTCGGAAATCGAGAAGATCAACATCCAGGACGTCAACGAAGCCTATGAACGCGTCCTGAAAAGCGACGTCCGCTACCGCTTCGTCATCGACATCGCCTCGCTCGCAGCCTGAGATTTTTACGCGAGACGAATAAGGAAAGGCGGCTCCTCGGGGCCGCCTTTCTGCTTACTGCCGCCACCCAGGGACCGTTCGTCATACTCGGGCCTGTCCCGAGCATCCAACCCGGCGTATTGGTTGGCCAGGCAGATCCTCGGCACAAGGCCGAGGAAGACGACGGAGAGCGCTCAGTCTGCCGACTTATAGGCGCCCCTTTAGCCCACCCGAGCGCGCGGCTCGAAGCCCTCAAGCCGTTTGATGGCAAAAGAGGCGCTTCGCGGGTTACTCTGCGCTTTTCGCACTATCCCACGAGTGCCACCCGGCATCGCGCCAAGTACCAGCTTCACTCCTCGCGCGGCACTTCCTTCTGCGTAATCAGCCGGGCGCTGTGCTGTCGGCTAAGGTAGATCCATAGCCAGCTCCAGGCGACGCTGAAGCGTGACCGTGTGCCGATCAGGAAGTAGATGTGGGCGAGCCCCCAGATCCACCAGGCGAGCCTGCCCTTGAGCTTGAGCCAGCCGAAATCGATGATCGCCGCCCCCTTGCCGATCGTCGCGAGGTCCCCCTGGTGGCGATAGCGGAACGCGGCAGGCGCGGCATTGCCCGAGAGGCGGGCCTTGATGACCTTGGCGACGAACGCGCCCTGCTGCTTGGCGGCGGGTGCCACGCCCGGCACGGGCCTGCCATCCTCCCGCTGGACCGACGCCGTATCGCCCACGACAAAAATGTTCTCATCGCCCGGCACCGTCAGATTGCTCTCGACAACGGCACGACCGGCGCGGTCGGCCGGTATCCCCAGCCAGGCGGCGGCCCCCGAGGCCTGGACGCCGGCGGCCCAGACGACCGTCCGGCATGGAATGAAGGTATCGCCGACGACAACGCCGTCTGCCGTGCAGGAGGTCACCGCCTGCCCGGTGCGGATATCGACACCGCCGCTCTCGAGCCTGCGATGGGCGTAGGCCGACAGGTCTTCGACGAAGGCGGACAGAATGCGCGGCCCTGCTTCGACGAGGATGACGCGGGCTTTCGTGGTATCGATCCGGCGAAATTCCTTTGCCAGCGTCTCATGCGCGAGTTCGGCGATGATGCCGGCAAGCTCGACGCCGGTCGGCCCGGCCCCGACGATGACGAAGGTCAGCAGCGCCTCCTGCACAGCAGGATCGGTCTCCATCTCGGCGCGCTCGAAGGCCAGCAGCAGGCGGCGGCGGATCGTCGTGGCATCCTCGAGGGTCTTCAACCCGGGGGCGACCGGCTCCCATTCGTCATGACCGAAATAGGCGTGCGTTGCACCGGTCGCCAGCACCAGCGTGTCGTAGGGAACCGTCTGGCCACCGGCGAGAGCGACCGTGTTTGTCTGCCTGTCGATACCAACGACCTCGGCCAGCAGCGTCGTCACATCAGGTCTTTCCCGGAAGAGGCCGCGAATCGGCCAGGCGATCTCGGAGGTCGACAGGAGCGTCGTGGCCACCTGATAGAGCAGAGGCTGGAACAGGTGGTGATTGCGACGGTCGATCAGGGTGATGCTGACCGGCGCTCCCTTGAGGTCGTTGACGATTTGCAGACCGGCGAAGCCGCCGCCGACCACGACGACACGATGTTGCCCCATGACAATACTCCTTCAACGCGCCTCCCATCCCCTCAACTGGGCCTATCTTGCGCATGCAACAAACGCTGTTTGCGCATGGCTCCCTTGCACATCCTCAATTTCGTGGGTTGCGAGGCGCTGACATTGCGGCGGGGGTTCTGCGCTGGCCTGTTGCGACAGTTATGGATAGGATGGCTGTTCCGCATCACGGACGGGATATCGATGGCATCCGGCACCAGTCGTATTGAAAGAGAAACAACAGTGGTCGCCTCTTCAAAAAAGGACCTGTCGTCAGCACCGAAGGCCCTCGCCCAGCACATCCTGCCAACGTCCGGAACGATGATTGGCATCTGCACGACGCTGATCGGCTTGGTGAAGGTCGTCGAAGGCCGAATCGGGCCAAGCCACGTTGACGAATATGCGGCCTGCGCATCGCTGCTGTTTCTCGCCAGCGCCCTCACCTCCTATCTGTCGATCCGCTATTCGCACAGGCAATGGTTAAGCCGGCGGCTGGAGACGGTTGCCGACCAATGCTTCCTTGTGGGTTTGTTGGCGATCACGGCAATTGGCCTGCTCTTCGCTTATGAGGCGATCTGAAGATCACGGCAGAGAACGCGCACCTGTGGAGCCTCCACCCGGTGCGGACGTCGATCCAATGCCTTGGGAAGACAACGATCTTAGGCGCCAGTCTCTCCCGGATCGGTTTCTCCAACTGCTGCCGGTTCGCAACCGCTTGCTCGCCGACTGCTCCATTGCAACGATCAACGAATTGTGCGTCGCAAAATAACACTTGATTTGGAAACGATCATTTCCTAATTAGCGGAAATGGAAAACGCTACTCTCCCGGATTCAAACCGCCCACGCGGCAGACCGCGCGAATTCGACATGGACGAAACGCTCGACAAGGCGTTGGCAGTCTTCACCGCACGCGGCTACCACGCAACCTCAATCAGCGACCTGACGGACGCGATGGGTCTGACGGCAGGCAGCGTCTACAAGGCCTTCAAGGATAAGCGCGGTGTCTTTCTGGCCGCCTTCGATCGCTACCGCCTGCTCGGCCGGAGGCGATTGAAGCAGGAAATCGCCAAGGGCGACAACGGTCGCGACAAGGTCCACCGCGTGCTGATGTACTACATCGACCGCTCCTATGGCGAACCTGGGCGCAGTGGCTGCCTCGTCGTCAGCGGCGCCAATGACCTGGCAGTTCTCGACGATGAAGCCGCGGCACGGGTGGCGGCCGCTTTCGAGGCCGACCAGAGCCTCATAGCCGACCTCATCCGCCTCGGTCAGTCTGACGGGACGATCAGCACCACCGTCGATCCGGACGCAGGCGCCTTGACGCTGCTCTGCCTGACCAAGGGTGCCCGGGTGATCGGCAAGACCGGCCGCCGACGCGAGGAGATGACCGCCGTCGCTGACATGGCCATGACAATGCTGCGCTGACACAGCCCGCCGCGCCACAACTTAGCATTCCAAGCCTTCAGGAAATCCCGATGAGCACCCAAGCACTTGCCACCGAGGACCGTGTCCTCCCGCAATCGACCATATCTCCCTGGATGACCTTCACCTTCGCCGCCGCCTGCGGTCTGGTGGCGGCCAATCTCTACTATGGCCAGCCTCTCGCCGGACCGATCAGCGCGGCGCTCGGCTTTTCGCCTTCGGCTACTGGGTTGATCGTCACGATGACGCAGATCGGCTACGGCCTCGGCCTGCTGCTGGTGGTGCCACTCGGAGATCTCCTGGAAAATCGGCGGCTCGTCCTGTCGCTGATCATCGTGGCCGCCGTTGCCCTGCTCGCAGGCGCTTCTTCTTGGTCGCCGTCGCTGTTTCTGCTGGCGTCGCTCTGCATCGGCATCGGCTCCGTCGCAGTCCAGGTTCTAGTTCCCTTCGCAGCCCACATGGCCCCGGATGCCAGTAGGGGACAGGTGGTGGGCAACGTCATGAGCGGTCTGCTCTGCGGCATCATGCTGGCTCGACCGGTCGCCAGTGTCATCGCCGAATATTCGTCCTGGCACGTGGTCTACATCATGTCGGCTCTTCTGATGGTGGCCCTCGCCATCGGGCTGCGCATGCTCCTGCCGACCCGTGTTCCGCAGACGAGCTTGCGCTACGGCCAGCTACTCGCCTCCATGGGCCATCTCGCCCTTCACACACGGCTGCTGCAACGGCGGGCGATCTATCAGGCCTGCATGTTCGGCGCCTTCAGCCTGTTCTGGACCACAACGCCACTACTTCTGGCAAGCCCGGTCTTCGGCCTCAGCCAGAACGGCATCGCCCTCTTCGCGCTCGCCGGTGCGGCCGGCGCCATCGCCTCGCCGATCGCCGGACGGTTGGCCGACCGGGGGATGTCCCAAGCCGCCACGGCTGCGGCCATGCTGCTTGCCATCGGCGCACTGTTGCTGGCGCACTGGTCGAGCAGCGGCTCGACGATGGCGCTGGCAATGTTGACGCTCTCCGGGGTCCTGCTCGACTTCGGCGTCCAGACCAATCTGGTCATCGGCCAGCGGTCGATCTACGCCCTGAGTGCTGCCCACCGCAGCCGCCTGAACGGCCTCTACATGGCAACCTTCTTCTGTGGCGGCGCTATCGGATCGGCTCTCGGCGGATGGGCCTATGCGACCGGCGGCTGGGGGCTGACCTCCTGGATCGGGATCTGCTTCCCGGTGGCCGCCCTGCTCATCTTCGCCACCGAGCGCCGCACGAACGGATAACGCCGCGTCAAGGCCTCAGCTGGCGGCATCATCGAAGCGCGACCGCGCGGCTCTCACCTTCTCATGATTGGCATCGGCCCAGTTCAAAAGCTGGGCCAGCGGCTCGAAAAGCGAGCGACCGAGATCCGTCATGCGGTATTCGACGCTCGGCGGCTTTGTGGGAAAGACTTCGCGATCGATATAGCCGTCGCGCTGTAGTTCGCGCAGCGTCTGCGTCAACATCCGCTGAGAGATGTCGGGCACGAGGCGCTTGAGCTCCCCGAACCGATAGGGGCGCTGCGACAACGCATCCAGCAACAGCGTCGACCATTTTCCATTGATCTGCTGCATCACGTCGCGGACGGGGCAATTGCTGAAGTCCAGCTTGGTCAGGTTGACAGCCCGGCCTTTTTCGCTACTATTCTTGTTGCGCAATTGCACGACAGTGCCACTCATGGGCGGTTCCTTTTCGGTAACGTAGGGTGGAAAAACTGCCTCCTTTACTTCGGCCTGTCAATCTCTATTCTAGCCTAAGTCTCTTTTTGAGACTGCGATGCCGGTCGTTCAACCCGGCCCATGATTAGAGGAACGTTCATGACAATTCTCGTCACCGGCGCGGCCGGTCAACTCGGCCAGCGCGTCATTCATCATCTGCTCGAAACCTACAAGATCGCGCCCGCCGATATCGTCGCCGCAACTCGCAGTCCCGACAAGCTCGCGGAGCTTTCCGCCAAGGGCGTCGTCACCCGCAAGGCTGACTTCGATGACGCAGCGAACCTGGCGCAGGCCTTCGCCGGTGTCGATCGCCTGCTGATCATCAGCACAGATTCGCTCGACACGCCGGGCAAGCGCCTTGCTCAGCATATGGCAGCCATCGATGCTGCCAAGGCTGCCGGCGTCAAGCATATCTTCTACACCTCCATGCCGAACCCCGACAAATCGCTGGTCACCTTCGCGCCAGACCATCTCGGCACCGAAGCTGCCATCAAGGCCAGCGGTCTCGGCTACACGATCCTGCGCGATGCCTGGTACATGGACAATTTCATGATGTCGCTGCCGCACAACCTGCAGGGTGGCAAATGGTATACCGCGACAGCAGGCGGCAAGGCGCCCTACATCTCCCGCGAAGACTGCGCACTGGCAATTGCCGCAGCCCTCGCCTCCAGCAATACGGACAGCACGACCTACACGCTGACCGGCTCCACATCCTACTCCATTACCGACATCGCCTCGACGGTGTCAGCCATCACCGGTCGTCCGCTGGAGGTTGTCGATGTCACCGACGAACAGCTGGCCGGTGGCATGACTGGCGCAGGTTTGCCGCCTTTCGTCGTGGATATGCTGGTCTCCGCCGACGCCAATATCCGGGCCGGTAACTTCGATCAGCTCACCGCCGACTTCACGACACTGACCGGCAAAGAGCCGCAGACGCTGAGAAGCTTCTTCGAGGAAAGAAAAGCGGCCCTGGCCGGCTGATGCTGCGTCGTCACTCCTATTTCTGGGAGCGATGGGATCACGAATGCAAGGGCGCGCAATTAACGGGAAGTCACGCAGGCTCCACGGTAGCGCGCCCTCGTCGACAAGGCGACATAGCCTCGGATAGCAAGTCTCCAGGGTACGGTACCGAGTACCGTCACCCTGGCCTCATTGTCACGCAGCAGACCGGTGTCAGATCGACTGGCCGCAGGCGCGTCGGAAGCGGCGGACGGTTTCCGCCATCCCGAATTCAAGCGCTTCGGCTGTCAGAGCATGGCCGATCGAGGCCTCTGCCAGTTGCGGAATGCGTCGAAGCAAGGCCGGCAGATTGCTGACGGTGAGATCGTGGCCGGCATTGACACCGAGCCCGAGTGCGGTTGCGGCATCGGCCGTCTTGCCGAGCCCGTCGAGCACGACAGCGGCCTGCTCCGGCGCATCGTAGCAACCGCCATAGGGGCCGGTGTAAAGCTCGATGCGATCGGCTCCGATGGCTTTTGCGATCGCCACAGCTTCGGCATCACCGTCGCCATCGGCAAATAGCGAAACGCGGCAGCCCATCTTCTTGTAGGGCCCGATCACCCCGGCGAGGAAGTCCTGGTGCTTGCGGAAATCCCAACCGTGATCCGAAGTCGCCTGCGACGGATCGTCCGGCACCAGCGTCACCTGGTCAGGCTCGACGCCGGCACAAAGGTCGAAGAATTCCTGGGTCGGGTATCCCTCGATATTGAACTCCGCATCCGGAAACTCATCGTCGAGGAGCGCGCGGATGACCGGCAAGTCGGAGAAGCGGACGTGGCGCTGGTCGGGCCGCGGATGCACCGTCAACCCGGATGCCCCCGCTTTGAGCGCGATCCGACCCAGCGCCTCGACACTCGGCCACGGCAGGTCGCGGCGATTGCGTAGCATGGCGATGGCATTGACATTCACGGAAAGCTTTGCGGGCATCTGTCGGATCCAGGTTCACGAACAACGTGCCTGCGCTTTTAATCCCATCGCACGCCCAAGGCCAATGACATTCGCATGGGAGAGTCATGCAAAATATTGATGGGAGTGAGGGCTGTCAGCGAACGATGGTCAGCGTCTCGGCAGCGCGGGTGATCGCCGTGTAAAGCCAGCGTTCGCGCGTGTCGCGGAAGGCCCAGCTTTCATCGAACAGGACCACCTTGTTCCACTGCGAACCCTGCGCCTTGTGCACGGTCAGCGCATAGCCGTAGTCGAACTCGTCATAGCGCTTGCGGGTCGTCCAGGGAATTTCCCCCTGAACCTCTTCGAAGGCGGTCTTCAACAGCTTGATCTTGGCCGCACCCCGATCCATGTCGTCGTCTTCCGGCCGCACGAGCAAGTTGATGCCGGGCTTGGTGGTCTCCTTCGACGAGGTCATCACCTGCCACAGAGAGCCATTCAGCAAACCCTTGGCCGGATCGTTGCGCAGGCAGACGAGCTTGTCGCCGGACTGCGGATAATCGGTATTGAAGCCCTTCAGTTCCCGCAGACGCTGGTTGTAGCGCTTGCGCGTCTTGTTGGTGCCGACCAGCACCTGATCGGCGTCAAGCACAAGCGGCTGCGTGACCTCGCCCTTGGAGATCACCTGCACTGTGCCGTAATCGCCGTGCATGATCTCCTTGCCTTCGCGCACCTGCATGGCGAGCTGGATGATCGGGTTGTCGCGCGCCTGCCGGTGGATGTCGGTGAGCAGGTAATCCGGCTCTTCGTTGGTGAAGAAACCACCGCCTGATATCGGCGGCAGCTGGCCGGGATCGCCGAGCACCAGGATCGGCGTGCCGAAACTCATCAGGTCCTTGCCGAGCGCCTCGTCGACCATCGAGCATTCGTCGACGACGATCAGCGCCGCCTTGGACACGGGGCTCTGCCGGTTGACGGTGAACATCGGCGTCATCGAACTCTTGCCGGTCTCCTCGTCCTCGACCGCCTCCTCGCCGCGCGGGCGATAGATCAGCGAGTGGATGGTCCGGGCGTTGCTGGCACCGCGCGAGCGCAAAACCTGAGCCGCCTTGCCGGTGAAGGCGGCAAACAGCACTTCTCCATCGACATTTTCGGCGAAGTGGCGGGCAAGCGTCGTCTTGCCGGTTCCGGCATAGCCGAACAGGCGAAACAGCGGCGACCGCCCGTCCTTCAGCCATTTGGAAACAGCCTTCAGCGCTTCGTCTTGTTGTGGGGCAAATTGCATGGCCGGACTTGGCAGGATTCGTGTCTTAGAGGCAACCGTAAAAATCTGCGGATACCGGGAATAAAGCCGCAGACGCAGCGCGTCGCCGGCGGATCGATGCCGGCAAGGCCCTATCCTCTATTTCAGCATCGGCCACAAGCTGAGCACGAGCAGGACGGCCATGGTGATGTTAAACCACTTCAGCCGCACCGGCACGGCGAGCCAGTCGCGAAGGACCGAGCCGAAACCTGCCCAGGTGGACACGCTGGGAAAATTGACGGCGGCGAAAGCCACGCCAACCATGACGACGCTGGCGTAGTACATATCCGGAGTGGTGTAGGTCGCCATCGCCGAGACAGCCATCACCCACGCCTTCGGGTTGATCCACTGGAAGGCGGCGGCAGAAAGGAGCGACATCGGCTCCGCGCCGCCTTGCCGCTCGCTGATCGTGCGCGCCGAGCCGATCTTCCAGGCGACCCACAGCAGGTAGGCGCCCCCGGCAAACTTCAGCGTCGTATAAAGCACCGGCACGGTGTGCAGGATTGCGCCGAGCCCGAGGCCGACGCCCAGCAGCAGCGACAGGAAACCGGCGCCGATGCCGATCATATGCGGAATGGTGCGGCGGAAACCGAAGTTCACGCCCGACGCGAACAGCATCATGTTGTTCGGCCCCGGCGTGATCGATGTGGTAAAGGCAAACAGCAGCAGAGTCAGGAATGTGTCCAGCGGCATGATATTCTCCTCCGATATCGACCATCGCTCTCTGCAGCGGGATCATATCCTCCGCCGGCAGCGCCTGCACGCTATGAACGACCTAACCCCGGGACGCGACCCCGCGATTGTGCCGGTGACAAGAATGTCCGGGCGCTCCCAGGCTAGCACTTAAGCGAACATCCGGCTGCTCGACTCTATGCCTCATGCCGGAGGTGGCCGGCCCGCGGGAATTGGAGCCGCCGCTCACCCGCGGGCTTCACCACGCCAGGCCGAAAACAGGTCGCCATTCTGTCCACCCACTTGGAAACATCGGCCTGCGCCATACTTTCTCTCGCGAAAACCGGCATATAGCTTCCCCCTGAAGCACAGCAATGATGCGGAAAGGCAGACCCATGATCGACGACATTCCCACCATCAGCCTGAAGCACGGCCCAGCGGTGCCAGCCCTAGGCCAGGGCAGCTGGAACATGGGCGAGAAGGCATCCGAGGCGAAAGCCGAAATCGAAAGCCTGCGGGCCGGCCTCGACCTCGGCATGACACTGATCGACACCGCCGAAATGTACGCCGACGGCGGCTCGGAGCGGATCGTCGGCCGGGCGATCGAAGGCCGTCGAGACGAGGTGTTCCTGGTCAGCAAGGTCTATCCCCACAATGCCAGCAGCGAAGGCACGATCGCCGCCTGCGAGCGCAGCCTCCAGCGACTGGGGACCGACCGTCTCGATCTCTACCTGCTGCACTGGCGCGGCAGCTACCCCCTGGCCGAGACAGTCGCGGCGTTCGAGAGGCTGAAGGCAGACGGCAAGATCGGCGCCTGGGGCGTGTCGAACTTCGACGTCGACGACATGGAAGAGCTGCTGGGCGTCCCGTCGGGCGAAAACGTCGCCACCAACCAGGTGCTGTACAATCTCAGCCGGCGCGGCATCGAGTTCGATCTCCTGCCCTTCTGCCAAAAGCACCGCATTCCGGTCATGGCCTATTCGCCGATCGAACAGGGACGCCTGCTCCGCCAGCCCGCAGTCGTCAGGATCGCCAAGACCTATCAGGCAACGCCGGCACAGGTGGCGCTTGCCTTCGTCCTCGAACGCGACGGCGTCATCGCCATTCCGAAGACCTCGCAGGCGGCGCGCGTAAAGGAAAACCGCGACGCCGTGTCTCTCGACATCGCCGACGAGGACTGGGCGGAACTGGACGCCGCCTTCCCGCCACCCTCGAGAAAAACGCCGCTGGAGATGCTGTAGCCCCGGCGGCGCGAGACTTCCTACATGCCCTGCGGGCCGCGGTTCATGGCGGCGATGCCGGTACGGCAGACCTCGATCAGCCCGAGCGGCCGCATGATCGCCACGAACTGGTCGATCTTCGACGACTTGCCGGTAATTTCCAGAATGAAGTGCTCGACGGTCGCATCGACCACTTTGGCATGGAAGGCATCGGCCAGCCGCAGCGTTTCGGCGCGCGTCTCGCCGGTGCCGCCGATCTTGATCAGGGCGACCTCGCGCTCGATCGGCCGCTCTTGGCCGAGTTCGCGGGCCCGCACCGTCAGGTCGACGACCCGGTGGACAGGAACGATGCGCTCCAGCTGAGCCTTGATCTGCTCCAGCACCTGCGGCGTGCCGCGGGTGACGATGGTGATGCGCGACAGATGGGCCTGGTGCTCGGTTTCCGAGACAGTCAGGCTCTCGATATTGTAGCCGCGCCCTGAGAACAGGCCGATGACGCGCGCCAGCGTGCCGGGCTCGTTGTCGACCAGAACCGAAAGCGTATGATTCTCGGCAGTCGCTGTCTCCGGCGAGATGAAATAGGCGGAGCCGGTGGGTTGTAGGTGTGCATTCATGATCTTGGATCCGTTTCCTGACAATCTTGTTGAGCTCGACCGCTGATCGAGCCTTTGGTCGAGGCGGCAGACCTGCCGCCTCCGGCCCAGATCAAACCAGCGCCCGCCCCTTGGCGTCGATAGCGTCGGCGACGGCTTCGTCGGTTGCTTCGTCCGGCAGCAGCATCTCGTTATGTGCCTTGCCCGATGGGATCATCGGGAAGCAGTTGGCGAGATTGGCGACGCGGCAGTCGACGATGACGGGACGCTTGACGTCGATCATCTCCTGGATGGTCGCATCGAGATCGCCGGGCTTTTCGACGCGCAGGCCGACGCCGCCATAGGCGTCCGCGAGCTTGACGAAATCAGGCATCGCCTCGGTGTAGGAGTTCGACAGGCGGTTGCCGTGCAGCAGCTGCTGCCACTGGCGGACCATCCCCATGTACTGGTTGTTGAGGATGAAGATCTTGATCGGCGCATTGTGCTGCACCGCCGCCGACATTTCCTGGATGCACATCTGGATCGAGGCATCGCCGGCGATGTCGATGACCAGTGCGTCCGGATGGGCGATCTGGACGCCGAGTGCTGCCGGCAGGCCATAACCCATCGTGCCGAGGCCGCCCGAGGTCATCCAGCGGTTCGGCTGCTCGAAGCCATAGAACTGGGCTGCCCACATCTGGTGCTGGCCGACTTCGGTCGTGATGTAGGTATCGCGATGCTTCGTCAGCTCATAGAGCCGCTGGATCGCATATTGCGGCATGATGACGTCGTTGCTGGTCTTGTAGGCGAAGGAATTGCGGGCCCGCCAGCGGTTGATGTCGGTCCACCAGTCGGACAGTTGCGCCGGCTCCGGCTTTTTCGGCAAGGCGCGCCACAGGCGGACCATGTCTTCCAGGACATTGCCGACATCGCCGACGATGCCGATATCGACAGGCACGGTCTTGTTGATCGACGACGGATCGATGTCGATGTGGATCTTCTTCGAGTTCGGGGCAAAGGCATTCAGGCGGCCGGTGATGCGGTCGTCGAAGCGGGCGCCGATACAGACCATGACGTCGCAATCGTGCATCGCCATGTTCGCCTCGTAGGAGCCGTGCATGCCGAGCATCTTCAGCCAGTTCTTGCCTGAAGCCGGATAGGAGCCGAGGCCCATCAGCGTCGAGGTGATCGGGAAGTTGGTCAATTCGACCAGCTCGCGCAGCAATTTGGAGGCTTCCGGCCCCGCATTGACGACGCCGCCGCCGGAATAGATGACGGGACGGCGGGCGGTCGCCATCAGCTCGATGGCCTGCTTGATCCGGTTGATGTCGCCCTGGACCTGCGGCTGGTAGCTCTTCTGGACGGCATGCGCTTCCGGCGGCGTGTAGGTGCCTGTCGCGAACTGGACGTCCTTCGGGATGTCGACGACAACAGGACCGGGACGGCCGGTCTGGGCGATGCGGAAGGCCTCGTGGATGACGGCCGCCAGCTTGTTGACGTCCTTGACCAGCCAGTTGTGCTTGGTGCAGGGCCGGGTGATGCCGACGGTATCGCATTCCTGGAAAGCGTCCGAGCCGATCAGCGTCGTCGGGACCTGGCCGGTCAGGCAGACAAGCGGGATCGAATCCATCAGCGCGTCCTGCAGCGGCGTGACGGCATTGGTGGCGCCCGGTCCTGACGTGACCAGCATTACGCCGACCTTGCCGGTCGAGCGGGCATAGCCTTCGGCCGCGTGGCCGGCGCCCTGCTCGTGGCGCACGAGGATGTGCTTGATGTCATCCTGCTGGAAGATCTCGTCATAGATCGGCAGGATCGCGCCGCCCGGATAGCCGAAGATGTGCTCGACGCCGTTGTCCTTCAGCGCCTGCAAGACGATTTCCGCGCCGGTCATCCTGTTGTCGGTGGTCTGCTTGTCTGTGCCCGTCATTGCTAAATTCCGTTGTCTGCTTGAGTGTCTTGGAAGCGGGGCGCCCGATTTTGGGCATAAAAAAAGGCTCCTTGGGGAGCCTGTTGTCTAGCGCATGGGTGGCTATCGCCGGATGGTTACACCATCCTGCCCATGCGCTGTCCCACCACAATAAGAATTGCCGCTATCTTCATGACCAAAATTGATAGACAGAAAATTTCGTAGCGTCAACGCTTTCGGCAACAAAAACTCAACAGCCAAGGCAGCACCTCAAAAGAATCAACCAAATCAAGAGGATTTTATTAAGTCTCCCGTTCTATCCTCTGTCCGTATTAGGAGCACTCCCTTTGCTGAACAACGATTTGCAAACCTCCGGCAAGGCAGGCGAACAGGAACGTCGCGACACCTTGGCTCCCGGGAACAGGTTCCTCGGTCGAGTCGTCGCCTGTAGCGGCGCCCACGTCACGATTGCCGCCACGGCAGCCGACGGTGGCACCGACCTCACCGAGCTTTGGTCCGTCGGCAGCCTCGTCTCGATCAGCGTCGGCAGCAACCGGGTGGCCGCCCTTGTCTACTCGATGGACACCGGCAGCAAGGCGTGGGGTGAAGGCCAGGACAACCTGTTCCGCATCGAGGCCGAGCTACTTGGTGAAGTGCGCGTCGATGCCGACGGGCGCGAGGAATTTTCCTCCGGCATATCGCGCTATCCCTATCTCGGCGCCATCGCCCATCGCATCCGCGCCCGCGATCTCATGCGCATTTTTGATTCCGGAAAGGATAGCAGCTGCGTCATCGGCAAGTTGACGCAGGACGAGACGCTGGACGCCACCATCCATATCCCCTCGATGCTGTCGAAGCATTTCGCCGTGGTCGGTTCGACCGGTGTCGGCAAGTCGACGGCCGTATCGCTGCTGCTACACAAGGCTATTGCGACAGATCCGAAACTGCGGGTCCTCATCCTCGATCCGCACAATGAGTTCGCCGCAGCCTTTCCCAATGACTCGGTCGTCATCGACACCGACACGCTCGACCTGCCCTTCTGGCTGATGCGGCTGGAGGAGTTCGCCGAAGTCGTCTTTCGCGGTCGCCCGCCGGTGCCGGAAGAGCTCGACATGTTGCGCGACATCATCCCCGATGCCAAGCGCGCCTTCCGGGGCAGCGATTCGCCGTTGATGCGACGGCAGACGGAAAAGAGCTCGATGACGGCGGACACGCCGGTTCCCTACCGCATGGCCGACTTGCTGGCGCTGATCGACGAGCGCATCGGCAAGCTCGAGGGCCGGCACGAAAAACCGCATCTGCGCTCGCTGAAGATCCGCGTGATCTCGGCGATCAACGATCCGCGCTATCATTTCATGTTCTCCAACAACACGATCAGCGACACGATCATGGAGACCATCGCCGAAATTTTCCGCATTCCCGGCAACGACCGGCCGATCTGCACCTTTCAGCTGGCGGGCATCCCTTCGGAAGTGGTCAACTCCGTTGCCTCGGTGCTTTGCCGTATGGCCTTCGAAATCGCTCTGTGGAGCGATGGGGCGATCCATATGCTGGTCGTCTGCGAGGAAGCGCACCGCTATATCCCCGCCGACCCCAACCTCGGCTTCGTGCCCACCCGCCAGGCGATCTCACGCATCGCCAAGGAAGGGCGCAAATACGGCGTTTCGCTGGGCATCATTACCCAGCGCCCAGGCGAACTCGACCAGACCATCCTCTCGCAGTGCTCGACACTGTTTGCCATGCGGCTTGCCAATGACCGCGACCAGGAAATCATCCGATCGGCCATCCCCAATTCGTCGATGTCGACCACCAGCTTCCTGTCGTCGATCGGCAATGGCGAGGCAATTGCTTTCGGCGAGGCGATCGCCGTGCCGATGCGCATGCGCTTTACCCGTGTCGCGGAAAACCTCATTCCAAAGGCCAACGGGCTGGCCGAGCATCCCGATGAGACAACACCAGACAATGTCGACCTGCGCACCATCGTCGGCCGCATGCGCTCGATCTCCGGCCCCGATCTTTCCGCCTTCCAGGAAAGCTATGCCACCGGCGTGCAGAAAGCCGGGACCGAGGAGCGCGACGCATATATGCAGGACGAGGGTGATGCGCGATATCCGCAGGCCGCCGGTCGGCCTGCCACCACGCCGATCGAGCCCTACCGGCCGGACATGCTGTCGGGCCTCGGAGCGCCCAGCCGTCCGGCAGCGCCACCACCGCAGACCTCCATCGACAGCAAGCTTGCCGACCTGCGCCGCGACTACAGGCGCGAGGATGCGAGCCGCGCCAACCTCGGCCAGGAGGGCATCTCGTCACTTCGCCGCGAACCGGGACCGTCGCTGCGCGAGAGCGTGTTGAAAAAGCCGTTGGGCTCGCTGTTCAATAGGGACTGACGGCCACCGTCGTCAGCCGATCCGTTCCCAGCTCTCGTCCATCTGGTTGCGGAACCAGGTCATCTGTCGTTTGGCATATTGCCGTGTGGCGGCGGCTCCGAGCGCAAGGACATCGGAACGGCTGATGTCGCCCCGCAGCATCGCCGCGATCTGCGAGACGCCGATCGCCTTCATGACAGGCTGCTCAGGCGCCAGATCGAGCGCCAGCAGATCCACGACTTCCTGCTCGGCGCTGGCTGCCAGCATCTTTTCAAAACGGCCGTCGATGCGCTCGTGCAAGACCCGCCGCTCCGGCAGCACGACGATCTTCCGCGCGCGGGCGGGATCGACGATGACAGGCCCGGCAAGCCCCTGCAGGGTTGTCAGCGACTGGCCTGTCGCATCGAGCACCTCCAGCGCCCGCACGATGCGCTGTCCATCCTGCGGCTTCAGGCTGGCCGCCATGGGCGGGTCACGGAGCGCCAGCTCGCGGTACAAGGGCTCCGCGCCCTCCGCGATCAGGCGTTGTCGAAGCCCGTCGCGAATCTCGGCGGGCACGTCGGGCATTGGTGAAAGCCCGCCCGTCAAAGCCTTGAAATAGAGCCCTGTTCCGCCCACGATCACCGGCATCGCTCGTTGCTGGCGCAGCTGCTCGAGCAACCTGGAAATCTCTCTGAGCCAAATCCCGGTGGAATAGGCAGCCTTGGCAGCCACATGCCCATAGAGATGGTGGGGAATGCCCTTCATCTCTTCCTGCGACGGTCGTGCCGTCAGGATCTGCAGGGTGTCATAAACCTGCATGCTGTCGGCGTTGATGACGACGCCGCCATGTCGGCTCGCAAGCTCCACCGCCAGCGCGGACTTGCCGCTGGCGGTTGGCCCGGTTATCAGGATCGCGTCGATGTCGTTCACAGGGTTTCCCATCATGGCCTTCGTTGCCACGCTTATTGCCAATACGTCAAACCCCGTTCTTGGTCCGAGCCTTGCGGAAAGAGCAGCGGACGCGGTTGCGGCCTCCGGCCTCTACTGGCTGGCGGACGGCATTGCCTGCGATATCGCGCTACGCGACGGCACGGATTTACCGGCTGCAGAAGCGAGGCTCCGCGCGCTGATCGGCGGCACCGCGATCGACCTGGTGATCCAGGAGGCGGAGAGCCGGCGCAAGAAATTGCTGATCGCAGACATGGATTCGACGATGATCGCGCAGGAATGCATTGACGAACTGGCAGCTGAAGTCGGCCTCAAGGATCATGTCGCGGCAATCACCGCCCAGGCGATGAACGGCGAAATCGCCTTCGAGCCGGCCCTGCGCGCCCGCGTCGCCTTGCTGAAGGGCCTGCCGGTGTCGGTCGTCGACGAGGTGATCGCCAAGCGCATTACGCTGACGCCGGGCGGCCCCCAACTGATTGCCACCATGAAGTCGAAGAGCTTCCATACCGCGCTCGTCTCCGGTGGCTTCACCGTCTTTACCAGCCGCATCGGCGCCACTCTCGGCTTCCATGAAAACCGCGCCAATATTCTCCTGGAGGAGAATGGACTGCTGACCGGTCTTGTCGCCGAGCCTATCCTCGGCAAACAGGCCAAGGTCGACGCCCTCACGGAGATTGCTTCGACCCTCGGAATATCGACCGCTGACGCCTTGGCTGTCGGCGACGGAGCCAATGATCTCGGCATGCTGCAGGCGGCCGGCAGTGGTGTGGCGCTGCATGCCAAGCCGGCAGTTGCCGCGCAGGCAAAGATGCGCATCGACCATGGCGACCTGACGGCACTGCTTTACATTCAGGGCTACCGGAAGACGGATTTCATCGACGCCTGAGACGGGGCGGAGAACCAACAGGAGGTGGAACGCCATGATCATTCTCGAAACCGACCGCCTCATCGTCCGCAACTGGCGGGAAGCTGATCGGGACCTGTTCTACGAGATCAATTCGGACGAAACGGTGATGACCTTCTTTCCCTTTCGCAGGGACCGGGAGAGTTCGGATACGTTCTTCAACCACGCCCGGACGATGATCACGGAGACGGGGCTCGGCTTCTACGCGCTCGAAGTGAAGGCGAGCGGTGAGACGATTGGCTTCTGCGGACTGGTTGCCACCGACCACGAGCCCGCTATTCCGAAAGGCACCATCGAGATCGGCTGGCGCCTGGCAGCGCGGTACTGGGGCAAAGGCTTTGTCACCGAAGCGGCCACGGCACTGCTGCGCCATGGTTTTGAAACGCTTGGGCTGAACGAAATCGTCTCCTTCGCTGTCCATGACAACCATCGCTCAACCGCCGTCATGCGGCGCATCGGCATGCATCGCAACCCCGACGACGATTTCGATCATCCCCGCGTTCCCGACAGCATGCCGGCCCTGAAGCGCCACGTGCTCTACCGCCTGACGGCGAAGGAATGGCGCGCCGCCGAGGGGCTGAAGTAAGCGCTACTCCAGCGGCACAGCAATGAAGCGCAGGTCGCCGTTCGGCGCGGCGATCATCATCTGCGCGTTGCGACGTCCGTCTTTCTTCAGCGAAGCCACCTTCGTCGAGACGGAAACCGCGCTCTTCATGAATTCCTGCGCCACCTCGACGATCACGTCGCCCGGCTTCAGCCCCTTTTCGAGGGCCGCCGATCCCGGCGTCAGCTGCAGGACCACGACGCCGTCGACGCTGTCGGCGATCCCAAAGGTCTTGCGATTCTCCGCATTCAGCCCGGCCAGCTGCATGCCGAGCACGGTCTGGACGGTATCGGCATCCGGCGCCGGCACCTGCGTTGGATCGCCCTGCTCTTCCTGATCGTCCATGCCGTCGTCATCCCCGGCGCCGTCGCCGTCAGGATTGATGATGCCCTTGTCGGTTTCGCCGCCCGGGGCAGCGCCTGGCGCAGGAGCCTTGCTCGCCTCGGCAGCGGCCGTATCATCGAGCTTGCCGAGCGTCACCTTCACCGTCTGCTCCTTGCCGCCCCGCATCACAACCACGTCGACGGCCTTGCCAACCGGGCTTTCGGCAACCACGCGCGGTAGGTCGCGCATTTCGTTGACGGCCTTGCCATCGAAGGTCAGAATGACGTCACCGGCCTGGATCGAGCCGTTGTCGACCGGACCGCCCTTGATCACCCCCGCCACAAGCGCGCCCTTGGCTGCCGGCAGACCCAGGCTTTCCGAAACGTCGTCGGTAACCGGCTGAATGCGAACACCGAGCCAGCCGCGACGAGTCTCGCCAAAATCCATCAGCTGCTTGACGACGCCGCCGGCAATTTCGGAGGGCACCGAGAAGCCGATGCCGATCGATCCGCCGCTCGGCGAGATGATCGCCGTGTTGATGCCGATGACTTCACCATGCATGTTGAACAGCGGCCCACCGGAATTTCCCTTGTTGATCGCCGCATCGGTCTGGATGAAGTTGTCGTAGGGCCCGGCATTGATATTGCGCCCCCGGGCCGACACGATGCCGACGGTCACCGAGCCGCCGAGGCCGAAGGGATTGCCGACCGCCATGACCCAGTCGCCGATGCGCATCTGGCTGGAATCGCCGAAATGGACGGATTTCAGCGGCTGCTTGGACTCGACCTTGAGAACCGACAGGTCGGTCTTGGTATCGGTACCGACCAGCTTGGCCTTCAATTTGGTGCCATTCGGGAAGATCACTTCGATATCGTCGGCGCCTTCGATCACATGGTTGTTGGTAACGACATAGCCCTTGGGATCGATCACGAAGCCGGAGCCGAGCGAACTGACCTTGTGGTTGTTGCTCTGGCCGGGCTTGTCCTTGAAGAAATCATTGAACAGGTCCTGGAAGGGCGAGCCATCCGGCATCTTCGGCGTCGCCACCGTCCCCTCGCCCTTGACCTTCTGCGAGGTTGAGATGTTGACGACGGCATCGAGCAGCCCGGCGGCGAGATCCGCGACCGACGCCGGACCGGCAGCACCGGTCATCGGCGCGGGGCTGGCACCTGCGGCCGGCGGCATGACTGCAGGCGGAACCGGTGCGGCAACAGGCGGCACCGGTGCGACCGGAGCCGCGGGCACGGCGCCCTGGACGCCGGACAGGACATTCGTCGCGCCTTCCGCATAAGCGCGCTCGAAGCCGTTAAGGGTGGAGCCGGCAACAATGGCCGCGCCAGCCAGAAGGGCAAGCGAACGTCGAAGGGTCGGGCATGCGGTCGAGGCCATCAGGCATCCTCATCAAGTGTGCAGGTCGTCTATTGCACCATCAGCATAGGGCGGAATGATGGAGGGTGGAATCGTCTTTTTCGCTAATCCCCGCCCGTGATGGTCGCAGGCCTGGCGGCTGCCATAAAAAAATCGGGCCTCCCTGGGGAGGCCCGACCTTTTGGATCGATTGTCTTCTGCTCAGCGGTCCGTCAGTTGGCGGCCGGTGCTCCCGGAAGCGACAACGGCGCATTGGCCGATGGCGCCGCCAGCGCAGGCGCGCCCGGCTGCGGCGCCGGAGGCGTGCCGTTAGGGCTCTGGAAATAGCGGAAGAAATCCGAGGTCGGCGACAGCACCATCGTGGTGGAGCCGGAGCCAAGCGCATTGTTGTAGGCTGCCATCGACCGATAGAATTGGAAGAAGGCAGGATCGCGCGAGAACGCATCGGCAAAAACGCGGGCCCGTTCGGCATCGCCCTCACCGCGCAGAACTTCGGAATCCCTGCTGGCATTGGCGAGGATTTCGACGACCTGGCGGTCGGCGACAGCGCGGCGACGCTGGCCCTCTTCGGTACCGTCGGCGCGCAGCAGCTCGGCCTCAGCCAGACGTTCGGCCCGCATGCGGTCGTAGGTCTTCTGCGAAACGTCCTGCGTCAGGTCGGTGCGGCGGATGCGGACGTCGTCGATCTGAAGGCCGAGCGTTTCGGCGTCGCGATGCAGGTCATTGCGGACCTCGAGCATCATCGAGACACGCTCGTCTGACAGCGCAGCGTCGAATTCACGCAGACCATAGACACGCCGCAGCGACGAATCGAGGCGCGTGCGCAGCCGGGATTCGGCGGCCGTGCGGTCGCCGGAGACGGTTTCGCGGAACTTGCGTGCATCGGCGATCTTGTAGACGACGAAGGCGTCGACGTCGAAGGTGGCGCCGCCCTTCACCTGCACACGGATATTGTCGAGATCGAAGCGCAGGGCCTGCTTCTCGACATACTGGACGCGGTCCGCGTCGGCAAAGGCAAACGGCAGCTTGAAGTAGATGCCGGGCTCTGACTTGACGGACTGGATCTGACCGAAGCGGACGACGATCGCCTGCTGACGGGCATTGACCACGAACACCGACGAATAGACGATGAACAGGATCACGGCGACGGCGATGACGATCGCCGGCAGACGGCTGGAGGACATGTTCATTTCACTTCCTCCGCCTTGGGCAGCGGCGGAACCGCGGCCGTGCCGACACCATTCAGCGGAAGGTAGGGCAGCACGCCCTGCTTCTGGTCGATGATGACCTTGTTCGAATTCTTCAAGACGGATTCCATGGTTTCAAGGAACAGGCGTTCGCGCGTAACGTCGGGTGCCTTCACATACTGGTCGTAGACAGAGACGAAGCGCTGGGCCTCACCTTCGGCTTCCTTGACGACACGGTCCTTGTAGGCCGCCGCTTCTTCGCGGTTCTGTGCCGCCTGACCGCGTGCGCCACCGAGCTTCTGGTTGGCGTACTGGTTGGCTTCCTCGACGAGGCGCTGCTTATCCTGGTCGGCGCGCTGCACTTCTTCGAAGGCATCGGCCACTTCACGCGGAGGCGCGACGTTCTCGATGTTGACGCTGTTGATGCCGATACCGGCACCATAGCGGTCCATTGTCCCCTGAATGATGTTCTGGACTTCGCTGGCAATCGCCTGGCGGTTGTCGCGGAACGCATCCTGTGCAGGACGACGGCCGACAACTTCACGCATCGCGCTCTCGGAGACCTGCTGCAGCGTTTCCGCCGGGTTCTCGAGGTTGAACAGGTAGGCCTTCGGATCGGTGACAGTGAACAGAACGGTGAACTGGACGTTCAGGATGTTCTGGTCGCCCGACAGCATCAAGCCAGCGGTAGCATTCGCATTGCCACGCCCGCCGATGCTCTGCAATTGCTCGGTGACCTTGACGATATTGATCTGGTCCATCGGCCAGACGTGGAAGTGCAGGCCAGGAAGAGAAATCTCTTCCTTCGGCTTGCCGAAGCGCAGCTCGACGCCCCGCTCATCGGGCTGGACGGTGTAGATGCACTGGATGAGCCAGAAGACGACGAGGACCGCCGCGATAATCAGAAAAATGCCGCTGTTGAAGCCGCCGGGAATGAAACCCTTCATGCGCTCCTGACCGCGTCGGATGATCTCTTCCAGATCGGGAGGTCCGCCGCCGCCATTGCCGCGCGGACGTTGTGGTCCCTTGCCCCAAGGCCCTGGTTTGTTTCCATCGCCGCCGCCCCCCCAGGGACCGCCGCCATTCTGATTACTCCAGGGCATTAAAACCTCATCGTTCGTGGAAATATTGACACATCGTCCGGCACTGGCTCCCCCGCGCGGCAACGATTGTCCTCGTTATAGGTATCGCCGATGTCGCTTTCAACGCAACCTGCAGAAGTTGGGCACCATTATTGGAAAAATAGTTGATTTTTGAGGGGATTTTCCGTCGTTGGAAGTCAAAAGGCAGCTTTTCGAAACTATCCCTGCTAAGGCTTCGTAAGCATCATGCTTCGCTATTGACGGCGCTTGTAGGTCACGAAACGGGTGGGCAAGCTGTCACGCTCGCCTGCCGGCACCAGCATCTCGGTATCCGCACTCCATATCGAAGGATCGATTTCTGGAAAGGCTGTATCGCCTTCCACATCCGCCTCGACATGCGTGACATGCAGAATATCGGCGCCTTCGATCGCCTGCCGATAGATCTCGCCACCACCGATAATGCAGATTTCGTCCAGACCATCGCCAAGCGCGACCTCGGAAGCCTGCGCGATGGCGTCATCCAGAGAGTTGGCAACCGCGACATCGCCCGGATGGTAACTTGTGTCGCGGGTAATGATGACATTCGTCCGTCCCGGTAGCGGCTTGCCGATCGACTGGAAAGTCTTGCGGCCCATGATCACCGGCTTGCCGAGCGTCAATGCCTTGAAGCGCTTGAGGTCAGTGGAAAGCCGCCAAGGCATATCGCCGTCGCGACCGATGATGCCGTTGCGCGAGACGGCAACGACGATGACCTTCCTGACTGCGGACAAGGTAACCTCCACTCATGCAACCTCTGACAAGGAAGCTCCGCGAAGATCTGCTTGCCACGCGAACCATTGTCATTGAAGGGTCGCGAGCGTCAAGCATCGTTGAGGCCTGATGACGTCTTCGTGCTTCCATGCCAATAACGGCATGGCTTGAAATCGGCTGTGCTTTCGGCAAGTTGGATCTTGCATCGAAGTTGTGCCAACCCATTTCCGATGCCTGGCCAACGTCGCCACCCCTACCTGGAGTTTACCAATGACCGAGACTACCGAATACAAGCCAGCCAGCGTCTGGACCTGGGACAAGGAGAGCGGCGGACGGTTCGCCAACATCAACCGGCCGATCGCCGGCGCCACCCACGACAAGGCGCTGCCGGTCGGCAAGCATCCGCTGCAACTCTACTCGCTGGCCACGCCCAACGGCGTCAAGGTCACGGTCATGCTCGAGGAACTTCTGGCCCTCGGCCACGAAGGCGCCGAATACGACGCCTGGCTGATCCGCATCAACGAAGGCGATCAGTTCGGCAGCGACTTCGTCGACATCAATCCGAATTCGAAGATCCCTGCCCTGATGGACCGCAGCGGCGAAACGCCGGTGCGTGTGTTCGAATCGGGCTCGATCCTCTTCTATCTCGCGGAAAAGTTCGGCTCCTTCCTGCCCACGGAACAGCCGGCCCGTACGGAATGCATGTCATGGCTCTTCTGGCAGATGGGCAGCGCGCCCTATCTCGGCGGCGGCTTCGGACATTTCTACGCCTACGCCCCGACCAAGATGGAATATCCCATCAACCGGTTCGCCATGGAAACCAAGCGTCAGCTCGATGTTCTCGATCGCCGGCTTGCCGACAACGAATATCTGGCCGGCAACAGCTATACCATCGCCGACATCGCCGTCTGGCCCTGGTACGGCGCCCTCGCGAAGGGCTGGCTCTACGAGGCAGCCGAATTCCTGCAGGTGAAGGAGTACAAGAATCTGCAGCGCTGGACGGACCATATCGGCGAGCGGACTCCCGTGCAGCGCGGCCGGATGGTCAACCGCGTCTTTGGCGAGCCCGCAAGCCAGCTGCACGAACGCCACGACGCCAGCGACTTCGATACAAAGACGGCCGACAAGACACCGGCCTAGGATCCTCGGATCGGCGCGTCGGCCATTACCCGATCACGGTCATCGTCCTGTGGCGCTCGGTCGTTCCTACGGATTGGCGCGCAGGTAGGCGATGACGTCTTTAATTTCCGACTGGCTCCACAGTCCCCAGAACGACATGCTCGTTCCGGGGATTTTTTTCTTCGGGCTGTAGAGAAATTCCGACAGCGCTTCGTCGTTCCAGACCAGCCCGGCAGCCCCTGCATCCGTCATTGCCTTGGAATAGCGATAGCCGGGCACGCTGCCGGCGGGTCGGCCGACGACGCCCTTGAGATAGGGACCGAAGCCGTTCGTCTCGCGGTCCAGCACATGGCACTGCGTACAGAGTTGGAAGACGCGCTTGCCATGCTGAAGGTCTTCGGCCGACCCCGAAGCGGCCATCAAGAGCCATGACAAGACAGCGAACAGCACCTTCAAGTTAGTCTGCGACATGATGGATTTCGGGCGCTCCAGATGAGATGACGGTCTTCGACTTAGCACATAGAGCAGGAACTTCGATAACCGTTGGTCGTTAACGGGTGGCAGCCGAGTGCTGCGGCTCACAACAAAGACGGAGACTAAAATGAACCTCGCCGGCAAGAAAATCGCCATTCTGATCGCCCCGCGCGGTACCGAAGAACCCGAATTCGCAAAGCCCAAGCAAGCCGTCGAAGGCGCCGGCGCGACGGTCACGGTCATCGGACTGGAAGCCGGACAGGCGCAGACGGTCAACAATGATCTCGACCCGGGCGCGAGCTACACCGTCGATAAGACGGTCGCGGATTGCTCCGCCGATCAGTTCGACGGCCTCGTCATTCCGGGCGGTACCGTCGGCGCCGACAAGCTGCGTGCCGACGAGGCGACGGTGTCCTTCGTCCGCTCGTTCTTTTCGCAGGCAAAGCCCGTCGGCGTCATCTGCCACGGTCCCTGGGTGCTCGCCGAAGCCGGCGTGCTCGAGGGCCGGACGGTGACTTCCTTCGCATCGATAAAGACCGACCTTGAAAATGCCGGCGCCAGCTGGGTCGACAAGGAAGTGGTGGTCGACAAGGGTCTGGTGACCAGCCGCAGCCCGAAGGATCTGCCGGCATTCTGCGCCAAGATCGTCGAGGAATTTGCCGAGGGCAAGCATCCTGAACAGGCCCGCAGCGCCTGACCCGAAAGCCTGGTCGCAGCCACGCCTGCGGCCAGCCCCCTCCTGCGGCGCCCGATGCCGCCATTCACGCTCAAAGCACACAGAAGTTTGTGAAATCCCCTGTTTTGGCTGGATTCGGCGGCGCCGATGGTTCAAAAACGAGGGATGAAAACAACCAAAGATTCCCTTTTGCCAAGGCGCCCGATCTCATTCCTGCGGCATTTCCTGCAGAGTTCGTCGGCCGGCGGCATTGTCCTCATGGCCTCTGCGGTGATTGCGCTGCTGGTGGCCAACTCTCCGCTCTACCCGGTTTACGCCGATATCCTCCACCGCTACGTGGCCGGCCTCTCGGTGCTGCACTGGGTCAATGACGGCCTGATGGCAATCTTCTTCCTGATGGTCGGCCTCGAGATCAAGCGCGAGGTGCTCGACGGCCAGCTCTCGACCTGGTCGCGACGGGTCCTTCCGGGAGTAGCCGCGCTTGGCGGGATGATCGTCCCCGCGCTTATCTACCTCGCCTTCAATCTCGGAGAATCCGGACATCCGAATGGCTGGGCCATCCCGTCGGCGACCGACATTGCCTTTGCCCTCGGTGTCCTGTCGCTGCTCGGGCCCCGGGTGCCGCCATCGCTGCGCATCTTCCTGACGGCCCTGGCGATCATCGACGATCTCGGTGCCGTATTGATCATCGCCTTCTTCTATTCTGGCGACCTCAACGTCTATGCCTTGGGTGGCGCCGCCGTTGTCCTCATCGCGCTTGTCGCCCTTAACCGGCTTGGGGTCTCCCGCCTGCTGCCCTATCTGCTGCTCGGCGCGATCCTCTGGTTCCTGACGCTGCAGTCCGGCATCCATGCAACCCTTGCCGGTGTTGCGCTCGCCTTTACCATTCCGCTCAGCGCCTTCAGCGTCAAAGCGGAAACCGAAGTCTCGCCTTTGCTGAAACTCGAACATGGGCTCCAGCCTTGGGTGAACTTCATGGTCGTACCGGTGTTCGGCTTTGCCAATGCCGGCGTCTCCTTCGCGGGGCTATCGCTCGCCGCCTTCGTCGACCCGGTGCCCCTGGGCGTGGCGCTTGGCCTGTTTCTTGGCAAGCAGCTCGGCGTCTTCGCCTTTTCGGCTGCCGTCATCCGCATGGGCTGGGCCGAGCTTCCCAAGCATGCCAGCTGGCTGCAGCTCTATGGGGTGGGGCTTCTCTGTGGCATCGGCTTTACCATGAGCCTGTTCATCGGCCTTCTAGCCTTCGCCTCAGACCCGCTCCTGCAGGACGAAACGAAGCTCGGCGTGCTCCTGGGCTCGCTGCTGTCGGCGCTCGCAGGTGCTATCGTGATCAAGAGAGCCTGCCGCGACCCCTCGCCGCCGGCCAGCGGAGATGCCGCCTGAGATTAAGCGGCAGCGGTCGTCCAGACCGCCGCCGCAACGACTGGCCGACGCGGGACGAGGACTGGCATCGCTCCGCACGATCTTTCCCACACAGCGTGCAGAGAACGGCCTCCCACCCTCGTCATCATCGTGTCGTTGCCGTAAAGCATAAGCGCAACAACCCACTCCATGGAAGGCGAGCGATACACGCAGTGCCCCATTCTAACGCCGGATCAGGAGGTGGCTCCCATGCGTGAAGCTACGCCGAAAACATCTGAAGCCGACCTCAATGCAAAGGCGGCAGGCGGCGTCTTCGTCGAGCAGGCCGGCGCAATCTGCTATCGCAAGATATCTAGGGAAGTGCTACTGATCACCAGCCGCCGCAGCGGCCGCTGGGGAATTCCAAAGGGTAACATCGAGGTTGGGGAGACCTCACTCCAGGCGGCGGAACGTGAGGCCTTCGAGGAGGCCGGAATACGTGGCGCCTGCGCTGTCGATAGGCTCGGCACCTTCCGCTATCGTAAGGATGGCGCGAGCGCCGTTTACCGCGTCTCGGTGCACGTCCTCGACGTCCAGCTGGCATTGACCGAATTCCCGGAAACGGACCAGCGCCTGTCGAAATGGGTCGGTATCGGCGACGCCGCCGACGCCGTCTACCAGCCGGAACTGAAAGAGCTTCTTCAAATCCTCGCCACGCTTGAAGCGACCGCCGACACTTTCTGACGGCGGCGAAACCGTGCTGGCGCGTGGACCTGACGGCAAAACTCTGGAAGCGTTGGGGCGCTAGACCGCGACAGGCGCATCGATGGCCGGATGCGGATCGTAACCCGTCACTTCAAAATCCTCGATCCGGTAATCGTCGATGCTGTCCGGGTGCCGCAGGAGGCGAAGCTTCGGAAAGGGGCGCGGCTCGCGGCTGAGGATGGTGCGCGCCAGATCCATGTGGTTGAGATAGAGGTGGACATCGCCGCCGACCCAGATGAGCTCGCCCGGCGTCATGTCCACCTGCTGCGCCACCATGTGAACCAGTGCCGCCTGCTGCGCGAGGTTGAAAGGATTGCCGAGACCGACATCGCAGGATCTCTGCCCGACCAGCAGCGACAGCTTCCCGCGCTTGCCCGATCCCTTCACCGCTTCTGCGTTCTCCCCATCGGCGATGTTGCTGACATAAAACTGGTAGGTCATGTGGCAAGGGCTGAGCGCCATCCGGTCGAGTTCGCCGACATTCCAGGCGTGGAACAGCATGCGGCGGCTGGCCGGATTGGACTTCAGCGTCTCGATGACGTTGGCAATCTGATCGTGCTCCTGGCCATCCGCATCCAACCAGCGACGCCACTGTTTGCCGTAGACGGGTCCGAGATCGCCCCATTCAAGGGCGAAGGCGTCGTCCGCCAGCACCCGCTCTTCGAAAGCCTCCTGGGAGATGGCGTCGCCGGTCGCCTTGCGATACTTGTCGAGCGGCCAGTCGGTCCAGATCCGGACGTTTTCGCGCAGCAACGACTGGATGTTGGTCTGCCCCGTCAGGAACCACAGCATCTCCTTGACGGCCGTTTTCCAGAACACCCGTTTGGTGGTGTAGACCGGGAAACTTCCATCGGACAGATCGAAACGCATCATCGCGCCGAAGGTCGACAGTGTGCCGACGCCCGTCCGGTCGATGCGGCGATCGCCCTTTTCGAGCAGGTGCTCCAGCAGGTCCAGATATTGATATTCGGGATGACGGGCCATTTCCAAATCCTTCTGCTGCCGACCGCGCGGGCGCTCCAGTGACGGTCCTGCCCAAGGTCTGCCCTGTGAGCCTGCGGCACCGCAGGCGCCTCAGGCGTCGAGAGAGTGGCCTCGGCCTTAGCCGATTCTTGCCTCCAGTTCCTTACGGACAAGATGCGGCAAAACCAACGTTTTGCTGGCGGCCTTCCTGAATTCTCCCCCGCTTTCACAGGCGCGTTGGAAATTGCTGGCGAAATTTGCGCTTCGCTCTTCCCTCCGCGATCGGAAGACACTATATCGGTGTTGCCGGTTTTCGGACCGGCTATGGCGATAAATGAGCGATGTAATAAACCTATTGGACCCGGGGGCGGTACCCGGCGCCTCCACCAAAAACCGGCCTGGCTAAGACCGGCTTTTGATGGGGGCGAAACAGGATCGACAAGGGTGTAAAGATCTACTTTTTGCTCGGCATTGTACCACCGTTATCGGACTAAATCTGTAGTTGCAAACACCAACTATGCGGAAGCTCGTCTCGCTGCTTAATCGCAGTGTGACACTTCAAATCAAGTCCTAAAGGTTCGCACCTGAAGGCGGGGTTCGGAGGTACCTGGCAACAGAAACCTCCACTTTCTCCCTTTTTTTGCTATGATCTATGGTCACGGGACATAACTCTGATGTCGGGGGGTTTTCCGAATCCGCCTGCCGTGGCATACAGCCTCGACGAGAGACAATGAAAGACGAGAAAGCATGGGGCAGGATCATATCCGCTACGATATTCTGGCACAGGACGCGCTGCGCGGAGTTATCCGTAAGGTATTGACCGAGGTCGGAACGACCGGCCGCCTGCCCGGCGACCATCATTTCTTCATCACCTTCCTGACCGGCGCCGCTGGCGTGCGCATTTCCCAGCATCTCAAATCCAAGTATCCGGAGCAGATGACCATCGTCATCCAGCATCAGTTCTGGGAACTCAAGATCACCGAAACCCATTTCGAGATCGGCCTGTCCTTCTCGGACGTGCCGGAAAAGCTGGTCGTCCCCTTCAACGCCATTCGCGGCTTCTATGATCCCTCGGTGAATTTCGAGCTGGAATTCGATGTTCCGCTCAGCGACGAGGAAGAACTGCCGAGCGGCGAGATCACCGCATACCCCGTCAATACGGACCTGCCGGGTCAGCCGGCCGTAATCGTCGAGGGTGAAGAGAAAAAGCCCGGATCTGTCATCTCGCTCGACTCTTTCCGCAAGAAGCAATGAGGTCGGCGGGTTAGGCGGAACAGCAACGCGAGCGGATCCATGGCGGACATCGTCAACCTGAAACAGTTCCGAAAGAAGCAGGCCCGCTCCGAGAAGGAGAAACAGGCCGAGCAGAACCGTTTGACCTTCGGCCGCACCAAGATCGAGAAGCAACAAACCACCAAGCTCAATGACAAGGCTGCCAAGGCTCTGGACGACGGCCATATCGAGCCCAAGCCCGTTGATGAATGAAGCCTGCCGCTCGTTCGCGCTAACCCCGGCACTGAAAGACAAACGCGCTCGACACGGGTGTTGCCCCGACCATCAGGCCATCCGCCCATGATCCGCAAGCACTCGGCCACGCTGCACGGACACCGCACAAGCTTCACGCTGGAAGACGGCTTCTGGGATGAACTTAAGGCGATTGCCGCAGCGCGCGGCCTGTCGCAAGCCGCCCTCATTGCTGAAATCGACGACGCCCGACCGCCAGAGAGCAACCTCTCCTCGGCACTCCGCCTGTACGTCCTCCAATGGCTGAAGGACGCTCGCCTGCCATCCTGATCCGGCGCAGGCCAGATCGCTGGCCAACACATCCCCACGAACCTTCCCGCGCAAGGGCGTATCTTACCGCGGGACGGCCGACAGCCTGCCACCCGAGCCATTCTCAGCCTTGCGGGGCATTGCCCTAATTAGGGAATGTCGGCTTGTCGTGGGGATACTGTAACCTCTTTGCCGAATAGGGTGGCGGCTAAACCGTGTCGAAACAGGCCTTAGCCCGCCGGCCCATCAGAACTTGGGCGGCGCGCTGAAATCTGGCACTGTCAGGGGCGGCACCGGCGGTGAGCTGGCGGGAGGCGCCGCCTCCTGTGCTTTGGCCTTCGCATCGGCATCGGCCTTTGCCTTGGCGTCAGTTGCAGCCTGCGCGCGCGCCGCTTCATTGGCCTGGAAACGGGCCAAGGCTTCCGCCCTCGCCTTGATCGCCGCGTCGATCTTCGCCTTCAGTGCGGCATCCGCCTTGGCTTTTGCTTCGGCTGCGGCCTGGGCGTCGGCCTCCGCTTTTGCAGCTGCCTCGGCCTGAGCCTTTGCCGCCGCGTCCGCCTCGGCCTTCTGCTTTGCCTTCTCTGCCGCCTCGACCTGACGTTGCGCCTCGGCCTGCTGAGCCAATTGCCTGAGGCGCTCTTCCTCCGCCTTGCGTTGCTGCTCGATGACGGCATCGCGCTGGCGCTGGATCTCGCGCTCGCCGGCAGCATATTTGGAGAGGGACACCTCGCGTCGCAGCCGCTGCTTCTCGAGTACTGCCGATTGCAGCCGCTCGACCCGCCGCCGCTCGCGCTCGAAGGCCCGCAAGGATAGGAAGCTGGTGATGTCGCTGGCGTCGAGGCTGCGTGTCGGGGTCGCGAGCGGCCCGGTAAAGCTCAAGCGCAGTGCCGGTTCGGCACCGCTGACGGCATCGGCCCCGGCGTTGAGGTTTATGCCGAGCGTTCCCCGCACCGCTTCGCTGGAGAGATTGATCTCACCGTTGGCGGCAATTTGCGCCATATCCGTAGTCGCCTTGACATTGTCGAAGCGCACCCTGCCGCTGGCAATATTGAGCGGAATGGTCATCGGCTTCAGCACCGCCTCGCCGTTGTTCAGCAGCGTCCGGACGATCGGTTCGATCTTGTCGACCGTGACCTCTCCCTGGATCTGGTCGGTAGCTGACAGAAGCGAAGGGAGGATGCCGAGGTTGAGACCGCGAATCCGGGTCTCTCCCAGCGTCACTTGTCCGGACCCGGTGGCCGTGCTCGCGAGATCGCTGGCACTTTGCCCGCTGGCCTCGAGGCTGAGCGCCAGTCCGGCGCGGCCTGACGCGACAGGCGCGCCGTCGCGCTGCCATCCGACGACGGCAAGATCGGTATTCGCCAGGTCGAGCTTCGTCTGCAAAAGCGCCGTGCCGTCATTGTTTGCGAGGAGCAGGCGCCCGCCGATTGTACCGCCGCTCCAGCCGCCAGCCATGTCGGTGAGCTGCAACGCATCGCCTTTGTAGGCGAGGTTCGTGGTAAAGTCGGACACGGGCCCGAAGACGCCGGGCCACAGCTGTTTGGCCGAGAGCTTGACGTTGATATCCGTGCCCGTGAACATCGGCAGGCCAAGCTTGGCCTTGGTCAGCCCGCCTGTGATCGGGTCCATCATCGGCCCGTAGATAGCTTCGCCGAGCCATCCGAGATCGACCTCGCTCAAGGCGAGTTCGCCGTTGGCCTTGATGGTGGGCGCCTTGCGATCGAAGGTTAGCTTGCCGGTCATGCCGTTGTTGGCGAGCTGGGCCTTGATATCGGACAAGGCCACCTTGTCGGCATCGATGGTCGCCGTCGTCTGGAACTTGACCGGCAGGCCGGTGCCCATCTGCGGCATGCCGATGCCGTTCATGACCAGATACGGATCGAGATCGGCGCTTTCGAGCGACAGCGCCATGGTGCCGTTGAGGAAGTTCGCGGGCCGCACATCGATCTTGCCGTTTGCCGTGAACGAGGTCTTGTCGGTCGCAAATGTCAGCGCCGCATCCGCCGGATCGTTGTCGGTTGCCGAGACCTTGAGCGTCAGGCGGCCATTCGCATCCGCTTCGACCGGCAGCGGGTCCAGCCCTGCCTGGCCGAACAGGATGGAGGTCACCGAGTTTTCAAGCGTTCCCTCGAGCGTCGTCGTGCCCTTGCCTGTCAGCGCCAGAAGATCCGACATGCGGTAGTCGAGATTGACACGGCTGCCGTTCGACACGCCGGCAAGTGTCAGCGACAGACCATTGCCTTGATCGCCGCCGAGCGCCAGCGCCCCGCGCAGCGCCGTGTTTCCGTACCAGGCAGCATTGCGCACCAGCCGATCGACCACGGGATGATGCGGCAGGTGCTGGCTGAGCATGGTGAAGAACGGCCCCGGATCGGCCGCCTTGAAGGTGATCTCGCCCGAGCCCTTGTATTCGAGCATCGAGCCGGAAGCCCGTCCCGTCGCCGTTATCTCGGCGCCGGCGACATCGCGGACGAAGAGCTTGTCGAGCTTCAGGGACCCGTCGGCAATGCCGAAGGTCGTCTCGACATTGCTGGCCGCAATGCCATTGGCCGAAAAGCTGTCGGCTTTCAGATGGGCGTTGATCTTGTGGTCGAGAATGTTCTCGCCGGGCTCCTGTCCGGTAAAGAGACCGGTGAGCGCGCGCAGAGCATCGAGGTCGAGCGCGTCGCCGGTCAGATCGACCGCCAGCGTCGGCGCCTGGTTCTCCGTCAGGGTCCTGTCCAACCTGCCCTTCAGGGTCGCGCTGCCGATGGCGATCTCGAGATTGTCGAAGCGCTGGCGGAGATGCGTCAGATTGACGTCGGCCGAAAAGCCCGCCGCCTTCAGCTCGCGGATGGACGGATCGACCGTGCCCGATAGCCATGCAGCGAGCCCCGAAGGCTGGCTGGAGGCGACGATGAGACTGCCGGTGAATTTGGTGTCGCCCTGAAGCAGCAGGCCACCCTTGGCTTCCACCTGGGTGCGGCCCGGCAGTGTGCCGACTGCCTTGTCCACCGTCCAGCCGGCGCCCGCCGGTTCAAGGTCGAGCTGCACGTCACGCAGCGTCGTGTCGCCGGCGACGATCGCCGGCAGTCGCACCGTTGCCTTGCCTGGCACCTGCGGCACCGGGATTTCGGCGGCGATGGCAATCAGGCTGCTGAGCCGCTGGCGGGCCGATACGGACGGATTGCGCGTCGTCTTGCCTTCGCTGCCCTGGTTGCCCAGACGGTTGACATCGATCTGCTGACCGTCCGCCGTCAGCAGGAACTCGGGCTTCGGACCCGTGTCGAGCGTCGCCTCGCCGGTAATGACATAGGGATCGTCGATGGCGCCGAGTTCAAGACGATATTCCGGTATGCGAATGCGGTCGTTGGTCAGCTCGAACTTGCCCTTGGAGCGCGGCGCGGTGGATTTTGCGTCGCCCGAAAGCCTGCGCGCCTGGCTTGTCTCGATGCCAGCCGAGAAGGTGCCAAGGTAGACCGGCTTGCTGCTGACCAGCTTCAATTCGCCATCGAGATCGACGCTGACGGGATGGCTCTGCGGCGCCAGGCGGGTATGGACCCGGAGCACGCCGTCGTCGTCGGGCTGGCTGCTAGTCACGGTGAAGTTGCCCCGCTCGCCATCAAGCGCACCATCGCCCTCGACGCGCCATGGGCCGGCCAGGGACTTTGCCGACATCTCCGCGTTGAGATCGGTGACATGCCGGGTGCGGCCCGACTGTTCGTCGATGAACTCGACCTGGCCGCCCTCGACATGAACGTTTTCCAGCACCACCGACTTCGCCGTAATTTCCGAGCGGCTGCCGCGCATCCAGTCGAGCGTTCCATCCTTCAGCAACCGCAGGCGCACCTTCGGCTGCGAGATGCGCATGTCGAAGATCAGCGCTTCGCCGGAGAGAAACGGCGCCAGCTCGGCGTCCATGGCGAATTCGGAGATCTGCACCTGCGGCGTCCCGTCCGGCTCCTGCCCGACCCGCACATCGTGCATCGTGACGGAGGGAAAGGGCAGCAGGCGCGCATCGACAGACCCGTAGACGGTGACCTTCTTGCCGATGATGCGGCTGGCCTGATCTTCAAAGCTCTGCCGGAATCCGGTCCAGTCGATGAAGAGCGGCGCCAGCAGTGCCACGAACAGCACCACCACCAGGACGCCACCCAGAAAGACCAGGACCTTACCTAACAACGCGTTGACTCTCCATTCCGCATGCCTGTCACGACACTAGCGCCATTCAGGCCGGGGGCAAGGCAAACTCATGGTAATATTCCATTTTTCAGTCAGCATGGAAGATTTTGCCGGGGTTGAATATGCCATCGGGATCGAGACCGCGCTTGACTTGCCGCATCAGCTCGACGGCGCCGCCGAGTTCCTGCTCGAGAAAGCTCATCTTGCCCTGGCCGATCCCATGCTCGCCGGTGCAGGTGCCATCCATCGACAGCGCCCGGGCATTGAGGCGCGCCACGAAACTCTCGGCCGTGGCTATGCCTTCGGGCGTCTTGTCGTCGAACAGCAGCAGAACGTGGAAATTGCCATCGCCGGCATGTCCGACAATTGGACCCAGCAGACCATGCGCCTCGATATCGGCCTGGGTCTCGACCACGCATTCCGCCAGCCGCGAGATCGGCACGCAGACATCGGTCGACAGGGCTGCCATGTCAGGCGCGAGCGCCCGGCAAGCCCAATAGGCGTCGTGGCGGGCCTTCCAGAGCTTGTTGCGCTCCTCCAGGTTTACAGTCCAATGGAACTCGCCGCCGCCGCACTCGGCGGCAATCTCGCCGAAGTCGACCGACTGCAGCGCCACCGTCTCCTCCGTTCCGTGAAATTCCAGGAACAATGTCGGCTGCTCGGCCAGGGACAGTCCGGAATAGCGATTGCAGGCGCGCACCTGCATGCCGTCGAGCAATTCGATGCGGGCAACCGGAATGCCCATCTGGATGGTCATGATGACAGCATCACAGGCGGCCTTGATCGTCGGAAAGGCGCAGACGCCGCCGGCAATCTTCTGCGGGATTCCCTGCAGCCGGAGCGTGATCGACGTCAGGATGCCGAGCGTGCCCTCGGCGCCGACGAACAACCGCGTCAGGTCGTAGCCGGCCGACGACTTGCGCGCCCGGCGGGCCGTGCTGATCTCTTCGCCCGATGCCGTCACGGCGGAGACCGCAAGCACATTATCTTTCATCGTCCCGTAGCGAACGGCATTGGTACCGGAGGCGCGGGTCGAGGTCATGCCGCCGATCGAGGCATTGGCGCCGGGATCGATCGGGAAGAACAGGCCGGTGTCGCGGAGATAGACATTGAGTTCCTCCCGCGTAATGCCGGGCTCGACGACGCAGTCGAGATCCTCGGCATTCACCGCAAGAACCTTGTTCATCCGGCTGAAATCGATCGATATTCCACCACTTGGCGCATTGACCTGCCCTTCGAGCGAAGAGCCCGTGCCGAAGGCGATGACCGGCACCTTGTGCGCGACGCAGACCTTGACCGCCGCCTTCACATCTTCGCTGCTTTCGGCAAACAGGACGCCATCGGGGAGTTGCGCGGGGATATAGGTGGTTGTGTGTGCGTGCTGGGCACGAAAGGCTTCGCCGGTCTGGAAGCGCTCGCCAAATGCCTGCTTCAGGATGTCGAGCACGGCAAGCACGCCGACCTCGTTCCGCAGTCCCGCCTTTGCATCCGCCAACGCCATTCGCGCAATCTCCCCTGCGATTCTGGCCAAGGCCAATCAAGGCCCGGCGGGTTTCTATGAGACAAGCCAACCCTCCTGTCCAGCCAAAGAGTGGATGTCCGGTGACCTGATCGAAGCAGCGTGCTTAGGGTCGACCCATGCGCTGTCAGTCGGCCTGTGGCCGAACGCACCAACGTGTTGCACAAAATGACGGCAGATGCGTGACCGGGAGGGATCGGGCGACGGATTGATGGCTTCCGGAGCGACTTCTGTCGCAGTCAGGGCTTGGCATGCAACTTGCGTCGACCGGTGGAAGTCTTCGAATGAAAAGGATCCACAAATGATACGCAGACAGTTCCTCGCGATGGCCGGCATTGCGGCAATGGCCATGGGGACGATGGCAGCACCCCACGCCGCCCGCGCCGACGCCCTCGCCGACATCACTGCCCGCGGCTCGATCCGCGTTGCCGTCCCGCAGGACGCCCCGCCCTTCGGCACCGTCGGCCCGGACATGGAACTGCAGGGCCTCGACATCGACATGGCCAAGCTCATCGCCGAAAAGCTCGGCGTCAAGGCTGAGCTGGTGCCGGTGACGCTGCCGAACCGCATCCCCTACCTGCAGACCAACAAGGCCGACATCGTCATCTCCAGCCTCGGCAAGAACCCGGACCGCGAGAAGGTGATTGATTTCACCTCGCCTTATGCACCCTTTTTCAACGGTGCCTTTGCCCCGGCCGACATCAAGATCGCGTCGGCCGCCGATCTGTCCGGCAAGACGGTTGCCGTGGCGCGCGGCGCCATCGAGGACCTGGCGCTCACCAAGATCGCCCCGCCCGATGCCATCATCAAGCGCTTCGAGGACAATAACGGCACCATCTCGGCCTTCCTCTCCGGCCAGGTCCAGGTCATCGTGACGGGCAACGTCATTGCTGCGGCGATCCTCGAGAAGAACCCGCCGAACCGTCCGGAACTGAAATTCCTGATGAACAAGTCGCCCTGCTACATCGGCCTCAACAAGGGCGAGGATGCGCTGAAGGGCAAGATCAACGAGATCATCGCGGCCGGCAGGGCCGACGGCTCGATGAACAAGATCACCCAGAAATGGCTGCACCAGGACATCCCGGCCGATCTCTAGGCCCTCTCTCGCCCCGGCTGGCGCCTCACCGGCGCCGGCCTTCCGGTGGATAGCAAAGGAACCTGAATGCGCTATCATTTCGATTTCGCCTGGCTCGGCGAATACTACCCGATGCTGATCAAAGGTGTCGGCATCACGCTGGAGCTGACGGCGGTCGGCGCAGTCTTCGGCATCGCACTCGCCATCGCCTGCGCCTGGGCCCGCGCGCTCGGCCCCCGCTGGCTGAGGCTCCTGATCGTTCCCTATGTCGAACTGATCCGCAACACGCCCTTCATCGTCCAGCTGTTCTTCATCTTCTTCGGCCTCCCCGGCATCGGCATCAAGCTCGGCGAAATGCCGGCGGCCAATCTCGCCATGGTCATCAATCTCGGCGCCTACGGCTGCGAGATCATCCGCGCGGGCATCCAGGCGACGCCGCGCGGCCAGTTCGAGGCCGGCGCGAGCCTCGCCATGACGCCGTTCCAGACATTTTGGCATGTCATCCTGGTGCCGTCGCTGCAGCGCATCTGGCCGGCCCTGTCGTCGCAGATCATTATCGTCACGCTCGGATCGGCCGTCGTCTCGCAGATCGCCGCCGAAGACCTGACCTTTGCCGCCAATTTCATCCAGTCGCGCTCCTTCCGCGCCTTCGAGGCCTATTTCGTCTCAACGACCATCTACCTGTTGCTGGCCATCATCCTGCGCCAGCTCCTCTCTGGCCTTGGCCGCGTCCTCTTTCCGCGCAGGAGCGTCCGATGATCCAGTTCACCACCTGGGATATTCTTCGCAACCTGCTCTACGCTACCCGCTGGACCATCCTCCTCTCGCTGGTGTCCTTCATCGGCGGCGGCCTGCTCGGCATGGTGCTGCTTTACTTGCGTACCGGCAGGCGGCGGGCGGCACGGATTTTCGTCAAGTACTACGTCGAGCTGTTCCAGGGCACACCGCTGCTGATGCAGCTGTTTCTCGCCTTCTTCGGCCTCGGCCTGTTCGGCATCGACGTGCCGGCCTGGCTTGCGGCCGGCACCGCGCTCATCCTCTGGTCCGCCGCCTTCCTCACGGAAATCTGGCGCGGCTGCGTCGAATCGGTCGTCAAGGGCCAGTGGGAGGCCTCCGCCAGCCTCGGCATGGGCTATGCCCAGCAGATGCGCCACGTCATCCTGCCGCAGGCGATGCGGGTGGCCGTGCCGCCGACGGTCGGCTTCTCCGTGCAGGTGGTAAAGGGCACGGCGCTGACCTCGATCATCGGCTTCGTCGAGCTGTCGAAGGCCGGCACCGCCATTACCAACGCCACCTTCGAGCCCTTTACTGTCTACGGCTTCGTCGCCCTCATCTATTTCGCCCTCTGCTGGCCGCTGTCGAAAAGCAGCCAGATGCTTGAAAGGAAGCTGAATGTCGCTCATCGAAATCACTGAGGTGCGCAAGAGCTTCGGCAGCAATGAGGTCCTGAAGGGCATCACCCTCAACGTCGAGCCGGGCGAGGTCATCGCCATCATTGGCAAGAGCGGCTCCGGAAAATCCACTCTGCTGCGCTGCATCAACGGCCTGGAAGTGATCGACGACGGAGCGATCTCCGTTGCCGGCGCGCAGTTCCTGCCCGATGAACTGCACCTGAAGGCGTTGCGGCTGAAGGTCGGCATGATCTTCCAGCAGTTCAACCTGTTTCCACACCTGACGGCCGGCGGCAATGTCATGCTCTCCCAGAAGGTGGTGCGCAAAACGCCGAAGGCCGAGGCCGAAGCCATGGCGCGAAAAATGCTGGAGCGCGTCGGCCTTGCCCACAAGTTCGACGCCTATCCCGACGAGCTCTCCGGCGGCCAGCAGCAGCGTGTTGCCATCGCCCGGGCGCTGGCGATGCAGCCGATCGCGCTGCTCTGCGACGAGATCACCTCGGCGCTGGACCCTGAACTCGTTGCCGAGGTGCTGGCCGTGGTGCGCGAACTGGCCGCCGAAGGGATGACGCTGCTGATGGTCACCCACGAGATGAAGTTCGCCCGCGACGTCTGCTCCCGCGTTGTCTTCATGCACGAAGGCCGCGTCCACGAGATCGGTCCGCCCGAACAGTTCTTCAGCAACCCCAGAACGCCCGAGCTGAAGCAGTTCCTGGGGATGCTGTAGGGTCGAATGCTGGCTCAGACCAGCGGCGGATTGAGGCGCGCGAATCCCTCCTGTCGGCGGTAGGGATAGTACGGATAGGGAGCCGACACCGCGCTCGCAGCATCGAGTCGGGCGACCTGCTCCGGCGTCAGGCTCCAGCCGACGGCGCCGAGATTCTGCCTGAGCTGCGCCTCGTTGCGCGCACCGATGATGACACTGGCAACGGTCGGCCGGCGCAGCAGCCAGTTGATGGCGATCTGCGGCACGGAATGTCCCGTTTCTTCGGCCAGAGCATCCAGCACGTCGACAATATCAAAAAGCTTGTCATCGTCGACCGGCGGCCCGAACTCGGCCGTCTGGTGTAGCCGGCTGCCTTCCGGCAAGGGCTGGCCACGGCGGATCTTGCCTGTCAGCCGCCCCCAGCCGAGCGGGCTCCAGACCAGGGCGCCGACGCCCTGATCTGCACCAAGTGGCATCAGCTCCCACTCGTAGTCCCTCCCGACCAGCGAATAGTAGACCTGATGGGCAACATAGCGCGGATGGCTGCCACGGTCGGCGGCGGCAAGCGATTTCATCATTTCCCAGCCGGCAAAGTTGGACGCACCGATGTAGCGGACCTTCCCCGACGAGACCAACTGGTCCATCGTTGCCAGCACCTCTTCCACCGGCGTATGGGCGTCGAAGGCGTGCAACTGCAGGAGGTCGATATAATCCGTTCCCAGGCGGCGCAGCGCATCTTCCGTCGACCGGATCAGGCGGGACCGGGAACTGCCCGCCTCGTTCGGCCCCTCGCCCATCGGCAGCGACATTTTGGTCGAGATCAATACCGCGTCCCGACGCCCGCGGATCGCCTCGCCAAGCACCTCTTCCGAGGCGCCAGCCGAGTAGACGTCGGCCGTATCGAAAAGATTGAGGCCCGCCTCGAGGCAGATGTCGATAAGGCGACGAGCCTCTGTGACATCCGTCGTTCCCCATGCACCGAAGAGCGGGCCGGTGCCGCCGAAGGTCGCCGCACCGAAGCTGAGAGCCGGAACCTTGAGGCCGGACCTGCCGAGATATCTGTATTCCATTGTCGATCTCCTGTTGTGCACCAAGGGTAGATCGCCGTTGAAGGATGAACTAGACCATTACAAAGAACAGCTTTCATGAGTTGAATTCACAATGAGCAGACAAGACGTCAACCGATCCGGGGAAATGGACGTGTTCGTGCGGGTCGTCGATCTCGGCGGTTTCTCCGCTGCCGCCCGTGCCTGCCGGATGACACCGTCAGCGGTCAGCAAGCTCCTGACCCGGCTCGAGGCGCGGCTAGGCACCCGGCTTCTCAACCGCTCCACCCGACGGTTGCAACTGACATTGGAAGGGGCGGCGTTCTACGAGCGCAGCAAACGGATCCTGTCCGACATAGCCGAAGCCGAACGCTCGGTTTCCACAGGCGAAGCGCCTTCCGGCCGCATCCGCATCAACACCAGCGCCTCCTTCGCCCACCAAATTCTCGCCCCGCTCGTTGCCAATTTCCTCCAGCGCTTTCCCGCCGTAACGCTCGATATCACTGTTACCGACGCTGTCGTCGACCTGATGTCCGAGAAGGCCGATGTGGCCATCCGCGCTGGCCCGATGAAGGATTCGCAGCTGGTCGCCCGCAAGCTCGGCGGCACCCGCATGGCGATCGTCGCAGCACCCTCCTATATCGAAGCGCATGGCCGGCCGTCCTCGCCCGATGACCTCGCCCATCACCGCAAGATCGCCTTCTCCTACCAGCGGGCGGTGTCCGGATGGCCGCTGCTGATCGATGGGAAGCGGGTCGCCAGGAAGCCGGACAATGCCCTGGAAGCCAGCGACGGCGAGACCATCCGGCAACTCTGCCTCGGCGGCGCGGGCCTGGCCCGGCTGGCTGGCTTCACCATCCGCGACGATCTTGCCGCCGGACGTTTGGTTCCGGTCCTCGAAGACTTCAATCCCGGCGACATCGAGGAATTCCGCGCCGTCCATATCGGTCGCGGCGGTCCCGTCCCCGCCCGCATCCGGGCGCTTCTCGACTTCCTGGCCGAGACCGTTGAACTGTCCTAGGTCGTAAAACCCGCACTGCGCAAACCACGTCCTTGCCCGAGCATCGACGCCCAGGCGCCGGGCGCCATGCCGAAGGTCTTCTTGAAGTGGCGGGTCAGGTGGCTCTGGTCGGAAAAACCGGTGGCAGCGGCGGCATCGGCGAGAGGGCTGCCCTCGGCAATCAGGGTACGGGCCATCTGCAACCGGCGCATCAGCAGGAAGCGATGCGGACTGGTGGCGAAGGCGGCGCGAAAATGGCGCGAGAGGGCAAAGCGGTCGAGGCCCGTCAGCCGCTCCAGTTCCTCCGAGCGCACAACCCGGGTCGCATGGGCCGCGAGATAGTCGCGAGCGACATCGACCTGGTGGCGAGCGATTGTGCCGAGCGGCTTTGTCGGCTGCGTTGCATGGCGAGCAAGGCTTGGCGCCAGCCGTGCGAGAAAATCATCGACAAACAGCTCCTCCAGCATACCGTCGAGCGCACCGAAAGCCTCGAGCAGCAGCGCCGCAAGCCTATCATCGGAGACGACGGGATCATCGACAAAGGGCAGCCCCAGGCGCGTCACACCGAGCAGCATCGACGGCTCCAGATAGAGCATGCGATAGATGAGCCCCTCCTCCGTCGCCGCCCCACCGTCGTGCAACTCGTCCGGATGAAGGACGATCACCCGCCCCGGCAGGCTGTAGCGCCGCTCGCCGCGATAGTGAAATGTCTGCACACCGCCGAGCGTGAGGCCGAGCCCATAGGTATCGTGCCGATGCGGCTCGAAGACATCGCCGCGAAACCGGGCCTGAATGCGCTCGATGCCCGGATAGCCGGGCGCCGCGATGATCCCGTCGCCACCGGGCGCCGCGCACAAACGTTCAAGACCGAGGTGAAGCGGGCTGGCAATGGTCTGGCCCATGGAAGTCCTTGAGTGCAGTTTGAAAGAGACCGAGCATGTTTGATACCAAAATCGCCGTCGTCCTGCGCGACAATCTTGCCTCGTGGCAGGCACTCAATGTGACCGCCTTCATGGTCAGCGGCATCGTCGGACAACATCCCGGCATCATCGGCGCCCCCTATCGCGACCACGCGGGCAATCTCTACAACCCCTTGTCGGTGCAGCCGATCATTGTCCTTTCCGCCGATGCGGCAACACTCGGCATGATCCACCGCCGCTCGCTGGAGCGCGGCGTCACAACCTCGCTCTTCATCGAGGAGATGTTCACGACCGGCCACGACGAAGCCAACCGAGAAATCTTCGCGCATTTCGCCCCCGAGGACGCCAGCGTCGTCGGCATCGCCTTGCGGGCAGACAAGAAGATCGTCGACAAGATCACCCGGGGCGCAAGGATGCATGGGTGACCTTCCCGCCCCAGTGAGGCCTTCCAAATCCCCTCCCCGGCGGTTGCCGGTGGCGACAGCCATGGTCGACCTGCCTAGACAAGATTTCGCGCAGGAAACGCTTCAATATCGCTCGGAAAAAATGCTATCTCAGGTGCGAAGCCGTCCATCTCAGGCATGACGCAGTTAGCGAGGATTGATCATGACGCCCGATAAAGTAGCCATCGTCACGGCAGGCGGAAGCGGCATGGGTGCCGAATGCGCCAGACGCCTCGCCGCCGACGGATACAAGGTCGCCATCCTGTCGTCCTCCGGCAAGGGCGAGGCGCTTGCGCAGGAACTGGACGGTATCGGCATTACCGGCTCCAACCAGTCGAACGACGATCTCAAGCGCCTTGTCGATGCCACGGTCGAAAAATGGGGCCGCATCGATGTGCTGGTCAACAGCGCCGGACATGGCCCGCGCGCGCAGATCATCGAGATTACCGACGAGCAATGGCATGCCGGAATGGACGTCTACCTGATGAACGTCATTCGCCCCGTGCGCCTCGTCACGCCGATCATGCAGAAGCAGAAATCCGGCGCGATCGTCAACATCTCCACCGCCTGGGCCTTCGAGCCATCCGCGATGTTCCCGACCTCGGCCGTCTTCCGCGCCGGTCTGGCCGCCTACACGAAGATTTTCGCCGATACCTATGCGGCCGATAATATCCGGATCAACAACGTCCTGCCGGGCTGGATCGACAGCCTGCCCGCGACCGAAGAGCGCCGCGATGCCGTGCCGATGAAACGCTACGGCACCAGCGCCGAAGTCGCCGCCACCGTCGCCTTCCTTGCCTCCGATGGGGCGGCCTACATCACCGGACAGAACATCAAGGTAGACGGCGGTCTCACCCGTTCGATTTGAGCGGAACTCCGGGAGCCCGCACCGTATTATCAGGTCGCGGGTTCCTAACGAAAGCGACGTATCAGCCCTCTCAAGTCACCGACGGCGGATGCCGACGATCTGACCCAGCGTCAGTGCGTTGACGGGATATCTCCCCCTCAAGAGACCGACGATCTGGCCGGACAGGGCCAAAGAGCCCTGATTGTTGACAAGGCCGCAAACCTGACCGCGTACCTCGGCCTACCCGCCTTCGTCGATGGTGAGTGTGCCGACGATCTGGCCGGCTGACAAGAGAAGACGCCCACCGCTCGCGACGTGCACCTTGCCGAGGATCTGGCCCTTCAGCTCTTTGCGGTCGTTGATAAGAATATGTCGGAAATTCTGCATGGAGATCGCCCATTGGACTGTCAGCGCGATCGACAAGTTTACAGCCGAAAATGATGTCAGCCTGAACGGCAGCCACTCGGCATGGGCCGACCGACTGTCGCAGCGGGCTAGCGTCGTCCTATTCCGGGCGCTGCGGTACGGTTCGGGCAAGCATCCGGCCGACGACGATCACCAAAACCCCGGCAATGGCAAGGCAAGCCGCGAGGAAGAACATCGGCACGATCTTGCTCCCGCTGACGTCGTTGATCCAGGGCACCACGTTCTGCGCGATGAAACCGCCGAGATTGCCCACCGAGTTGATGGCCGCAAGGCCGGCTGCGGCGCCGGCGCCCTTCAGGAAGCGGGATGGCAGGCTCCAGAACACCGGCTGACCGGCGAAAATCCCGGCTGCGGCAACGCAAAGGAACACGAACTGCAGCAGCGGCGACGTCACCAGCGCCGAGAGCGTCAGGGCGATCGCGCCGACAAAGGCCGGACCGACGATATAGGGTGTCTTCGACTCCGTCTTGTCGGCGGCGGCAGGCACCACCCATAGGGCGACGGCGACGATCACCCACGGAATGATGTTGATGAAACCATTGGTGGTGTTCGACACACCGAACCCCTTGACGATGGTCGGCAGCCAGTAGCTGAGGCCGTAGGCCGCCAGCGGAAAGCCGATGTAGCAGAGCGCCAGCAGTAACACGCGCGGATTGACAAGCGCCTTGAAGCCGTTGTCAGCCGTTGCATCCATGTGCTGGTTTTCCTGCGCCAGCCGGTCCTTCAACCAGAGCTTTTCCTCATCGCTGAGGAAGGACGCCTTTTCAGGCGTATCGTCGAGATAGAAGAAGGTCGCGATGCCGGCGAGCACGCCGGGAATACCGGTGGCGAGGAACACCCATTCCCAACCGGCAAAGCCGAGCAGGCCATCGAGATCGAGGAGCACGCCGCCGAGTGGCGCGCCAACGGCATTGGCAACGGCGCTGAAGATCATGAACAGCCCGACCATCCGGCCGCGATAGTCCTTTGGAAACCACAGCGTTAGCAGATAAAGCACGCCGGGGAAAAAGCCGGCTTCCGCCACGCCCAGAAGAAAGCGCAGGACGTAGAACATCGTGACGTTCTGCGTGAAGGCCAGTGCGATTGTGACCAGACCCCAGGTCACCATGATGCGGGCGAACCAGACATGGGCACCAAACCGTGTCAGAAAGATATTCGCCGGCACCTCGAAAAGAAAATAGCCGACGAAGAACAGCGAGGCGCCAAGCCCATAGGCGTACTCGCTCATGCCGAGCGCATCGACCATCTGCAGCTTGGCGAAACTGACATTTTGCCGATCGATATAGGCAATAAGATAGAGAAACCCGAGGAAAGGCATCAGCCGCCAGGTGATTTTCGAGATAATTGCCTTTTCAGAAACCATGCCGCTTCTCCCCGTCGTGTATCTTGAGCTTCCGTCACCTAGTGCTGTGACGGAAACTGGCAAGATGGCAGGGCAGACTTACAGTTGTCTTGAGCATGCCGCGGCGGGCAATACGAATGCGCTCTTTGCTGGTCACGACATCGGGGCCGAGAACTGGGCGACCGTCGCCTGGCTGGTCGAGATGTCCAAACTCACCGCGCTAAATCCACTCGCCTGCTTGATCGCCGCGCTCACCGCCACCGTCAACGGTCAAAAACAAAACCGGATCGACGATCTGATGCCGTGGAATTATTCGGGGCGAACAAACGGCTGAAGTCTGCTTCCGGCCATTGCGGACATCGGGGATAGGCTGGCAAGGTAGAATCATTTCGATGGGACAACGCATGACGATCATCCCGAAGTTGATTTCGCCCATTTCCTCGTCTGTAGTTGCGGTCGTTGCGCTATTCGCTGTCGATAGCGCCTACGACAGAGAAAATCTGTTCCAAACGCATAAGATGGGCGTCTCCCTGGATGCAGGTGTTCGGGCGGTAGTAATGATGAATAAGCTGCAAACCAGTCCAGGCCAACTGAGGTACGAACATCCGGCCTGCTGCAAAGTATACCCTTTTGTTCGCGGTGTCGCTCCATCTACAGGCGACCGCCGATCGATAGCGTCGGTGATGGCGGATAGGTTGTCTTCTTTGCTTTGGCTTGATGCCTATCTTGTCAGGGTTTCTCTTACAACAGAGGGACGCGTGATTGACGCTTCGGTAGTCACCACGGCTTCGGGCGCCATTATCGATTATCTCTGAGCAATCCGAAAAAGCAAATGACCGCTTCTCGCGCGCTCCTGCAATCAATGTCAAAGCGGTAGTTTTTTAGGAACGGTCCTTCGCACTACTTCGATGTGGGAAGAAGACAGCGCTTACTGCAGTACCGCAAGATCGATCATGCGGTACTGCTCAGCGTTCTCAAAGGTGGGCAGCAAGGCCCGAGCGTTATGACCCGGCCCGCGCGTCCGATCAGCCGTTCTGGGTGATCGGCGCGATCTGGATTTCGACGCGGCGGTTCTGGGCGCGACCGGCTTCGGACGCATTGCTGGCGACAGGCTGGGTCGGGCCGAAGCCGACGGCGGAGACGCGGCGGGGATCGATGCCCTGGGTGCCGAGATAGCCGGCCACCGAATCGGCGCGGCGCTCGGAGAGCTCCTGGTTATGCTGCATGCTGCCGGTCGAATCCGTGTGGCCGTTGACGTCGATCAGCGTCTTGTTGAACTTGCGCAGCACGATCGCCACGGAATTCAGCGTCTGGTCGAACTCGGGCTTGACGAAATACTGGTCGGTATCGAAGGTGATGGCCGACGGCATGTTGAGGATGATCCGGTCGCCGGTGCGGGTGACCGATACGCCGGTGCCCTGCAACTGCTGGCGCAGCTCCGATTCCTGCTGGTCCATGTAGTTGCCGATCGAGCCGCCGGCGAGCGCACCGATGCCGGCACCAATCAGGGCCGCATTGCGCCGGCCGACCGGCGAGCCGCCGACAGCCAGACCCGCAATCGCGCCGAGACCAGCGCCGATCGCCGCGCCACCGGCCGTATTCGAAACCTTCTGCTCGCCCGTATAAGGATCGGTGGTCGTGCAGGCGTTGAGGAAAGCAGCCGAAACGGCGAGAAGGACGAATTTTTTGATCATGGACGGGAGGCCTCTGGTTCGATGACGAGACGTGTATCAAGGAATACGGCATTATCATGAAATAAATGGCAGGCGCTCTTGTCTGCGGCAAATTTCGCCCTAGGGCGCGAAATTCTTATGCCTGCTCCGCAGCCGCGCGTGAGCAGCCGCTTTCCACCGGGCCGGACGAGCTCAGGTCAGAGGCTAGAGCGCCCATCCGCGCCGACAACCTCCGCAAGACAGCATCATCCGCCGGGCCGAGCAGCCGGCGCAAGCGTCCCCGCAAACCGCAGGAATGAAAGCAGAACATCTTTTCTGGCCTTTCGATTCCGAATCACTACATTACGCGACATGACGATAGGACATGACGACATTCCCTTCTTCGACGAAGAGCCCGACCACGCCGAGACGCGGCGACCGGAGCCAGCCGCGCCGCGCCCGCAGGCTACCGGCGGTATCGCCGCCCGCGCCATGGCCGCGCGCGATGTCGGTCGCACGCCGGATTATCTCGCCGGCCTGAACCCCGAGCAGACCGAAGCCGTCGAGACGCTCGAGGGGCCTCTGCTGGTGCTGGCCGGCGCCGGCACCGGCAAGACCCGCGTGCTCACCACCCGCATCGCCCATATCCTGTCGACCAACCGCGCCTTCCCCAGCCAGATCCTGTCGGTGACCTTCACCAACAAGGCGGCCCGCGAGATGAAGGAGCGCGTGGCGCTGCTGGTCGGCGGCGCTGTCGAAGGCATGCCCTGGCTCGGCACCTTCCATTCCATCGGCGTCAAGCTGCTCCGCCGCCACGCAGAGCTGGTCGGCCTCACCTCGGATTTCTCCATCCTCGATACCGACGATGTCGTGCGGCTCATCAAGCAGCTGATCCAGGCCGAAGGCCTGGACGACAAGCGCTGGCCGGCAAAACAGTTCGCCGGCATGATCGACGGCTGGAAGAACAAGGGGCTGACGCCGCCCGATATCGCCGAGGGCGACGCCCGCGCTTTCGCAAATGGAAAAGGCCGCGAGCTCTATGCCGCCTACCAGGCCCGGCTGAAGACGCTGAATGCCTGCGATTTTGGCGACCTGCTGCTGCATCCGATCACCATGTTCCGCAAGAACCCGGATGTGCTGAAGGAGTATCACCAGCGCTTCCGCTATATCCTCGTCGACGAATATCAGGACACCAACACCGCCCAGTACATGTGGCTGCGGCTCTTGGCCCAGCGGCCGAAGGGCGAAATGCAGAATGTCTGCTGCGTCGGCGACGACGACCAGTCGATCTATGGCTGGCGCGGCGCCGAGGTCGACAACATCCTGCGCTTCGAGAAGGATTTTCCGGGCGCCAAGGTGATCAAGCTGGAGCGCAACTACCGCTCGACCGAACACATCCTCGGCGCCGCCGCCCACCTGATTTCCCACAACGAGGGCCGGCTCGGCAAGACCCTGTTCACCGAGCGCAGAGACCCGGACGATGCCAAGGTGCAGGTCCACGCCGCCTGGGATTCGGAAGAGGAAGCCCGCGCGCTCGGCGAAGAAATCGAGCAACTGCAGCGCGGCGGCCATGCGCTGAACGACATGGCGATCCTCGTGCGTGCCTCGTTCCAGATGCGCGAGTTCGAAGACCGCTTCGTCACCCTCGGCCTCAACTACCGCGTCATCGGCGGCCCGCGCTTCTACGAGCGCATGGAAATCCGCGATGCCATGGCCTATTTCCGCCTCGTCTGCCAGCCGGCCGACGACCTCGCCTTCGAGCGCATCGTCAATACACCCAAGCGCGGCCTCGGCGACACCACGGTGCGCGCCCTGCACGACTACGCCCGCGCCCGCAACATTCCGATGCTGGCAGCAGCCGGCGACATCGTTGAGACCGACGAGATGAAGCCGAAGCCGCGCAAGGCGCTCTACGACGTGGTGATGTCGTTCCGCCGCTGGCAGGAGCGGCTGGAAAACACGCCCCACACGGAACTCGCCGAGCAGATTCTCGAGGAATCCGGCTATACCGACATGTGGAAGAACGACAAGTCGGCGGAAGCGCCGGGCCGCCTCGACAACCTGAAGGAACTGATCCGCTCGATGGACAGTTTCGAGAGCATGCGCGGCTTTCTCGAGCATGTCTCGCTGGTCATGGATGCCGAAACCAACGAGAACCTCGACGCGGTGTCGATCATGACGCTGCATTCCGCCAAGGGTCTGGAATTCAAGACCGTCTTCCTGCCCGGCTGGGAAGAAGGCCTGTTCCCGCACCAGCGCTCCCTCGACGAAACAGGCCGCGCCGGCCTCGAGGAAGAGCGCCGGCTTGCCTATGTCGGCCTGACCCGGGCAAAGCGCCTCTGCCACATCTGGTTCGTCTCGAACCGCCGCATCCACGGCCTCTGGCAATCCACCCTGCCCTCGCGCTTCCTCGACGAGCTACCGAACGACCACGTGTCCGTTGCCGAGACCGAGCAATCCTATGGCGGCTACGGCAGAAGTGGCTACGGCCAGTCCCGCTTCGACAAGGCCGAGCCCTTCTCCAACAGCTATTCCACGCCCGGCTGGAAGCGCGCCCAGGCCAACAAGACGGATGCGACGCGCGACAACTGGGGCTCCCGCTCCGGCCACGCAGTCGAGCGCATCGGCTACGGCGAAAGCGGCCCGAAGGCCCGGACCATCGACGGCGAACTGGTGGCGAAATCGACGACGGACACGCCCTCGCGCTTTGCCATCGGCGAACGCATCTTCCACATCAAGTTCGGCAACGGCAATATTTCGGCTATCGAGGGCAACAAGCTGACGATTGAATTCGACCGGGCTGGGCAGAAGCGGGTTTTGGATGGGTTTGTGGAGAGGGTGTGAGGGCGGGAGGTTTTTGTGGGGCATCTATCTTTTGGCCGCTCTCGGCCCTAAGCGGCCATGCCACTTATTGCCACGTTTGACACATAAGCCGTGTTTGAAGAGGTGGGCGTTATTAAACTGACAGTCGCTGCAATCATGGTTGGAACTCTTGCGACGCCTGCCTATGGGCAAGGCTCGGTCGGACAGGTGCCCGAAGTCGATGATCGTTTATTTCAATGCGGGGCAGCTTTTGCGATTATGTCGGAGGTCTATAAAGCGGCTGGCAATGCTGAGCTTTCGACATCTTACGCGTTACAATTCAATAGGCTTGCGGAACAGGCCGAGGGCATTTTTGCCCGGTCGAACCGATCCAAAAGCGACGCGCAAGCCTATATGCAACGACACGTACAGACCCTTTCTGCGGTAGCTGATAAGGACGCTAAGCTAGTGATTGGGTTAGCTCAGGTGTGTGAACAACGCTACCGGAGCTAATGACCGCTCAACGGGCCGTGGCCGCTGTCGGCCTTGGTGCTAACGCCTTCTCTGGCGGCGCTTCCGGAACCATAAGCTTTAAGATCATCTGAACGCCCTGACCGCTGTTTGCGCCTGCTGGCACAACAATGATGTATAGGCGACCATCCTGCTTACCAACACTCACGGCTGCAGGCGCTAGTCTCGCATCGAACGTCCACATTCCTTCTCCGTTAGCCAAGAAACCTGCTCCCCGAGGGTCTAACGCTCCTGCGGACCATCCGTCTTTGCTGAAGACGAATACCGTTCGGCCGAACTGGATGACACCGACGGAATTAGCGCCGTCCCCCCACCGTCCAGAAAGCCGATGTTCGGCAGCGGCGGCGGTGTTGGTCCACACCAGTGCGGTCGCAAGGACGGCTTTTCCATAAATGCTTGCTATCAACGACAGCGGATCCAACCTCGATAGATCTAATCTTCTACGTCGATTGCGTTTTTATGATAAGATCGCGATGTCCCCCATCGGCCCTTTGCGGACTGCGATCATGCAACCGCAAAAAATCTAACGAAAAGGACTGTCCAAGGGATCAATCCGATCCATCCAGCCATTGGGGCTTGGCACAGAAAGCAACCTTTTCGTCACGCTTGAAGCCCGCCCAGTTGAAACCCGTTTCATTCGACGAAACCAGTTCAACTTGCACATTTCCTAGAGCTATTATTGGGAGCAAAATCCGTGCTGTCGCGTACCCAGTGACTTCAAGAACAAAATCTACAAGCAGCGTGTTAGGTCCCTCGCGGTAGACGGATAGAATATTGGGACTCAATGCCGATGCTGCAACATAAGTTTTTCTTGTTCTCGACACTTTCGTCGCGTTTCAATGGATGTCCGGTGTCGGCGGAAGACGAAGACCGCCAGTGGCGCTAAGGGATCATGCTCGCCTAGCCATAACCAGCAAGAGAAAGCCTCCCAGGTCGCGCCAACGCGAGAGACGTGGGAGGGCTTCGCAAGCGGCGGGAGACGGTTGAGGCTCTCCGATGTACGTTATGACGAAACCAGCCGAGGCTACGGCGTTCAGGTAGTCGCTTATCGTGCGTGGGAACCTTGGAACTGAAAAAGAGAGAACTTCTTCGTCCTTGGGACGATTTCCAAAGCGCCAGCGCTCTGTAAAAGGCGATCTATCGAAATAGCGAGCTACCCGAAGGCCACTTGTTCTTCCTTCAGCGTCTTTTTCCCAGCCTAGGCCAGGGGTGATGAAACAGGGATGCAGGACACTGAAGAGTATGAAGCCGCCAGGTCGCAGAAGCCGGTACGCCTCCGACATGGCACCAGGTAAATCCGGTCCATCCATCAGTGCCATGGTCGAGAGAACCGCGTCGAAGGATGCATCTGGCATCCCACAGTGGTCGCTATAAGAGGTCAAATGGTAACGGACGCCAAGCGGTTCGGCTTCCTCCACGCTCTTCGCATGCTCGATCATCCGACTTGACAGATCGATCCCAGTCACACGTGCGCCCAACCGAGCGAAGGCACGCGTGTTCGTTCCCTCACCGCATCCGAAATCGATGACATCGTGTCCGTTGATTGGCGGCAGCGCGCCAAGGAAAGCTTGGAACGTGAAATGGTCCCGGTAAACATCGAAACCAGCGCGAACGTCTTGCGTCCACTGGTCCGCATTGTCGTTCCAATGCTTCGCGACATCGATACTAGGCATGTCACCTTCCATGAGCTAGACCTCCGCAGCCTGTCGTAAAGCTCCGACCATAACGCCATCGTTCGGAATGCGGCAATGACTGCTCTCGGCCCAAAGCAGACAAGCGAATGTAAACTGACTCGGCGTCCATCCCGCGACAAACTTTTCAAAATGACTGGCTACGATACCGCAGTGTCTGAGCCGAGACATTCATCTAGCCGGCCATGTCCAAATCCGGAAAATTGGCGAGGCTTATGCTTACTGAATGCGGTGGAGATTTGACTGCAGCGCCGCAATCACCATTTGAAGGCTTCCCTGCTGATCTTTACCGCTGACGGAGAGCACCTTGGACTCATAAGACCCGAGATCAGCGAACTGTGCGTGAAGGTCAGCAACTACCTGCGGATCGCTCAAACTATCTCCACCACGAGCAGCACAACGCCTGACAGCTTCGGAGGCCGTGGTGCGGAGCAGGATATAGTGAAGAGGCAGACCATGAGCCTGGAACGCCGGGAGCCAATTTGGTCGGACAACGCCATCAAGAACGACGAAGTAACCGTGGCTGGCATAGTGGGCCGAGACATCGGCCGCGATCTGCATGATAATTCGGTTTTGGTGATCGGATTCGGGAAGCCATGGATCGATATGTCCATGCTTGATGTAGCCCCAGAAATCGTCTGAATGGATATGCACCTTCGGCAACCCTGGCAAATGCGCTAGCGCTTCGGCGATAGTGGTCTTGCCTGAACCCGGAGGTCCCGAAAGAATGACAATATGTCCTGCAAGATCATCCATCATCACCTCCATGCTGCTTTTAGCAGAGGGCCAGTTGGGCTGTCACTACCGTGATGAGGTAAAAGCGCTAACTGCAATTAACGTAGTTGGCGCAATCCGGCCAGGACTGCAACCGGCCCATTCCGACCATCACCACCACGCAGAGTCAGGTTTACCGATCATCATCCATTGGACCTGTCCCGCGTTCAGCGGCCCTGCTGCAGAACGGCGAGATGAGACACCGATCACAGCATCTTGCGCAAGAAAAACCGCTGCGTTTCGCCGGGGTAGTGATCGAGCACCCCGAAGACCGAATAGCCTTGCTTCTCGTAGAAGCCCGGCGCCTGAAAGCTGAAGGTATCCAGCCATACGCCAACGCAGCCTTGCTCTTTTGCCCAGCGTTCCGCCTGCTGCAGCATTCGGGCACCAAGACCTTGGCCACGCGCCGCCTCGGGGACCACGAGCAACTCCACGAAAAGCCAATCATAGCAGTAGCTGGCCCACAGACCACCCTGCACTGCGCCATCCTCGCCGCGCAGCAGGATGGCGAGCGGCCCCCAGGGGCCATCCACCTTCGACGCGTTGTAGTCGATCAGCGGCTGGCGAATGGCGTTGTGATCGTCATCGCTGGGCTGGGTAACAAGCTCTAGCTCAAGGGCAGACATGTCGTTCTCCTGTCGGTCAGCATAGGCGATACACGCCCACATTTGCTGGCCCGATGCAATTCCGGCTGGCGCATTCCCCAAGGCCCAGCCAACTGTCATAGGGCCGGATACCAGAGTCGATCCCGTCTCCCCGCCCGCCCTCCACCACCCCCAAGCCTCAATCCCAACGCTATGCTGCAATGCAAAAAACACAATGCTGCGGTGCTACCAAATGTCGCTGGCTGGTTTATATCGTCCCCCTGCGGCCCATGCCTTCCGCTTTCCCTGCGGTTTCCATGCGGGGCCGTTGCCGAACTGCCTCCCGGCAGGGCCCCCTTTTCGGGCGCGGCGATAACAGTTTTGAGGATCAAATAAAGTGGCTGGGATAACAACAAGCAGCTCTGCCCCGGCAGGCGCAAAAGCGCCCGCAGGACAGAACCATCAATTCGCGCTCATCGCGCTCACCTCACTCTTTTTCATGTGGGGCTTCATCACCTGCCTGAACGACATTCTGGTGCCCCACCTGAAGAATGTCTTTCAGCTGAACTACACGCAGTCGATGCTGATCCAGTTCTGCTTCTTCGGCGCCTATTTCATCGTCTCGCTGCCGGCAGGCGCGCTGGTCAAGCGCATCAGCTACAAGTGGGGCATCGTCGTCGGCCTCGCCATCTGCGCCGTCGGCTGCGTGATGTTCATCCCGGCTGCCAGCTACCGTGTCTATGCGCTCTTCCTCGCAGCCCTCTTCGTGCTCGCGGCCGGCGTCACCATCCTGCAAGTCGCCGCCAACCCCTATGTGACCGTGCTCGGCCCGCCGGACACGGCCGCCAGCCGCCTGACGCTGACCCAGGCTTTCAACTCGCTCGGCACCACCATCGCGCCGATCTTCGGCGCGCTACTCATTCTCTCCGCAGCCACCGTTGCCGTCACCAACGCAACGCCTGAGCAGCTCGACGCGATCCATGCCGCCGAAGCGGCGACGGTAAAATTCCCCTATCTGATCCTGGCAGCCGCCTTCCTGGTGCTCGCCGTGATTTTTGCGGCGCTCAAGCTTCCCGATGTCGACGACGAAGAAGATCTCGACCCGATGCATGGCGGCGGCTCTGCCTGGCAGTACCGCCATCTCGTGCTCGGCATGATCGGCATCTTCGTCTATGTCGGCGCTGAAGTCAGCATCGGCAGCTTCCTGGTCAACTTCCTCAGCCAGCCCGATATCGGCGGCCTGCAGGAATCAGAGGCAGCCCACTACGTGGCCTATTTCTGGGGTGGCGCCATGGTCGGCCGGTTCATCGGCGCCGTGGTCATGCGCTACGTCGACGATGGCAAGGCGCTGGCCTTCAATGCCCTCATCGTCGCGATCCTGCTTGTGGTGACCGTGATGACCACAGGCCATGTCGCCATGTGGGCCATCCTTGCGGTCGGTCTCTTCAACTCGATCATGTTCCCGACGATCTTCTCGCTGGCGCTGCACGGCCTCGGCCGCTTCACCAGCCAGGGCTCCGGCATCCTTTGCCTCGGCATCGTCGGCGGCGCGCTGCTGCCGGTTCTGCAAGGCGTGCTGGCCGATACGATCGGCATCCACCTCGCCTTCCTGATGCCGATCCTGTGCTACGCCTACATCGCCTATTACGGCATCAAGGGCCACAAGCTCCGCTAACCCCATGAACGCCTTGCGCCCCGCGACCACTGCGGGGCGCAAAAGACTTGATCCTTTCGCCCCGGCTTGGCATCGTGCGCCCGGACACGGATGAAAGGACATGCCGATGAAGGCCCTGTTGCTGATCGATATCCAGACCGGCTTCTGCCCGGGCGGAAACCTGGCGGTGCCCGAAGGCGACCGGATCGTTCCCATTGCCAACCGGCTGATCGACAGTGGCCAGTACGACCTCATCGTCGCCTCGCAGGACTGGCATCCCGAAGGCCACGGCAGCTTTGCCTCCTCCCATCCCGGCAAAAAACCCTTCGACATGGGCGAGCTCTCCGGCAAGCCGCAGATGATGTGGCCCGACCATTGCGTTCAGAACACATCCGACGCCGCCCTCCATCCCGATCTCCACACTGATGCCATCGACTTCATCCAGCAGAAGGGCCAGAACCCGGCCGTCGACAGCTACTCCGCCTTCCGCGACAACGACCAGTCCGCGCTGACCGGCCTTGCGGACTATCTGCGCAACCGCGAGGTCACCGAGCTCGATCTCTGCGGTCTTGCCACCGACTATTGCGTGAAATTTTCCGCCATCGATGCGGTCGAGATGCTTCCCGGCGTCAAAGTGCGTTTCATCGCGGACGCCAGCCGCGGCATCGATCCGGCAGGTGTCGCGGCGGCGATCGACGAGATGCGCTCGCGGGGCGTCGCGATCATCGACAGCGCCGAGGCGCTCGCGGGCTGAGCGCGTTCCCCATGCGCTAAGCCTTCCTTCACGAAAATCACGGATGGTGCCCGAAACGCCATGGGGCCATTGCCGTGCAGACCATCACCATCAACGGCCGCTTTCTCACCCAGCCCCTGTCCGGCGTGCAGCGCTTCGCCCGTGAACTGACGATGGCACTCGACGCCCGGATTGCCGCCGGCACCGTGCCGGACGGGCTGAAAGACGTGACTTGGCAGCTGGCGGTTCCGAACGGCACCACGGTCGACCTAAACCTCAAGGTGATCGGCGTCGACAGCTTCGGCTCCGGGCCCGGCCATCTCTGGGAGCAGACCGCACTCTACGCCCACGCCCGAGGCAGACGTCTCCTCGGCTTTGGCGGCAGCGGGCCGCTGCTGCACCGGCGCCAGGCCGTCGTCATCCACGACGTGACGATCTTCCGCCATCCCGGCTCCTTCAAGCGCAGCTACCGCATGCTGCACGGCGCCCTCGGCTTTGCCCTGACGCGGACCGCCAAGATCGCCACCGTCTCCGAGTTTTCACGACAGGAGCTCGCCTCGGTCTTCAAGGTGCCGGCTACAGGCATCGACGTGGTCTATAACGCCGTCGACCACTTCGCAGCTATCGCGCCGGACGAGCGGATCATCGACCGCCTCGGCCTTTCGACCAACGGCTTCTTCCTGCTGGTCGGCACGATGAAGCCCAACAAGAACCTCGACTTCGCCATTTGCGCCTTCGAAGCGCTGGGCGACACCGGTCGCAAGCTGGTGGTGGTCGGCGGCAGCGCCCCGACGGTCTTCAAGTCCAAGGACACGGCCTCGACCGGCAGCATCCTCTATCCCGGCCGGCTGACCGACGCCGAGATCGTCGCCCTCGAACGCCATGCCACCGCCTTCGTCTTTCCGAGCCTCTACGAGGGTTTTGGCATCCCGCCGCTGGAAGCGATGACGCAAGGCTGCCCGGTGCTAGCCTCCGACATCCCGGCAGTGCGCGAGGCCTGCGGCACGGCGGCCCTCTATTTCGACCCGACCCGACAGGCTGAACTCACCGCCGCCATCAGGCGCATCTGCGACGAGCCAGCGTTGCGGCAATCGCTGAAGGATGAAGGCCGGCTCAATGTCGGTCGCTTCTCCTGGGACCGAAGCGCGGTTAGCATCCTCGACATGCTCGCAGCACTCTGAGCTGGCGCACCGCAGCTACCCAACAGGAGACGATCTATGACGGCAAGACGGGCGATGGCGGCACTCTTACGGATGGCACTGTGGACCACAGTCGCATTTTCCGGCTTCACAGCCGCCATGGCCGAAGAACCGGTCCAGCGGCTGCAACGGGCAACCGGATTGTGGAAGATCACGCCGGAGACATCGCCTTTTTCATGGGACATCTGCGTCGATCATGCAAAGGATCGCCTTATCGACGACGACCTCTGGAGCGACTTCGAGAAGGAATGCAGGATCGGCTCGCAACAGCGCGACGGTGACCGATACAGTTTCACCGCCAGTTGCCCCGGCGCCGAACTGACGGGCAAATATGCTGGCAATCTCGACAAGGCCTATACCCTGACAGGCGACGTCACCTTTCAGGTGAATGGCAAGACCGAGGTCCAGCACCATGTCCTGAAGGCCAGCTTCGAAGGCGAATGTCCGGCAGACCTGCGTCCGGGAGAGAAGAAAATGCGCGGCGGCATGGTGATGAAGTCCCTCTACGAAAACCGGTAGGCGGAGGGAACGCCTGGCATCAGGGGCTCCTGGACGCTTTCACCGCAGTCAAAGCATCTCGTTTTCGAGCGCAACCGGACTGCGGAAAAGCCGGATGAAATAGCTGTACAGCCCAGCCACGCAAAATGCGCCGCCGCCGACGATGCCGATGGTGACGGAGAGCCACAGCGCATGACCGAACCCTGACGTCGCCAAGACCGGGATGGCAAGCCCGACGGCTGCGAAAGCCACCGGCTGCCAGACGAAATCGAAGGGCAAGGTCATCAGCACCCTCACCCCGTAGAGCATCGCCAGCAGCGCGCCGACCATGGCGCCGACCATCAGGCTGGCGCTCGCCAGCCCGAACAGCGTCCCGGCCGCCACCGCACAGCCGTTCAGGAGCAGGCAGTCCACCGCCGACAACAGAAAGATCGAGCGCAGCCGGTGGCGCAGATGCGCAGGCGTCGGCAGCATGTTGAGCGTCAGGGCCCGGCACACGGACAGGCCGACGACGAAGGGCGCGGCATCGAGAAAGCCCACGCGCAACGCCGGTGCGATGACGAACAGGCCGACAGGCTGCAGCAGGGCAAAGATGCCGGCGGCCGTCATCAGCGTGAAACCCGTCAGCAGCGAGTAATAGGCGCCAAGCCGCGCCCGCAGCGCCGCAGTCTCGCCGTCGCGGTCGAAGAGCGACACAACGTCGGGATACTGGATGGCCTGCAGCGCCGAGACGATCAGCACGAAGGGCCGCTGCAGCAGGTCCAGCGCCAGCAGCGCGCCGGCGGCACCACCGGCACCCAGAGCGGCCGTGAGAATAGACTTCAGCCCGAGCGGCGCCAGCAAGCCGACGACCGAGGCACCGGCAGCGACGCTGCCGTAGACGAAGTGCTTGCGGACAACGGCAGCATCGAAGCGCCCCTCCGACACCCCGGCCCCACTGCGGCTGATTGCTATGGCCAGAAGCGTATAGACGGCGTAGCCGGCCAGCAGGCCACCGACGGTGGCAAGGAATGTCGGGTAGACAAGCGCGCCGCCGAGCGTGCCCAGCGCCAGGATCGTCGCCCGTGAGCCCTGTAGCCGCGAGAAGCTGCGAAACTCCTGGCGGAAGCGCAGCATCGTCAGGTGAAGGTCGCTGGCACCCTGGAAGATCGCCACCAGGCTGCCAACCAGCGCCACCGGCCACGGCACGCCGAACGGGATGGCAACGCAAGCGGCCGCGATGCAGAGGAGTGCGCAGGCCGCAAATTCCCGCTTCAGTGCCGCCCGCTCCGCCGCCTCGCTGCCGGGCAGGCCGGGATAGAAGCGGCTGCAGGCAAAGCGGATCCATTCGAAGCCGAAGATTGCGACAAACTGGCTGATGGAGATGAACAGCGAATAGGCGGAATAATCGGCCGGCGCCAGCCAATGGGCAACGACGACGAGAAGCCCGAACGCCACCGCCGCCTGATAGAAATATGCCGCCAAAGCCACGATCTTCGCCATCAGACGAGATAAGCGCAAAAAGCTGACGAAAATGCTAAGTCAGCGCCATCCGGCGCCCAGACTGCTGGCAAAGGTATTATCTCAAAACTCTGCAGGTCACTTGGGAAACTGATCCGCTTACCAAACTCCCCTCGTCCTCGCCCTTATGGCGGGAATCCAGTCACGCCAAGTCCTTCAGCCGAAAGATCCTTTGACCCGACAGACGTCGTGTCGCTGGATCTCCGCCACAGGGGCGAGGATGTGTATGGCCTCGCTCTCTTCAAACAAGCTTCCTCAGGGTTCGTCAGCAGTCTGAGCGCCATATCGCGCCAAACGCAATGGGTGCCTCGTAAGAATAGCTGCCGAATTGCCTTTGGCTGCGCGGCGCGTTAGGAGAGCCTGCCGTTTTGGGGATGGGACGAAGGGTGGCCTGGGTGCGGTTGCAGCACGGCCGCCATCCGTCGGGAGATAAACTATGGACGTGACCAGCACTATCGCCGACCTGCGTGCCAGACTCGCGCCCGGCATCCGCGCCGGACGCCGCATCGGCCTCGTGCCGACCATGGGCTACCTGCATGCCGGGCACCTGGAACTGGTGCGCCGCGCCCGCAGCGAAAACGACATCGTCGTCACCTCGATCTTCGTCAATCCGCTGCAGTTCGCCGCCGGCGAAGACCTGTCCAGCTATCCCCGCGATTTCGAGCGCGACAGCGCCATGCTGCGAACGGCTGGCGTCGACCATCTCTTCGCCCCCACCCCGTCGGATATGTATCCGCGTCCGATGCAGGCCGTCGTCGATGTGCCTGCGCTGGGCGCCGAACTCGAGGGTTCCGTGCGCCCCGGCCATTTCGCCGGCGTCGCCACCGTGGTCACCAAGCTCTTCAACATCGTCCAGCCCGACAACGCTTATTTCGGCGAGAAGGATTTCCAGCAGGTCACCCTGATCCGCCGCATGGTCGAGGATCTGGCCCAACCGGTTACCGTCGTCGCCGTGCCGACCGTGCGCGACAGCGACGGCCTGGCGCTCTCCTCGCGCAACAGCTACCTGACACCCCAGGAGCGCGCGGCTGCCGTGATCGTGCCTCAGGCACTGGCGGAAGCCGAGCGGCTTTACGACACCGGCCTGCGGGACCCCGCCGCGCTGGAGCGCGCTCTTACCGACTTCATCGCGCGCGAGCCTCTGGCCACCGCCGAGGTCGTTGCCGTGCGCGATCCGCAGAGCCTGAAGCCCTTGCAGGCCATCGGCGAAAGCCCGATCCTTGTGGCCCTGTTCGTACGGATCGGCGCCACCCGCCTGCTCGACAACCGGATCATCGGGCAAAGCAGCGCTCGCATTGAAGAGGCCGCCTGATATGAGTGCCACAACCCCTGCCAAGCGCACCACCCCTGCCCGGATCGAAGCGATGAAGGGCACACGCCCGATCGTGGCGCTGACCGCCTACACGACGCCGATGGCCCGGCTGCTTGATCCCCATTGCGACCTGCTGCTGGTCGGCGATTCGCTCGGGATGGTGCTTTACGGCCTACCAACGACGGTCGGCGTGACCATGGAAATGATGATCGCCCATGGCCAGGCCGTAATGCGCGGCGTTTCCCATGCCTGTGTCATCGTCGACCTGCCGTTCGGCTCTTACCAGGCATCGAAAGAGCAGGCCTTCACCAGCGCCGCTCGCATCATGAAGGAAACCGGCTGCGATGGCGTCAAGCTGGAGGGCGGCGCGGAAATGGCCGAAACGGTCGCTTTCCTGACGGCGCGGGGCATCCCGGTCTTCGGCCATGTCGGACTGATGCCGCAACTGGTCAACACGAACGGCGGCTACCGCGCACTTGGCCGCTCCGACCGGGAGGCCGACAAGATCCGCGCCGATGCGGCCGCGATCGGCAAGGCCGGCGCCTTTGCCATCGTCATCGAAGGCACGGTAGAGCCGCTCGCCCGCGAGATCACCGCGAGCCTGTCGATCCCGACGATCGGCATCGGCGCCTCGCCTGCCTGCGACGGTCAGGTCCTCGTGTCCGACGACATGCTCGGCCTGTTCAGCGACTTCAAGCCGCGCTTCGTCAAGCATTTCGCCAACCTCGCGCCGCTGATCTCGGAGGCGGCTTCGGCCTATGCTGAAGACGTGAAGTCGCGCTCCTTTCCCGGGCCGGAACATACCTTTCTGCCGAAAAGCTGATTCGATACTTCAGCCCTGGTCGATGCGCTCACGCTCGAGCAGGTAGATAGCCTCGCCGAAATCTTCCATTTGCCGGGTCAACGCCGCATGCGCATCGCGCAGGCCCTGATTGTAGAAAAAGGCACCGATATCCCTGGCGAAGAAGTCGAGCAGGAACTCCGCCGGCAACGCGCCGATCGTCTGATCCAGCTCATCGGAAAAATACTGCCGGATGCGGGCGATGGCGGCGGCCTTCTCCTCCTTCGGCAACACGATCTTTTTCATGCTTTGTCTCCTGTCTCGTGGGTTAAGTTCAGCGAAATCGATGCTCCCATCAAGGGAATTGAGTTGCCGCTTCCATGCCTTCGCCCTAAACGGGAGCCGGGAATCGATAAACAAAGGCTTGCCATGAATCGCGCGGATTTTCTTCAAGGGTTGCGCGGCGGAATTTTGGTGGGCCTGGCCTCCGTTCCATTCGGAGCCTTGTTTGGTGCCGTTGCGCAAAGTCATGGCCTGTCGCTCGGGGAACTGACCCTGATGAGCGGCATCGTCTATGCCGGCGCCAGCCAGCTGGTCGGCCTCGATCTCTTCGGCCACGACGTGGCCGCCTGGATCATCGTCCTGTCGATCCTGGCCGTCAATTTTCGCCACATCCTCTATTCGGCAGCCATCGCTCGCTATATCAGGCACTTCAGTGGCGTCCAGAAAGCTTTCGCCTTCTTCCTGCTCGTCGACCCGCAGTTTGCAGAGACCGTCAAACGCGGCGAAGCCGGGAAGACCGTAAGTTTCTCCTGGTACATGGGCCTCGGCGTAGTGATCTACATTCCCTGGGTTCTGGCCAGCCTTATGGGTGGCATGCTCGGCAGCCTGATCGGCGATCCCCGCACGATTGGCCTCGATGTCCTCCTGCCCGTCTATTTTCTCGGCATCGTCATCGGCTTCCGCAAGCGCGACAACTTCCTGCCGGTCGTCGTTGCCAGCGCTGTCGTCGCCATCGTCGCCTACCGGATCGTCGGCTCGCCCTGGCATGTCAGCATCGGCGCGCTCGCCGGCGTGGCGCTGGCGGCACTGCTGCCGCCGGCAAAGAGCAACCGCAAACCCGACCTTGCAGTCGAAAACCACGAGGTCTGACGATGACGACTTTCGACCCGCATATGCTGCTGCTGATCTTTTCCGCTGCCGTCGTCACCTACCTCACGCGCATCGGCGGCTATGTGCTGATCACGAGAATGACACGCATTCCACCGCGCATGGAGGCAGCGCTCAACGCTGTGCCTGCGGCCGTGCTCACCGCATTGATGGCGCCGACCTTTTTCAGCGGCGGCATCGACCTCAAGGTAGCGCTGGTGGCCGCCGCTGTGGTCGGCCTCTACCTGCCGGCCAGCGCTATGCTGGTCACCGGCTGGCTCGTCGTGATGGCCTGGCGCCACCTGCTGGTGGGTTGAATCCCGGCAGGAAACAATGCCGCTCAATGGACGAGCGGCAGCGTCGCATTCTCAAGCCAGGCGCGCACCTCGGCGTCGTGGATCAACGGCATCAACGCCTCGCGGGTGCGCAGATGATAATCGTTTAGCCAATGCAGCTCGTCATGGGTCAGAAGCTCGGCAATGATCAGGCTGCGATCGATCGGGCAAAAGGTCAGCGTCTCGAAGCCGAGCATATCGAGGTCTCCGCCGTCGACGGGCTCGGCGTCGCGAACATAGACGAGATTCTCGATACGAATGCCGAACGAGCCCGGGCGATAGTAGCCTGGCTCGTTGGAGAGGATCATGCCGGGCAGCAGCTCCTGCATCGACATCCGTGAAATACGCTGTGGCCCTTCATGCACCGACAGGAACGAGCCGACGCCGTGGCCGGTGCCGTGGGCGTAGTCAGCCCCGGCATTCCACAGGGCGATGCGGGCCAAGGGGTCGAGATCGCAGCCACGGGTCCCGACCGGGAAGCGGGCCATGCTGATGGCGATCATTCCCTTCAGAACCAGCGTGAAGAACCGCCGCTGCTCTTCGGGCACGGCACCGATGGCAACGGTGCGGGTGATGTCGGTGGTACCGTTGATGTACTGCGCACCGGAATCGATCAGGTAGAGTTCGCCCGCCTGCAGCAGCCGGTCGCTCTCGGTGGTGACGCGGTAATGGATGATGGCGCCATGCTCACCCGCCCCCGAGATCGTATCGAAGGAAAGGTCCTTCAACGGGTTCTGCATCGCCTGTCCGACCTCAGCGCGGATCGCCTCCAGCCGCTCGGCCGCCGCAATCTCCGAGACGGTCGCAGGCTTGCGGGTCTCGAGCCAATGCAGGAAGGCCACCATCGCCGCGCCATCCTGAAGGTGCGCCGCCGCCGAGCCGTTGAGCTCGGCCTGGTTCTTCCGCGCGCGCGGCAGCTTGGCGGGGTCGCTACCCTCGACGACCTCGCCACCGGCATTGCGAATGATGTCCGTCAGCGCCTGCGATGCGAGGTCGGGGTCGACCATGACGCGCGCGCCATTAGCGGAGACTGCGGCCAGCCTGTCGGCAAGATCGGCCGGCGACAGTTGCGTGCAGAGCTGCGCCAGATAGGCTTCCGCCTCGATATCGGTCTTGCGGTTGTCGAGAAACAGCTCCGCCCTTCCGCCGGCGTGGATGATCGCGCGGGCAAGTGGATGCGGGGTGTGCGGCACGTCGTTGCCACGGATATTGAAGATCCAGGCAATGGACGAGGGATCCGTCACCAGCAGTGCTGCGCAGTTTTTCTCCACGAGATGCGTGGCGATGGCGCCAATCTTTTCGCTGGCAAGGACACCGGCCTGGGCCACGGTCTGGATCGTCACCGCACCGAGCGGCGCCTCCGGACGGTCAGTCCACAGGCGGTCGAGCGGGTTGTGCGGCAAGAGCACCAGCGCGCCGCCGATCTCGGCAAGCGCCTTTTCCAGCCTGCGTACTTCCGCCCCGCTGTGCAGCCACGGATCGATACCCAGCCGCATGCCCTTGGGACCATGCTTGCCAAGCCACTGATGCGGCGGCTCGCCGACAAGATCGCCGCCGGAAAACACCGATGTGTCGACCTGGTCGAGAAGCTGCGTCGTATAGCGACCGTCGACGAAGACGATCGCCTGTGACCGCGTTACCAGCGCAATGCCGGCCGACCCCGTGAAACCGCTGAGCCAGGCCAGCCGCTCCGCGTAGGCAGGCACATATTCGCCCTGGAACTCATCGGCCCGAGGCACCAAAAATGCATCGATCGCGAGCGCGTCGAACGCCGCCCGCAGGGCCATCACCCGTTCGTGGCCGAATTGCGGTGTGGAGGTGACTTCAAAAGACTGGAACATGAGATATCCGAATGCTGAAAGGCGAATCCGCCTTGGGTCATGGCTGCATGTTAGCGCAATTTGCTCCTATTGCGAGCCAGGGCGTCTTATTAATGACCATTAACGGCAATTAACGACTGCGCCTAATTCGTGGGCAAAAAATCCGCATTATGACTCAATCACGACAATACCCATATCATTAATGCATAGCTCCCATTCGACATTAAATCTGTGCTGCAGTGCGGGATAGTTTATAAGAGGTTCATCAAAAGGGTTCAAACGGACCCACCGAAAAGGAATACGACTATGGCAACTCCCCGTTTCGCATACAGCAGCCCGATGCAGGCTGGCGAACGCCGGACCGTCCGTCACGTTATCGGCGCCCTGCGCTCGGTCGAGACTGAAGCATCGCGGATCATCGGCGTCAGCCGTGGCGACGTTCGCAACATCAACACCAGCTACGCATTCTAAGATCGCTCGATCCGGCTTCTCCTCCCGGCCGGTCCGCGACGAATGCGCTTAGTCCGCTTGAGCAACTCCTCCCCTCGGCTCGCGGGCACAATGATCAGGTAATACTGATCTGCAAGGCGGCACCCCTGGTGTCGCCTTTTGCATTTTTTGTGAAATCAATGACTTGGTGAAAAGCCCGGATTCGGTTTGACAGCTATGGCCGATCGAGGTGAATCGTGACCCAGCCATTGCGCCAGATGGTGCGCACATGGCGCAGGCGTGCGCCGTTATAGGCTGCAATCACTTTCCAGCGTTGTGCGGCCAGGATGCCAGACAGAATGACGGAGCCGCCCGGCGCCAGATGATTGGCCAACTGCGGCGCCATGCGGATCAGCGGGCGCGCCAGAATGTTGGCGATGATCAGGTCGAAGGGGCCATGCCGCGAAAAAGCCGTCGAATGAAAGCCCGGAGCGGTCTCGAGGCTGATTCCCGACACAATGCCGTTGCGTACGACGTTTTCGCGGGCGACCCTCACGGCAATGGGATCGATGTCGGTGGCCAGCACCGGAATGTTCTTCAATTTGCGCACGGCGATGGCAAGGACGCCGCTGCCGGTGCCGAGGTCAAGTGCGTTGCGGACGCGGCGGCTGCGCACGACCGTTTCGATGGTTTCCAGGCAGCCTGCGGTGGTGCCATGATGGCCGGTGCCGAAGGCCTGGCCGGCGTCGATCTCGATGGCGATCTCGCTGGCACGAATCTTGTCACGGTCATGCGATCCATGCACGACGAAGCGACCGGCATGGACGGGTTTCAGGCCATCCAGCGACCGGGCGATCCAGTCGACGTCGGGAATGATCTCCTTGTCGATCGCAAGGCCCGGATAGGCTTCGGCCAACAGCGCCTCGAAGCGCGGCCGGACATCCTCTTCCTGCTCGGCGTAGAGATAGATGGAGGCTTCCCAGATGTCTTTCTTCTCGTCGATCTCGGACGTTGCGATCGGCAGTTCCTCGTCCTCGAAGACAGGCGTCATCAGGTCGAGGATCCGCTCGGCGTCGCGCTCGGTCGTCGTCACGTAAAGGCGAATCTCATTCAACGCTTTGGTCTCTCATCGTCAGAAGGCCCCGCTGATCCACGGCGGCTTTGCCGTGTCGTACCCCGCGATGCTGCGCAAAAGCAAGCGGCGGACGGCCGGAACCCGAAAAAGCAGTGGCACCAACCGGTCCCGCACCGCTGTTGCCAGCGGCTGCTGCATCGTGACCAGGCGCGTCAAGCGACGGGTCTGCTTCAGCACCTGCCGGACGGCGGGCATGCGCAGGTCCGAATAATCCCGTTCGCGGCCCTCGGAAATGAGGTGGGCGAGCCAGCAGGCGTCCTCGATGCCGAGGTTCATGCCGCGCGCCCCGGCCGGCGAATGGATATGGGCGGCATCGCCCGCGAGAAAGACATTGCCCTTCGACATCGCAGCAACATGGCGGAAATGGATCTGGAACTGCGACGACCAGGTCTTTGCGAGAATGGCGTCCGGATGCACGATCCGACGCTCGAAATCCGGCAGCGTCGATATGAAGCGCAACGTATCCGCTGAAACCGGAAGCCGCCCGATCATGCCGGGATCGTAAAGGCTGATCTCGGCGAAATGCGAATCGACCGGCTGCCCATAGCGGAAATCGGCGAGATAGAAATGCGCCTCGAGCGCCTGGCCCGGAAAGCCGAGGCCGATCGCCTTGCGCACTGCCGAATGGGCTCCGTCGGCGCCAATGAGGATGTCGACGGAGAGGGCCTGCTCAGTGCCGTCGTGGTGACGCAGCCGCACACCGGGCCGGATCGCATCCGGCGCCGTCACTGAAACGCGCGTCTGCCACTCCGGCACGATGCCATAGCCTGCAAGTGCCGACAGGAGAATCCGCTCGGTGGCACCCTGCGACAGTCCGCGGATCGCGGAAAAGCGGCCCTTGATGACATGGGTGTCGACCTCGGCCAGCAGTCGGGTTCGTGAGCGCACCCGGAAGTGGGCGATGTCCTGCGCCTCAGCCAGGATCCGATCCGCCACACCAGACGGCGACAGAAGCGTCAGCGTGCGCGCATTGATCCCGAGGGCACGGCTTTCCGCGAGCGGCGTCGGCCCTTCGCCATCATCGACCAGCCGCGGCGAAAATCCGCGCCGCGCCAACTCCAGCGCTACTGCCAGACCGACCGGCCCGGCACCGACGACAAGAATGTCCCTGCTTCCCCCGGCCATGGCGCCCCTATCCCTTCTTGATCAGGTTCTCCAGCTTCTTCACCGCCGTTGCCGGGTCCTCCTGGTAGGAGATGGTCCCGGCAAAACGTCCCTGCCCGTCGAGCAGATAGACCGAGGCGGAATGATCCATGGTGTAGTCGCCGCCGGGATCCTTGTCGTCGGCCGGCACCTTGACCGCATAGACGCGGAAACCGTGCACCATGTCAGTAACCTTGTCGACTGGGCCCGAAATCCCGGTGATCCGCTTGGAGACGTTGGAAACATACTCATTCATGATAGCAGGCGTGTCGCGCTCGGGATCGACGGTGACAAAATAGGCGCCAAGCCTGGAGCCGTCCGGATCGACCTTCTTCAGCCAGCCATCCATCTCGAACAGCGTTGTCGGGCATACATCGGGGCAATGGGTGTATCCGAAGAACACCGCCGACGGACGGCCGCGAAACGCCTGCTCGGTGATCGGCTTGCCATCCTGCGCCACCAGGGTGAACGGCACGCCGAACGGACCGCCGGAGTTCGCCGTTTCCGGAGATCTGGTGAAATAGAAGGAGCCGGCGCCGAGGAAGGCGGCCATCAGCACGACCAGAACCCAAACAGCAATCCGCAATTTCTTCATACCAGTCTCCGATGCCGATCCGCCGCGCACGAGATGCTCGCCTTGACAGTCCGCGTCATACCGTTTGGTACGGAATGCCGCAATTCAACTTCAAGTATGAAATATTGAATTAGGGAGGGGTAATAGACTTAAGCAATGTTAAGCTGTTCGTAATATCTATCGGTCAACATCCTCGGCAAAGGCTTAATGCCACGAATCACATCCGTCGCTCTGGAAAGAACGCACATGTCGAACGCCATCAAACAATCGGGTGCTTACCTGGAAATCGTCTCCTTCCACCTCGCCGATCAAGAGTTCTGCATCGACATCATGGCGATCCGCGAAATCCGCGGCTGGGCGCCAGTCACCCCGATGCCGCATACGCCGAGCTATGTCCTCGGCCTGATCAACCTGCGTGGCGCCGTCATTCCCGTCATCGACATGTCCTGCCGCCTCGGCATGAAGATGACCGAGCCGTCCGAGCGCTCCGCCATCATCGTCACCGACATCGCCGGCAAGCTGGTCGGCCTGCTTGTCGAGCAGGTGTCGGACATGATGACCATCAAGAGCGAAGACCTGCAGCCGGCCCCGGAAATCATCCCGGAAGCCCAGCGCGCCTTCTGCCGCGGCATCGTCGCTCTGGAAAAGACCATGGTCTGCTTCCTCAACCTCGACACCGTCATCGCCGACGAACTGGCCCAGGCCGCCTGAGCCAGTCATCTGGCGCGACGCGAATCATGCGCACCGATCGTCTCTGGCGCACCGATCGTCGCTTCCCCGCCGATCGTCATCCTCGGGCTTGACCCGAGGAACTATCCCGCTCCCTTTCGTCGACCTGCAGATCCTCAGCACAAGGCCGAGGATGACGGCGGCTGACTGTTGTCGGCCACGCGCCTGCGCAGCCGGGCGCCTTGGCAATCTCACGTCCCGTCATCCTCGGGCTTGACCCGAGGATCTATCCCAATCCCTTTTCGTCGACCTGCAGATCCTCGGCACAAGGCCGAGGATGACGTGCGGATTGCGGCCGGTCCTTAGCTAAGGCCGAGACCAATACCGTTTTCCCAAGGACTCACGGAGCTGGCTTGCCCTTCGTCCACGTCACCTGCTGGCCATAAAGCGGGATGGTCGAGATCGACATCTTGGCCGAGCCGTCCGTCAGTTCGCGGCTATGGGCGAGATAGATCAGCGTGTCGTTCTTCTTGTCATAGATGCGGTTGACGACGAGCTTCTTCCAAATGAGCGACATGCCCGACTTGTAGACCTCCTCGCCGCCCTGCGAGAGATTAATGTCGCCGACCTGGATCGGCCCGGTCTGGCGGCAGGCAATCGAATTGTTGGACGGGTCTTCGAACCACTTGCCCTTGCGCAACCGGTCGATGACGCCCCGGTCGAAATAGGTGACATGGCAGGTGACGCCGGTCACTTCCGGATCGGCGACGGCATCGACGAGAATGTCGTTGCCCGTCCAGTCGACGCCGACCTTGCCGACGACCTCGGCCGATGCCGAGCCGGCGATGAGCGTGAAAACGGAAACGGCGGCAAGAGCAAAGCGGCGCATGGAAAACTCCCTGTTGTTCCGTCGCCGAAGATAAGTCTCAGGCGCAGCTTTGCAAGGAGAGAGGTCAGCGCTTGCGGCAGGTGCAGGGCTCGTAGCCGCGAGACGTCAGGCGGCCAATCTTCATGCCGATCGCAGCTGGGATGCCGCCGACGTCGATAGCCTTGACAGCCCTTGCCATCTCGATGGCCGCCGACGCGCAGATGGCGGCGTCTTCGGCGGCATTGTGGTGCTTGAAACGCAGGGCCAGATGCTCGGCGATGACATTCAGCCGGTGCGAGAGCAGCTGCGGCCAGATCCGCTGCGCCATCTTCAGGCTGCAGAGATAGGAGAGCTCCGGATAGGACTGGCGGTAATGATCGAGGCTCGCCCGCCAGACGCTGAAATCGAAGGAGGCATTGTGGGCGATCATCGTCGCGCCGCGAAAATCGTCCTGGAACTCTTCCATCACTTCCGGAAAGGACGGTGCATCCTCGACATGCTCCGGCCGGATGCCGTGGATGGCGATGTTGAAGCCGGAAAAGCGCATCTCCTTCGGCCGGATGAGCCGCTCCTCGACCCGGCTCACCCGCCCGTCCTCGATCCACGCGAGCCCGACCGAACAGGCACTGCCGCGCTGCTCGTTGGCCGTTTCAAAGTCGATGGCGATGGTTTTCAAGGGGTGGTTCCGATTCGTCCGATGCCCGCTTGTAGCGGGGCTCAACCTCTGAATCAATTTGACAGTATCATTGACATTCGCCGGCGGATGTCGAAAACTTTCCGCATGATCGGTTCGCTCAAAATCACCATGCTTCACATCACCACCACCACCCACCCAGGGTGTGGGGATGCGTTGCCGGGCTAGAACCCGACCGATTGTCCCGACAACCCTGCCCGAGGCGAGCAGGGTTTGGGAACCGGCTCTCCTCTTTTCAAATGGAGAGAACCGTGAACGATATCGAGAAACAAGACCCCACAAAAACGCCGCCCGCCGGCCTGTGTATCCGTGCCGCAGAGGTCGGTGATGCCGAGGGCATCGCCGCGATCGCCAACCTTCCCGGCTACCGCGCCGGAACGCTGCGTCTTCCCTATCAGACGATAGAAGATACACGGCGCTGGCTGTCAAAAGCCCAGTCCAACTCACCAAATCTGGTTGCCGTGCTTGAGGGAAATATCGTTGGAAACGCCGGACTGCGCCGGCTCGAGGGGCGAAGGCAGCACGTCGCCGGCATCGGCATGGGGGTGCATGATGCGTTTACCGGCCGACGTATTGGCAGTGCGCTTCTGGCTGCCCTGACCGACATGGCCGACAACTGGCTGAATATCCGCCGCCTGGAACTGACGGTATATACCGACAACGATGTGGCCATCGCGCTCTACCGCCGATTCGGATTTGTCGAGGAAGGCCGGTGCAAGGATTTCGCCTTCCGCAATGGCTCTTATATCGACGCCCTGTCGATGGCGCGCCTGCGCGGTTGAGGAGGGACGAGGGGCTCGTCCCCTCACCCGATCAGCGCCAGCCATTCGTCCTCGTCCATCGTCTGGACTCCGAGTTCGCTGGCCTTGTCGAGCTTGGAGCCGGCGCCGGGGCCGGCGACGACGATGTCGGTCTTCTTGGAGACCGAGCCGGACACCTTGGCACCGAGGCTTTCGGCGGTGGCCTTGGCCTCGTCGCGTGTCATCTTTTCCAAGGTTCCGGTGAAGACGACAGTCTTGCCAGCGACCGGGCTGTTGGACGCCCTCGGCTGTTCGGCAGCCTGCGGGCGGACTTCCCTCAGCAGGCGGGCGATCACCTCGCTGTTGCGCGGCTCCTTGTAGAACTCGACGATGGCGCGGGCCACCACCTCGCCAATGCCCTCGATGGCGTTGAGATCGTTCCAGGCGTCGCCGGAGAGTGGCGCCGCCTCGCGCATCGCCTCGCCGAAGGCCTCGTAGGTGCAGTAGGAGCGCGCCAGCAGCTTGGCATTGGTCTCGCCGACATGGCGGATGCCGAGCGCGTAGATGAAACGCTGCAGGGCGATCTCGCGGCGCCCGTTGATGGCGGCATAGAGCTTGCCGACGCTGACCTTGCCGAAGCCGTCGATGTTCTCGAGCTTGGTAAGCGATGCCTTCTGGCGTTCCTCCAGCGTGAAGATGTCGGGCGCCGTGCGGATCTGCAGCGCGGGGTCGTCGCTTTCGAAGAAGAAATCGATCTGCTTGGCACCGAGCCCCTCGATGTCATAGGCATTGCGCGAGACGAAATGCTTGAGGTGCTCCTTGGCCTGCGCCTGGCAGGCAAAGCCGCCGGTGCACCGGGTGACGGAATCGAGCTTGCCGGTCTTCTCGTTGAGTTCCCGCACCGCGTGGCTGCCGCAGACAGGGCAGACCTTCGGAAACTCGTAAGGAACGCTCGACGCATCCCGCTTCTCCAGCACCACGTCGACGATCTGCGGGATCACGTCGCCTGCCCGCTGGACGATGACGATATCGTTGATCCGGATGTCCCGCCCCTCGCGCAACATCTCGCCGCCATTGCCGATACCCTTGATATAGTCCTCGTTGTGCAGCGTCGCGTTGGTGACGACGACGCCGCCGACGGTGATCGGCTCGAGCCGCGCCACAGGCGTCAGCGCCCCGGTCCGGCCGACCTGGATGTCGATGGCCGTCAGCCGCGTGAACGCCTGCTCGGCCGGAAACTTGTGCGCAGTTGCCCAGCGGGGCGAGCGCGAGCGAAACCCGAGCCGGGCCTGCAGGGCCAGTTCGTCGACCTTGTAGACGACGCCGTCGATATCGTAGTCGAGGTCGGCACGTTTGAGGCCGATCTCGTCGTAGTGGCTGAGGATATCGGCGACCGATTCCAGCCGCTTCATCAGCGGATTGACCGGAAAGCCCCAGCGCCCGAAGGTCTCGACCATGCCGAATTGCGTATCGGCCGGCATCTCAGACATCTCGCCCCAGGCATAGGCGAAGAAGCGCAGCTTGCGGCTTGCCGTCACCTTGGCGTCGAGCTGGCGGAGCGAGCCTGCAGCCGTGTTGCGCGGGTTCACATAGGTCTGCTTGCCCTCCGCCTCCATCTGGGCGTTCAGTGCCAGGAAGTCGCTCTTGGCCATATAGACCTCGCCGCGCACCTCGACGATATCTGGCGCGTCCTCCGGCAGCGTATTTGGAATTTCCTTGATGGTGCGGATATTGGCCGTGACGTTCTCGCCGGTCGTCCCGTCGCCGCGCGTCGCGGCACTGACCATCCGGCGATTCTCGTAGCGGATAGACATCGACAGCCCGTCGATCTTCGGCTCGGCGGTGAAGGCGATCGACTGGTCCGGCAGACGTCCGAGGAAGCGGTAGATACCGGCCACGAAATCCTGCACGTCCTCTTGCGAAAACGTGTTGTCGAGCGACAGCATCGGCCGGGCATGGGTGATCTGGGCGAAGGTTTCGGACGGGGCAGCCCCCACATGCCGCGACGGACTGTCCATGCGCACCAGCGCCGGAAAGCGCGCCTCGATGGCATCGTTGCGCCGCTTCAGCGCATCGTAGTCGGCATCAGAAATCTCCGGCGCGTCCTTGCCATGATACAGCGCGTCGTGATGGGCGATCGCTTGTGCCAGCCGCTCCAGCTCAGCGGCTGCATCGGCCTCGGTCAGGTCCTCGACGGATAAAACTTCGCTCGGCATCGATATCACTCCACAGATTCTGCGGATCTTTTTAGAGCAATTTCACGCGATGGAAAGATGCACTGCGACAGCAGCACTCAGACTGCTGACAAACCCTGAAGAAGCTTGTTTGACGAGAGCGATACCCTACTCTCCCTCATTCTCACCCTTGTTGCGGAGATCCAGCGACACGACGTCTGCCGGGTCAAAGACGCTTTCAGCTCAACGACTTGAGTAGACCGGATCTCCGCAACAAGGGTGAGGATGAGCGGAGTTTGCCAACCGGCTCAATGTCCCGAGTGACCTGATATTACCTTTGTCCGCAGTCTGATGCCCTGCGACAGCAGCGCTCAGCCGTTTCCTGATATCAGCCGGGCAGCGGCCGCCCTCGCCTCATCCGTGATCGATGCGCCGGCCAGCATGCGGGCGATTTCTTCGGTCCGGTCCTCCGGCGCCATGGTCGCCACTCGCGTCGCAATCTTTTCCGAACCGTCGGCTGACGGCCCCTTGGAGATCAAAAGGTGCGTCGCCGCCCGTGCTGCCACCTGCGGCGCGTGGGTGACGGACAGAACCTGCACCTTCTCCGACAGCCGCTTCAGCCGCTGGCCGATGGCATCGGCCACGGCACCGCCGACGCCAGTGTCGATTTCGTCGAAGACCAGCGTCGGTGCCGAGCCCCGGTCGGCCAGCGCCACCTTCAGCGCCAGCAGGAATCGCGACAGCTCGCCGCCGGAGGCAACCTTCATGATCGGTCCAGGACGGGTCCCAGGATTGGTCTGGACATGGAATTCAACGACATCGATGCCCTCGGCCGTGGCCGTCCCCGTGTCGCTGGTGATTTCGACCATGAAGCGGGCCCGCTCGAGCTTCAGAGCCGGCAGTTCCGCCATGACGGCGTCGCTGAGCGCTGACGCCGCGTTGTGGCGCTTGGCCGACAGCTGGCCTGACGCCGCGTCGAAATGGCCCTTTGCAACCGTCAGCTCGGCATCGAGCTTGGCGAGCTTCTCCTCGCCGGCATCGACCTCGGCCAGATCGGCCATCATCTTTTCGGCAAGGTCCGGCAAACCGGTGACCGGCACCGAATATTTGCGTGCCGCGCCGCGCAGCGCAAACAGCCGCTCCTCGACGCGCTCCAGCTCGCGCGGATCGTATTCCGTCTTGCGCAGTGCCGTCTCGACTTCCATCTGGGCGTTCGACAGCTGGTCGAGGGCCGCATCCAGCAGCGCCACGGTATCTTCCAGCAGGCCGGGCGCCTCCTGGCTCTTGCGCTCGAGACGGCGCACCAGCGAAGCGATATGCGGCACCGGCGAGGCATTGCCGTTCAGGAATTCGGAGGCTTCCGAAATATCGCCGGCGATTCGCTCGGCCTTCATCATCTTCGAGCGCCGTTCGGCGAGATCGTCCTCTTCCCCATCCTGCGGTGACAGGGCTTCCAGTTCCTCCACAGAAGCGCGCAGGTAATCGGCCTCGCGGGCGGCAGCCTCGATCTTCTCGCGGTGCCTCTTGAGCGCCCGCTCGCTGTCTCGCCAGATGCGGTAGAGGCCGGAGACAGTCTGAACCTCTTCGGTGAGACCGGCAAAGGCATCGAGCAGCGTGCGGTGGGCATTGGTGTCGACCAGCGCGCGGTCGTCGTGCTGGCCGTGGATCTCGACCAGCAGCTGTCCGGCCTGGCGCATCAGCTGGACGCTGAGCGGCTGGTCGTTGACATAGGCCTTGGTGCGGCCGTCGGCGGATTGGGTGCGGCGGAAAATGAGGTCGCCATCGTCGTCGATGCCGTTTTCGCGGAGCAGCTTGCGGGCACCGTGGTCCATGGCGACGTCGAAGACGGCAGTGATCTGGCCGCGTTCCTCGCCATGACGCACAAGCCCGCCGTCACCACGGCCGCCCATGGCCAGCGACAGGCTGTCGAGCAGGATCGATTTGCCGGCGCCTGTCTCTCCGGTCAGGACAGACAGGCCCTTTTCAAAGGCAAGGTCCAGCCGTTCGATCAGGACGATATCGCGGATCGAAAGCTGGACAAGCATCTCTTCTTAAATCTCAACTGCTGCCAAGAACAAGCTTCTTGCCGGCGCGCGCAATCCACGATCCGCCATTTTCGCGGGGCTCGACACCGCCGCTCTTCAGCAGCTTGAAGGAGTCTGCGTACCACTGGCTGTCCGGGTAATTGTGACCGAGCACGGCGGCGGCTGTCTGCGCTTCCTCGACGATACCCATCGCATAATAGGCTTCGACGAGACGCGCCAGCGCTTCCTCGATCTGGTTTGTTGTCGGATAGTTTTCGACGACGACCCGGAAGCGCGAGATGGCGGCCAGATAATCCTTGCGCTCCAGATAATAGCGCCCGATCTGCATTTCCTTGCCGGCGAGCTGATCCTTCGCGAAACGGATCTTCGTCTGCGCGTCGTCGACATATTCGGACTTCGGATAGTTGTCGACCACCTTCTGCATCGCCTCGATGGTCTGCTGCGAAGCGCGCTGATCCTGGGTGACGCTGACGATCTGCTTGGCGTAGGACGCGCCGATCAGATACTGCACATAGGCGGCATCGTCCGAGCGCGGGTATTGTTTCATGTAGGTGTTGCCGGTGGTCACGGCATCGTCGTAGTTGGCGGTGCGATACTTGACGAAGGTGCTCATAACCAGGGCCTTGCGGCCCCAGTCGGAAAACGGCTCCTGGCGGGTGATGGCATCGAATTTCTTGCCGGCCTCGCCCATGTTGCCCGCCTTGATGTTGGCAAGCCCCTGATTGTACAGCTGCTCCGGCGGATCGAGATCGACGCCGAGCTTGGTGATGTCGATGTCCTTGTCGGACTGGCAACCGGAAACGAACGCGCTGGTCCCTGCGAGGAGAAGCGTGACGAGCAGAGCCCGCGCTGTAATCTTCATGCTTTCAGATCCTGCAAAACCCATTCGGAAAATCCCAATTACCGCCAAGACAAAAAACGAGTGCTACCGGCCCGCGTTTCTATCCACAAAAGCGTCGTCAGGGCAACGCAATGATGAACCATTAATGCATTTTTGTGGCGCGCAAGCGATATAAAAGCACTTCCCTCACCTGCCCGTTTGGTTCACCCCAAGAAAAAGCCGCCCCCTTTCGGAGGCGGCCGCCTTGGTCAAAACATTATCTGGAGGTCATGCGGACCAAGGCGCAAATTCGGGGGCGTTGACGGTGACAAAGTCACGCGCGGCCGGCTTGCGGCGCGGTGCCGACGTCTCGACAACTTCGTAGGCCGAGGTGTCGTTGAGCAACGCCTTCAGGGCATTGGCATTCATCTTGTGGCCACCGCGATAGGAGCGGTAGCAGCCAATGAACTGCGTCCCGGCCAGCGCCAGGTCGCCGACGGCATCGAGCGTCTTGTGGCGCACGAACTCGTCCTTGGCATAGCGCAGGCCTTCGACGTTGATGACGGTGTTGTCGTCGGAAATCACGACCGAATTCTCGAGCGAAGAGCCGAGCGCGTGGCCGGATGCCCAGAGGCGTTCGACATCGCTCATGAAGCCGAAGGTGCGGGCCCGCGAAAGTTCGGCCTTGAACGTCTTGGCGTTCATGTCGCCTTCCCACTTCTGGCGACCGATCAGCGGGCAATCGAAGTCGATCTCGACTTCGAAGCGCGTGCCGTCATAGGGGCGGAATTCGCACCAGGAGCCACCGGATTCGATACGCACGGGCTTGACGATGCGGATGTAGCGGCGCTTGACGCCGAGCGGCACGATGCCGGTCTGCTCGAAGGCTTCGACGAAAGGATAGGAGCTGCCGTCCATGATCGGCATTTCGGCGCCATTCACTTCGATCAGCACGTTGTCGAGACCCATGGCATAGATCGCAGCCATGACGTGCTCGACGGTCGCTACCGAACGGGCGGCGGAAAAACCGAGAACGGTGCAGAGATCGGTGTTGCCGACCTGCGAGGACACGGCGCGGAGCTCGGTCACATCACCATTGTCGTGCATGCGCTGGAAGACGACGCCGGTATCGGCCTCGGCGGGCAGGAACGTGATCGACACGTTGGCGCCCGAGTGAACGCCGATTCCGGACAGTGTCAGGGGGGCTGCAATAGTCGTCTGAAAGCCCAGCAATCCAATTGCCATTTACGTTCTGCCTTATCTTACGGTACCTAACGCACATCCAAGTAGAGGCTGGTTATGTGTCTGCCCGGTCAATTAGTGCATGAAATCGAAATGCTATCCGTCTGCAGATTCGATTACATGCGTCTCATGGCACCTACATACGCGCCACGCCGCACCATTCCAAATCACTGTTTCTTTCGCTGTGTAACGGAATCAGGTCACTGAAATGAATGGGGAATTGGGAAGAGTCCGGCCTCCAAAAAAAAGTACCCGGCGCGAAGATTCACGCCGGGTGCCAATGGCTGCTAGCCTGTTCGCTTAGTTAGACTGCCGACGAAGGAAGGCAGGGATTTCGAGCTGGTCGTCCTCATTGCTGACCCGCGCCTGCGGCTGCTGACGGCCGTGATCGTCGAGTTGGCCACGACGCGGTGCGTAGAGGCTGGCTTCGGCCGACAGCGGACGACGCTGCTGGGAAGCAGCCGTCGGAGCCGGCGCCGTCATGTCGGCGGAGACATCGTCCTCGTCGCGGCGGCCGAGCGAATTGGTGATTCGCTTCAGCAGGCCCATCGGACCACGCTCTTCCGGGGCAACCGGATGCGGCTGGGCGCGATGGTCCATCTCGGCTTTGACGACCGGCGAGAAGTCCTCGACCTTCGGCATGCGGACCGGCTCAGGCGCCTGACGGATTGTCGGCTCCTGGCGCATCGGTGCCGGCTGCGGAGCCTGCATGACAGGCTGCTGCATCACCGGAGCCGGCTGCGGAGCCGCTGCCGGCTGGCGCAGGACGGGGGCTGCCTCAGGGGCCGCGGCAAACAGACGGCTCTGCGGACGGAAGGTTTCTTCCTGCACGACCGGCTGATGGGCGACCGGCTGCTGAGCCGGGGCCGGCTGACGGGCGGAGAGCATTTCCAGCTCGCGTTCCATGTCTGCTTCAGCCATGCGAATGGTCTGGGCGATCGGATCGGCGGCCTTCGGTGCCTGCGCGACAAAGGCAGGCTGAGCAGCGGCCGGTGCCGGAGCAACGGCCGCGGAAGGACGGACAATCGGCTTCGGCATGGAGCGCAGCTCCATGTTGCGTTCGGCCGCCATGTTCATCGCGCGGTCGATGCCGGTGGCCACGACGGAGACGCGGATGATGCCCTCAAGCGATTCGTCGAAGGTCGCGCCGAGGATGATGTTGGCGTCCGGATCGACTTCCTCGCGGATGCGGGTCGCGGCTTCGTCGACTTCGAACAGCGTCAGGTCGCGACCGCCGGTGATCGAGATCAGCAGGCCCTGCGCGCCCTTCATCGAGGTTTCGTCGAGCAGCGGGTTGGCGATCGCAGCTTCGGCGGCCTGCATGGCGCGGCCGTTGCCGGATGCTTCGCCGGTGCCCATCATCGCACGGCCCATTTCGCGCATGACGGAGCGAACGTCGGCGAAGTCGAGGTTGATGAGGCCTTCCTTGACCATCAGGTCGGTGATGCAGGCAACGCCCGAGTAGAGAACCTGGTCGGCCATGGCGAACGCATCGGCGAAGGTCGTCTTGTCGTTGGCGATGCGGAACAGGTTCTGGTTCGGGATGACGATCAGCGTGTCGACCGACTTCTGCAGTTCCTGGATGCCCATTTCGGCCAGACGCATGCGGCGACCGCCTTCGAAGTGGAACGGCTTGGTGACGACGCCAACGGTCAGGATGCCCTTGTTGCGGGCGGCCTGGGCGACGACGGGAGCAGCACCGGTGCCGGTGCCGCCGCCCATGCCGGCGGTGACGAAGCACATATGCGTGCCCTGCAGGTGGTCGACGATCTCGTCGATGCACTCTTCAGCGGCAGCGCGACCGACTTCCGGCTGCGAGCCGGCGCCGAGACCTTCCGTGACGTTGACGCCGAGCTGGATGATCCGCTCAGCCTTCGTCATGGTCAGCGCCTGGGCGTCCGTGTTGGCAACCACGAAGTCGACGCCCTGGAGGCCGGCCGTGATCATGTTGTTGACGGCATTGCCGCCACCGCCACCAACACCGAACACGGTGATGCGGGGCTTGAGCTCGGTGATGTCTGGCTTCTGCAGCTTGATCGTCATGGTACCGTTCCTTCTTGTCTATGACCGCGTCGCCACGCCAGCCAATTCACTCAATGTGCTCACCCGTGCCGGAAGGCGCTGCCGCCCGGCCCGGAAATTCAAAAACTTTCCTTCAGCCACTGCCCTACCCGGGCAATGCGGCTGTTGTTGCCGCCGAGCGACGAAAGCAGTCCGCTGCCGCCCATGTGGGTTTCAAGATCCGCCACCTGCGGGTAGATCATCAGGCCCACTGCCGTCGAAAAGGCCGGTCCCTTGGCTGCCGTCGGCAGGCCGGAGACGCCCATCGGGCGGCCGATGCGAACGTTGCGCGCCAGGATATGCCGGGCCACCTCAGGCAGGCCGGTCAGCTGGCTGGCACCGCCGGTCAGAACGACGCGCTTGCCGACGATCGGGCTGAAGCCCGAGCGCTGGATGCGGTCGCGGATCAGCTCCAGCGTTTCCTCGATACGGGCGCTGACGATGCGCGACACCAGCGCACGCGGCACCTGGGTCGGCTGGTCGCGGTCATCTTCGCCGATCGGCGGGATGGAAATCATTTCGCGGTCGTCGCCCGGATTGGGCAGCGCCGAGGCGTGCACGACCTTCAGCCGTTCCGCATCCTCGATGCGCGTCGACAGGCCGCGGGCCAGATCGGTGGTGACGTGATGGCCGCCGATGCTGACGGCATCCGTGTGCACCAGCTTGCCTTCGGCGAAAACCGAGATCGTTGTCGTACCGCCGCCCATGTCGATGGCGGCGCAGCCGAGTTCGACCTCGTCGTCGACCAGAGCCGCAAGACCGCTGGCATAAGGCGTCGCCACCATGCCCTCGACCGAGAGATGGGCGCGGTTGACGCTGAGCTCGAGGTTGCGCAACGCCGAGCGTTCGGCCGTTACCACATGCATGTCGACACCGAGCGCATCGCCGAACATCGACAGCGGATCGCGCACGCCGCGCTCGCCGTCGAGCGAATAACCGGTTGCCAGCGAGTGCAGGATGGCACGGTCCTGGCGCAGCGACTGCTGGCAGGCGGCCGTCAGAACCTTCTTCAAATCGTTGGCTTCGACTTCCTGGCCGCCGAGATCGATGGTGGCGGTATAGATGTCGCTGCCGAGGCGCCCGGCCGAGACGTTCACGATCAGGCTTTCGACCGTCAGGCCAGCCATGCGCTCCGCAGCGTCGACGGCGAGACGAATGACGCCTTCGACCGCGTCGAGATCGGCGATGACGCCGGTCTTGATGCCGCGCGAGCGCTGATGACCTATACCGATGACCTCTACGTTATGCGTGCGGCCGGGAAGTACCTGCGTCTCCTCGCGCGGCGTCAGCCGCCCGATCATGCAGACGATCTTGGTCGAGCCGATGTCCAGCACCGAAACGATATGCGACCGCTTCGACGAAAGCGGCTTCAGACGCGGCAGACCGAAATGGGACGAACCGAATAAGCTCATGTGTCTTGTCCCGCCTTTTTCAGAGCCTTGGTTCTCAAATCCAGCGCCGCCTGGCGACGCACCATTGCATCCGGCGTCAACTCGACCGTCGTGCGATCTTCCAATCGAAGATCGACAGCGGCGATGTCGCGCGCCAGCAGATTTTGCTCCTTGTCGAGCTTCGCGAGCTTGGCCAGCGCCTGCGAGAGGCCGTCTTCCGGCAGCTTGATGACGATGCCGCTGTCGAGATAGAGATCCCAGCGGCGACCGGCGACGCGCACGAACGCCTTGACGTGGCTGCGAAGATCCGGCCAGGCGGCAAACATGTCACCAACCGAGGTCGCGGCCGTTTCCGCATCGCGGCCGACGAACAACGGCAGGGTCGCAAACTTGTTGTCGCGAAGCGGCGCGATCACGGTGCCGTTCTGCTCGATCAGAGACAGTTCGGCTCCATGCTGCCAGATGCCGTAAGCGGCCTTTTCCTTGAGCTTCACTTCGATCGTCTTCGGGTAAACCTTGCGGACCTCGACGTTCTCGACCCATGGCAGGCTGGCAATCTTCTGGCGGGCAGCATCGACATCGAGCGCCACGAGCGAGGTTGTGCCATCGAGGCCGAGCAGCTGCAGGATCTCGATTTCCGAGGTCTGATCATTGCCGGAAACCTTGACATCTTCGATGGCAAAGCCGGCAGCAGCGGTCGTCGCCTGGGCAACCGTCTGGGTGTGACCACCGAGCGACATGCCGTAGAGACCGGTCGCCGCAAAGAATGCCAGCGCCGAGACAGTACCGAGGTGCGCCGGCACATAGATGCGCCCTGAACCGAGACTCACCAAGAAACGCACGGCGCGGCGGAGCGGCCGCGGCAGGACGAACAGGTCCTCCGGCAAATCCGTCACCACCGGAGCGCGGTGGCGCGAATGCTTCATCCTCTTGACCGTCAGCGCAAACATGACGCGTCCTCCACCATCCACCGGAGAAATTCGCCAAACGAGTAGCCGGCGTGGCCGGCCATTTCCGGCACAAGTGAAGTCGGGGTCATTCCGGGCTGCGTGTTGATCTCCAGCCAGATAAGCTCACCATCTTCGGAAAAGCGCTCGTCGTAGCGGAAATCTGATCGTGTGACCCCGCGGCAGCCGATTGCTTGATGCGCCGTTAACGCTAATCTTTGTATTTTTTGGTAAATATTTGGTGAAATTTCCGCCGGAATTACGTGCTTCGATCCCCCGGCGGCGTATTTCGAGTCATAATCATAGAAGCTGTGACCCTGCGGCACGATCTCGGTGACCCCGAGCGCGACATCGCCCATGACGCCACAGGTGAACTCGCGGCCGCCGATGTAACGCTCCACCAGAACCTCATCGCCGTAGCGCCATTCCGACGACGTGATAACCTGCGGCGGATGCGCCTGACCCTCCTGAACGATGACCACACCGAAGCTCGACCCTTCGCGGACCGGCTTGACGACATAGGGCGCCGGCATCGGATGTTCGGACCCGAACGCGAAGCGGTTCATGACAAGCGATTCGGCCACAGGAACGCCCGCGTCCCTGGCGACCAGCTTGGCGCGCGCCTTGTCCATCGCCAACGCCGAGGCGGCAACGCCGGAGTGTGTATAAGGAATTTGCAGATATTCGAGGACGCCCTGAATGGTCCCGTCTTCGCCGAATGGCCCATGCAGCGCATTGAAGACGACATCGGGGGCAAGCTCAGCCAGACGGGCGGAGATGTCGCGCTCGACGTCGACGAGCGAAACCTTGTAGCCCTGCCCTTCTAGAGCTGCAGCGCATGCCTTCCCCGAGGAAAGGCTCACCGGCCGCTCCGAGGAAAAACCGCCGAACAGGACGGCAACATGCTTCTGGCTCATCAATACACCCCAAAGAAAACATCAGTCCCTAGGCCGGGACGCTTGCCCGAAGCTTTTACCGGGCGACTCCACCCGCTTCGTTACAGCCCCATTAGAGCCCGATTATAGTTAACGAAGCGTTTACTTTCGTTAACCTCCTGCATCTTTCGGCCTCTCCAGCACAAAAGAATCAAATCGAAGCACCCGATTTCCCCTCTTGGAATCAGAGGTTTAAGCCTGTGGCAAGAGCGACTTATCAATTTTCCGGAAATGAGACTGCCCGCGTTCAGCTCATCCGGGGCTTGGGGCCGATGGCGCCGGTGCCGGCCTTCGACAAAAATGCAGATCGGTTTCTCCCCGCGCTTATCGCGGAAAGCACCGCGGCCATGCAAACAAACCAGACGCGACATTTTTGTGCGGCGCACCAACGATTTCGGCCGGAAAATTGCCACTTTTGCGTTTGCGCGGACCTTAAATTGCGTTATGGGCCGTTAAGTTGAACTTAGCATTCCGGATTGGTTAGAACATGACACAAGCGATATCGCCGCTATCGCCGGCTCCCTCGTCGCAAAACAAGACTGCCTTGAATTCGCCCGCGCGCGTCCTGCTGGCGAGCCTGATCGGTACCACGATCGAATTCTTCGACTTCTATGTCTATGCGACAGCTGCTGTCCTGGTGTTCCCGACGCTGTTCTTCCCGAGCAGCGACCCGACCTCGGCGGTGCTCCAGTCCTTCGCTACCTTCTCGATAGCCTTCTTCGCACGGCCAATCGGCGCCATCGTCTTCGGCCATTTCGGTGACCGCATCGGCCGCAAGGTGACCCTTGTCGCCGCCTTGATGACCATGGGCGTTTCGACCGTACTTATCGGCTTTCTTCCGTCTTACGCCTCGATCGGCGTCGCAGCACCGCTGCTGCTGGCGCTCTGCCGGTTCGGCCAGGGCTTTGGCCTCGGTGGCGAGTGGGGCGGCGCGGTGTTGCTGGCGACTGAGAATGCCCCTGAAGGCAAGCGGTCCTGGTACGGCATGTTCCCGCAGCTTGGCGCACCGGTCGGCCTGTTTCTGTCATCCTCGGTCTTCTGGCTGCTGCTGCACTTCATCTCCCAGGAGGACTTCATCACCTGGGGCTGGCGCGTCCCGTTCATCGCCTCGATCGTCCTCATCGGCATCGGCATGTGGGTCCGCCTGTCGATTACCGAGACGGCGGAATTCAGCGAGGCTGTCGCCAAGCACGAACGCGTCGCCGTTCCCGTGGTCGAGATTTTCAAGAACCACAAGCGCAGCCTGATACTCGGCACCTTCGTGGCGCTGGCAACCTTCGTGCTATTCTACATCGGCACCGCCTATCTCCTCTCCTATAACGTCAAGGTCCTGAAGATCAGCTTCCTCGATGCCCTGCTGGTGCAGATCGTTGCCTCGGTGTTCTTCGGCATATTCTGCCCGATCGCCGGCAAACTGTCGGATATCTTCGGTCGCCGGACGGTGCTGGTCGCAACGACTGTCGGCATTGGCCTGTTCTCGTTCTTCCTGCCAACGCTCCTGACCGGCGGCATCACCGAGATCTACATCTTCGCTGCTCTCAGCATGGCCCTGATGGGCATGACCTACGGACCGATCGGCACGGCGCTCGCCGCGCCGTTCCCGACCGCCGTGCGTTACACCGGCGCTTCCATCACCTTCAACTTCGCCGGCATCTTCGGCGCCTCGCTGGCCCCCTACATCGCCACCTGGCTCGCCAGCACCTACGGCTTGGCCTATGTCGGCTACTACATGGCAGTCGCGGCCCTGATCACGCTGGTCTGCATCCTCTTGTCGGGCAACGAAGAAATCTGACAACGCCGAGCTTCAACGAAAAAGGCCGCGAAACTCAGGTTTCGCGGCCTTTTTTGTTGAAGGAATTAAAGCCTAATTCCCAGTCGGCGGGCGCTTGTTTGTATCTTGGCGAGGCTCTGTAATAAGAACAGCCGCCCATACACTGCCGGCAATGACCACAGGCAAGATATACAGGAAGAAAAACGTCGCTGAATTCATGGCTGCAACCTCCCGAGTAGGTGTCTTCCACACAAATGTAGGATCACAGCCATAAAAAGCCAAGTGATCGTTGAGATGACGATCGGCCATGACAGCGCGGGAAATGCTCCACCATTAGACAATGATACGGCTGGCGCAACGAAGCCTGCCGCAGCACAGGCTGTAGACAAACGATCGATTGCCTGCGCCGAAAGCTTTATACGCTCATTGTATACCAAGGCCATGAACGCCCCCGCTGTCGCTACTCCGCCGTAACACCCTGAAACGGGCGCACCTCCCGGCCATCCATGAAGGTGCCGAGGCGCTTGATTTCCCATTCGAGCTTGACGCCCGACTTCTCGAACACCTCGCGGCGCACCTGCTCGCCGAGATATTCAAGGTCATAGCCGGTCGCCTGGCCCATGTTGATCATGAAATTGCAATGCAGCGACGACATCTGCGCACCGCCGATGACCAGGCCACGGCAGCCCGCCTCGTCGATCACTTCCCAGGCCGAAAGCCCAGGAGGGTTCTTGAAGGTCGAACCGCCTGTCTTTTCACGAACCGGCTGCACCGTCTCGCGGTGACTGCGGACGGCGTCCATGTCGGCCCGGATTTTCGCCTTGTCCTCGGCATAGCCCTCGAACACCACGTCGGTAAAGATCAGGTCCTTCGGCGCCGAGGAATGCCGATAGGTATAGCCCATCTCGGCGTTGGTGAGCACATGCCTGTCGCCGTTGCGGTCGACCGCGTGCACCTCGACCAACCGGTCGCGGGTCTCGACACCATTGGCGCCGGCATTCATGCGCGCTGCGCCGCCGATCGATCCGGGTATGCCATAGAAAAAGTGAAAGCCACCAATGCCGTGGTCCATGGCCATCGCCGCGACATGCTTGTCGGGGCAGATGGCGCCAGCCTTGATCCTGTTCTCGCCGACCAGCTCCACGCCACCAAAACCCTTGGCGGAAAGCCGCAGCACCACGCCGGGTATGCCGCCGTCGCGCACCAGGATATTGGAGCCGACGCCCACGACCGTGAGCGGAACATCCCCCGGCAGGATCTTCAGGAAGGTGACCAGGTCGTCGGCATCATGCGGCTGGAACATCAGTTCCGCCAGGCCGCCGGCGCGAAACCAGGTGACGCGATCCATCGGCGCGTCGGGCGTCAGCCGTCCACGGATATCCTTGATGCCCTCGCCCAGAGACGCGAGGAGCTTTTCACCATTCACCTGTTTCATGCGGATTGACCCGAAATGCTTTCCAATTCCTGCGGCAATGCTGCTGCCCAGTAGGTTATGCTGCCAGCCCCTAACAAAACCACAAAATCGCCCGGCTTTGCAATCTCTGCGACCATTCCAGCGAGACGATCGGGCGATTGCAGGTAGCGGGCGTCGCGATGGCCGCCGGCCTTGATGCGCGACACAAGCGCTTCGGAATCGATCCCCTCGATCGGTTCCTCGCCGGCGGAATAGACGGGCGCCAGGAAGATGCTGTCGGCATCGTTGAAGCAGGCTGCGAATTCCTCGAAAAGGCTCGACAGGCGCGAGAATCGGTGCGGCTGGTGGACGGCAATGATGCGCCCGGAGCAGGATTCGCGCGCCGCCTTCAGCACGGCCTTGATCTCGACGGGATGATGACCGTAGTCGTCGAAGATCCGTACGCCATTCCATTCGCCCGTCAGCGTGAAGCGCCGCTTGACGCCGCCGAATGCAGCGAGGCCTTTGGCGATATCGGCACTGGAGATGCCCAAACGATTGGCGACCGCAATGGCCGCCGTCGCATTGGCAATGTTATGGCGACCGGGCATCGGCAGCACGAGGTCCTTGATCGAAATGACCTGGCCTGTCCGCCGACGACGGATTTCGATATCGAACAGCGAGCGGGTCCCGTCGATGCGGACATTCATGAACCGCACGTCGGCCTGCGGGTTTTCACCATAGGTGATCACCTTGCGATCCTCGATGCGACCGACCAGCGTCTGGACTTCCGGGTGATCGAGGCAAAGCACGCCGAAACCGTAAAAAGGCACATTTTCAACGAATTGCCGGAAGGCGTTGCGAACCGCGTCAAAGGTGCCGTAGTGATCGAGATGCTCGGGATCGATATTGGTGATGACGGCGACATCGGCCGGCAGTTTCAGGAAGGTGCCGTCCGATTCGTCGGCCTCGACGACCATCCATTCGCCCTCACCCATGCGGGCGTTGGTGCCGTAGGCATTGATGATGCCGCCGTTGATGACGGTCGGGTCGAGCCCGCCGGCTTCCAGCAGCGTTGCCACCATGGAGGTCGTTGTCGTCTTGCCATGCGTCCCGCCGATGGCGATGGCATTGCGGAAGCGCATCAGCTCGGCCAGCATTTCGGCGCGACGAACCACCGGCAGCAGCTTTTCGCGGGCGGCGATGAGTTCCGGGTTGCTCTTTTTGATGGCCGTCGACACGACCACCACCTCGGCCTCGCCGAGATTTTCCGCCTTGTGGCCGACGAAGACCTCGATGCCCTTGGCGCGCAACCGCTGGACATTGGCGCTCTCAGCCTGGTCCGAGCCCTGAACTTTGTGGCCGAGATTGTGCAGCACCTCGGCAATGCCGCTCATGCCGATGCCGCCGATACCGATGAAATGTACGAGGCCAATGGCCTTAGGCAGCTTCATGCGCCTGCCCCCTTGAATTCTGCAATTGAACGTTTGTCGGCAATAGCCTCTACCAGGTCGGCGAGCAAGTTTGCCGCATCGGGCTTACCCGTCAATTTCGCAGCAGCCGCCATCTTGGCGAGCTTCTCAGGCGAATTCAGCGAGCCGCGCAGGATTGCCGACAGTTTTTCGGCCGACAGTTCGGACTGGGCAATGACCTTGGCACCGCCATTGGCGGCAAGGGCTGCAGCGTTTGCCGCCTGGTCGTGATCGAGCGCGTAGGGATAGGGCACCAGGATGGCCGGACGGCCGATGACCGCGATCTCCGAGACAGTGGAAGCGCCGGAGCGGCAGATCACCAGATGCGCCGCGCCGATCCGATCGGCCATGTCATTGAAGAACGGCGCGATCTCGGCTCCCATCTGCAGGTGAACGACACAATTGTTGACGGTCGCCATGTCCTCGACCCGCACCTGCTGCGTGATCCGCAGCCGATTGCGCAAGGGCTCCTCCAGCAGGCTGACGGCCGTCGGGATCGCCTTGGAAAAGAACTGCGCGCCCTGACTGCCGCCGAACACGACGAGGTTGAACGGCTCGTCCGGACCGGAGGGAACATAGGGACGCTTCGCCGCCTCGAGGACCGCCGGTCGCACCGGATTGCCTGTCGTGACCGTCTTCTCGGGATAGGCGCCACCGTTTTCGGGAAGAAATCCGCCAGCAATCGCCTGCACGCGCCCGGCGAGCGCCTTGTTGGCGCGGCCCATGACGGCGTTCTGTTCGTGGATGACGGACGGGATGCCCATGCGTGTCGCGGCCAGCAGGGGCGGAATGGTCGGGTAGCCGCCAAAGCCGACAACGCAGGACGGGCGGATATTGCGGATCAGTTTGCGCGCGGCGCGCATCCCGCTCCAAAGCGTCAAGAGCGAGCGGGCGAGCTTGACGGGATTTTTGGAACCGATGGTCGCCGAGGGGACCACGTGGATCTCGTCTGCCGGAAAGGAGCCGGCATAGCGCTCGGCACGGCTATCGGTCACGAGATGGACTGAGTAGCCACGGTCGCGCAGCTTGTAGGCCAGCGCCTCGGCCGGAAAGAGATGGCCGCCGGTGCCGCCGGCGGCGAGAAAAATGATACCTTTGCTCATCGCATCACTCCGCCGGAATTCCGTGGGTCACACGGAACAGGCTGCGTTCCTGCATGCGCTTTTCCGGCCGATGACGGGTCAGCGCCAGGATGAAGCCGGCCGTGACGCAAATGGCGATCATCGACGAGCCACCGTAGGAGATCAGCGGCAGCGTCATGCCCTTGGCCGGCAGCAGCTGCAGGTTCACGCCGACATTGATGATCGACTGGATACCGATCTGCAGCACCAGGCCGGCAACCGCGAACCGGTTGAAGTCGTTCTTTTCGCGATAAGCATGCGACAGGCCGCGCAGCACCAGAACCGCGAAGATAAAGACCAGGGCCATGCAGAAGATGATGCCGAATTCCTCGGCCGCAACCGAGAAGATGAAGTCGGTATGGGCGTCGGGAATGATGCGCTTGACGATGCCCTCGCCGGGACCGACGCCGAACCAATCGCCGCGCACGATCGCCTCGCGCGCCGTGTCGACCTGGAAGGTATCGCCCTCGCCGGTCAGGAACTTGTCGATACGCAACGCCACGTGCGGGAAGACATAGTAGGCGCTGAAAAGACCGCCCACGCCCATGCCACCGAGCACGAAGATCCACAGCCAGGGCATGCCGGCCATGAAGAACATGCCGGCCCAGACGGCGGACGTCAGGATGGTTTGGCCAAGGTCAGGCTGGGCAACCAATAGCGAGGCGACGATGCCGAACAGGATGATGGCAAACAGGTTGCCCGGAATTTCCGGCTGGCGGGCATGCTCGGCGAACAGCCAGGCGCAGACGACGACGAAGGCCGGCTTCATGAATTCGGACGGCTGGATCGACAGGCTGGCCAGATTGACCCAGCGGCGCGATCCCTTGACCTCGACGCCGAAGAACAGCGCAAACAGCATCATCGCCAATGACACGACGAGGATGATGACAGCCGTCCGGCGCACCTGGCGCGGCGTCAGGAACGAGATACCGATCATCACGGCGATCGCCGGGATCAGGAAGGCGGCATGGCGCTTGACGAAGTGGAAGGGCTCGAGCCCGATGCGCGTCGCCACCGCCGGCGATGCGGCAAAGGACAGCATGAAGCCGATGCCCAGCAGCAGGATGAAAATTCCGAGGAAAAAACGATCGATGGTCCAGAACCAATCGGCCAGGGCCCCACGGTCTACGCGGCTTACCATCTCATGCGCCTCCTGTTGGCGAACCGATCAGCATGGTGATCCCTTCCAGCGCCGACACATGTCCGACGAAGGAATCCCCTCTGACCTCGAAGTTCTTGTATTGATCGAAACTTGCGCAAGCCGGTGATAGCATGACGGCAGCCGTTTCGCCCGGATCCAGCGCCGCGTCGGCAGCCGCATGCAGGACGGCACGGTCGAGCGTGCCGGAAATTTCGTAAGGGACGGCCTCGCCGAGCGTCGCCGCAAAGGCCGGTGCCGCTTCGCCGATGAGATAGGCCTTGGCGATGCGGGAAAACAGCGGCGCGAGCGAGGTGATGCCTCCCTCCTTCGGCAGACCACCGGCAATCCAGTAGATCCGGTCGTAGCTCGACAAGGCGGGCGCCGCCGCATCGGCATTGGTCGCCTTGGAATCGTTGACGAAGACCACCTTGCCGCGACGTGCGACCGGCTGCATGCGATGCTTGAGCCCCGGGAAGGATGTAAGACCGGCCTGGATGTCCGCGACCGAAACCCCGACAGCGAGGCAGGCGGCGATGGCCGCGGCTGCGTTCTGGGCGTTGTGGCCGCCGCGCAGCGTCTGGATGCCGTCGAGCTCGGCGACATCGGACGTCGCTGCCGTCGAGGCCTGGACGATGCGGCTGCCCTCGGCATAGAGACCGTCCGCCAGCACCTGGCGCCGCGAGATGCGCACGACCTTGCTTCCGGCCCGCTCGATGCGGTCGGCAATGAGGGTCGAGTGACTGTCGTCGACGCCGACGATGGCCGTACCGCTGCCGGCAACCAGCCGCTCCTTGATGTCGGCGTAATGCTGCATCGTTCCGTGCCGGTCGAGGTGATCGGGGGTCAAATTGAGCAGGATTCCGGCCGTCGGGTTCAGCGTCGGTGCCAGATCGATCTGGTAGGAGGAGCACTCAACGACGTAGTAGCGCTCTGCCCGCGGCGGATCGAGCGTCAGGATGGCGGTGCCGATATTGCCGCCCATCTGGGTGTCGCGGCCGCTGGACTTCAGGATATGGGCGATCAGCGCCGTCGTCGTCGACTTGCCGTTGGTGCCCGTTATGGCGATGAACGGGCAATCCGGCGAGTGGGCACGACGCTCGCGCACAAACAGTTCGACATCGCCGATGATCTCGACACCTGCGGATCGGGCGAGGTCAACCGTCCAATGCGGTTTAGGATGGGTCAGCGGCACGCCCGGCGAGAGGATGAAGCTCGAGAGCCCCGCCCAGTCGATGGTTCTGAGGTCGGCCGTTGGAACGCCGGCGCTGGCTGCCTTGGCAACGCTGTCTGGATTGTCGTCCCAGGCGGTGACGATGGCGCCACCCGCCACCAGCGCAAGGGCGGTCGCAAGGCCAGAGCCCCCGAGCCCGAACAGCGCAACTTTTTTCCCCTTGAGCGTGGTGACCGGGATCATCTCTGTTTACCGCAGCTTCAGGGTTGAGAGGCCGACCATGGCGAGCACGACGGCGATGATCCAGAAGCGGATCACGACCTGACTTTCCGTCCAGCCCTTTTTCTCGAAATGGTGATGGATCGGCGCCATCAGGAAGACGCGGCGGCCAGTCATCTTGAAGAAGCCCACCTGGATGATGACGGACAGGGTTTCCATCACGAACAGCCCGCCGATGATGGCCATGACGATCTCATGCTTGGTGGCGACGGCAACCGTGCCGATCATGCCGCCCAGCGCCAGCGATCCGGTGTCGCCCATGAAGATGGCGGCCGGCGGCGCGTTGAACCACAGGAAGCCGAGCCCTGCCCCAATCATCGCCCCGAGCACGACCGACAATTCGCCGGTGCCCGGCACGAAGTTGATCTGCAGGTAGTTGGCAAACACGGCATTGCCGGCGAGATAGGCGATGACGCCGAACGACGCGGCCGCGATCATCACAGGCACGATGGCAAGGCCGTCGAGCCCGTCCGTCAGGTTGACCGAGTTACCGGCCGCGACGATGACGAAACCGCCGAACAGCACGAAGAAGATGCCGAGATTGATCATGAAGTCCTTGAAGAAAGGAAAGGCGATCGACGAGCCGAAGGTCGAGCCGGCCGGTCCGGAGGCAATCGCCGAACGCATCATGAAGTAGACGGCAATGCAGGCAATGACGAATTCGATGAACAGGCGCTTGCGGCCCGAAAAGCCCTTGTCGCTCTGCTTGGTCACCTTCAGATAATCGTCATAGAATCCGATGGCGCCGAAACCGAGCGTGACCAGCAGAACGGCCACGACATAGACGCTGGAAAGATCGGCCCAAAGCAGGCAGGAGCCGACGACGCCGGCAATGATCATCAGCCCGCCCATGGTCGGCGTGCCGGCCTTCTTGAAATGCGTCTGCGGCCCGTCGGCACGGATCGGCTGTCCCTTGCCCTGACGCAGGCGCAGCGAAGCAATGATTCTCGGCCCGAACAGGAAGACGATCAGGGCCGAGGTAAACAAGGCGCCGCCGGTGCGAAACGTGATGTATCTGAACAAATTGAAGAATTTTATATGTTCAGAGATGTCGACGAGCCAGATCAGCATCAGGGGACCTTTCTAGGGTCAAAATTCGTTTAGGTTTGCGGCTTCGTGTCGGCAAATGCAGGAAATTTGTCAAGCAAAGCCGCGACAATCTTGCCGAAGCCGGTCCCCAGCGACGACTTCACCATCAGCGTGTCGCCCGAGGTGACAGCCTTGAGGACGAAGTCCACGAGGGCCGCCGTCGTCTCGCGATATTCGACATGGACGGTGTCGGGAAGCGCCTCTTTCAGCGCCAGCATTTCCGGCCCCGCCAGCCAGACATACTCGATGCCGGCGGCCAGAAGCGGCACTGCGAGATCGGCGTGCACCTTGCGCGCATGATCGCCCATTTCAAGCATGTCGCCGAGCACGGCGATGCGCCGACCGCCGCTTTCGCCTGCACCGGCAGCCAGGAGCGCAATCGCCGCCCGCATGGAGGCTGGGTTGGCATTGTAGCTTTCATCGATCAGCGTGAAGCTGCCGTTGTCGATCGAGAGCTTGTAGCGCTTGCCGCGGCCCTTCTCGGGCTGCAGGGTTGCAAGAGCTTCGATCGCCCTGTCGAGATCCGCACCAACCAAGGTCACCGCGCCGAGCACCGCCAGCGCATTTTCGGCGATGTGGCGACCGGGAGCGCCGATGGCGATTTCGAAGGTCTCGTTGCCGAGCGTCAGCCAGAGCGCCGAGCGCTCCTGCGAGCCGTTGAACTCGGCCATGCGGAAGTCGGCCTTGGCGTGCTGGCCGAAGCTGTAGATGCGACCGATGCCGAGCGCCTGCGCCTGGCGTTCCAGGAAGGAGAACTGATCGCTGTCGCGGTTAAGGATGACATCGCCGTCGGGCTCAAGCCCCTCGAAGATTTCCGCCTTGGCCGCCGCGATTTCCTTGATGTTCTTGAAATTGCCGAGATGGGCGGCAGCGACGGTGGTGATGATCGCCACATGGGGCCTCACCATCTTCACAAGCGGACGGATCTCATCGGGATGGTTCATGCCGACTTCGAAGACGCCAAAGTCGCTGTCGAGCGGCATCCGCGCCAGCGTCAGCGGCACGCCCCAGTGATTGTTGTAGGAGGCGACGGACGCATGCACCTTGCCGGATGGCGACAGCACATGCCGCAGCATTTCCTTGGTCGTCGTCTTGCCGACCGAGCCGGTGACCGCGACGATCTTCGCCCGCGAGCGATTGCGCCCGGCAATCCCGAGCGTCGTCAGTGCGGCCAGCACATCCTCGACGACGATCATCGGCACCGTCAGGCGGCCGAGCGCCGGCAGCCGCGCTTCGCTGACGACCAGCAACGACGCACCATTGGCCATCGCCATGCTGGCAAAGTCATGGCCGTCGACGCGGTCACCCTTGATGGCAAAGAACGCCTCGCCCGCGCCGATAGAGCGGCTGTCGATCGAAATTCCAGTGATCCCCGCAGGCAGCGAGCCGATCGGCCGGCCATGCATGATGTTGATCAGGTCTTCGCTTGTCCAGAGCCAGCTCAAGATGTCATCTCCTCCAATGCCCGGCGCACTTCGGCATGATCCGAGAACGGCAAGGTGACACCGGCGACCGTCTGGCCCTCCTCATGTCCCTTGCCGGCTACGATCAGCGTATCGCCGGCCTGCAGCATGCCGACAGCGGCCCGTATCGCCTCGGCACGATCTGCGATCTCGGTGGCGCAGGTGGCGGCTGCCATGATCTCAGCGCGGATGGTGGCCGGTTGCTCGGAGCGCGGATTGTCGTCGGTCACGATAACCACGTCGGCCAAGCGGCAGGCGATCTCGCCCATGATCGGCCTCTTGCCCCGGTCACGGTCGCCGCCGCAGCCAAAGACCACGATGACACGCCCGGTCGTGAATGGCCGTACTGCCGCAAGCACATTTTCCAGCGCATCCGGCTTATGGGCGTAATCGACATAGGCGAGCGCGCCGCTACGTGTCTGGCCGATCAGCTCGAGCCTGCCGGATGCCCCCTGCAGCTTTTCAAGGGCCGCCATGGCGACCGAGGCTGGAACGCCGGTCGAGATCGCAAGGCCTGCGGCAACCAGCGCATTGGCGATCTGGAAGTCGCCGGCGAGCGGAATATGCACTTCGAAGATGTCGGTGCCGACATGCACTTCGGCGACCTGTTTGTGGCGCGAATGTTCGACCCGCTTCAGCGTCAGAAAATCGCCCTTGCGCCCGACCGTGCGAATGTCGTGGCCAGCCTTACGGGCCGCGGCAATCGCCTGATCCGACCAGGCGTCGTCGGCGAAGATGACGGCCGGCGATCCGGGCGGCAGCAAGGCTTCGAACAAACGCATCTTGGCGGCCATGTAGGCTTCGACGGTCGGATGGTAATCCATGTGATCGCGGCCGAGATTGGTAAAGCCGGCCGCCTTGAGGCGCACGCCGTCCAGGCGGAACTGGTCGAGCCCGTGGCTCGATGCTTCCATTGCCGCATGGGTCACGCCCTCGTCGGCGAGTTCGGCCAGGAGCTTGTGCAACGAAACCGGATCGGGCGTGGTCAGCGAACCATAATCATTGCGACTGGGCGAGATGACGCCCGTCGTGCCGATCATCGCCGCAAGCTGGCCGGCATGGGCCCAGATCTGGCGCGTGAAGGAAGCAACGGACGTCTTGCCGGCCGTACCCGTCACCGCCACCATGGTCTCCGGCTGCCGCCCGTAGAAACGCGCGGCGGCCAAGGCCAGAAGGCGGCGTGGCTCGGACACGGCGAGAACGGGAACAGGACCCGCATCGGCGACGTGCTGGGCGAAAATGACCGATGCACCGCGCGCAGCCGCGTCAGCCACGAAACCGGCGCCGTCGGCCTTGGTGCCGGCAACCGCCACGAAGGCCATCCCCGGCTCGATCTTGCGGCTGTCGGCGGACAAACCCGTTATCTCGAGGTCGCCCAGACCGCCGTCGATCGGTCCGCTCAATTCGGAAAATTCTGTCCCGATGAGATCACGCAATTTCATAGCGTCTACTTCTTTTGTTCAAGGCCTGCCCGCCCCACGCGAATCGACCGCGATATCCATTCAATCTCAATAAGACACCAGCAAGGCGGAGCCACCCTCACCGAATTTCGGTTGTACACCGAGAATTGCCGCCGAACGGGCGATGATGTCACGTGCGATCGGTGCTGCCGTAAAGGCGGAAATCGTGCCGCCATGTTCCCCGGTCTGCGGCTCGTCGCAGAAACTCATGACAACATAGCGTGGATTGTCGATCGGAAAAGCCGCGAGGAAGGTATTGAAGTTGGCGGTGTGTGAATAGCGGCCATTGACGACCTTGTCGGCCGTGCCGGTTTTGCTGCCGACATCATAGCCTGGGACGCGTGCCGTACGACCGGAGCCCTTCGAGCCGTTGAAGTCGAGCAGGAAGCGGACGTCGTCGCTGGTGCTCTTCTTGATGACGGTGGTCGACGCCAGAGCCGCCTGCTCGATCGTCCGTGGCAGGAAGGTCGGCTCGATCAGCTTGCCGCCATTGACCAGCGCCGCGCCGGCAACCGCCGTCTGCAGCGGCGTCGTCGAGACGCCGTGACCGAAGGAGATCGTAATGGAATTGATCTTCTTCCAGACCTTTGGCTGGCTGGGCGACTTCACCTCAGGCAATTCGGTCGGCATCTTGGTGAGCAGGCCGAGGCGGGTGAGGAACTCCTTGTGCGCGTCGATGCCGACAAGGTCGGCGATCTTCGCCGTGCCGATGTTGGACGAATACTGGAAGATCTCAGGCACGGTCAGGACGCGGCCCTGGCCGTGGAAGTCGTGGATGACGAAGCCGCCGATGCGGATCGGGGCGCTGGCGTCGAAAGCATCGCGCAGCGTCACCTTTCCGGAATCCAGCGCCATCGCCATGGTGAAGGTCTTGAAGGTCGAGCCCATCTCGAAGGTGCCGTTCGACATGCGGTTCAGCCAGCCTTCAGCGGCGCTCGCATTCGGATCGTTCGGATCGAAATCCGGCGCCGACGCCATGGCAATGACTTCGCCGGTCTCGACATCGAGCACGATCGCACCGCCACCCTTGGCCTTGAAGTTGACAACGGCATTGGCCACCACGTCGCGCGCAATCGCCTGGACGCGGACGTCGATCGAGAGCTTGACGGGCTCGAGCGGCCCGCTGCTGGTCATGCCGAGTGCAGTCAGATCGGCGAGCCCCTGGTCGTCGATATACTTTTCCATGCCCATCACGCCGCGGTTGTCGATGTTGACATAGCCGAGGATGTGCGAGGCGGTGGCGCCGCCGGGATAGAAGCGGCGCTTTTCGGGACGAAAGCCGATGCCGGGAATGCCGAGCGCCAGGATCTGGCTCTGCTGCTTCGGTGTCAGCTGACGCTTCAGCCAGGCGAAATGCGAGGTAGACGTCGAGAGCTTCTTGTAGGTACCCTTGAGGTCGAGGTCCGGAAGGACGGTCGAGAGCTTCTCGACGGCATCGTCGACGTCAACGATCTTGTTGGGTTCGGCAAACAACGAAACGGTGCGGATGTCGGTTGCGAGCAATGCGCCGTTGCGGTCGACGATATCGGGGCGAGATGCCATCAGTCGATCAGGCGGCAGGATGCTCGACACGGTATCCGGATGGGCGGCACCATATTCCACCAACCGCGCAGCGATGACGCAGTAGACGACGCCAAAGCTGGCGATCAGAAGAACGACGCGGCTCTTGGCCTGCCCCGCCTTGCGCTTGCGCGATCCTTCGATGACCGAGCTCGCATAGGTGTCGGTCGGACGATCATTGGCGCCGGTGGAGAAATGGGCCCTGCTCTTCAAGACCATGATGCGGGAGAGAAAGGACATCAGCGCTTCACCGATCCCGTTTTGATATCATCGATACCGGATTTGCTGTGCTTGGACGGCACCAGTTTGGCGACCGGCTTCGGCGCCGGCTTGGCGGCGACATCGGCAATGACCTTGCGGATATCGGCATCGGTGTCGGTGCCCTTGGCGCCGGGCTTGGTGCTCGGCTTGCCGTCGACGATATCGGGTGGCGTCGGCAGCTGGCTGCGCAGCATCGGCAGCTCGTTCGGCTGCACGAGCGAGGTCGACAGCGTCGGGGCCAGCTTCAGTTCGGTATTGTAGTTGGCAACCAGCCGCTCCAGCCGGTTCGGCTGGACGACCAGCGCCCAGTCGGCCTTCAACAGCTCGATCGTATCCCTCTCAAGCTTGATCTCTGCCTCGAGGTGATGCACCTCCTCCAGCTTCATCTCCGCCCGATGCTTGATGGTGTAGGTGACGGCCGCTGCCGTCGTCATGACGCCGATGAGGATGACATCGAATGTTTTCAGCATCTCAACCTCCAAGCTTTGCGAGAGTGGCGAGACTGGGGAGCTCGAAAATCGACATGTCAGCCGGTTCCGCCGCCGCCATCGTCCGCACGGCAGCCCTAAGCTTTGCCGAGCGTGCCCGCGGATTGAGTTCAGCCTCGGCTTCGCCCGCAGATACCACCGACTTGCCGATAGCATCGAACGTCGCTGCCCGCTCGTGCACGACGGGCATGTGGCGCGAACCGGTGGATTTGCCGGACCGGTCTGTGAGGAATTTCTTGACGATCCGGTCTTCCAGCGAATGGAAGGTGACGACGACGAGCCGTCCGCCGGGCTTCAACGCCCGCTCGGCTGCAAACAGCGCTTCCGCCAGCTCGCCCAGCTCGTCGTTGACGAAGATGCGCAGCGACTGGAAGACGCGGGTGGCGGGATGGATCTTGTCCTTGGCCTTGCGCGGCGTCACCAGCTCGATAAGGCCTGCAAGATCGCGGGTGGTCTCGAACGGCTTTTCAGCACGACGCTTCTCGATGGCGTGGGCGATGCGTGGCGCCTGCTTTTCCTCGCCGAGGAAGACGAAGATACGGATGAGATCGGCGAGCTTGGCATTGTTGATGACATCGGCCGCCGATACGCCGCTGGCCGACATGCGCATGTCGAGCGGACCGTTCTTCTGGAAGGAGAAACCGCGTTCGGCTTCGTCTATCTGCATCGAGGATACGCCGATATCGAGAACGATGCCGTCGAGCCCGCCTTCCGGCGCATGCTCGGCGAGCTTCGAAAATTGTGAGTGGACGAGCGTCAGATGACCTGCATGCGCATCGACCAGCGACTGACCCGCGGCGATCGCCGTCGGGTCGCGGTCGAGCGCGATGACGTCGGCCCCAGCAGCAAGGAGTGCAGACGTATAACCACCTGCCCCGAAGGTGCCGTCGAGAATGACCTTGCCGGGCTCGGGCACGAGGGCCTTGACGACCTCGGCCAGAAGAACCGGAATGTGACGAACCGGCCCACCGTCGGCTTCTGCTGAATCTCCGCCTGGATTCGTCACCATTCCGTTCCCTCGTTTTGTCAGGAACGCATGCCCGCCAGCTTGCGCTCCTCCCGTGCGGTCGCCTGCAGGGCCAGGAAGGCCCGAGGTTCCCAAAGCTGAAAATAGTCCGCCCGACCCACGAAGGTCACCTCGTCGGTGATTCCGGTGAAATCGCGGATGAAATCCGTGACCATCAACCGCCCCTCGGCATCGAGCTTCATGAAGACCCCGCCCCCGTGAATGAGGAGCGACATCTGATTCGCTTGCGACGAAAACGGATCTTCCGCCGCGATCTGCTGCTCGAATCGGTCGAGCAAATCCAGGCCGCCAATGCTGATCGCCGGGAACACAAAATCCTGGAAGCAATACAACTCCGGGATATTGCGCTCCGACAGCACGGATCGAAACGCCGAAGGCACGGAAACCCGCCCCTTGGCATCGATCCTGTTCGTCGCATTCGACAGGAAGCGTTTCATGACGCGAAACACCCGTTTCCATTGGTCGCACGGCAATCATTTGCCGGCCCGCACTACCCTCATCGGACAAAGCTATGCCGGCCGGAAAGGCGGAAACCCTCCCGGTCTCCTCGACAAGAGGACGACCAATGCTTTGCGATGAATGGGCTCCGAATTGCCCTTGTGCAGTGCGATTTTGGGATACCATGGGACCATATGGGCGTCAATGGGATGCGACCTGCCGGGGTGGGTCGCAATGCCCGATATTCATAGCCCGTTAAGCTTAACGAAAGGTTAGGAAAGACGGCCGCAGGCGCTCCGGCCTGGTCGCCCGGCCTTGATAAATCGGCAGTTTTGAAGCTCGATTAGCGGCTTGAAATAAACGGCGCGGCGGCCTGCGCGAGGCGCGGAAAAAAAATTACCAGTTGGCCTGTAAGCCGGGTTCTGTAAGGCCCCGACCGAAGCCGGAACGTGGCAGCCATTCATCTGGGACGACACTTGCATGCCGCCTCGTGCAACCCACCCGGATGACCGGCCCGGAAACAGGCTGGCGCGCTCGCGCGCACCGCGTCATCCCTATTCGGTTTTGCTCCCGGTGGGGTTTACCATGCCGTCGCTGTCACCAGAGACGCGGTGGGCTCTTACCCCACCCTTTCACCCTTACCCGGTCGGAACCGGGCGGTTTACTTTCTGTGGCACTTTCCCTGAGGTCGCCCTCGCCGGACGTTATCCGGCACCGTGTTTCCGTGGAGCCCGGACTTTCCTCACCCCACCATCTTTCGACATTGTGAAGCGCGGCTGCCCGGCCAACTGGTAGGCGCTCATTAGCCGAGCCCGACCGCAATTGCCACCGGAAATCAGGGGCAAGGTCGCAATTCGTCCTAGCGGAGGAAATGTGCTGCAAAATCCGTCGTATAGGCGTCGTCGTTTATTCGCCCGTCAAGCAGCAGCTCGGCACCCAAGCGGCCGATTTCGTCGGAACTCTTGGCAGAAGTACCGCTGCAACCGGTCATGACGGCAATGTTCGGCGATGCCGTATAATCGATCATCGGATAGTTCGATGGCGAATAGGAGGTGACGCAGGCGGCCGATGAAACGGAGAGCGGACGCAGATCGGGTATCAGTCGGTGAATGATCCGCGTCAGATGCTCGCGGACCGAGGCCCTGCCGTCGGTGCGGAACCAGGCGCGCATCTCCGCGTCGCCGCGGATATCGTAATCGTCGGGGTCGCCGCCGATCTTGATGTAGTACTTGCCATCGGGATAGCGGATCGGCGGCAGCAGGTAGATGCTCTCGACGTCTCCGGGGCTTTTGTAGATCAGCGACGGCATGGCCCCGAAAGACATCGCGTCGGCCTCGCTGATTTCGAAAAAGACGACCGTCCGGCCCCGAACCTTCATGTCAACCGGCGTAGCTAACAGACTCTGGGTTATAGAAAATCCTCCCGCCGCCAGCAGCGCCTTCTCCGCCCGGTAGACGTTGCCATCGGACGTCTTCACGACGGCCAGCCCATCCTCCTCGCGGATGGAGATCACCGTCTCCTTGAGCACCTTGGCCCCGACCTTTTCGGCAAGCAGCGACTGCGCCCGCACGAGCCTGCGCGGACTGATGTGGCCGGCCCCCTGTGGCTCGTGGATGCCCTCACTGCCGGCGGGAAAGGCGAAAAACGGAAACCGCGCCCTGAGACCATCGTCGTCGAGCAAAGTCGTCTTGACCCGCAGCGTTTCGGCGGCGGCCGCGACATCGGCGATATAAGGCTCTTCTCCGCCGCGCTTCGGCCCGACCACCAGGCAACCGACCTGCGAGTAGAAGGCAATGCCGCTCTCCCGCTCCAGTTCGCGGTAGCGGGCGATCGAGCGATTGGCGAACCGCGCCCAGTTTGGATCGGGATCGATGGTGCGGGTGATGCGCCCCTCGTCGTAATGGCTGGCAAACACGCCTTCATGCGTCTTGCGCTGTTCGGGCTCGTCCGGACCGATCACCGCCACGCCGTTGGTCTGGCGGGCGAGATGGCGGGCTGCCGCCGCGCCCATCATGCCACGGCCGATGACGATGAACTTGAAATCCGCTGTCATGTAAGATCTCCATCGGGAATGGGGATCGATAGCATGACAATCGGCAGCCTTTCCAGACAAGTTACGCGCGCAAACAATTCTCTCTCAAGCGGTTGCCCCTAGTCGAGCATCGCCAGCACCTTGCCGCAGTAGCGCTTCGAGATCGGGTTCATGCGCTTGGCGCCATGGCCGGCATTGTATTTCAGGATGGTGTTGCAGGTCGATCCGTCGCCCAAGGATTGGGCCAGCGCCAGGTACTTCATGCCGATGCGGATGTTGGTGTCGGGATCGGCCAGCCCCTTGATCGAGCCGGAATAACCCATCATCCGCGCCGTTGCCGGCTTGACCTGCATCAGCCCGACTTCGCCATGGCTGCCCCGCATACGCGGATTGAAGTTGCTTTCGATCTTGATGACCGCCGTTGCCAGGGCGACGTCGACGCCGTTCTGCTTGGCGTATTTGGTGATGATCTGCGAATAGCGATTGTCGCTGGCATCAGGGGCATCCGCGTCGCTGGTGCTGGCAGTGGCGTCCGCCTTGGCGTAGCCGACGCTGCGGCTGACTGTCTTGATCGACCGGGTCTCGACCTTGACCCGGTGCTGGCCGGCAAATGCGCAATCGTACCCCGTCAGCAACACGCTTGCGCATGTCGCCGTTACAACAATCAGATTTTTCATTCAGTCTCTCGTCTCCGGATGGGATCGCGGCGGTGGCGCATGGCAAAGCGCTGCCGTCGTGACGGCCATCTCGTGGCCGATCACCCGCTGGGATCCCCGTTTTCGTCTACGGCCGCTGTTCCAAGACGGAACGGTTCAAAGCCGCGTTTCAATGGGGCCCTTAGACCATCGCAATGCGCAGATATTAGGGAAATGCTGTGGCAGAGCCTTGCGTCGCAGCGGTTTCGCATCGCAAGGGACGATCTCCGGGGTCGCGCCCCGACATCTGGAGGGAACCGCCCTCAGGCGAAATGCGGCAAGGCGCGCAGCAGGCGATGGAGCGTATCGATGGTCGAGAAGTCGGCGATGCCGTCGACCCGCTCCTGGCGGAAATGGCGCTGGAAAGCCTCGACGTCGCCAGCCATGGCGGCGGAAAAATCGCCATTGATTTCCGTACTGTAACCGTAAAGCGAGAGCATCGACTGCAGCGCTTCAACCGGCTGGCCGCTGTCGCCCATCTGGAAGAAGCGACCGCCCGAAATCGGTGTCGGTTCCACCCAGTGGCCGACCCCCTCGGCGTGGAGCCGCGCCCAGGGAAAACGCTCGCCCGGATCAACCTTGCGGATAGGCGCGACATCCGAGTGTCCGAGCACTCTTTCCGACGCAATCGACCACCGGTTGCCGCAATCGAGACACAAAGCGATCACCGCATCGATCTGCGCGGCGGGGAAATGTGGCAGGCCGCCGGGATGCCCGGCATTGGCAATCTCGATGCCGATGGACTGGGAGTTGATATCCTCCTGCTTGCGCCAGGACCCCTTGCCGGCATGCCAGGCACGCCGGGCCTCGGGCACCAGCTGCAGCACCCTGCCGTCCTCATGGACGAAGTAATGGCTCGAGACCTGACTCTCCGCCCGACACAGCCAATCAAGCGCGCCGTCCGGGCTCCCCATGCCGGTGTAGTGAAGAATGATCATGTCAGGCTGGCGTCCACCGGCCCTCTCGCCATGGTTCGGCGAGGGCTGCACGACGGCGCCGCTGTAATCGGCCGCAAACGACGTCATGCGGCGCGACGTTCCTTCTCGATCGCCTCATAGGCCGCATTCAACGCCGCCATGCGTTCGTTGGCGATCACATGGAACTCCTCTGGCACGCCGCGCGATACCAGGCGGTCGGGGTGATGCTCGTAGACAAGGCCATGATAGCGTTTGCGAATCGTCGGAAAATCGTCCGATGGCTTGACGCCGAGCACCTTGTAGGGGTCGCGTCCATTGCCGGAGACGTGCCGCGCCATGATCTGCTCGAAGCGCTCTTCGCTCATCTGGAAGATCTCGGCCACATGCGCGAGGAAGGAGATCTCCTTCTCGTGGATCAAGCCGTCGGCCTTGGCGATATGGAACAGGCCGTCGAGCACGTCCTCGAGGACAGGGCAATTCTCGCTGCAACTGATGCAGAGCGAGGCCAGTTTCTCCGCATAGGCCTCGTAGCCGGCGACATCCTGGCGGGCGAGATTGTAGAGACGCGCGACGTTCTTCGCCTGGTCATCCGGAAATTCAAAGATTTCCCGGAACGCATTGACTTCCTTTTCGGTGACGACGCCATCGGCCTTCGCCATCTTCGCCGAAAGTGCAATGATGGCGACCGAGAAGGCCACCTTTCGGCGCGTTTCGGGGTCGCCCTCGAACAACGTTCGGATGGCTTCAACCACGCCTGACAGGGCATTGCCGGCGGTGCCGACGGCATTCAGCAGCTTTTCCCAGAAAGACATGACAATCCCGATTGGCTTCAAGAAGACCAAACACGTTGATCAAAGAACTGTTGCGAAAGCAAGCTGACCATTGGCCGCAGCGTTGAAAACACCTTTCACAAATCGGTAATGATGGAGTGATCGCGTACAACCATCGCTTTCGGTGCTCGCCGCATCAGGGAAATGAATTGGACAGGATCGCAACCGCCTGCGAGCCCCTTCCGACGCTTTCACGTCTGGAGTCTCCATGTCCCTTGCCGACCGTCCGCAGTTATTCGGCCTTGCCCTCGGCTTGGTCGGCGTCCTGATCTTCAGCGCCACTTTGCCGATGACCCATATCGCACTCAATGGCTTCTCGCCCGCCTTCATCACCTTCGGTCGGGCGCTTGTCGCCTCGGTCGCAGCCATTATGACGCTGCTAATCCTCCGCCGCCCCCTGCCGCGCGGCCACTTCGCCCAGCTGTTTGCCGCCGGCCTCTGCGTCGTCTTCGCCTTCCCGGGATTCTCGTCGATCGCCATGCAGACCATTCCGGCCAGCCACGGCGCGGTCGTCCTCGGCCTTCTGCCGCTGCTGACCGCGATCTTTGCCGCCATCGTCGATGGCGAACGGCCCGGGATCCTCTTCTGGATATGCGGTATCATCGGAGCGGCGCTCGTGATCGGCTTCTCGGTGCGGCAGAACGGCTTCACGCTGGAGGCTGGCGACCTCTGGCTGTTTGCCGCGGCCGTCATCGTCGCCCTTGGCTATGTCCTGCTCGGACGCCTGTCGCGCAGCCTTTCGGGATGGGAAGCCATCTGCTGGGCTCTGGTCGTGACCCTGCCGATATCGCTGATCGGAACGGCGCTAACGATCTCGAGCGGCATCCAAGCGCCGACGCCAGCAGCGCTCGGTGCCTTCGCCTATCTCGGGCTGATGTCGATGTTCGGCGGCTTCATCTTCTGGAATGCCGGCCTCGCGATCGGCGGAATCGGCCGCGTGGCCCAGGTGCAGCTGATGCAGACATTCTTCACGCTCGGCATCTCGGCGATGCTGCTCGGCGAGCACATCGGTCTCGAGACCATTGCCTTCGCGTTGCTCGTCGCCTTCGTCGTCTGGCTCGGCCGCAAAGCGCGCCATTCTTAAATTCTTTACTTTACACCCCTGCCGACCTGTCGCATCCATTCGGGCATACCGAGTTGACGCACTGACCTTGCAAGGAGGCATCCATGGCCAAACAGAAAGTCGCAATGCTCACCGCCGGCGGGCTCGCGCCCTGCCTGTCGTCTGCCGTCGGCGGGCTGATCGAGCGCTACACCGACATTGCGCCTGATATCGAGATGATCGCCTATCGCTCCGGCTACCAGGGCGTACTGATGGCCGACCGGATCGAGATCACCCCGGCCATGCGCGAAAAGGCCCACCTGCTGCACCGCTACGGCGGCTCGCCGATCGGCAACAGCCGCGTCAAACTCACCAACGCAGCCGATCTCGTCAAGCGCGGCATGGTCAAGGAGGGTGAGAACCCGCTGCGGGTCGCCGCCGAACGGCTGGCCTCCGACGGCGTCACCATTCTCCACACCATCGGCGGCGACGACACCAATACCACGGCAGCCGATCTCGCCGCCTATCTCGGCGCCAACGGCTATAACCTGACAGTCGTCGGCCTGCCGAAGACGGTGGACAACGACGTCGTGCCGATCCGCCAGTCGCTCGGTGCCTGGACGGCGGCAGAGGTAGGCGCGAACTTCTTCGACAATGTCAGCAACGAGCAGACGGCCGCCCCGCGCTCGCTCGTCATCCACGAAGTGATGGGCCGCAGCTGCGGCTGGCTGACGGCAGCAACCGCGCGTGCCTATATCCAGAAGAGCAGCGCCAACGAATATGTCGACGGCATGATGACAAACGCCGCGATGAAAGGCATCGACGGCCTCTATCTCCCGGAAATGGCCTTCGACGTGCAGTCGGAAGCCGCACGTCTGAAGGAGCTGATGGACAAGAACGGCCATGTGACGCTGTTCGTCTCGGAAGGCGCCTGCGTCGACGCCATCATCGCCGAGCGGGAAGCCGCCGGCGAAAACATCAAGCGCGATGCCTTCGGCCATGTGAAGCTCGACAGCATCAATGTCGGCAACTGGTTCCAGAAGCAGTTCGCAGCCCTTCTCGGCGCCGAGCGCTCGATGGTGCAGAAATCCGGCTACTATGCCCGCTCGGCAGCTGCCAATATCGACGACCTTCGGCTGATCCAGGGCATGGTCGATATGGCCGTCGAGAGCGCACTCAACAAGGTCTCCGGCGTCACCGGCCATGACGAGGGCCAGGGCGGCAAGCTGCGCACCATCGAGTTCCCGCGCATCAAGGGCGGCAAGAAGTTCGACATGTCGGCAAAGTGGTTTGGCGAAGTCATGGAGCATATCGGCCAGCAATACCGCGAGGGATGATTGACGGCGGTCGAAGACAGTGTCTTCGCTGGCGGCGAATGGGATGAGGATGATTCGATGTCCGTTGAAACCTGGCTTGCCTTCGCCGCCACGTCTGCCGTCATGCTGGCCATTCCCGGCCCGACCATCCTGCTGGTCATATCCTATGCGCTCGGTCATAGCCGGCGCACGGCATTGGCAACGGTCACCGGGGTAACGCTCGGTGACTTCACCGCGATGACAGCATCGCTGGCTGGCCTCGGCGCGCTGCTCGCAACGTCGGCTTTCCTCTTCACCATACTCAAGCTGATCGGCGCGGCATACCTGATGTTTCTGGGCATCAAGCTGTGGAGGGCGCCGATCGTCACCGGTCCGATGGGGGACAACGATAATCTTCCGCAGGAGCGATCGCTGAAGATTTTCATGCACGCCTATGTTGTGACGGCACTCAATCCGAAGAGCATTGTCTTCTTCATCGCTTTCGTTCCGCAATTCCTCGATCTCGGCAAACCCTTCCTTCCGCAGACCCTTATTCTGGAGGCAACTTTTCTCTGCCTCGCAGCGCTCAACGCCTTCCTTTACGGACTGCTTGCGGGCGCCGCGCGCGGCTACATCCGCAAGGCCAGCGTGCAGCGGGTCGTTAACAAAACGGGCGGAACTTTGTTGATCGCAGCCGGTGCGGTAACCGCCGGATACCGCAGAATGGCGGCTTGAAGCGCTTCCCACCTTGCGGGGCTGTCACGAATAGGTTAATTGGCGTTCATAATTTAATTCTCCTGTGACTGAATTGCATCGCAGGTGGAACGCAAATTTCGAAAGAGACAGCATGATAGCCAGCGGATTTACGAGCCTGAAGCGCAGCGTCGCCGTCTCGGCAATCCTTTGCAGTGGCCTCGCAGGCTGCGCCACGCAGCAGCAGAACGCCCAGGCCAATCTTTCGCATAACAACGTTCCGCAGCCGACGACGACGACGGCAGTCGCACAGACGACAATCCCGACAGAGCCGAACGGCAGCACCAGCACTGTCGCGCAGACGCCGCAGCCAACGGCATCTTCCCCGACGCTTTCCAAGACAGACCGTGTCACCCAGACCGCCATGGCAACAGGCCCCCGCCTGCCGGAAGCGCAACCAGCGTCGGTAACCGACCGCATGGGCCAGCCAGCGGCACAGCCCGGCAAAGCCAATGAGGCGCAGGTCGCCATCGCTTCGATGACCGGCCAGCCCAGCACAACACCATCTGCATCGGCAGCTTATGCCTCTCCCGATGAGGGCCTGGTACCCTCCGTTGTCGCCATCCCGACACCGAACCCGGCGCGTCCCGGCGACCTGTCGATGGCGCCGGCCGCGCAATCGATGCTGGTGACCACGGACAACGCGCTGCCGTTGACGCCCGAGATGGTTGCCATCCAGGCGGTAATCCCGACGCCGCGTCCGGGCGAAGCCAGCGCCTTCACCACAACGCAGGTGGCCTATGCCGCCCCCTCCCCCCAGCTTGCCAGCCTGAGCTATGCCGACAACCGTCTGCATTACGACTTCAACTTCGATACGACTGGTCCAAGTGTTGTGGCGGCCGTGATGGAGGACACCACCGAGGACAATGTACCTCCTGAGCAAAAGGGCAATATCACCAAGCTCATTGAGAAATACGCAAAGCTTTACCAAGTCCCCGCAGCACTCATCCACCGCGTCGTCCATCGCGAGAGCCGTTACGATCCGAAAGCCTTCAACAATCGCGGCTATTTCGGCCTGATGCAGATCAAGTACAACACGGCAAAATCCATGGGCTACGAAGGCCCAGCCTCCGGCCTGTTCGACGCCGAAACCAACATCAAATATGCGGCCAAATATCTGCGTGGCGCCTGGATGGTGGCTGACAACAAGCCCGACACAGCCGTTTCCCTCTACGCTCGTGGCTATTATTACGATGCCAAGAACAAGGGCATGACAAACATCGCCAACGGCAACTACTGATACCTTCCCCCACGACAAGCTAATGGCATCGAGATCCAGCGAACCTGGCAGTAGCTCTGCGCGGGCTCTGGCGATCCTATAGGCTTGCCGCTGGCGTTCCGCGAATTATGCGATGCGCCTTGAACGGCAGTACCCAAGCAGACCGATTGCCGCCGCCGGACGGAGGCCGCCAGGCTCAGGTCTTCACCGGCGTCATCGCCTCGATGATCTTCTTCACCAGGATTTGCGGTCGATAGTTGCGCTGCCCCGGGGTAAGCCCGAGGCGGACGACGACGAGATTGGCGGAGGGAACGATGGCGACACTCTGTCCGTCATGACCGAGCATCCAGAACGTATCGTTGGGCAAGCCGAACTGGGCGTTCGATCCACCAGGCGCCGAGACCCAGGCCTGCACCTGCGTATAAAGGCCATTGGACGCCTTCGTCGGCGTCCGCATCGCGCCGACGAAGCCCTCCGGCAGCAGGCGCTCTCCATGCCACACCCCATCGCGCCTAAGGAATTCGCCGAACCTCGCCCAGTCCCGACCTGTCGCATAGAGATAGGAACTGCCGACGAACGTACCCTGCTCGTCCGCCTCCAAAACGGCGCTTGCCATGCCGAGCGGTGCGAACAGTGCATCGCGCGGATAGGCAAGCGCCGCATGCATATTGTCGAACCGGTTCATCCAGATGCGCGACAACAGCACGGCCGTTCCCGAGGAATAGGAAAACCGTTCCTTGGGCGCATAGCCCTGCGGCGCCGCAGAAGCCATCTCGGCCATGTCGGGTTTCAGGAACAGCATCTTCGTGACGTCGGTGACGGCGCCATAGTCTTCGTTGAAGACAAGCCCGCTCTCCATCGCCAGCAGATCGCTGAGGCGGATGTTTGCCCGGCTGTCGCCATGCCAGGCCGGCAGCAGGTCCTTGTCGTCGAAGGACATGCGCCGCGCCTGCATCAACCGGCCGATAATGGCCGCGTTGACGGTCTTGGTCATCGACCATCCAAGCAGCGGTGTCGCCGCATCGAAACCCTTGCCATAGGCTTCCGCCACCAACTGACCGTCCTTGATGACGACCACGGCACGCATGCCGGGACCGGCAAGTGCGGGATCCTTGATGAGCTGCGAAAGTGGGCTTGAAGCATCGACGGTGACATTGTCGCCATCCGGCCAGTTCGCATCCCGCCCCTTGACGACGGGGATGCGCGGCATCGACAGGTGCGCCGCGGCGTTGAGGTCGCCATCTGGGACCGTGGCGCAACCGAGCGGCCCGCGATAGACGGCGTAGCTCGGCGCAAACAATCCGAGGATACGGGCACCGACGACACCCTCGCCGGGGCCTGACGAGAGGCGGATCAGCTTCAGGACGGGATTGCCCGGTGCCTGCACGTCATCGGCCAGCACCGCCTGCGGATCACGTCCGGAGACGAAGCTGCTGGAGCAGACGATCTTGGCTGCATAGCCATCGGCGATCCGCAGCAGATCCGGTGGCGCCACCGCGAGCCACACCGCAACACCGGCCACCGCCAAGCCCGCCATGGCTACCACACCCAAACCAATCTTCGACATTAAACGCATTGCAAGGTCTCCGGCTGCTCGCAAACACCACAAGCAGCAAAGCCGACTTAGATCAAGCTCGGCGCCGACCGGCAACCGGTGAGCCCGGTCGTCCCGGCGGAGCACCGAAGCCCTCCTGTCACGTGGCTGTAGCACTGCCGCGTTACATGCCGCGAACCGCAACGGGGTGACGAATCATGACGGAATTCGCTTCGGACAGCAGCCTTGCCAAAAACCGCAAGATCAAGGACGCCGTCCTCCAGCATAAGGCGTTGTCAAAGGCCGGTTTTTCGGAACGGCTGTTCGGGCTGATGTTTTCCGGCCTGGTCTATCCGCAGATTTGGGAAGACCCAGATGTCGACATGCAGGCCATGGAGCTTAAGCCGCATCACCGCATCGTCACAATCGGCTCGGGCGGCTGCAACATGCTCGCCTACCTCTCGCAGAACCCGGCCTCCATCGATGTCGTCGATCTCAACCCCCACCATATAGCGCTGAACAGGCTGAAGCTTGCCGCCTTCCGGCTGCTGCCCGGTCACAGCGACGTCGTCCGCTTCTTCGGCACCCCTGACGCAGGCGTCAATAGCAAGGCTTTCGATCGCTTCATTTCGCCTGACCTGGACGCCGCAACGGGCGCCTACTGGAACGGCCGCGACATGCTCGGACGGCGGCGCGTCACGGTTTTCGACCGCAACATCTATCGCACCGGGCTGCTCGGCCGTTTCATCGGCGCCGCCCATCTGCTCGGCCGGATGCACGGGGTGAAATTCACCAAGCTGACCGAGGCGCGGACGCTGCGCGAACAGCGGCAATTCTTTGAAACCGAGATTTCCCCCGTCTTCGAGCGCCGCATGGTCCGCTGGCTGCTCGGCCGCAAGAGCTCGCTGTTCGGTCTCGGCATTCCACCGCAGCAATATGACGAACTGGCCAGCCTTGCCGGCGACGGCTCGATTGCCGCTGTGCTGAAATACCGGCTGGAAAAGCTCACCTGCCACTTCCCGATGAGCGAAAACTATTTTGCCTGGCAGGCTTTCGCCCGCCGCTATGCCGAGACCGGCAAGGGCCCGCTGCCGACCTATCTGAAGCCGGAACACTATTCGTCCATCCGCGCCAACGCCGAGCGCGTGACGGTACACCACCTGAACTTCACCGAGCTTCTGGCGACCAAGCAAGCTGCATCGATGGACCGCTACGTGCTGCTCGACGCGCAGGACTGGATGAACGATGGCCAGCTCAACGAACTCTGGGCCGAGATCAGCCGCACCGCAGCCCCCGGCGCGCGCGTCATCTTCCGCACCGCCGCCGAAAAGAGCATCATCGAGGGCCGACTGTCCCCCGCCATCAGAGATCAGTGGGACTATCAGGAGGAGCGCTCGCAGGCGCTCAATGCCCGCGACCGTTCAGCGATCTATGGCGGCTTTCACATCTACGGTAAGAAGCCATGAGCGGCGCCGACAGCCAGGTGGGACACACCAGCGAAAGCCATGCCGGACTGATGGACGGCATGTATCGCTACCAGCGGCACATCTACGACCTGACGCGGAAATACTATCTGTTCGGGCGCGACCGGACGATCAATCACCTGAACGTCCCGTTTTGCGGTTCGCTTCTCGAGGTTGGCTGCGGCACCGGACGCAACCTGCTCTATGCCCACCGACGCTTTCCCTCTGCCCGTCTCTTCGGTCTCGATATCTCGCAGGAAATGCTGACCAGCGCCCGCGCCAGCTTTCGCGGCTTGCCGTCGATGCCTGACTTCAAGGTCGCCGACGCCACCACCTTCACCGCGAGCGACTTCGGGACCGATGGTTTCGACCGGATCATGATCTCCTACGCGCTGTCGATGATCCCCGACTGGCGGGGGGCGATCGACGCGGCACTGGACGCACTTAACCCCGGTGGCGAGCTTCATATCGTCGATTTCGGCCAGCAGCAGCGCCTGCCCGGCTGGTTTGCCAAGGGCCTGCAATCATGGCTGCGCAGCTTCCACGTGACGCCGCGCGCCGAACTGCAAGGCGTCCTCGAAGAGCGCTGCAGCAGGCTCGACGCGAAGCTTCTGGTCGAGGATATGGGCCGTGGCTACGCCTTCCGCGCGGTGATTGTGACAAAGCGCTGACATTTCGCTTGAAGATAACGTATTTTTTACGTTGATATGGTGAAAAAGGTATTATTGCCTCTCTGTCCGCAAATCAGCGTCCGGCCTTTGATGCCTGATTTGCGCAGCACGATTACTCACCTCGATACGGGATGCCCATGCGCCGGCTTATGTTGTGTCTACTGCCGCTCGCCCTCCTGCTCAGCGGCTGCAATTCCGGCTATGACTTCATGGAAACGAAGTCGCTCCCGAAAGCACGTTTTCACGACACAAAGCCCCAGGACTTCGGCGCCGACCATCCGCAGCTGCGACCGATCCATGGCATCGACATTTCCAAGTGGCAGGGCGACATCGACTGGCGGACGGTGAAAAGCTCGGGCGTCGCCTTTGCCTTCATCAAGGCGACCGAAGGCAAGGATCGTGTCGACGCCAAGTTCGACGAATATTCCAGCGAGGCCCGCGCCGCCGGCATCCCGAGCGCGCCCTACCATTTCTATTATTTCTGCTCCTCGGCCGACGAGCAGGCCGACTGGTTCATTCGCAACGTTCCGAAATCCGCGATGATCCTGCCGCCGGTCCTTGACGTCGAGTGGAACGCCGAATCCAAGACCTGCCGCCTGCGCCCCGATGCAGTCACCGTGCGCGCCGAACTCAAGCGCTTTATGGACCGCCTCGAAGCCTATTATCACATGCGGCCGATCATCTACACGTCGGTGGATTTCCACCGCGACAATCTCGTCGGCTACTTCAAGGACTATCACTTCTGGGTGCGCTCCGTCGCCAAGCATCCGGGCGTCACCTATGCGGACCGCCGCTGGGCCTTCTGGCAATACACCTCGACGGGCGTCATTCCGGGCATCAAGGGCCCGACGGACATCAACGTCTTTGCCGGTAACGAGAAGAACTGGCAGAACTGGGTCGCGGCGGTGACGAAGCTCAGGAATTCTTGACCACTCAGCCATTTCCTTCTTGCATCGAAGCTCATGTTCTGGGAAAGCGACCTCATCCGTAAGCAACGAGGACCGCCCATGGACCGCTTCATCGCTCGACGCACCGCACTCGCGATCGTTTTCGCATCGACAATGGCAGGTGCTGCCGCGGCCCAGACGAGCGCCCCGGCCCCGCAAAATCCAGCACAGACCGCTGCCTGCGGTGGAGACCTTTCCACCTTCCTCCAGGGCGTCAAGGCCGACGCTATCAAGGCTGGCGCCACGGCCGAGGCGGTCGACAAGACCCTGGCCGGCGCGCAGATCGACCAGAAGGTGCTTGCCCGGGACCGAGCCCAGGGCGTCTTCAAGCAGACCTTCCTGGAGTTCTCGCAGCGTACCGTCAGCCAGGCCCGGCTCGACATCGGCCGTAAGAAGATGACGCAATATGCCGACGTCTTTGCCCGCGCCGAAAAAGAGCATGGCGTTCCAGCCGGCGTGATCACCGCCTTCTGGGCGATGGAAACCGATTTTGGCGCCGTCCAGGGTGACTTCAACACCCGTAACGCACTGGTGACGCTCGCCCATGACTGCCGCCGCCCGGATCGTTTCCGCGAGCAGCTGATCGCCCTCACGGAACTTGTCCAGCGCAACGATGTCGATCCGGCCACCACGGCAGGCGCCTGGGCCGGCGAGATCGGCCAGACTCAGCTGCTGCCGAAGACCATCATCGCCTTCGGCGAGGACGGCGACGGCGATGGCCTGGTGAAGCTGCGCGAGAGCGCGCCTGATGTCATTCTGACGACCGCCAACTTCCTCCAGTCGCTGGGCTTCCAGCGCGGCCAGCCCTGGCTTCAGGAAGTTACGCTTCCAGCCAGCCTGCCCTATGAGAAGTCCGGCATCGGCGGCACCATGACGGCGGCCGAATGGTTTGCCCTCGGGGTCAAGCCGCGTGACGGCGACACCTCCTTCGGCAACCTGCCCTCGGCCCTGATCCTGCCGCAGGGACGCTTGGGCCCGGCCTTCCTCACCTATCCCAATTTCAACGTCTATCTCGCCTGGAACCAGTCGTTCATCTACACGACCTCGGCCGCCTATTTCGCCACCCGCCTCAGCGGCGCCCCGACCTACAACAAGGGCACGCCTGAGAAGGGTCTGAGCGACACCGACATGCGCGCCTTGCAGACCAAGCTGAAGGCCCATGGCTACGATGTCGGCGAGATCGACGGCATCCTCGGCTCCGGCACCCGCATCGCCATCCAGAAGGAACAGGCGCGCCTCGGCATGCCCGCAGACGGCTGGGCAACGGAAGCGCTGCTCAACGCGCTCTGAGAAAACCCGGGGAAACATGCAATGAGTGGGGGGCGGCCGAGAGGTCGCCCTTTGCTTTTCCGGCTTGCTGATAACAATCCTTGCAGCCGGCGCGGGAATCGGGTGGAAGCAGGCTCAAAGGCTGCGATGGTCGTCTGACGCTGAGGAGAGCCTATGATGATTGAAAATCGCATGAACGCCCTGACCTGGGGCCTGCTCGTCCTGCTCGGCCTGATCTGGGGTGGTTCTTTCTTCTTCGCCCGCATTGCCGTGCACGACGTGCCGCCCTTCACCCTCGTCTTCCTTCGGCTGATCCTCGCAGCCGTCGCGCTGCACCTGTACATCGCCGGCCGCTATGGCATCTACGGCCTCCTGCGTAGCCACTGGCGTTCGTTCCTGCTGCTCGGGCTGATCAACAATGCAATCCCCCACGCGATGATCTTTCTCGGCGAAACGGAGATCGGGGCCGGGCTCGCTTCGGTGCTGAATGCCACGACACCGATCTGGACGGTCATCGTCGCCCATTACGCGACACAGGACGAAAAGCCCGGCCGGGCGAAGATCTTGGGTTGCCTCGTTGGTCTCGTCGGCACCGTGGTGCTGGTGGGACCAGGCGCTATGGACGCTGCCGGCGCGCCGCTCTGGGCCTTGCTGCTGCCGATCGTTGCCGCCATCTCCTACGGCTTCGCCGGCGTCTATTCCAAGCGTTTCAAGGCCATCCCGGCACCGGTCACGGCGGCTGGCCAGCTGACCGGCTCATCGCTGCTCATGCTGCCGGTCTCCATGCTGGTCGACCGGCCATGGACGCTCGCCATGCCGCCTGCATCCACCATCCTGGCCATTGTTGCCCTGGCGCTGCTTTCGACCGCCTTTGCCTACATCCTCTATTTCCGCATCATGACGCTTGCCGGTGCCACCAATACCTCGCTCGTCACCCTGCTCGTGCCACCGAGCGCCATTCTGTTGGGCTTTGTCTTTCTCGGCGAGCGGCTCGGGCCGATGCAGATCGCCGGCATGCTGCTCATAGGGCTGGGCCTGGTGATCCTCGACGGCCGGATCTTTGCCCGCCGAAAAACGGAAGTCGCGACGAAGACGTCCTGAAGGCAGAATAGGCAGTCTGCTCCAGGCCCGCTTCCCATGCGGTCACCTTAACGCCCTCTTAAACTTCGTAAATGAATTCACACTTTTATTTTGACGTGAAATCAATGACTAAAGCCGGAAACTGCCGTATTTGGCACTTTGTCGCTGCAGCGCAATATGGAATTCGCTTCCGGGCGACATATTTGTGACATAGGCTTTAATTGTTAACGGAGGAGACAGGCCATGGGACTGACGCAATCCATCAACGTCCTCTTGATCAGTGCAGCATTTATGTTCGTCGTGACGATGCTTTTCATCTGACACGCCGTTCGCGGTTCCATCGCGGCCGGAATGCAGGCTTCTCTAAGCTTAACATGGGTTAAAAAAAGCGCTGATCCGAAGGGGTCGGCGCTTTTTTCGTGTGAGCCTCAGGCAGCGGCGCCGGTCGCCTGCGCCACCTTGGCGCGTTTCAGGCCCAGCCTGTCGAGCACAGCGCCGACCAGCGGAGCGCGGTTCATCGTGTAGAGGTGAAATTCCTTGTGTCCACGCCGCACCAGATCCTCAATCTGCTCGGCCGCGACATCGGCCGCGACCTTCGCCCGATCTTCCGGCTTATCGTCGAGGCCAGCGAAGCGCTCGTCGAGCCGCGCCGGAATGGTGGTGCCGCACATGCCGGCAAAGCGTTTCAGCTGCGTCAGGTTCTGGATCGGCATGATGCCGGGCAGCACCGGAATGGTGATGCCGGCGCCGCGCACGCGTTCCATGTAGCGCTCAAACACGTCGTTATCGAAGAAGAACTGCGTCAGCGCCCTGTTGGCGCCGTTATCGGCCTTGCGCTTCAGCATAGCCACATCGGCAGCCGTATCGGCGCTCTCCGGGTGCTTCTCCGGATAGGCGGAAACGGAGATTTCGAAGTCGCCGATCTCGCGCAGGCCGGCGACCAGTGCCGCAGCGTTCTCGTAGCCGCCGGGGTGCGGCTGATAGGCGGTACCGATGCCCCCCGCAGGATCGCCACGCAGGGCAACGAAGTGCTTGACGCCGGCGGACCGCATTTCCTGGACGACCCGGTGCGTTTCCTCGCGCGTTGCGCTTACGCAGGTCAGATGCGACGCCGTCGGTAGCGGCGTCTCGGCGATCATCCGCCGGACGGTGTTCAGCGTCGGCGCCTTTGTCGAGCCGCCGGCCCCATAGGTCACCGAAACAAATTCAGGCTGCCATTCGGTAAGCTCGGTGATCGCGGCCCAGAGCTGCCCCTCCATGTCCGGCGTCTTCGGCGGAAAGAACTCGAAGGAGATGGCAAGGTCGCTGCGACCGGTGTTTGGTGTCGAAGCCATGTCAGGCCCTTTCGGCTGAAATTGAAGATGCCTGGCGCGTTTCCGCAGCCGCAATGAGCAGCCGTGGATCGCGCGCCACCCAGATCGTGACCGTCAGATCCTGACCGCTGGGCTTGCCGGAATGAAGGTCGCGCACCTCCTCGACCTCGAGCCCGACCTTCCTCAGCCACTCCTCCATCATCGCATGGGAGAAGCCGAGCCTCAGATGGGCATGTTCGTCGCGCAGATATTCGAGGGCATGCGGAGCAAGATCGACGATGACCAGCCGCCCGCCCGGCCGCAGCATGCGCGCCGCCTCGCCGATCGCCAGCTCCGGCTGGTACAGGAAGTGCAGAACCTGGTGGATGGTGATGAGGTCGAAATCCTGCGCATCGAGCGGCAGGTTGAAGATGTCGCCGTGCCGCACCGAAGCGGTGCTGATATTGGCCTTGTCGAGATTGGCGCGGGCGACCGCCAGCATGTCGCGGCTGGCATCGACGCCGATCGCGCGGCGGTAGACGCCGGACAACAGCTGCAGCATGCGCCCCGTGCCCGTGCCGAGATCGAGAAAGCGGTCGATCGGCTGCGTACCGATCAACTGCTTCAATGCGCTGTCGACATCCTCGTCGGCGACGTGCAGCCGCCGCAGTTCGTCCCACTCAGCTGCGTTATGGCTGAAATAGACCTGCGCACGCTCGGCCCGCACTTGCTTCACCGCCGCCAGCCGCTCTCCGTCGCGCAAGAGCACCGGATCGTTTTCCGACGCATGGCGCAATAGCGTGCGGGCGAGATGGACGGCATGGCCATCTTGCTTGAGGCGGAAATAAGCCCAGGCGCCCTCCTGGTAGCGATCGATCAGCCCAGCTTCGCCGAGAAGCTTCAGATGGCGCGAGATGCGGGGTTGGGATTGCCCGAGAATTTCGGTAAGATCGGTCACTGTTAGATCGCCGGCAGCCAGCAGCGCCAACAGCCGAAGCCGCGTCGGTTCACCCGCCGCCTTCAACACGTCTACCAGCCCTTCGAGGCCGAATTTCACCAGTTCCGCCATTCCACCTCGCCCAATCAAGACATAAACATATCTTTATGTGATTGCGGCACTTGGCGCAAGAGGGAAATCGCAAGTCGCTATTGGAGTTGGTTAAACCTCCCACTCGCTCGCGCACCGAGACACCTATCGGATAAACGTAAAAACCCTGCGGCGAGCCGCAGGGTTTCTGATGTCAGATCGCGACAGACGAGCCTTAGCGGGTCAGGCGCTTGTAGGTCTGGCTGCCCGGGTTGAGCGCGTCGGCGCCGAGACGGCGGACCTTGTCCTGCTCGTAGTCTTCGAAGTTGCCTTCGAACCATTCGACATGGCCGTCGCCTTCGAAGGCGAGGATATGCGTCGCCAGGCGGTCGAGGAACATGCGATCATGGCTGATGATGATGGCGCAGCCGGCAAAATTCTCAAGTGCCGTTTCCAGCGCGCCGAGCGTTTCGGTATCCAGGTCGTTGGTCGGTTCGTCGAGGAGGAGAACGTTGCCGCCGGCCTTCAGCATCTTGGCAAGATGGACGCGGTTACGCTGACCACCCGAGAGATTGCCGACCTTCTGCTGCTGATCGCCGCCCTTGAAGTTGAAGGCGCCGCAGTAAGCGCGCGAGTTCATGTCGAACTTGCCGAGCTTGATGATTTCGGCGCCGCCCGAGATTTCCTCCCAGACGGTCTTCGAACCATCCAGCGCGTCGCGGCTCTGGTCTACATAGCCGAGATGCACGGTGTCGCCGATGCGAACCGAACCGGCATCCGGCTGTTCCTGGCCGGTGATCATCTTGAACAGCGTCGTCTTGCCGGCGCCGTTGGGGCCGATGATGCCGACGATGCCACCCGGCGGCAGCTTGATCGACAGGTCGTTGATCAGCGTCCGGCCTTCGAAGCCCTTGGTGATCCCTTCCATCTCGATGACCACCTGACCCAGGCGTTCCGAGACCGGAATGATGATCTGCGCGTCGCCAGGACGCTGCTTTTCGGCCGCATCGACCAGCTGCTCGTAGGACTTGATTCGGGCCTTTGACTTGGCCTGACGCGCCTTCGGGCTGGAGGCGATCCATTCCTGTTCGCGGCTGATGGCCTTCTGGCGGCCGGCGTCTTCGCGCGCTTCCTGCTGCATGCGCTTGGCTTTCGCCGTCAGGTAGGCAGAGTAGTTGCCCTCATAGGGAATACCGCGGCCGCGGTCGAGTTCGAGGATCCAGCCGGTGACGTTGTCGAGGAAGTAGCGATCGTGGGTGATCATCATCACGGCGCCCGGATAGGCTCGCAGGTGCTTTTCCAGCCAGGCGATGGTCTCGGCGTCCAGATGGTTGGTCGGTTCGTCGAGGAGCAGAAGATCAGGCTGCGACAAGAGCAGGCGGCAGAGCGCGATACGACGACGCTCACCACCCGACAGCAAAGTGACGTCGGATTCCTTCGGCGGGCAGCGAAGAGCCTCCATCGCCATCTCGACCTGCTGCTCGAGGTCCCAGAGATTTTGGCTGTCGATGATGTCCTGGAGCTTGGCGCCTTCGTCGGCGGTCTCGTCGGAATAGTTCATCATCAATTCGTTGTAGCGCTCGAGCACGGCAGTCTTGTCGGCAACGCCGACCATGACGTTCTCGAAGGCCGTCTTGGTCTCGTCGAGATGCGGCTCCTGCTCGAGATAGCCGACGGTGGCGCCTTCGGCGAGCCAGGCCTCCCCGGTGAATTCCTTGTCCTGGCCGGCGATGATGCGCAGCACGGTCGACTTACCCGCACCGTTCGGACCGAGGATACCGATCTTGGCATCCGGGTAGAACGACAGGTTGACGTTTTCGAGGATCTTCTTCGCACCGTAGGCCTTGTTGAGGCCTGACATGTGATAGATGAACTGACGTGCCATTGCTGGGCTTCTCCTAGGCGCAAGAGATTGGGGTTTGTGCCGCTATGTAAGGGAAAGCACGCCGCGCGGCAACGCCGAAACCGGCCCGGACCCTGATTTGTCCAGGCACTCCCCGTCACATCGCACAAAAATCGGAGCCACCATCGCAATCAGGCCGCTCGCCTGTTGCCAATCCAGCGACCCAGTCGCGGTCGCGCTCAGGCCGCCAGTTAGTGCGTGACGGCCTGCACCAGCCCCTCGTCGCAACCAAAGTCCGTGCTGCCGGCGCCCTGGATCAGCTTGGCGAGCCGTGGTCCGCTTGTTGATGGCGAGACTGCGTCTTGCGAGAGGCCAATGGTCAACTCGGAAATCACCCGCACACTTCCGGCGCGGCGGCAGCTCATCTTGACGCGGGCACTGGCGCCTTCGCCGAAGCTCTTGTCGAAGGCCGCCTTGATCCGTCCGGCATCCAGCGTCTTGCCGACGTTCTCGGCAAACAAGGCGCCGACAGCTGAAGCATTCAATTCGTCGATCAACGATACAGCCGTGCCGAAATAGGCCTCGGCGGTGAGCTTGGTGCAGGTTCCGTGCTTCAGCCACTCGTGGCGCTCGAGACCGGACTGGGTGCCCGGCATCGCCTTGTCGAGAGCTGCCTTGGTCGGCGCCGAAAGCTCAACCGCGGGAAGGCTGTCCCAGCCATGGCTGCGATCGGCCTGCTGCAATTCATCCGACACGCCGCAATAGTTCTGCCGCATTGGCCAGAGGCCGTGCAGCGACAGGCGCGTCGCATCGAAACTCGCAGCTGTTTCGCTCCGGCATTCCGCTTTCTTCGCATTGGTGGCGCAGAAGGCCGGCTCCCAGCTGGCAGCAAGGATGAACCGCGTCTGCCCGTCCCTCGCCTGCGCTATCGATCCCAACAACACCGGGAGACACATCAATGCAGACAGAAGCCACAACGACCGAAATTGCATGACCCACCCCCATCAATAAGAACATTTGAAGAACAAATAAGCAGATCGTCAGGCGTCCCGCAAGCCATAATCGCGGGTTTTGGCGCATATTTCTGTGCGCTGCATTGAAGTTGCATTGCAAAGGCTTGCGCATTGCCTTTTGTTGCCGCCAACGCAAGGAAATCCCATGTTCGAAGAGATCAGGCGTCTTCAAAGCCCCACCGGCGCCACGCTGGCCTACCGCCAACAGGCCGCATCGGACCGGCCACGCGGAATTCTCCTGGTACTGCATGGGCTTGCCGAGCATTCGGGCCGATACCGGCGTTTCGCCGAGGCGATGGCCCTGCGCGGCTATCACGTCTACGCCCATGACCACCGGGGCCATGGCCGGACCAAGGCGCCGGACGCGCCGCTCGGCCAGTTTTCCCGTCGCGACGGCGTCGCCCGCGTCCTGGAGGACGTGCTTGCCATGCGCAGCCTGGCGACGTCGGCCCATCCGGGCCTGCCGGTCATTCTCTTCGGCCATTCGATGGGAGGGCTGATCAGCCTCAATGCGGCCATCGCCTATCCGACGCTGTTTGACGCCGTCGCCGTCTGGAACGCCAATTTCCGGCCTGGCCTTGCCGGACGTGCGGGACAACTGATCCTGGGGATCGAGCGCATGCTGAAGGGTTCGGACGTGCCGAGCGCCCTGCTGCCGCGGCTGACGTTCGGCGCCTGGGGACAGTCTATCCCCAATCACCGAACCCCATTCGACTGGCTGTCGACCGATCCGGCCGAAGTCGATGCCTATATGGAAGATCCTTTGTCGGGCTTCGATGCCTGCGTTTCGCAGTGGCGAGATCTGCTGGCGATGAGCTATGCGGGAGCCGAGCAGAGCCGGCTTGCACGCCTGCGACGCGACATCCCGATCCATCTGGTCGGCGGCGGCAAGGACCCGGCGACAGACCTCGGCAAAGCCGTGGAATGGCTGGCAAAGCGTTTGAAACACTTCGGCTTTTCGCATATCACCTGCAAACTCTACCAGGAGATGCGGCACGAGACGCTGCATGAAATCGATGCCGCCCGTGCCATGGCAGACTTTGCCGACTGGTGCGACCGCGCATTGCAGAAGGCCTGACGCCCGAGGATATCGATGCAGAGCTTGAAAGATGCCCCCGCCTCGAGGCACCAGGCGGAACTGACCATGGGCCTCGCCTTGATGTTTGTGTCCGTGCTGATGTCGCCGCTCATCGACATCTTCTCGAAGCTTGCGGCCGTCACCGTTCCACCGATCGAAGTCACCGCCGCGCGCTTTGCCTTCCAATGCCTGTTCGCCCTGCCGATCGTCTTCTGGAAGCGCAATTGGGTGACCGGCACATGGCGGCAAGCCGGCCTCCATGCCATCCGCGGCGGGCTGCTGGCGCTGTCGATGATCTCCTTCGTCACCACGCTGCAAGTCATGGAGGTGGCCGATGCCATCGCCATCTTCTTCGTCGAGCCGATCATCCTGACGATCCTCAGCAGCATATTCCTGAAGGAGACGATCGGCTGGCGGCGCTACACCGCCTGCGCCGTCGGCTTCGGCGGGGCGTTGCTGATCATCCAGCCGAGCTTCCAGCAGGTCGGCGTCGTCGCCCTCTTGCCTGTGGTCACCGCTTTTTGCGTTGCCATCCACGTCATGCTGACGCGGATCGTGGCTCTGCGGGAGGAGGCCTGGTCGATGCAGCTGAAGACGGGCCTCTGGGGCCTGCTGTTCAGTCTGCTCGCCATGGAGATAGGCAGGCGTCTGGGCGCATCGTCCTTCGTGCCCGTCATCCCGAGCCCCGTCGCGATGCTGCACCTGCTCGGCGTTGGCGTCGGTGCCGCTGTTTCCGGCATCCTGTCCGTCCATGCCTATCGCGCCGTCAAAGCCTCGACGCTGGCGCCGCTGCAGTACTTCGAGATCGTCTCGGCGACGTTGTTCGGCTGGCTGGTGTTCGACAATTTCCCCGATCTCCTGAAATGGGTTGGCATCGTCATCATCATCGCCTCCGGCCTCTACATCCTTTGGCGTGAGCGGCGCTTTGCATCCAAGCCCGTATCCGATACATCTCAAGCGCTCCGCGCACCCTGATCGAGAGCTGTAAGGCCATGACTGACCAACAGACGAAAAAGCCACCCCTCGCCGGCATCCGCGTCATCGAGCTTGCCCGGGTCCTCGCCGGCCCCTGGGCCGGGCAGATGCTGGCCGACCTCGGCGCCGACGTCATCAAGGTGGAAAATCCGGATGGCGGCGATGACACGCGCCAATGGGGTCCGCCCTTCGTCGAGGGGAAGGACGGGCAAAACCTGTCCGCCGCCTACTATCATTCCACCAATCGCGGCAAGCGTTCCATTGTTGCCGACCTAAAGACGCCTGAAGGCCAGGATCTGGTGCGCAGGCTGGCGATGAGCGCCGATGTGCTGATCGAGAATTTCAAGCTTGGCGGCCTCGTCAAGTACGGGCTCGACTACGAGAGCCTACGCAAGCTCAATCCGAAGCTGGTCTATTGCTCGATCACCGGCTTCGGCCAGACCGGCCCCTACGCGAATTTCGCCGGCTACGACTACATCGTCCAGGGCATGTCCGGCTTCATGTCGATCACGGGCGAGCCGGACGGACAGCCGATGAAGGCTGGCGTCGCCATCGCCGACATCTTCACCGGCATCTACGCCGTCTCGGCCATCGAGGCCGCCTTGATCCACGCCCTCAAATCCGGAGAGGGCCAACTGGTCGACATGGCACTTCTCGACGTCCAGGCGGCGGTGCTCGCCAACCAGAACATGAACTACCTCATTTCGGGCAAGGCACCGGAGCGGCTTGGAAACGCCCATCCGAACATCTCGCCTTACGAGGTCGTGCCTGTTGCCGACGGCTTCCTCATTCTCGCCATCGGCAATGACGGCCAGTTCCGTCGCCTCTGCGGGCTGCTCGGCATCGACGAGATCGCCGGCGATCAGCGCTTTGCCACCAATCAGGCCCGTGTCGCCAACCGCATCGAAGTCCGCCGCCTCGTCTCGACCGAGACGCTGAAATGGACCAAGGCCGCCCTGCTTTCGCGTTGCGAGCAGAATGCCGTGCCGGCCGGCGCGATCAATACCATTGAGGAGATGTTCGCGGATCCGCAGATTGCTGCGCGCGGCCTGCGGATCGATCTGGAGGATACGGCCGGCAACCCTATCCCCGGCGTCCGCTCGCCGGTCGTCCTCTCTGAAACCCCCCTCCACTACAAACGGCCAAGCCCTCGGCTCGGCGAGCATCAGGACGAGGTGCTGGCGGAACTCGTAGCCCTCGAAAGAAAGGCAGACACATGAAGCGTACCGGCGGACACCTCATCGTCGAGGCCCTCAAGGCCAATGGCGTCAAGCGTATTTCCTGCGTCCCCGGCGAAAGCTTCCTTGCCGTGCTCGACGCGCTGCACGATAGCGATATCGACGTCATCGTCTGCCGCCAGGAAGGCGGCGCCGCGATGATGGCCGACGCCTGGGGGCGGCTCACCGGCGAACCCGGCATCTGCATGGTGACGCGCGGTCCCGGCGCCACCAATGCCTCGGCCGGCCTGCACATCGCCCGCCAGGATTCCATCCCGATGATCCTGTTCATCGGCCAGGTGCAGCGCGATGCCCGCGAACGCGAGGCCTTTCAGGAGGTGGAATATCGCCGCGCCTTCACCGAATTTGCAAAATGGGTCGGCGAGATCGACGATGCCGCCCGCATTCCGGAGTTCGTCACCCGCGCCTTCGCCGTCGCCACGTCGGGCCGCCCCGGCCCTGTGGTGCTGACGCTGCCGGAAGACATGCTGCGCGATCTGGTCGAAGCACCGGAGGCCAAGGCCTACATGCCGGTTGCAAGCCATCCCGGCAAGAGCCAGATCGACGAACTCCAAAGCCGCCTGCGTGCTGCAAAGCGGCCGCTGGTGATCGTCGGCGGCACCCGCTGGAACAACGAGGCGGTAGCGGCACTGCAGAGCTTCGCCGAGCGCTTCAAACTGCCGGTCGGCTGCTCGTTCCGCCGGCAGATGCTGTTCGACCATCTGCACCCCTCCTATGCCGGTGATGTCGGCATCGGCATCAACCCGGCTCTGGCGAAGGAAGTGAAGGAAGCCGACCTCCTCATCCTCATCGGCGGCCGTTTTTCGGAAATGCCATCGTCCGGCTATACGCTGATGGACATTCCCTATCCCGCCCAGGCGCTGGTGCATGTCCACCCCGATCCGTCCGAACTCGGTCGCGTCTACAGGCCGGACCTCGCCATCGCCGCCAGCCCCGCCGATTTCGTCGCCGCTCTTGCCGATCTGGAAGCTCCAGCAGAACCCGTCTGGGCCGACCGCACCGCCCGCATGCATGCCGCCTACCTGACGTGGTCGACACCCCCCGAAACCAGCCCCGGCGCGGTCCATATGGGCCGGATCATGGACTGGATCGAAGCCAACACGGCTGATGACACGATTTTCACCAATGGCGCCGGCAACTACGCCACCTGGCTGCACCGCTTCCACCGCTTCCGCCGCTTCAACACTCAGGCCGCCCCCGCCTCGGGCTCGATGGGCTATGGCTTGCCGGCGGCCGTTGCCGCCAAGAAGCTCTTTCCGGAGCGCGAAGTCATCTGCTTTGCCGGCGACGGCTGTTTCATGATGCATGGTCAGGAGTTCGCCACCGGCGTCCAATACGGACTGCCGTTGATTACCCTCGTCATTAACAACGGCATGTACGGCACCATCCGCATGCACCAGGAGCGCGACTATCCCGGCCGAGTCAGTGGCACGGCCCTCACCAACCCCGACTTCGCGGCCTTTGCTCGCGCCTATGGCGGCCATGGCGAGACGGTGAAGACAACGGCAGAATTCGCACCGGCCTTCGAGCGGGCGAGAGCTAGCGGCAAGCCGGCGATCATAGAGGTCGTACTCGATCCGCAGGCGATCACGCCAACGCGAACGCTCGATCAGATTTCGGGGGTGAAGTAGCAGCGGCCGAGATGGTAGGAAGGCGCCTCGCAGGATGGGGCGCCCCATCGAGCAAGCGCAGCTCAGTAGGACGCCACCAGGGCGCTGCCGAAGTCGGGTTGGACGCCCAGCAGCGGTGCGGCCCTGGCGACAATGTCATGCACCATCGGCGCCGCAGTCTCGGCTGCAAGGTTCAGGTTGTGAACGCCCGTCAACGGCTGGTCGATGAAGGATAGCACCACATATTTCGGGTGATCGATCGGAAAGGCGGCCAGGAACGAGTTGAAGCTCAGCTTGTGCGAGTAGACGCCGTGAATGACCTTGTTGGCCGTGCCGGTCTTGCCGCCCACGTGATAGCCAGCGACGTCGGCGAACTTGCCGGAGCCCTGCTCTCCGTTCAGCTTGAAGAGAAATTTGATGACGTCGCTGGTGCTCTGCTTGACGACGATCTTCTCGGTACTTTCCGCCTGCTCCTGCGTGCGCGGCAGGAAGGTCGGCTCGATCAGCTTGCCGTCGTCGATGAGGGCAGCGCCGGCGACCGCCGTCTGCATCGGCGTCGTCGCAACGCCGTGACCGAAGGCTGCCGTCAGCGAGTTAATCATCTTCCAGACCTTCGGCTGGCTCGGCATCTTCACTTCCGGCAATTCCGTGGTCATCTTCGACAACAGGCCGAAGCGCGTCAGATAGGCGCGCTGGTTTGCCATGCCGACCTTTTCCATCATCTTCGCGGTGCCGACATTCGACGAATAGCGGAAGATTTCCGGTACCGTCAGCACCCGGCGTGGAACGTCGCGGTCGTCATGGATGGTGAAGCCGCCGTAGTGAAGCGGGGTGCCGGCATCGAAGGTGTCGGTGAGTTTCACCGTATCCGTGTCGAAGGCCATTGCCATCGAGAAGGTCTTGAACACCGATCCCATTTCGTCGGTGCCGTTCGTCATCCGGTTCAGCCAGCCTTTGACGTCGGACTGAGGGTCATTCGGATCGAAGTCCGGCGCCGATGCCATGGCCAGCACCTCGCCGGTGTGAACGTCGAGGATGACGGCGCCGGCCGACTGCGCCTCGTAGGTCGCCGGCGCTGCCGCAACCACGTCATGGACGATATTCTGCACGCGCAGATCGATGGAAAGCTTGACCGGCTCCAGCGGCTCGCTGCTGGCCAGACCGGCGGCAGTCAGGTCCGACAGACCCTGCGTGTCGAGATACTTCTCCATGCCGGCAACGCCGCGATTGTCGATGTCGACATAGCCGAGAATATGGGCCGCGGTGCGCCCGCCCGGGTAAAAGCGCTTGACCTCCGGCCGGAAGCCGATGGCCGGCAGCCCGAGCGCCAGGATCTCGCCCTGCTGCTTCGGCGTCAGCTGGCGCTCGAGCCAGACAAAATGCGACCGCTTGTCGGAGAGCTTCCGATAGGTCGATTTGCGGTCGAGATTGGGAAATACCTTGGTCAGCTTCTCGATGGTATCGTCGACATCGACCATTTTTATCGGCTCGGCATACATGGAGAACGTCCGGATGTCGGTCGCCAGTAGCTCGCCGTTGCGGTCGAGGATATCGGGACGCGACGCCATGGCCGGGCCGGCCGGGATGCTCGTCGTGTCGACCTGCGGCTGCAGGCCAAGGAAAATGAGCTTGCCGAACACCACGCAGTAGACGACGCACAGCGTTCCGGCGAGCACGCCAAGGCGCGACCTGCTCTGGCGCGACTTGCGGCCGTTCTGCTTCTTGAACTCCTTACCGCGCGGAGCGCCAAGGCTGAGCCTGATCAGACGATCGCTGCGAAGTGTGAGGGCGTGGATAAGAGACATCGGCCAACTTTATTGCGGGCGCCGGACAGCTGACGACGGCGGCCTTTAGCAAATTTATCTAGCGTTAACAGGGTTAACGAAGGGTGAAGCATCAGGCGACGCATGCCGCCCATGGCGTGGCCGAAGCTTTCCACAAAAAAGCCGGCGAGGATAAGGCACCCGCCGGCTATCGATCGAAAAGGGCGAGATCAGATGATCGCGGCGGTAACCGTGAACTCAACCTTGTACTTCGGTGCAGCGAGCTTCGCTTCGCTGGTGGCGCGAGCCGGCGTGTTGGACGGATCGACCCAAGCTTCCCAGGCGGCATTCATTTCGGCGAAGTAGGACATGTCCGAAAGATAGATCAGCGTCTGCAGGATGTTGGCCTTGCTCGTACCGGCCGCCGCCAGCAGGCGATCCACTTCGGCGAGCGCAAACTTGCACTGTTCGGTGACGGTCTCGCCTTCGCCGACCTGGCCGGCCAGGTAAACGGTGTTGCCGTGAACCACGGCGCCGCTCATGCGGGCGCCTGCGTCGATGCGCTTGATGCTCATGTTAGTCTCCTGGGTGCTTGGAAAAGGAGGGGACGATGCCACGGGCGCGGCACCGCAGGGTAAATAGCAGGCGCAGAAATTACATGCGCATATGCTTGGTCTTTTCGTAGATTGCCGTCGAACGGGCACCGGAGCGGCAATAGCCGAGCATCGGACGTGGAAACTCGTCGAGCGCATCCACCATGCTGCTGACGGCATCCTCGGTGACGCCCATCGGGCCGACCGGTACATGGGCGACGATGAAACCGAGCTCTTCCGCGCGGGAAGCGATATCGTCGAACAGCGGCTGATCGGGACTTTCGTGATCCGGGCGATGGCAGACGATCGACTGAAAGCCCAAGGCTTTGATTTCATCGAGATCATCGAGCGAGATCTGTCCGGTGACCGAGTATTCGTCGTCGATCTTACGGATATCCATAGCACATTCCTCCTTGAGGCAGGGCTCTTTTTGAAGCAGTACCGCTGATCTACGACGCGACAGCGGAAGCGTCAACCTTGGACGGGGCCGCGACAAAAGCAAAACACAAGGCGAAATCCCGCCCCTCGCCCGGCTGCAGGATGTCGAATTCTCCTGCCTCTTCCAGCTCCACGCGCGGCACCCAGCGATGTGACACGGGCTCTATGCCAAGCACATGCGCGGGCGCCTTCTGGTTGCGCCAGACCTGCAGAAACGGCAGGGTTTCCGCGCTCACCCGCACCCGAAGCGTCTTGCCACCGATGGCGGCGATCGGGCCAAGCGAGACTTCGGAATAGCCATGCTCGGTGGCCGGCGCGGGCACGCAGAAAATGCCTCCATGCTCCTCGCCGAAGGTCCAGGGAAAACCGCCTCCTTCCAGCATCGAACCCGTCAGGCGGACGCTGTCGTCAAACCACTTCCCGCCAATGTTCATGTGATACATCAGGAAAACCGGCATTGGCTCGCCGCTGGTATTCACCAGGCGGTCCCTGAGGAAGACCTCGCCGGTCGACCCGTCGATACGCCATAGCCTTTCCAGCCGCGCCGTCAGTCGCTCGGCGGTCACCACGTCGACGTCGGCACGACATTCGGCATTGCCCATCTCGTGGCGCAGCCACTGGACCTTGGCAGGCGTGGCGGAAAAAGAACCGTGCAGCGGATAGCTTCTATCCCCGAAGGCGCCGCCCATCGGTTGGCGATGGCGAATATGATCCGGACCGCAGGTAAAGAGAAAGCCCTCGACCGAGTGGGATATCCTGGCGTCACCGTCGTCGGGAACGGCCTTGCCGGGCGAGAGATCGACGCCATCGACCACGCAGGCCCCGATGTCGAGCACCGAGCCCTCGTCGAGCAGGAGCCTCGGACCAGCGTCGGCGGAAAATTCGATCATGAGTGTTCACCCCCCTGTTTTTTGGTCGCGCTTGCGACCTGCGCGTCTTATCAGTTCGTTAACCATACATGGCCCCTTGCGGATCACGATAGAGAGACCACGAAACCAATCTTGCCACGCGGCGTTGATCGGTAACCTTGCTGTGAGAAATTTTTATCTTTTATTCAGCATGATGGCGAAAGATTCCATACTGGCGTCAAGATTACAGTGTGTGTGGCGGCCGATGACCGATCAAGGACCCGAGTGACGTGAACCGATTCTTGCAAACAAGCCTGTCGCTAGCCGTTGCGCTTGCGACGTCAGCAGCAATGCTCTCGCCTGTCGAGGCCCAGCAATATTATGGACGGCGCAACAGCGACGTCGTGCTCGTGGCTCCCGATGGTCGAATCCTTGACCAGATCCCCGAAGACGGCGACGTGGTGATGACGCGGGACCGCCGCGGCAATCGCGTGCTCGTCGATCGCTATGGCACGATCCTTGCCACGGAAATGCGCGCCAGCACATATTATCCGAAGGCCCCAAGCCGGAACGGGTACGGCGGTGCCGACACCAACCGCTACGGCGACACGGAATTCAGCAGCAACCGTGGCTACGGCAATCGCGGCTATGGCGGCAATGATTACGGCAATGACGGCCAGCCCGACGACTTCTACGGCCAGCAGGAGCCTGGCGCCGTCACCGGCGGGATTCCGGGCGCAGGTTCGATCGAGCGCATGCCGCTCGACAACCAGGGACTGCCGGACACGGCATCGCAAGGCAATGGCGATGACAACTACGCATCGCTGAACCAAGCGCCCGATCTCGGCCAGACCAAACCGCGCGTGGCAGAGCCTGTCATCACGCTGAAGAACAAGTCTAAGATGGAAATCACCGCACTGGAGGTGTTCCTCGATCGCCAAGGCATTTCACCTGGCGCCATCGACGGACGCATCGGCGGCAATGTCACCAAGGCCATCTATGCCTACCAGCAGATGACCGGGCAGCAGCTCGATCCGAACAACACCGACGCCATTCTGGAGGAACTGCGCAACTCCGGCGGCATGCCGATCGTCAATTACACGATCACGCCCGCCGATGCCGCAGGCCCCTACGTCGCCGAAATCCCCGAGGACTATGCCAAAAAGGCGAGCCTGACATCCTTGGGCTACACCTCGACTACGGAAATGCTGGCCGAGAAATTCCATATGGATGAGGGCTACCTGAAGGAGATCAACCCCGGGGTCGACTTCACCGTGCCCGGCTCGACCATCAAGGTCGTCAACATCGGCCCGCCGAAAACAGGCGAAGTCAGCCGTATTCTCGCCGACAAGGGCCGCAAGCAGGTTTTCGCCTACGATGCGAGCGGTAAACTGATCTCGGCCTACCCGGCCTCGATCGGCTCCAACGACACGCCCTCCCCTTCGGGCACGGTGACGGTCGAGCGCGTGGCCTTCAATCCGGGCTACACCTATAATCCGAAGATCAACTTCAAGCAGGGGGCCAACGACAAGGTCCTCGACATCCCGCCTGGCCCAAATGGCCCCGTCGGCACCGTCTGGATGGCTTTGTCCAAGCCGACCTACGGTATCCACGGCACGCCCGAGCCGTCGAAGATCGGCAAGTCCCAGAGCCACGGCTGCGTTCGCCTGACGAATTGGGATGCCACCGAGCTCGCAAAGATGGTCAAGCCTGGCACCGTCGTCGAATTCGTCGACTGAACACCGCCAATACAATCAAGAAAGCCGCCGGAACACGTCCCGGCGGCTTTTTTGTATCCAGTTATTTGGACGGCGCCCCGGTCAGGCGGCGCGGGACATTAGCCGGTGGGCAGCGATTCGGGCGGAGTCCATCAGGCGCATCGGCAACTTGCGCAGCATCTCTTCGGCAAAGGCGCTGGCATTGTCGCGCGCCTTGTCGAGGTTGCTGACGCGGTTGGGGTCCAGCGTCTGCAGCGTGCCGCCGACGTCGAAGATGTCGCGGAAGGCCGAGCGCTCGACGATCGGCGTTTCGAGCACGGAGACCTGCCGCTCGTTGAGGAGCGTCTTGACCGTCTGGAGCGCCCGCGTCGTCACCATCGAATTGACCCGGGTAAGCACCACGGAATGGTCGATATGGATGCCGCCCTTCTGCGCGAGATACTGCAGCAATTCCAGCACCTGAGCTCCGCCGCGCGCATCCATGGCGCAGCCCTGGATCGGGATCAAGACGTGGTCGGAAAGGCCGATGGCGGTTGCCAGAAGCGGCGTGCGCGTGCCGGGCAGGTCGACGATGAAATAATCGGTGGACGCCTTGTTCTCACTGATGTGCAGCGGCAGCGACGTGCTCGTGACGAAATCGATGACGGAGATATTCGGCACCGGGCCGGACATCTCGCTCCAATGGGAAATCCAATGTTGCGGATCGGCATCGAGGATCGTGACGCGATAGCCGCGGCGGGCCAGTTCGGTCGAAAGCAGCAATACTGCGGTTGTCTTCCCAGCGCCGCCCTTGGTATTGGCAAATGTGATGACTGGCATGGTACGTCCTACGGCAAGAGGAGCTTCACCATCGCTCCGACATGCACCGAGGGTCATGGTGCGTCCGGCCATCCTTCCGGATTATGGTTAACAAATTCCAAACAAATTAACCTTAAATATTTCTAATATTCTTATAAGGACGCTGTTTCGGGCCGTTAGGGGATAGAAACCGGGGATTTTCCATGATCCCCGGCTTTCTCTGTTAAGAAATTAGAAGCAGTCGCGGAACAGCGCCTTGGTGTTTTCCAGGGTCATGGGCACTGGATTACCCCCGGCGCTGGGGTCCTCGATCGCCATTGCCGCCATGTCATCGATTCGATCGTCGGCAATTCCCATCTTGCTCAGCGTATCGGGAACGCCGAGGTCAGCGCGCAGTTGCAACACGTAATCGTAGAACCCATCAAAGCCGCCGGAGATGCCGAGATAGGCGGCGGCCCGGGCGATCTTTTCCTCGATGGGCTTGCGGTTGAAGCGAAGCACCGCCGGCATGACAACGGCATTCGTCATGCCGTGATGGGTGTTGTAGACCGCGCCGATCGGGTGCGACAGCGCATGAATGGCGCCAAGCCCCTTCTGGAAGGCGACGGCCCCCATGGCGGCGGCCGCCATCATGTTGGCGCGGGCTTCCAGATCCGTGCCTTCCTTGAAGGCGCGCGGCAGGAACTCCTTGACCAGCCGCATGCCCTCCAGCGCGATGCCGGCCGACATCGGATGGTAGAACGGCGAGGAGTAGGCTTCCAGGCAATGGGCAAAGGCATCCATGCCGGTTCCGGCGGTGATGACCTTCGGCATGCCGACCGTCAGTTCAGGGTCGGAGATCACGACACCCGGCAGGAATTTCGGATGGAAGATGATCTTCTTCACATGCGTCACCGAATTGGTGATGACGCTGGCGCGCCCGACTTCCGAGCCCGTCCCGGCCGTCGTCGGCACGGCGACGATCGGCGCGATGCCGTCGACATTGGCGCGGGTCCACCAGTCGCCGATATCCTCGAAGTCCCAGACCGGCCGCGTCTGCGCCACCATGAAGGCCACGCATTTGCCGAGGTCGAGGCCCGAGCCGCCGCCGAAAGCCACGACACCGTCATGGCCGCCATCCTTGAAGGCCCTGACACCTGCTTCGAGGTTCTTCTCGTTGGGGTTGGGATCGACATCGGCAAACATTGCCCGGCCGAGGCCGGCGTCTTCCAGGACATCGAGTGCCGTCTTGGTGATCACCATCGTCGCAAGGCCACGGTCGGTGATCAGCAGCGGCTTTTTCATACCGAGGCTCTTGCAGGCGTCGGCCAGTTCCGAAATGCGGCCGCGGCCGAGCTTGACGGAGGTCGGATAGCTCCAGTTGGCGGTAATCGTGCTCATGCTGTCACCTTCTTCAGATGGTAGGATTTCGGACGGGTCAGATTGTGGAAGCCGAGCACGGAGAGAGAGCCGCCGCGACCGGTATTCTTGACACCGGTCCAGCACAGCGCCGGATCGAGATAATCCGCCCGGTTCATGAACACGGTGCCGGTTTCGATCTCGCGGCCGAGCCGGGCGGCGCGATCCGCATCCTTGGTCCAGAGCGAGACCGTCAGCCCGTACTGGCTGTCGTTCATCAGCTCCAGCGCTTGAGCGTCGCTCTTCACCTTCATGATGCCGACGGCCGGGCCAAAAGTTTCCTCGCGCATGAAGGTCATGGAGTGATCGACGTCGACGAGGATTTGCGGCGCCAGATAGGCGCCACCGTCGTCTGCCGGAAACAGTTTCGGATCGACCAGCGCCTTCGCACCGTTGCCGACCGCATCGGCAATCTGTTCGCGCACGACTCTCGCAAAGCGCTTGTGCGCCATAGGCCCGAGCGTCGTTTCCGGATCGAGCGGGTTGCCGAGCTTGTAGTTCGACACCCAGGCGACGGACTTCTCGACGAAGGCATCATAGAGGGATTCGTTGACATAGATGCGCTCGATGCCGCAGCAGCACTGGCCCGAATTGAAGGTCGCACCATCCATCAGCGTGTCGACGGCGGCATCGAGGTCGGCGTCCTCCATCACATAGCCGGGGTCCTTGCCGCCCAGTTCGAGCCCGAGGCCGGTGAAGGTCCCTGCCGCAGCGCGCTCTACAGCACGACCGCCCGCGACCGAGCCGGTGAAATTGATGAAGTTGAAGCTGCCCTCGGAGATCAGCGCATCGGCGACCTCGTGGTCGAGGAAGACGTTCTGGAAGACGTCACCCGGCACGCCCGCCTCGACGAAGGCCTGTACCATCCGTTCACCGACGAGCAAAGTCTGGGCCGCATGCTTGAGGACGATGACGTTGCCCGCCATGAGCGCCGGGGCGATGGTGTTGATCGCCGTCATGTAGGGGTAGTTCCAGGGCGCGATGACGAAGACAACGCCATGCGGCTCGCGCTCGATGCGGCGCTCGAAGCTGGCGCTGTCCTCGACGACGAGAGGCGCCAAGGCATCGGCGGCAATAGCGGCGACATAATTGGAGCGCTCGTTGAAGCCGCGAAATTCTCCGCCGTATTTCACCGGCCGCCCCATCTGCCAGGCAAGTTCCGGCACGACGACGTCAGTCATCTCGTTCAGCCGCGCCACGCCCTTCATCACGAGCTGCACACGATCTTCGAGCGGACGGCGTGCCCAGTCCTTCTGCGCCTTGCGGGCACGCGCCACGGCGTCCCTCGCCGCCTCCAGCGACAGGCCGGGGCGCTCGGCATAGACCTCACCGTTGACCGGCGAAATGCATTGAATCATGCTCATTCTCTTCTGCTCCAAAAGGCTCAACAAGCCAGTGTCTTGACGTGACCCGCGGCGCCATAGGCAAGGATCGCACGGTCACGGGTAATGATGGTCAGGTCGTGTTCGCGGGCGGTCGCGATCAGGATGCGGTCGATTGGGTCCTTGTGTACGGGTCGAGGCAGGGCGCAGGAGGTAATGAAGATAGTGGCGGTCACCGGCTGCTCTTCGAGTTCGGTCTCATGCTTGAAATCATAATACCACCAAGCGCTCTCGATTTTTCCCATGGCGGCCTACAAAGGTCTGCGGAAAGCTACCACGATGCGTCGATAGCAACAACATCGCACAACCATTGCGATTATCTCAAGCTCGTTCGAACCCCCGCGCCACCTCCCAATCCGTGACGCGCCTGTCGAAATCTTCCTGCTCCCATTCGCCGGCCCGTGTGTAGTGATCGATGACGTCGTCGCCGAAGGCCGCCCGCAGCATCGTCGATTGCGTCATGGCAACAGTCGCGTCGCGCAATGTCCTCGGCACTTCGCGCACGTCGCGGGCGCCATAGGCGTCGCCGACGAAGGCCGGTTCCAGCGCCATCTTCTTCTCGATGCCGTCGATGCCTGCCGCCAGCAACGCCGCGAAAGCCAGATAGGGATTAAGGTCCGAGCCGCCGACGCGGCATTCGATGCGGATGGCCTTGCTGTCGGCGCCGCAGAGACGGTAGCCGGCCGTGCGGTTGTCGCTGCTCCAGACCGCCTTGGTCGGTGCGAAAGTACCGGCCACGAAACGCTTGTAGGAATTGATGTAGGGCGCCAGGAAATAGGTGATCTCGCCGGCATGGGCGAGCTGACCGGCGACATAGTGCTGCATCAGCTCAGACATGCCGTGCTCTGCCTTCTCGTCGAAGAACAGCGACGTCTTGCCGTCGGCGCTCCACAACGACTGGTGGACATGGGACGAACTGCCGGCCGCCGAGGCGCTCCACTTGGCGAGGAACGTGATGGCCTTGCCCTGCGACCAGGCGATCTCCTTGCAGCCGTTCTTGATGATGACGTGGCGGTCGGCCATGGTGAGCGCGTCGGCATAGCGGACGTTGATCTCTTCTTGGCCCGCCGATGCCTCGCCCTTGGAATTCTCGACCGGAATGCCGGCGCCCTGCAGCCCCTTGCGGATCGCCCGCATCACGCCCTCTTCCTTGGTCGTCTGGAAGATGTGGTAGTCCTCGTTGTAGCTGCTCGCGAGCGGCAGGTTGCGGTAGCCGGATGCCTGCGCCTGCGCGTAGCTCTGGTCGAACAGGAAGAACTCCAGCTCGGTTGCCATGAAGGCCTTCATTCCCATGGCTTCCAGCCGTGCCACCTGCTTCTTGAGGATGGCGCGCGGCGAATGCGGCACGTCCGCATGGGTGTGATGGTCGAGTACGTCGCAGAGCACCAGCGCTGTCCCCTCCAGCCAGGGAATGCGGCGCAGCGTCGAAAGATCCGGCTTCATCGTATAGTCGCCGTAGCCCTTTTCCCAGCTGGTCGCGGCATAGCCGGAGACGGTTTCCATCTCCATGTCGGTGGCGAGCAGATAGTTGCAGCTGTGGGTTTCCTTCCAGGCGCTCTCGACAAAGAATTCCGCCTGGAACCGCTTGCCCATCAACCGGCCCTGCATATCGACCTCGCAGGCGAGGACCGTGTCGATGCGCCCTTCGGCGACATCCTTCTTCAATTCGTCGAACGTGTAGATGCTACTCATGGGATCCGCCCTAACAATGAAAATCCTGCGACCGCGTCGGCGCACGCGTACCGACGCTCCTCCGATCGCCTTGCCCGGCGGGCCGCCCGGAGGCGGCCCGCCTCTTCGTTCACACTCAGGTTTCGCCGACGGCCTTTTCGGCTGCCGCGATGCTCGATGCACGGCGAGCCACTTCGTCGCCGATCGGCGGGCCCTTGAAGCGCCGGTTCTCGAACACCAGCCAGACGATGGCAGTCAGCACCAGGAAGCCGACGGTGATGTAAAGCGCCCAGTCGTTCGGCGGCTGCACGCCGATGACGAACATGACGACCATCGAGATCAGCGACAGCACCGCAACGATGCGGAAGACACCGGGGCCAAGGTTCCAAGGACCCATCTTCGACCATTTGGGCGTACCATAGGCCAGGAGGCCGAGGCCGATCGGAAGGGCGAAGGACAGGAACAGGAAGATGACGGTGCACGACACGACGATCGCATAGGCCGAGGATTCGCCGATGGTGATGACCGATGTCAGCCAGACGAACAGCACCGACAGGATCGACCCGGTCCAGATCGCGGCCACAGGCGTGCGGAACTTCGGGCTGACCTTGGCAAGCGCGCTGGAGCCCGGCAGGCCCTTGTCACGCGAGAAGGCGTAGATCATCCGCGACACCGACGTCACCGTCGCCAGGCCGCAGAGGAACTGCGAGATGAAGATGGCGATGTAGAGGATGATCTTGACGGTCGGGTTGACCTGGCTGTCCATCGCCCAGAAGAAGACGTTCCAGCCCTGCTTGGCCGCATCTTCCATGTTGGGCAGCACCAGCACGAAGGCGCACAGCATGATGTAGCCGATGACCGACGCCCAGACGGCAGCCGACACCATGCCCTTCGGCACGGAGACCGATGCCTTCACCGTTTCTTCCGAGGTGTGGGCGGACGCGTCATAGCCGGTGATGGTGTAGATCGGCAGCAGCAGGCCGAGCGCAAAGACCCAGGCACCAGAGACGGCAGGCCACACCGGCGGTCCGCTCTGGGTGCCGTCGGCGGCAATGGTCGCAAGGCCCGAATAGTTGGTGAAGGTGAAGAGCCGCGAGAACTCGTAGGATGGCGCGCAGATCAGGCACACCACGGTCAGCGCAACGGCAGCGCCGAGAATGAGATAGCCGGACATGTCCGTCAGCTTGGCGGTGAGCCCGATGCCCATATGGTTGACCAGCGCCATGACGGCGGTGATGACAGCGACGAAGCCGATGCGCACGACGACCGTGTCCTGCATGCCAAAATAGGTGCCGAAGGCACCGAAGAAGAAGTAGTAGGTACCGACATTGATGGCGCCGAGGACGGTGATCAGACCGAGCAGGTTGAGCCAGGCCGACAGCCAGCCGGTGAAGCGGTTGCCGAGGATCGATCCCCAGTGATAAAGCCCGCCGGCCGTCGGATAGGCGGACGAGATCTGGGCGAGCGCCAGCGCGAAGAAGATCGACATCAGGCAGCCGACCGGCCAGCCGATACCGATGGCGATGCCCCCCGCCCCCGAGGTGGCCTGGGCCAGTGAATTGATGCCACCCGACATGATGCAAATAATGGAAAATGAAATCGCAAAATTCGAGAACGAACTCATCCGTCTCTCGAGCTCCTGGGCATAGCCCATGGAGTGCAGGATGCTGACATCCTGCTTCTTATCCAATTCGGTATAATCCGACATGAAACGTCCCCTTCAACCGAAGGTCCGCGGAATTGCGAACCGTCCCCTTTTCTTATGGCGCGACCACGATGGGCCACGCCTGCCGCAGTTTGACTGCTCCCTGGGGTCTTTTTTTATTCAGGCGTCCAGACTTCGCTGGATTAACCCCGCCAGATAATCGGCCATGACCCCTTGGCCGACATCATCCACGATCAGGTCGTTGCGGACCTCGATCATGACATTCTTGAAACCGTTTTCCAGCCCATGCAGCTTCAGCGTATGGGTAACGCCGTCGGCCGGACCATAGGGTTGGTTGCGCTCGGTCCGATAGAGTGGCGCCTCGGCCGCCAGGTCGAGCATGCGGTTTGCCAGGCGGTCATCCGCATCATGCAAGATGCCGAGCTCGACGTCGCGCCGCTTACCGTCATAAACCGGCGTAAAACTGTGAATTGTGACAATGACGCTCGCCAGCCTGCGCGCCGTCCGACTGCGGATCAGATCGCGGATGCGCTGGTGAAACGGCAGATACAGCGCCTCCGTACGCGCCTGGCGTTCCGCCGCGTCGAGATGCTGGTTTCCGGGAATGGCGTAGATCTCGCTTGCCGCCGGCATAGCGGCGGGCGCCTCCGGCGGGCGATTGCAATCGTAGATCAGCCGCGAAAATCTCTGGTGGACGAGCGTCGCATCGAGACTGGCGGACAGCCCCCTTGCCACCGCCAGAGCCCCTGGATCCCAGGCAATGTGGCTGCTCAGCGCCTCCTCGGAGAGGCCGAGATTGCCGAACCGCACCGGCACCGAGCGCGATGCATGCTCGCAGATGACAAGCACCGGACTGCGGCCATCGGGCCGCTCGACCGCAACGCAATCCCCTTCCGTCTCGCTCAACACAGCCTGAGGCATCAGCATCCCGGGTCCCCACCCAAAGCTTAACAAAACCTTCAAAGAAAAGAATTCTTCAGCTCCGGACGAGTGTCAACCGGAAACTGAAATTATCTCTTCAAATTAGACATTGACTCGATATGTGACAGCGTTGTTTAAGTTGTCATGGAGATCGGCAAAGACCGTCCCGGGGAGCTAAAATCGAGTGATCAACGCGTCGAAAACCGTGTCGGACGTGATACATGCCCGTTTCGATGGGCTGACGCGGGCTGAGAAGCAGCTGGCCAAGAGCCTGCTCGACAACTACCCGGTCTCGGGGCTCGGCAGCATCACGACGGTTGCGGAAAACGCCCGTGTCTCGACCCCGACGGTCGCCCGCATGGTGCAGAAGCTGGGCTTCAAGGGCTATCCGGAATTCCAGTCGCATCTGCACCAGGAGGTCGAGGCGACGATCTCCAATCCGCTGACAAAGCGTGGCCGCTGGGCCAGCAACGCACCGGGCACCCACATCCTCAATCGCTTCGCCGATGCCATCAGCGCCAATCTGCGCCAGACGCTGACCGATCTCGACACATCAACCTTCGACAGCGTCGCCACCCTGCTTTCGGAAAGCCGGCGGGAACTGTATTTCGTCGGCGGTCGCATCACCGGCGCGCTGGCCGAGTACTTCTTTACTCATATGCAGGTGATCCGTGCCAACACGACGCTGCTGTCGGACAACTCCAGCTCCTGGCCGCAATATGTGCTGAACATGAACCCCGGCGACCTGCTCATCATTTTCGACATCAGGCGCTACGAGGTTGAGATGGTGAGCCTTGCCGCCGCTGCCCGGCGCCGCGGTGCCGAGATCATCGTCTTCACCGACCAATGGGCGTCGCCCGCCTCAAAACACGCGAAGCATACCTTCCGCGTGCACATCGAGGCCCCATCCGCCTGGGACTCGTCCGTTGTGACGCTGTTCATCGTCGAGGCACTGATCGAGGCCGTACAGAACTCGACCTGGGACGAAACCAGCGAGCGCATGAAAACCTTGGAGGGCCTGTTTGAGCAGAGCAAGCTCTTTCGCAAAATTGGTTAGGGGGAGACGCCATTCGGATCGGACGAGCGACTGCGTGTACCCCTTCCGGTTAGACAACTATGCCTTTGCAATTGATGTGCCAGAAAGCCCCGAGATCATCGGGCATACGGGCGGAAATCTCCGTCACACAAGCTTCACGTAATGTCATTAACAGCTTCGCCAGACACTGAAGATCAAGGAGAACAACAGTGACCACACATATACATCGCCTCCTTTCGCTTTCGACCGCAATCGTCATGGCATCTTCCGCCATCGCGTCTGCCGCACCGAGCGACGACCTCATCGCAGCCGCCAAGAAGGAAGGCTCGCTGACCACGATCGCCCTCCCGCACGACTGGTGCGGCTACGGCGACGTCATTGCCGGCTTCAAGGCAAAGTACGGCTTGACCGTCAACGAACTGAACCCGGACGCCGGCTCGGGCGACGAAGTCGAAGCCATCAAGGCCAACAAGGGCAACACCGGCCCGCAGGCACCTGACGTCATCGACGTCGGCCTGTCGTTCGGCCCGTCCGCCAAGAAGGACGGCCTGCTGCAGCCCTACAAGGTTTCGACCTGGGACTCGATCCCGGACAGCGCCAAGGATGCCGAAGGCTACTGGTACGGCGATTACTACGGCGTTCTCTCCTTCGTCGTGAACAACGACATCGTCAAGGAAAGCCCGAAGGATTGGGCCGACCTGAAGAAGCCTGAATTCGCCAACACCGTTGCCCTCGCCGGCGATCCGCGCACCGCCAACCAGGCCGTGCAGGGCGTTTACGCCGCTGGTCTCGCCACTGGCGAAAAGGATGCCACGAAGGCTGGCGAAGCCGGTCTGAAGTTCTTTGCCGAGCTTAACAAATCCGGCAACTTCGTTCCGGTCATCGGCAAGTCCGCACCGCTCGCCCAGGGCTCGACCCCGATCGTCGTTGCCTGGGACTATAACGGCCTTGCCTGGCGCGACAGCCTGAAGGGCAATCCTCCGGTCGACGTCGTCGTTCCGGCCACCGGCGTTGTTGCCGGCGTCTACGTCCAGGCGATCTCCGCTTTCGCCCCGCATCCGAACGCTGCCAAGCTCTGGATGGAATACCTCTATTCGGACGAAGGTCAGGTTCTCTGGCTGAAGGGCTATTGCCACCCGATCCGCTTCAACGATCTTGCCAAGAACAACAAGATCCCTGCCGACGTTCTGGCCAAGCTGCCGCCGGCTGCCGCCTATGAAAAGGCAATCTTCCCGACCCTGGAAGAACAGGCTGCCGGCAAGACCGCCATCACCACCGGCTGGGACAAGGTCGTCGGTTCCAACGTCAAGTAATCAGCGATCCACACCTCCCCGCCTGTCGAAGGCGGGGAGGTTTTTTATCTCCTCAGGCGCGGGACATTGCTGGCTTCATGAGCACTCTATCGACATCGGCGGTCAGTCCGCGCGCCCCGCTGGTCAGCCGGAAGACCCTGATCGACTGGCTGGGGATCGCCCCCTTTACCATTTTCGCGCTGCTGTTCCTGATCGTCCCGACGGTCTACCTCATGGTCGGCGCCTTCCTCACACCGGAAGGCACGTTCACGCTGAAGAACATCTATGATCTGTTCACGCCATCGATCATGGATGCCTACTGGATCTCCATCAAGATTTCCGTCGCCTCGTCGCTCGGCGGCGCGCTGATCGGCTTCTTTCTGGCTTGGGCGATCGTGCTCGGCGGACTGCCGGGCTGGATCCGCAACGCGCTTCTGACCTTTTCCGGCGTCGCCTCCAACTTCGCCGGCGTACCGCTGGCCTTCGCCTTCCTGGCGACCCTCGGCCGCACCGGCCTCGTCACCGTCTTCCTGCGCGAGTGGTTCGGCTTCAATCTGTATTCGACCGGCTTCAACCTGCTGAGCTTCTTCGGGCTCACCATCACCTACATGTTCTTCCAGATCCCCCTGATGCTGCTCATCCTGACGCCGGCGCTCGATGGCCTGAAGAAGGAATGGAAGGAAGCCGCCCAGATCCTCGGCGCCAGCAACGGCACATACTGGCGCATGGTCGCATTCCCGATCCTCTGGCCGAGCCTGCTCGGCACGACGCTGTTGCTCTTCGCCAACGCCTTCGGCGCGATCGCCACCGCCTATGCCCTGACCGGCTCCTCGCTCAACATCGTGCCGATCCTGCTCTACGCCCAGATCCGCGGTGACGTGCTGCACAATGCCAACCTCGGCTATGCGCTGGCACTCGGCATGATCGTCATCACCGGCGTGTCCAACGTCATCTACATCCTGCTGCGCATGCGCGCCGAACGGTGGCAAAAATGAAAACAGGTCGCTTCTTCGCCTGGCTGGCGATTGCCATCGGCTGCATCTATTTCTTCGTGCCGCTCATCGGCACCTTCGAATTTTCGCTGCGCGCCCGTCGTGGGGAATACAGTTTCGATGCCTACCAGTCGGTCTTTGCCGACGCCTCGTTCCGCGAGACCTTCGGCTATTCGATGCTGATGGCGCTGTTCACCATCATCTTCGGCATGCTGCTCGTTGTCCCGACCGCCTACTGGGTGCGATTGCGGCTGCCACAGATGCGCCCCGTCGTCGAATTCGTCACGCTGATGCCGCTGGTGATCCCGGCCATCGTCATCGTCTTCGGCTATCTGCGCATGTACAATTCCTCGTCGATCCTTCCGATGACGGGCTTTGAATCGACGACCAACATCCTGCTGGTCTGCTCCTACATCACACTGTCGCTGCCCTACATGTATCGCGCCGTCGACACCGCGATGCGCACCATCGATGTCAGGACCCTGACCGAAGCCGCCGAAAGCCTCGGCGCAAGCTGGACCACCATTCTCTTCAAGTGCATCTTCCCGAACGTCATGGGCGGCGTGCTGTCGGGCGCCTTCATCACCCTGGCCATCGTCATCGGCGAATTCACCATGGCCTCTCTGCTCGGCCGCCCCGCTTTCGGCCCCTACCTGCAGCTGGTCGGTGCCAACAAGGCCTATGAGCCTTCGGCGCTGGCGGTGATCGCGTTCGCCGTCACCTGGCTCTGCATGGGTCTGCTCCAACTCGTTTCCCGCTTCAATCGCGCCGCTCCGGCGAAGGCTTAAAGGTTTTCACGATGTCGTTTCTCGAACTTGTCAACATCAGGAAATCCTTCGGCCCGGTCCAGGTCGTGCACGATTTCAACATGCGCATCGAGAAGGGTGAGTTCGTCTCCTTCCTCGGGCCATCCGGCTGCGGCAAGACCACCGTGCTGCGCATGATCGCGGGCTTCGAGACCCCGACGTCAGGTTCGATCATGATCGGCGGCAAGGAGCAGCGCGACCTGAAGCCGAACAAGCGCAACATCGGCATGGTGTTCCAGGCCTATGCGCTGTTCCCGAACATGTCGGTCTTCGACAACGTCGCTTTCGGCCTGAAGGTCGCCGGCGCCCCGAAACCGGAGATCGAAAGCCGCGTCAAGGAGATGCTGTCGCTGATCAAGCTCGATCATCTGGCCGATCGCTATCCTTACCAGATGTCGGGCGGCCAGCAGCAGCGCGTGGCGCTCGCCCGTGCGCTCGCCGTCAAGCCGCAGGTGCTGCTGCTCGATGAACCGCTGTCGGCGCTGGACGCGAAGATCCGCGTCTCACTGCGCGAGGAAATCCGCGCGATCCAGCAGAAGCTCGGCATCACCACGGTCTTCGTCACCCACGACCAGGAAGAGGCGCTGTCCATTTCCGACCGTATCGTGGTGATGAACGCCGGCCGCGCCGACCAGATCGGCACGCCCTACGATATCTATAACCGCCCCGCCACGCGCTTCGTCGCCTCCTTCGTCGGCACGCTGAACCTGATCGAAGCGAAAGTCGTCGACCCCGCCACTAACCGCATCGCCATCGGCGATCAGAACGTAACGCTGAAGCAGTCGGTCAACACCTTCAAGGCCGGGGATACCGTGTCGCTGGCGCTGCGCCCAGAAGCTGGATCGCTATCGGAGGGTGCCAAGGGCGACACGGCATTGACCGGCGACGTCACCTCCGCCCACTTCCTCGGCTCGGTCATCCGCACCCGCATGAATGTCGGCGGCAACACCATATCCTTCGACATGTTCAACGCCCCCGGCAAGATGCCGCCGGCCGTCGGCGAGCGCGTCACTCTGCGCTTTGCCGCCGAAGACCTGCTGGTGATAACCGACTGATCACTCTGTCAAGATACACTGTTCACAAAGGCCGGATATTTTCCGGCCTTTTTGCTTTGATTTGTCTGCTGCAGCGCGTCATATTGACCATGTTCTCAGGGCGGGGTGAAAATCCCCACCGGCGGTATCAGGATCTGCGCGAATGCAGCGACTGGAGCCCGCGAGCGCCTTTCGCCTCCGGGCGGAAGGGTCAGCAGATCCGGTGCGATGCCGGAGCCGACGGTCATAGTCCGGATGGAAGAGAGCAAGTCTGATCGAGGGCCTTTCCACGCGGGAGGTCTCGCGGTCGGGCGTGTTCGCCCAAGGGATGTTTTCAAACCCTTGAAAGGCAAGACAGAACAATGACAATCTCCACACTGCCGCAAAAAGGCAAGATCGCCCTCGTCCGCGCCCGCTGGCACGCCGAAATCGTCGATCAGTGCATCAACAGCTTCACCACTGAATGGAGCCAATACGATGATCGCGGCGCTGCCGGCATCGAGGTCTTCGACGTCCCGGGCGCCCTCGAAATCCCGCTACACGCCCAGACGCTCGCGCGCACCGGCCGCTACGCCGCGGTTGTCGCCGCCGCCTTCGTGGTGGACGGCGGCATCTACCGCCACGACTTCGTCGCCGGCAGCGTGCTCGATGCCCTGATGCGCGTACAGCTCGACACCAACGTTCCCGTGCTGTCGGTCGTGCTCACGCCCCATCATTTCCAGGAGTCGGAGGCTCACCTGACCTTCTTCAAGGAGCATTTCCTGATCAAGGGACGGGAGGCGGCCAGCGCCTGCCACTATATCCTCAGCGAGCGCGCACGACTGATGACATTCGCTGCGTAACTTAGGCAGGCGGCGCAATGCGCGCCGCCTTGCCGAAGTCTGTGGCTGTCGGCGCGTAAAACAGCTTGAAATGCCAGCCTCTATCCCGCATGCAACCCATGGAGTTGAGGCCCGATCATTTCAGCAGAGCGCATTCTCATGTCATACCAGACGACGCCGACCGTAGCACCCCGCCGCCTGACCGCCCAGGATTTCAAGACGCTGGGCCTGGCGGCCCTCGGTGGTGCGCTTGAATTCTATGATTTCATCATCTTCGTGTTTTTCGCCACCGTCATCGGCAAGCTGTTCTTCCCGCCCGATCTGCCCGACTGGCTGGTGCTGATCCAGACCTTCGGCATCTTCGCCGCCGGCTATCTGGTACGCCCTATCGGTGGCATCGTGCTTGCCCATTTCGGCGACCTCTACGGCCGCAAGCGCGTCTTCGCCTTCTCGTTGCTGCTGATGGCGCTGTCGACGCTCGGCATGGCCGCCATGCCGACCTACGCCTCGATCGGCGTCGCCGCCCCCATCCTGCTCATCTGCTTGCGCATACTGCAGGGGGCTGCCATCGGCGGCGAGGTGCCGGGCGCCTGGACCTTCGTCGCCGAGCACGTGCCGTTCCGCCGCGTCGGCTTTGCCTGCGGCTTCCTCTGCTCCGGCCTGACGCTCGGCATCCTGCTGGGCTCCTTCATCGCCACCATCATCAACACCGTCTTCACACCCGACGAAGTCGTGGCCTATGCCTGGCGCATTCCCTTCCTGATCGGCGGCATCTTCGGCCTGATCGCCGTGTATCTCCGCCGCTGGTTGCAGGAGACGCCGATCTTTGCCGAAATGAAGACGAGCCGCTCGCTGGTCTCGGAACTGCCGTTGAAGGCAGTGCTGCGCGATTATCCGCGCGGTATCGTCATCTCGATGCTGCTGACCTGGATCCTGTCGGCCGGCATCGTCGTCACCACGCTGATGACAGCAACCTTCCTGCAGAAGCTCTATCACTACACCGCCCAGCAATCGCTGGCGGCGACCTCATTCGGCACCCTGTTCCTGATCGTCGGCACTGCGTCCGCCGGCGCCATCGTCGACCGCGTCGGCTCGGGAAAATTCTTCACCGTCGCCAGCCTGTTCTTCGGCGCCGCCACCTTCGCCTTCTACAGCTACGCCGCCACCTCGCTGACGGTCATGTTCGTCCTCTACGCCATCATGGGCCTGTCGGTCGGCATCGTCGGCGCCGTCCCCTACGTCATGGTCCGCGCCTTCCCGGCCCGCGTCCGCTTCACCGGCCTGTCCTTCTCCTACAACGTCGCCTACGCCATCTTCGGCGGCCTGACGCCGATCGCAGTCACGAGCCTGTTGGCCGTCAACCCGATGGCCCACGCTTACTACCTCCTCTTCATCGCCGCCCTCGCTTTCTGCCTCGGCCTCTATCTGATGGCCAAAGGCAACGAAATCGAAGCCGCCGCCGGCATCGAGGAACTGACGGAGAGACTGGGGGCAGAGGCTTGATTGCCACTACAGTCAATATCTGGAGACGGCCATGATCACCTGCCACCTGCGCTACATCATCGACGCCTACAAGATCGCGGAATTCGAGGAGTATGCACGCCGCTGGATACCGATCGTAAACCGCATGGGCGGCACCCATCACGGCTACTTCCTTCCCTCGGAAGGCGCCAGCAACGTCGCGATCGCGCTCTTCTCTTTCCCGAGCTTCGCCGCCTACGAGGACTACCGGGGCCGCATGGCAGCCGATGCCGAGTGCCAGGCGACACTGGCGCTGGAGGCGAAAAACCGCAGCATCGTGAGCTACGAACGCAGCTTCATGCGGCCGGTGCTCAACTGATTGTCGATTTCGATCATTTGATTTGATGAACGAGGTTGCGGCCACGCGATCCTCGACCAACTTTAACTCGCGAAGCAAGTCCCAGCCGGCGAGCTTGCTCTCGTCAACGCCATCGTCGTCCCACAGCGCAGAGAAACCGGCATCGCTGCCGGAAACTCATTGCTACTCACGGCCGCTGCGCGGCAACAACAACAGACCGACGATGCGCCAGGCGCGGAGGTCGCCGCGCGCCTGTTCGCGCGTCAGGCCGGCATCGCGCATCAAGTGATCGCTGCTTCTCGCGCTGATCGTTTCCAACTCGTAATAGCCAGCCAACCACAAGCCAAAGCGTGAGAACAGAGAAGCCGAGCCCTGGTCATACCGCTGTCCGACGTCGTCTTTCTCACCCTTGCCCATGCCGCGCTCCGATCTTGGAAAATCGCATCTTGACGGCGGATTGACATCACACAAACGAATAGTGCCAATAGCTGTCATCGGAAAATCTCATGGCGTGAAGCGATGCACCTGCCCCTCGACAGCGATCTGCTGCGCATGTTTCTGGTCGTCGCCGAAACAGGCAACGTCACGCGTGCTGCCCGCGATGTCGGCCGAACACAGTCGGCCGTTAGCTTGCAGTTGAGGCGGCTGGAGGAGAGCGTCGGGCAGCCGCTGTTCGACAGGGGCCCGCGCGGCGTGTCGCTGACGGAAAGCGGTCGACAGCTGCTACCCTATGCCCGCCGCATCGTGGGGTTGATGAACGAGACAACAGCGGCGATGCGCCGCAAGCCGCTGGATGGCGTGGTAAGGATCGGCATTCCCGAGGAATACGGCGACACCGTCCTGCCACGCGCGCTGGCCGCCTTTGCCGAAAGCCATCCGTCCGTCGATGTCAGCGTCCTATGCGGCTACACCGCACAGCAGATGGAGGCATTGGAAAAAGATCAGCTCGATCTTGCCGTCGTGTTCGACTGGAGCGCCCAGACCCAAGGGGAAGTTTTGTTCATCGACCCGACCGTCTGGGTGACCTCTGCCGTCCATCGGTTGCACGAGCGTGACCCCATTCCGGTGGCGATCTACGGGCGGTCAAACTGGTGTCGGGACTTCGCCATCCGCTCCCTGGAGCAGCACAATCTGCCTTTCCGCATCGCCTACAGCAGCGACACTTCGGGCGGACTGAAGATCGCCGTCACCGCCGGTCTCGGCATCGCCCCGCTCTCGCGCAGCAACATCCCGCCCGATTGCCGCGAGCTCGGTATCGGCGATGGCTTCCCACCGATCGACGCCTCGCGCGTCGTGCTGAGGCGCAACGCCTATCACTCCAACCCGGCGGTAGAGAGCATGGCGCAGGTAATCCACCAGGCCTTCCGGCCAATGACGCGGTAAATCCGTGTGAACTGAACAGGTGAATTTAGACAATAACCCTGTCGATAGCCTTATCTAAAACCTTGTCATCATCCCCAAACCGATGCATGTGCGCCAGATCCGGCGTCGCATAGACGATCTCATCCGGCGAGTACGGATGCTCGCCGAACAGGCGGACGGTCAGAAGGCCGGTCTTGTCGCTTTCGAGGTAGAGGATGGTGTCGGCGCCGAGATGCTCGACATGGACGACCTTGGACTTCCAGGTGCCGCTGTCGCGCGAGAGCGTGATGTGTTCCGGGCGGACGCCGATCGTCTTGGCGCTGTCGCCGAGCCTGTCGCCGGGGATCATGTTCATCTGCGGCGAGCCGATGAAGCTGCCGACGAAGACGTTGGCGGGGCGGTTGTAGAGTTCCATCGGGGTTCCGACCTGCTCGATGGCGCCGGCGTTCAGCACGACGATGCGGTCGGCGAGCGTCATCGCCTCGACCTGGTCGTGCGTCACGTAGATCATCGTCGCCTTCAGGCTGCGGTGCAGGCGGGCGATCTCGAGCCGGGTCTGGACGCGCAGCGCCGCATCGAGGTTCGACAGCGGCTCGTCGAACAGGAACAATGCCGGCTCGCGCACGATGGCCCGGCCGATGGCGACGCGCTGGCGCTGGCCGCCGGAGAGTTCCGCTGGACGACGGGCGAGATAGGGCTCGAGCGACAGCATGGCCGAGGCCTTAGAGACGCTGGCCTCGATGGCATCCTTCGGGGTGCCTGCCTGCTTGAGGCCGAGGCCCATATTGTCCTTGACCGTCAGGTGCGGATAGAGCGCGTAGGACTGGAACACCATGGCGATGCCGCGCTTGGCCGGCGGCGTGGTGGTGACGTCGACGCCGTTGATCAGCACGGTGCCATCGGTGACATCCTCGAGACCGGCAATGCTGCGCAGAAGGGTCGACTTGCCGCAGCCGGACGGGCCGACGAAGATGACGAACTCGCCGTCCTTGACCTCGAGGTCGATCCCCTTCAGCACCTGATGGTTGCCGTAGGCCTTGCGGATGGATTTCAGTTGAAGCGATCCCACAGACTTTGATCCTTACAAATAAACGGTCTTGCCGCTGCGCACGCTTTCGTCCGCGGCAAGGCAGATGCGAAGCGACTGCACGGCGTCGTGCATGTGCCGCGTCAGGTCGATATTTTCACTTATGGCTTTCAGCACATAGGCCTGCTCGAAATCGCAGAGCTCCTGATGGCCGGGCTCGCCGTCCATGTGCAGGTCCCGGTCGGGATGGATGAAGGTGCCGTTCGGCCCGGTCTCGGCGTTGTGCAGCCGGATGACCGATGTCTTGGTATGGGTGTCGATATCGTCGGACTTGGCGTTCGGGTCCATGACGATGGACACGGCGCCATTCGGCGACATCACGTCCTTGACGAAGAAGGCCGTCTCCGAGATCATCGGACCCCAGCCGGCTTCATACCAGCCGACCGAGCCATCCTCGAACTTCACCTGCAGATGGCCGTAATTGTACATGTCGGCCGCGATCTCGTCGGAGAGCCTAAGCCCCATGCCGCGCACCTCGACCGCCTTGGCATCGGTGATCTGGCACATGACGTCGACATAATGCACGCCGCAATCGACGATCGGGGAGGTCGTCTGCATCAGCGCCTTGTGGGTCTCCCAGGTCGGGCCGCTCGATTGCTGGTTGAGGTTCATGCGAAACACATAGGGACCGCCGAGATTGCGGGCCTCCGAGATCAGCCGCTGCCAGGACGGATGGTGGCGCAGGATATAGCCGACCACCAGCTTCTTGCCGGATGCCTCGGCCGCTGCCACCACGCGCTCGGCATCGGCCACCGTCGTTGCCAGCGGCTTTTCGATGAACACGTCGCAGCCGGCCGCAAACGCCATCACGGCATAATCGGCATGGCTGTCGGAATAGGTGCAGATGGAGCAGAGGTCGGGCTTCAGTTCCGCAAGTGCCGTCGCGAAATCCGGGTGGATCTGGTAGCCGTGCAGCTTCTCGTCGAGCACGGGCGCGGAGCGGTTGACGAGGCCGACGATCTCGAAGCCGGGATTGTTGTGATAGGCCAGCGCATGGCTGCGGCCCATATTGCCGAGACCGGCGACCAGCACGCGGATCGGCTTGTCCGACACACTCATTTGACGGCTCCCGCTGTGATGCCGCGGATCAGCTGCCGCGAGAAGATGACATAGAGGACCAGGATCGGCAGGATGGCGAGCGACAGGGCTGCCAGCACCGCATTCCAGTTGGTGACGAACTGGCCGATGAAGATCTGGCTGCCGAGCGTCACGGTCTTGGTCGATTCCCCGGGTGCGAGAATCAGCGGGAACCATAGGTCGTTCCAGATCGGGATCATCGTGAAGACCGCGACGGTGGCCATCGCCGGCCGGATCAGCGGCAGCACGAGACGGCCGAAGATAGCGTATTCGTTGAGCCCGTCGATGCGCCCGGCATTCTTCAGGTCATCCGACACCGTGCGCATGAACTCCGACAGGATGAAGATGGCAAGCGGCAGCCCTTGCGCGGTGTAGACGAGGATCAGCGCCGTCAGCGTGTTGACCAGCCCTGCGGCCACCATGCCCTGCAGGATGGCGACGGTGCCGAGACGGATCGGGATCATGATACCGATCGCCATGTAGAGGCCGACCACCATGTTGCCGCGAAAGCGATATTCGGACAGGGCAAAGGCGGCCATCGCCCCGAACAGCAGCACCAGCACGATCGAGACGATGGTGACGATAAAGCTGTTCTGGAAGTACATGGCGAAATTGCCCTGCCCCAGCACCGTCTGGTAGCCGATCAGGCTGAAGCTCGTGGGGGTCGGCACCATCATCGGCGAACGGAAAATCGCGCCGCGATCCTTGAACGAGTTGATGACGGTCAGGAAGACGGGAAACAGCGCGAGCAGCGTGTAGCTCAACAGAGCGAGGTGAACGAGACCGGTGCGGAAGGTGGATGAGCGTGCCTTGGACATCGGTGCCGCCTCAGAACTGGTAGCGGCGGATGCGCCGCTGGACGATGAACAGGTAGAAGGAGACGCCGGCAAGGATGATCAGGAACATCACGGTGGCAATCGTTGCCCCCATCGAGCGGTCGCCGAGCTGCAGCTGGAACCCGAAGAAGGTGCGGTAAAGCAGCGTACCCAGGATATCGGTCGAGCCATCGGGCCCGGCAAGCGCACCCTGCACGGTATAGACCAGGTCGAAGGCATTGAAATTGCCGACGAAAGTGAGGATCGAGATGATCCCGATCGCCGGCAGCACCAGCGGCAGCTTGATCTTCCAGAACTGGCTCCAGCCGGTGATGCCGTCGCATTCGGCGGCCTCGATCACCTCTTCCGGGATGTTCAGCAGCGCCGCATAGATGAGCATCATGGGAATGCCGACATATTGCCAGACGGAGATGAGCGCCACGGCGATCAGCGCCGAGCTCGGCTTGCCGAGCCATGGGCTGAAGAAGGCCTTCAGGCCGACGAGATCCATCATCCATGGGGTGACGCCCCAGAGCGGCGACAGGATCAGCTTCCAGATGAAACCGACGATGACGAAGGACAGCAGCGTCGGCAGGAAAATGGCGGTGCGATAGAAGGTGACGAAGCGCAGCTTCGGCAGGGACAGCATGGCGGCCAGCGCGACACCGATCGGATTCTGCACGCACATATGGATGGCGAAGAAGATCAGGTTGTTGCGCAGCGCATTCCAGAAATCATGGGCCCATCTGGCATCGCCGAACAGCACCTTGAAATTCGCAAGGCCGACGAAGGTCAATTGTCCATCGACAAGGTTATAAAAGGACTGCCGCAGGGTCTCGACCAGCGGCAGGATCATGACCGCCGTATAGACCAGGAAAGCCGGGAACAGGAATACGATGATGTGCCAGCGCCGGTGGCGCTTGATGGAGACTGGCTGCAGGGCCGCTGAAGTTGTGATGTCGCTCATGGCTTTGCCTATTTTTTTGCTGCGGGGCCTGATGCGACCGATCTCCCCCCTTGTGGGGAGATGTCACCGAAGGTGACAGAGGGGGGTGGGCCCGAATGCGTGGCGGCTTACCCCCTCTGTCGGCGGAGCCGACATCTCCCCCACAAGGGGGGAGATAAGAGCGGAGGGTGTGGCTCGCTCTCCCGAAAGGGAGAGCGGCGTTGTTACTTGGCAGGCTTGAACCAGCTGTCGAGGCCGGTCTGCAGCTTCTTGGCGGCGGCATCAGGCGTATCGGTGCCGTTGATGACGTTGGCCGATTCGACCCAGGTCTCGTTCTCGAGGTTCGGGGTTCCGCGCGACAGGATCTGGTAGGTGGAGCGAACCGTCGACTTGTACGGGCCGCGCCAGGACACGAATTCCTGCGCCAGCGGATCGCTCATCTTCACCGGTGTCGAGTTCAGGCTGAAGAAGCCCGGCAGCGAGTTGGCGTAGATGTCGGCGAACTCGGACGAGGCAACCCAGGACAGGAACTTCTTGGCTTCTTCCGGATGCGCCGACTTGGCGTTCAGGCCAACGCCGATATCAGGATGATCAGAGATGTAGCCCTGGTCGCCGGCCTTCGGCACCGGTGGCGGGAAAGCGCCCATCTTGAACTGGGCCTGGCTGGTGAACAGCGCGATTTCCCAGGAGCCGGCCGGATAGATGGCAGCGCGGCCGAGCGTGAAGAGGTTCTGGCTGTCGGCATAGGTCTGGGCTTCGAAGCCGTCGCCGAGGTAAGGCTTCCACTTGGCGAGCTGCTTGTAGGGCTCGACCCAGTCGGCGTCGGTCAGCTTCTGCTTGCCTTCCATCAGCGCAACGCGGCCTTCTTCGCCCTTCCAGTAGTTGGGACCGATGTTCTGGTAGCCCATGGTGGCTGCTTCCCAGAGATCCTTGGTGCCCATGGCCATCGGGATATAGGTGCCGTCGGCCTTGATCTTGTCGAGCGCGGCGTAGAATTCGTCGGTGGTCTTCGGAACAGAGATGCCGAGCTTTTCGAACGCATCCTTGTTGTAGATGAAGCCGTGGATGACCGAAGCCATCGGCACGCAGAAGGTCGACTTGCCGTCATCCGTGGACCAGGCGGCCTTGGCGACCGGCGAGAAGTTGTCCATGCCCGGCAGCGTCGTCAGGTCGGCGAGGTGCTTCTTGTTGAAGAGATCGAGCGACGCGTCGAAAGGACGGCAGGTGATGATGTCGCCCGCAGAGCCGGCATCGAGCTTGGCGTTCAGCGAAGCGTTGTATTCGGTCGGCGCCGTCGGCGAGAAGGTGATCTTGATGCCCGGGTTCTTGGCTTCGAAAGCCGGGATGATCTTGGTCTGCCAGATCGACAGATCGTCGTTGCGCCAGCTCTCGACGTTCAAGGTCACGTCGGCAGCATGGACGAACCCAGCCGAGCTCAAAAGGCTGGATGCGAGCAGCACGCTCTTCAGAATTTTCTGTGTCATTTTTTCCCTCTCCTGTTCCGGGCGCCTCAAGACGCCATTTTCGATCTGAAACGAGCACCGATCGGCCTTGAGGCCGGGCACCCCATCCCGTCTGAAACCACAGCCGGGACACATATCAATCAGGAAACGCTGCAATGCCCAGCTGCGGGTCTCGAAATTCGACCCGCTCCTCGTTCTGGCATTACCGACGATCGTTGCCATCCATATGGCGCCGGCTGTTTTTTTGCCGGTTCCGCCGATGTCTTCAACGCTGTTCCCTTGTTCGGAATTAAGTCCAAAAAAATACCAATTGTCCAGTCGAATTTAACTTTTGTGACCCGATATTTCCCTGAAACAGAAAATCATCAAACAAAACAACGAAATAAAAACAATTATCACCAGAACTCTTGGGACTTGGTAAATGGTATTTTTTTGGTATGGTACTCAAAAAGACGGAAACCAGATGGCGTCCGGAGGGGTACATGACCAAGTATGCAATCGGCATAGACGGCGGCGGGACAAGCTGCCGCGCCGCCGTGGCGGATGCGACAGGGACCATCGTGGGACGCGGCGTTGCCGGAGCTGCCAACATCATGAGCGATCCCGACGGCGCACTTGAAAACATCGTCCGTTCCAGCCGCGCCGCTTTCGAGGATGCCGGGCTCGATCCCTCGCTGGCCGAGCACAGCGCCGCCGTCCTCGGCGTTGCCGGTGCCAATGTCGGCCTGCACGGCGAAAAGATCCGGACGGCCCTGCCCTTTGCGAGAGCCGACGTCGTCACGGACTCGCTGATCGCCCTGCAAGGGGCGCTCGGACATTCGGACGGCGTCGTCGGCGCCTTCGGCACCGGTTCCGTCTATGGCGCGCGGCGCAACGGCAAGGTCACCGAGATCGGCGGCTGGGGCTTCGTCATCGGCGACCAGTCGAGCGGCGCACGCCTCGGCCGCGACCTTCTCGAGATCGCGCTGCTTGCCCATGACGGCGTCGAGACAGACACCCCGTTGACCCGCATCGTCATGGCCGAGTTCGCCAACAACCCGCAAGATGTCGTCGAATTCGCCCACGCCGCCAAGCCTCGGGAATTCGCCCGCTACGCCCCTGTTGTCTTCGAGCACGCCACCGCAGGCGATGCGGTTGCAACAAGGATCGTCGCCAAGGCCGCGTCCGACATCGACCGCAGCCTGGACGCGCTGCTCTGGCCGGAGTGCGACACCGTCTGCCTGCTGGGCGGCCTGTCCGGCGCCTATCGCTCTTGGCTGAGCCCGGCGCACCGAGCCTTGCTGGCCGAACCGAAAGGCGATGCGCTGCAGGGCGCCGTGTCCTTTGCGATAGCCCTCGCCGCAGAGGACGAAAGGTGCTGTGCATGACCGGCGACCTCAGCCTGATCTTTTCACCGGCCCGCATGCAGTCCGCCGGCACCGGCCCGCTCTACGTCAAGCTGCGCCGGACGCTGGAGGAGGCCGTCAGGGCCGGCACCCTGAAACAGGGCGACGCCCTGCCCCCTGAACGCGACATTGCGGAATATGCCGCCGTCAGCCGCGTGACAGTGCGCAAAGCGATCGACAACCTGGTGACCGACGGCCTGCTGGTGCGCCGCCACGGCTCCGGCACCTTCGTCAGCAAGCCGGTCTCCAAGGTCGAGCAGAAGCTGTCGCAGCTGACCTCGTTTACCGAGGACATGGCCCGGCGCGGCATGAAGGCGCGGTCGCAATGGTTGCACAAGGGCATCCACACGCCCTCGCCCGACGAAATGATGATCCTCGGCCTCGCAGCCGACACCAAGGTCTCGCGGCTCAGTCGCCTGCGCATCGCCGACGACCAGCCGCTGGCGATCGAGCATGCCAGCGTGTCAGGCGAATTCCTGCCGGACCCCTCCGTCGTCGCCGCCTCGCTCTATGCCGAACTGGAGAAGCGCCATGTGCGACCGGTGCGCGCCGTGCAACGGATCTCCGCCACCAACATGAAGGAGGCCGACGCGGAACTGCTCGGCGTCTCGGCCGGCGCCGCCGGCCTGTCGATCGAGCGCATCTCCTACCTCGCCTCCGGCCGCGCCGTGGAATTCACCCGCTCGCTCTACCGTGGCGACGCCTATGATTTCGTGGCGGAGCTGACGATCGGACCGAGTTGAAAGATTTCGACAATACTACTACGGTCCACGACAGAAAAATGGACAGGTGGAGAATTCCAATGTCGATGACAACTTCCGTTGAATTCAAGCGCAGATTCGAAGATTTCCAGAACGAGGCGCGGCGCGAACCCGTCGAGATCATGAGCGATGGTCAGCGAAATCTCGTTCTGATGTCCGCCGAACACTATGATTGGATGACCGCCGCTGCCAAACGGACCCATCGAACTGAAGATCTATCCGATGTCATCGTCAAGGCCGTCGAAATGGCAGAAATGGATCTCGTTCATTCTGATTTGGATCGGCTACTGAAATAGCGGTGTCCAATGACGCTGCCCGACCCAAGACCAGGCCTTGTCATCCGTTACGACTTCCCGTGGTCGGGCGATGCTCATGCCGGGCGAGATCAGGGAAAGGACCGCCCGGCTTGCATCGTTGTTGCGAGCCCGGCGTCAGCGAAACCCAGGTTCGTCGTTTTGCTTCCAATCACGCATACAGCACCAACGGACGGCACGGTTGGCGTTGAAATTCCCCTGAAAGTGAAACGATCGATCGGCTAGATGACGAGCCAAGCTGGATCGTTGTGTCCGAAAGCAATGTCGACATCTGGCCCAACGCTGGGATCTCTACCATCCCCGGCCGAGACGATGCGTTTTGCTACGGCTTCCTGCCGCCCGGCCTGTTCAAGATTGTCAAGGCGAAGTTCCTTGAGATCGCACGAAAGAACAAGGCCGCGATCACTCGCAGATGATGGATTTACAAACACTTACGGCCGAAAGGTGAATCACCTTCCGACCGTCTTGAATCATCACCTGAACTCGCGTTCACACCACCCCTTCGGGATCGACTAACCGATCAAGCCGCAGCGTCGATCTTTTCCTCGCGCTTGTTCGGCACATAGTTGAGGACAGGGCCAAGCCAGCGTTCGACTTCCTCGATCGGCATGCCCTTGCGCGCCGCATAGTCCTGCACCTGGTCCCGCTCCACCTTGGCGACGCCGAAATAGTAGGAGCCGGGGTGGCCGATGTAGACGCCTGAGACGGAGGAGCCCGGCCACATGGCGTAGCTCTCGGTCAGCTTCACGCCCGTTGCCGCTTCCGCGTCGAGCAACCGGAACAGCGTTTCCTTTTCGGTATGGTCCGGCTGGGCCGGATAGCCCGGTGCCGGACGGATACCGGCGTAGCTTTCGCCGATCATGTCTTCCGGCACCAGCGCCTCGTCGGTCGCATAGCCCCAGAACTCCCGGCGCACGCGCTCGTGCATGCGCTCGGCGAAAGCCTCGGCGAAGCGGTCGGCCAGCGCCTTGACGAGGATCGAGGAGTAATCGTCGTTGGCCGCAGCAAAGCGCTCGGAGATCGCCACTTCCTCGACACCCGCCGTCACCACGAAGCCGCCAACGTAATCCCGCGCACCGCTGTCGACAGGGGCGACAAAGTCCGACAGCGCGACGTTCGGCCGGCCGTCGCGCTTCGAGAGCTGCTGGCGGAGGGTGTAGAAGGTCTCGAGCTCGGCCGTCCGCGTCTCGTCGGCGAACAGCTTGATGTCGTCGCCGACAGCGCCGGCCGGCCAGAAGCCGATGACGGCGCGTGGATGAAACCACTTCTCGTCGATGATCGTCTTCAGCATCGCCTGCGCATCGGCAAACAGCTGCCTTGCCGCCTCGCCCTGCTTCTCGTCTTCGAGGATGGCGGGATAGCGGCCCTTCAACTCCCAGGTCTGGAAGAACGGCGTCCAGTCGATGTATTCAGCCAGTTCGGCAAGATCGTAATCCTCGAAGATCTTGGTGCCGAAGAAGGACGGCGTGGTCGGCGTATAGGCCGACCAGTCGAGCTTTTCCGGATTTTCGCGGGCCCGCGACAACGGCAGGCGAACCTTCTCAAGCTCATTACGCGCATGCGCGGCGGCGACCTTGGCATATTCCTCACGGATCGTGTTGAGATAGCCTTCTTTGCCCTCGGGCGACAGCAGCGCGGACACCACGCCGACCGCGCGCGACGCATCGGTGACATAGACGGCCTGGCCGGCGGAATAGCCGGGATGGATCTTGACAGCCGTGTGCACGCGGCTCGTCGTTGCCCCGCCGATCAGCAAGGGGATGTTGAACCCCTGACGCTCCATTTCGGCGGCGACATGCACCATCTCGTCGAGCGACGGCGTGATCAGCCCGGACAGGCCGATGATATCGACCTTCTCGCGGATCGCGGTTTCGAGAATCTTCGCCGCCGGCACCATGACGCCGAGGTCGATGATATCGTAGTTGTTGCAGGCGAGCACGACGCCGACGATGTTCTTGCCGATGTCGTGGACGTCGCCCTTGACGGTCGCCATCAGCACCTTGCCGGCCGCTTCCCGTTCGCCGTTGCCGCCATTGGCGAGCTTCTCGGCCTCCATGTAGGGCAGCAGGACGGCGACCGCCTGCTTCATGACGCGCGCGGACTTCACCACCTGCGGCAGGAACATCTTGCCCGATCCAAAGAGGTCACCGACGACGTTCATGCCGGACATCAGCGGTCCTTCGATGACGTGCAGCGGACGGGCGACGCCTTGGCGCGCCTCCTCCGTGTCGGCCTCGATGAATTCCGTGACGCCGTTGACCAGCGCATGCTCGATGCGCTTTTCGACCGACAGCTCGCGCCACGACATATCCTGCACGCGGGCTTCGCGCACGCCGGTGCCGAGATAGCGTTCGGCCACCTCGAGCAGGCGCTCGGTGCCATCAGGGCGGCGGTTGAGGACCACGTCCTCGCAGGCCTCGCGCAGGATGGGGTCAATGGTGTCGTAGACGACCAGCTGGCCGGCATTGACGATGCCCATGTCCATGCCCGCCTGGATGGCGTGATAGAGGAAGACCGAGTGCATGGCTTCGCGCACCGTCTCGTTGCCGCGGAACGAGAAGGAAAGGTTCGACACGCCGCCGGAGATGTGGACGAGCGGCATGGTCTGGCGGATGGTGCGGGTCGCCTCGATGAAGTCGACGCCGTAATTGTTGTGCTCCTCGATGCCGGTGGCGACGGCAAAGACGTTCGGATCGAAGATGATGTCTTCCGGCAAGATGCCGGCCTTTTCGGTCAGCAGCTTGTAGGCGCGGGTGCAGATGTCGACCTTGCGCTGGTAGGTGTCGGCCTGACCGGTCTCGTCGAAGGCCATGACGACGACGGCGGCGCCATAATGCTGCACCAGCCGCGCCTGCTCCAGAAACTTCTCCTCGCCTTCCTTCAGCGAGATCGAGTTGACGATCGACTTGCCCTGCACGCATTTCAGCCCGGCCTCGATGATCGACCATTTCGAACTATCGATCATGACGGGCACGCGGGCGATATCCGGCTCGGCGGCGATCAGGTTCAGGAACTCGACCATCGCCTTCTCGGAATCGATTAGGCCCTCGTCCATGTTGATGTCGATGACCTGTGCGCCGGCCTCCACCTGGTCGCGGGCGACGACCAGGGCTGCGTTGTAGTCGGCATTGGTGATGAGCTTGCGGAATTTCGCGGAGCCGGTGACGTTGGTGCGCTCGCCGACGTTGACGAAGGGAATGTCCTTGGTGAGCGCGAAGGGCTCGAGGCCCGACAGCGACATGAAGGGGCGATGTTCGGGGATGGCGCGCGGCTTGTACTTCGACACCGCCTTGGCGATCGCCGCGATGTGCTCCGGCGTCGAGCCGCAGCAGCCGCCGACGATGTTGACCAGACCTTCGGACGCAAAGCCCTCGATCTGCGCCGCCATCATCTCGGGCGTTTCATCGTACTGGCCGAATTCGTTGGGAAGACCGGCATTCGGATAGGCGCAGACGAAGGTATCGGCGGCGCTCGACAGTTCCTGCAGGTGCGGGCGCATGGCGTTGGCACCGAGCGCGCAGTTGAGACCGATGGTGAAGGGGTTGGAGTGGCGCACGGCATTCCAGAATGCCGTCGGCGTCTGGCCGGACAGCGTACGGCCGGACAGGTCAGTGATCGTCCCTGAAATCATCACGGGCAACCGCACGCCCTTGGCTTCGAACCGCTCCTCGCAGGCAAAGATCGCCGCCTTGGCGTTCAGCGTGTCGAAGATGGTCTCGATCAGGATGATGTCGGCACCGCCGTCGATCAGCCCGTCGATCTGCTCGCCATAGGCGATGCGCAGCTCGTCGAAGGACACGGCACGGAAACCGGGGTTGTTGACATCAGGAGAAATCGAGGCGGTGCGGTTGGTCGGGCCGATGGCGCCGGCGACGAAGCGGCGACGGCCGTCTTCCCGCTCGGCGCGGATGGCAGCGCGACGAACGACTGCGGCCCCTTCCTTGTTGAGGTCGTAGACGGCGCCTTCCATCTCGTAATCGGCCTGGGCAATGCGCGTCGAGGAGAAGGTATTGGTCTCCAGGATGTCGGCGCCGGCCATGGCGTAGCGATAGTGAATTTCCTCGATCGCGTCGGGCTGGCTCAGAATCAGAAGATCGTTGTTGCCCTGCTGGTGGCAGGCGCAGCCGATGAACCGGTCGCCGCGAAACTGGTCCTCGTTGAAGCCGAGACCCTGGATCTGTGTGCCCATGGCACCGTCGAGCACGAGGATGCGCTCGCTGGCTGCCTGCTTCAGGGCTGCGAACACATCGCTGCCATCCCGCTTTGCCGCTTCCGGACCGAAAAGATCATCAAACACCAGCCTACTCCTTTGGTCCCGACCGCGACTCTGCACCTAAATCACATAAAGATATCTTTATGTCAATATATGCATGCTAACTCAGTGATTTGCAATATAGCTATCCTTTCCGCCTAACACCAAAAAGATATTGCGAATGAGGCGTTTTGGCAGTTGTGGGAACAATCGTCAGACTATAGCTCTAGCGTATAATGAAGATCTTTAGAGCTGAGAGATAACATGACGATAGACCGTGCGCTTGCAACAGCAACAGCCCTCTCTATCGCCCTGGTGTTATTGATCGGCGGCTCACTGGTTATTACAGATGAGCGCTCGCTGTTATACGACGCGGAAAAACGGGAAATCGAAAAGACTGCGGTTGTTTTGACAACAGCCATGAATCAGGCAGCAACGCTGTCGGCGATCCATAGCGAACTCCTTTCGGTGGACCCGAACGTCATCCGAATGATGACGGCGGGCGCGCGCGACGAGCTTCAGGTCTACAGCCAGCCGATCTTCGACCGCCTCAGGGGCTTGGCGGGCATCGACGTCATGCATTTTCACGACGCGACGATGAAGTCCTTCTTGCGCGTCTGGGAGCCCGCCAATTTCGGGCAGGACCTCTCCTCGTTCCGCCCCATGGTCGTGGCCACCAACCATAGTCACCAGACGCAGAAAGGGCTCGAAGTCGGCATCAAGGGCCTCAGCCTGCGGGCGGTCTCGGCAATCATGGACGGTCCCCGGCTGGTCGGCACGGTGGAAACCGGCGTCCGCCTGCAGTCGCTCGCGGATCTCGCAAAGGCAGCGACCGGTGGCGACTATGCGCTGGTGCTCGACCCCCAATTGCTGAAGGGGGCGCAGCCATCTGCGACCGGCCCTTCAAACGGCCTGGTTCTGGATGCCGCCACCGACAGGCAGCTGTTTGAAAGAATTCTCGGCAGCGGCGTCGTCCACCTGTCCCATGACAGCTACCAGATTGCCTTCGACGACGGTAATCGCACGCTCGGGGTCCAGGGCAAACCGCTGATCGACTACAGCGGCAATGTCATCGGAACGATCCTGACGACCTGCGACTTCACCGCGCTGCGCACCTATGCCAACAGAAGCCTGGTGACGATCATCGGCGTTTCGCTCGCTGGCCTGATGCTGATGTTCGCCGTCATCATGGTCACGATCCGGGTGGCGGTGATCAGACCGCTGCGAGCGTCGAGCGAAAGCCTCGAGGCGGGGCAGCCCTTGCCGGCCTCGGCCGCGACGGCACTCTCAGACTTCCGCCGGCTCTTTGCGGCCGTCCACAACGCTGCCGGAACCCGTGGCGCCCAGAAACACGATCAAAGCGAGGCGTGAACGATGCGCCCTTTCGCGATGTCATCCTTGCGCACAGTTGTCCTTCTCCTGCTGATCGGCCTCGTTTCAACAGCGCTCGCGGCCAATGAAAACCACAGCGTGCCGCAGGGCGTCCAGCGTCCGCTCGACATTCATCTGGCTGTCCGGATTCTCAATGTCCTGAAGATAGACGAAACCGCCGGCGAGGCCGCCCTCGTCATCGAGGTTGAGCAACGGTGGCGTGACCCGTCGCTCGTCTTCGACGCCATTAAGGCCGGCGGAGAGCGGCAGGACTTTGCCGGCAGCGACGCCGCCACCAAACTGGCATCGATCTGGACTCCCGCGCTCGTCATCGAGAACCAGGTCAACGATCCCCGCCTGCAACTCGAGGCCGTTGCCATCCACGCCGATGGCGGCGTCGTCCTGACGCGGAGGCTGGAAGGCAGCTATCGGTTCTCCAAGGATCTGTCGGCATTTCCCTTCGACCGCCAGCGCCTGCCGCTGTCTTTCGTCTCGCAATATTTTTCAGCCGATGATCTGGTTTTCATCAACGATGACCGGGATCGCCAGCTGTCGCCGATGCCGGGTGCCCTCAGCGCGTCGGACTGGACTGCATCGGGCCTCAATTTCAAGACCCAGCAGTTCTATGGCTGGAGCGCCAAGCCTTTCGCTCGACTGACGGTGGAACTGGATGTGGCCCGCAAATGGCCCCGTTATTTCCTGCGGATATTCGTCCCCTTCATCGCCGTGCTGTCCGTGTCGCTCTTCATTCTCTGGGCACCGACGGGCCTGATCGGCGACAAGGCCGGAACGACCTATTCGGCACTGCTCGCGCTTGCCGCCCTCAGCTTCACCTTTGAAGCCAGCTTTCCCGGCAGCATGTCGGTGACCTCTCCCATCGCCTTCATGATCTCGATCGGCTATTTCTACCTGATACTGGCGCTGCTGATCGATCTCTTCATTGAAAGTCGCGGCTTGCCGGGACGGCAGCACTATCCCTATCTTTCCGCCGAGATTCGCAAATCCGTGCGGACGACCCTGCCTGCGCTGTTCTGCATCATCTGCATCTGCATCACGTTGCGATCGCTGGTGTAACTTTGAGCAGGCGCCCTGGCGCAGGCAGCCCTTCCAACCACTCGATTGACGGCGCCGTCGCCGTGACAGGGACATAAGGCGGCTCTATATGAGTACCCCTCGAAACCCGGAGGATAGCAGATGACAGACAACACCGAACACGCCACGCTGGGCCCCTGGAGCAGCCGCGCCTATCATCGCCGCTGGCTGCTCGATCAAGCCGATGGGCTGTTCGATTTCTTCCAGTATCATGCCGTCAATCCGCAGGGCGGCTTCTACGACATGGACGACGCCGGACAGCCGCTTGCCGAGAAAAATGCTGTCCGCGGCATCCATTCCGCCGCCCGCATGGTCCACTGCTTTTCCATCGCCACGCTGCTCGGCCGCCCCGGCGCCGAGGAGATCGTCGACCACGGCATGACCTATCTCTGGAACCATCATCGCGACCAGACCCATGGCGGCTATTTCTGGACGGTCGACGATGACGGCCCAGTCGACGCCAGCAAGCAGGGCTACGGCCACGCCTTCGTGCTGCTCGCCGCCTCTTCCGCCAAGACCATCGGCCATCCGCTGGCCGACGCGATGCTTTCCGATATCACCGGGATCATCAACGACAAGTTCTGGGAAGACGGCCACGGTGCCATCGCCGAGGAGTTCAACCGCGACTGGTCACCGATCGGTGACTACAGGGGCCAGAACTCCAACATGCACCTGACCGAGGCGCTGATGGCGGCATTCGAGGCAACGGGCGACAGGGCCTATCTCGACAAGGCCGAGCGTATCGCGGACCTCCTCATCCGCCGCCAGGCGGGCGCTGTCGGCTATCGGGTTCCCGAGCACTTCAATGAGAACTGGCAGCTCGACAAGACCTATCGCGGCAACGAGATGTTCCGACCGTCCGGCACGACGCCCGGCCACTGGCTGGAATGGGCAAGGCTGCTGCTGCAGCTCTGGGCCCTCGGCGGCAAGCGCCACGCCTGGATGCCGGAAGCGGCCCGGAGCCTGTTCTCGCAGTCGATGTCACTGGGTTGGGACAACGACAAGGGCGGCTTCTTCTATACGCTCGACTGGGACGATGTTCCGGCCAAGCGCAACAAGCTCTGGTGGCCGGCCTGCGAGGGCGCTGGTGCCGCCCACTATCTCAACCAGCACCTGCCGAGCGATTTCCATGAGGAAAGCTACCGCAAGATCTGGGGCATCATCGGCCAGGCCTTTATCGACCGGAAAAACGGCGGCTGGCATGAGGAACTGACCGAAAACCTCATCCCCGCCCACACGCTGTTTCCCGGCAAGGGCGACATCTACCACGCCCTGCAGGCCTGCCTGATCCCGCTGTTTCCGGCGACCGGCAGCCTCACGAAGGTGATCGCTGAAAGCGGCAGCAGACTTTGATCCGTTGAACAACGCTGGCAGCATTGCTGCCAGCGTTTGCCGGTCGCTATTCGGCAGACAGGGCGAGGTTGTGCATTTCATGCCCAAGCGTCAACGCCAGCGCCTCGACCACCAGATTGTGGTCTTCTCGCTGCGGCAGACCAGACACGGTCACGGCCCCGATGCATCCGGTGCCATGGACGTGGATCGGGAAGCTGCCCCCGTGCGGCGCATAATCGGCGGAAGACAGTCCGTTATTCTCGACCGTCTTGCCGGCCTTCTTCAACTCCAGCCCGCTCGCATAGCTGCTGCGGAAATAGCGCAGCACCATGGCGCGCTTGCGCCGGATCCAGTTTGCATTGTCAGGCGTCGAGCCGGGCAGCGCGACGTAGAACACAGGCATGGCATGCAGGGTGATGTCGATAGCAACGGCAAGATCGCGCTCGGTCGCCAGGTCGTGCAGCAGATTGCCGAGCACCCAGGCGGTCGACAGATCGAAGGAATCGAAACGCAGCATTTCTTCCTGCAGGGCGATGCGGCTGAGATCGTGGTCTATGGTCATCGGGTAAAACGCTCCTCGTTTCCGACGGATACAAAAGCCTCAAGCGTCGCATTTGTCCACCGCCTTGTGGATGCCCATCAACCTCGACGCGGCCGGCGACTTCGTGAGCCGGCACCCCTTGCCGCAAATCGCCGTTCGGTCCATTTATGACACCTCGCTAGCCATCGGAGCCCGCACTGCATGAGAGCTAAGATCATCCTTCTGGCCATCCTGACCGCCATCTCACGCATCGCGACTGCCCGGGCTGACGATGCCGGGCAGCAAATCCTGCGCGATGGCTTCGATGGCAAGGATTTCTCACCGAGCGGACATCTCTATTACCGAGAAAACGCCGAGCAGAAGGCGGGCACCTACGAGTTCCAGTCAGCGGTCACCCGCAATGGCGGCGGCGCATTGAAGCTGAGCATCAAGCCGAACTGCGCGCCCGGCAAGGAAGACTGCAGCGAGCGGGCCGAGATCTGGGAAAAAACTAAATACCGCGTCCCCTACAATCAGGGCGTCTGGTACGGTTTCGCCGTCAAGTTTGCCGATCCCATTCCTACGGGCGATCACCGCTATCTGATCGCCCAGTGGAAGCGAGAAATCGGACCGACCGCCAAGGGTGATTTCAGCCCCTTCCTGGCACTGCGACTAAACAACGGCAAACTCTTTGCGACCGTCGAGACCAACTATGTTGCGCCGCCGAAGGGCGCCACCGACGGCACAGCACGATCCTGCGGGGCTGGTGAAACCCCGGTCTGGTATCGCCCTGACACGAACCAGATGCGCGCCCTTGTTGCCACCGATTCGACATGGGGCAAGGATGACGGCGGTGAGTTCACAAGCTGTACCGACGCCATGACGGTCACCGATCGCGGCAACAAACTGCCGACGCCCAATTCCGGCTGGATCGACTTCGCGATCTACACCAAGCCCGGTCCCGACGGCACTGGCCGCATCGAGATCTTTGCGAACGACAAGTGGATCGTCACGGTAAAAGGCCACATAGGCCATGCCGACAAGGGCCTGGGCAAGAACCAGTACTTCAAGTTCGGCCCTTACCGCGACGCCGACAGCACCGAGTGGACCCTCTACTATGACGATTTCCGTCGCTCGCCCCATTGCAAGGACGTTCTGGGCGCTGCGGCGCTGTGCCCCAAGGAATAGCGATATTATTATTGCGCTCCACGGACGGAACTTTCATCATGGGCCGTCGTTAACGGGGGTTGTCATCAGGAGGCGATCGACATGCTCACCACAAACCGTGAATGCGCGCGAGACAGCGCAAGAAATGCGATCCCGTCCCTCGGCGAAATAGAAGGTCGCATGGCGGTGCTTGAAGTCCTAGCGCAATGCGCGCTGACCCATGCCCTGACAGAGGGCGACGATAATGTCGATCGCGCTTTGCTGGCCGATATCCGGCGCACGATGCACGCGAAATGCACAGAACTGAAGCTGGACTCCGACGAAGCCGAACTCGCCTACGGTTTCGCAGAGGAACTCATCGAGGCTGCACTGGACGCTTCGCGGCAAAATCGCCAATGATCGCCAAGCGTGCCAAGATCATCCTAGCCGCTATGGTGGCCTTGGTTGTCGTTCTCGCCCTGCTGCTCTTTCTGGTGCCGTCCGTTCCGGAAGTTCCGGGCACGAATACGCCCCAGACTGGCACGACTTTGTCCCGATAAGGGATTCTGTGCCATTTTGGACGGGCACCGCAGCGCATCTTCGGCGGGCATTAACAGCAGGCTGAAATGACCCTTGAATATCTAGGGATTTCCATCACTCTTCGGAGCCAGCCCATCCCGGCAGTCTTTGCGATCGAGGTGTGAACATGTCGATATTTGTACAGCCAGTTCTCGACACCGATGAAGTCGATGTCCTCGCAGGCGCGCTTTATGCCTGGTGCGCCGAGCGCAGCACCAAACTGAAAAGCCAGGCCGGCCTTGCCGCTGCCAGTAAAGCCATCGATCTCTACAATGCAGGCTACCGGTCGCAGGATCGCCTGCTGAGTGCGCTGCACGAAATGCACGCGCACTGAGCGCCATAGGCACCGGAAGCTCCAGAAAAACGCGTGACGAAAAAAGGCGACCCTATGGCCGCCTTCCCTCTCATCTCGTCGTAAGCAACCTTAGCGGATCTGGATCCGGAAGGCGCCCGACGGATACCAGAAGCCGTCACTATGGCGGCGGTAACCTGGGCGGCGCTGCTCGTAACCACGAAACCCATGCCAGTTCCCACGACGGTCGCGTGGCGGGCCACGGCGAAAGCCGGGACGGTCGTCATTGCGGTAGCCGGGACGAACATTGTCTCGGCCGCGGCGATCCATGCGGCGCGGTGGCGGTGCGTCTGGATTGTACTGCACCGGCACAACGCTGGAGCTGGCAACGATCGGGCTTGTCGACAGCGGCGCCGCAGAGGCCGGGGCCATTCCCGAGAAGCCGACGATGGCGGCCAAGGCGGCGGCAGCGAAACCCGTGAAAAACTTCTTCATTGAAACTCCCATTGGACTGCCGCCCGGAAATTGAACCGAACGGTCAGTACAAACGGAGATAGGGCGGAAACTCATTAGAGGAAGGCGGAAGCCGTCCGCTAAAGCCAAAACGTGTTCCAAGGAGAGTATCCACGCCTCTGTCAGTCGTTAGGCGGTCATGCTGACTTCGCCCTGGTCTTCGCCATCCCAATAATGAACGCGGCTGGCATGGACGTGGATCATCACCACACCTTCGGTGTCGATGCCATCGTCGAACCACTTGTCGAGGTCCGGTGTCCAGTGCTCGGCGAACTGCGCCTTGTCGCGGACCAGCTTGGCAACGCCCTCGACGGCAACGGCAAAGGTCTTCTCACCTTGAAAAGCCAAGGAGACCTTCGGATCGGCCTCGATATCGGAGACCATTTTCGCTTGCTCCCAGGTGAAGTAATAGCTGTCGCCATCATAGTCGACCTCGCCATTGTTGCTCATCGGCCGACCGGCGATCGTTCCGCCTTCGGCATGGGTAAGCAGCATGGCGATATCGATATCGCGCATCTTTTCAGCAAGGTCTTTCAGCGATTTGTTGCTCATGGAAGTTCTCCGGATGGATCGAGCAGTTTCAACGTGCCCGATCCCTGAAGGTTCAACCAGAGATCAAATCAGATAGCGTGCCGACGCTAAGGGGCGGCGGCGAAACGCAGATGTCAGACCTTCTCGGTCTTCTTGACGGGCGCCTTCTTTTCCGGCTCGACCGGAGCATCCGGCGTAGGGGCGAGCAGCTTGCGCAACGAACTCAGCTTGTCCTCGACAAGGGGGCGGAAGCGCGATGCGCGATAGGGCATGTCCGCAGCGCCATACCCTTCCGGGCCGTCATCGTCGCCGCGATGGATTTCCGCGACCTTGATGCCGAGGAACTCGCCGTCGATATAGTGGGAATACATCCCCACCCAGCGAATGGTGTAGATCTCGTCCTTGCGGATCAGCTGATCGATCGACACGTTTTTGAACTTGTCGTCGATGCAGACAACCTTCTGGCCGACGTAAAAATCGTTCATCTCATCCTCACGCAGGAAAAACTTCGTCCCGCTGTCGTGGTAACTTTGCCAGATCGACGGGAAACTCGACAGCTTCAAACTGTATTTTATGGCATTTTGCCGACTGGCGCAAACGTGGATGAAGAAAACAGCGGCTAGGCTCAGTGAAGCCGCTCAGGCTGGATGTCGTCACCGAGAATGCGAAAGGCTTCGCTCAGCGCTGCGACCAGGATATCGGTGAGCTTGTCGGCGTCATTTTCCATCAGGAAAAGAGCGACGGTGGAATCCTGAGGATCGCGATAGGTATCTGTTTCGTTCGACATTTCATTGTCCTCTTCATGCCGTGAGACATTCCGGCGTGTGATAAAGGTAGGCGATAGGCCTTGCGCAAAGCTTGTAGAGGTTGCGCTGCCTTTGATCAGTGTCTGCCGCCTGTCCAACCCGACAGCACGGTGTCGTTCACATCCAGATCGATCCAGCAATGGTAGTCCTCATCCCTGGAGGTGCCGGCGGCATTGATCTTGCGCTGGCACTCCGACGCACCCGTTCCGCTCTGACTGCCGAAGCGACGGGTGATCAGCATTGCACCGTTGGCAGCGCTGTCGCTGGTTTCCGCGCCCAGTGTTTCGAGAGCGTCGTAGAAATACTTGGCCCCGTCGTCGTCGCAGGCAATCTGCGCCACCGGTCGATCCTTGCCGAGCACCACCGGTCGGTTTTCCTCAGCCGCCTGGACGATACAGGCGGTAAGAGCCTTGCCAATGCTGTGGGGCTGCGCCGAAGCTTCCATAGGCAAAGCGAAAAGCACCGAAACCGCCCACAAAAGCGCTCTTCCCATTCTCTGTCCCTCATAATTCGGCCGCATGGAATGACTAGGTCCCATGTCATCGCATCGTCATATTAACCACCCGAGTCACCAGGGCGCAACGGACAACTCAGCCGAACTGTTCCAAAAATGGACACAGGGAGGCGTGGTTACAGGGGCATATGCATCAACATTCGACCACGCGCGACGCGAATATGCGTGACGTAAAGGGTTTAGTTACCAAGATTCTTCATGCTTTCACGCAAGCGGCAGGAAGCAGCCGGGACGGTCACCCATCCCCACTGCAACTGTGCGGGAACCGGATTTCCAGGCTGCCCGGCCGTCTGCGTGTGTATCAGTGTGGAACGAGTATCATGGCGTTTGCGATCGAGACGATTAGGGACGTCAGCCCCAAAGCAAGACAGGTCGGCCAAAAAAGCTCGTCTCGCGTCCTCACGGTCGGGACCATACTGATCGGCACCAGCGTCGTTGCCTTCGCCTGGGTGGTTGCCACGGCCTTCACGCTGCAAAGCGTCGTCGGGCTCTATGCCCCCGGAAGCTCAACGGCGCAAACACCCTCTCCACTCCTCGCTAAGCTGGCAGCTTCCTCGTCCACAGGCCACTCCAGTCTGAGGCTTGGCGCCGTCGATCTAGCCGGCAACAGGGCTCTCGCTCTTGCCAAGGCGCAGCGCTCGACTGTGGCCGCTGAAATGGCGGCCCTCGCCACGAGCTACTCCGTTATCGCCAAGAGCGATCGCACCATGCCTGTCGCCACCGAAGTCGCAGACGCCGGGAAATCGCTCCCTGCCCTCGGCAAATCCTCGCGACCGCTGCCTGCCGACGTCCTGTCGGCCTTGCGGCTTGCGCTGGCCGCGACGCCAAGCAAGATCAGCGATGCCGCCGCGACCGAAACCGCCAGCATCGACCTCAATCGCAACACCACATCACCAGTCGTTGCCTCCGTCGGCTTGGGCAATGGCAACTCCGCTGCTCCAGTGCCGATGTCAAATCCGGCTGTCGCCGCCACCACCTCCTCTGCCGATCGTCCAGTCCAGATGGCGATGATCGAGACGACCACGGCGTCGACGCGCAATGCCAGTGCCCTCGCCACGCAGCCGGCAAAGCCCGTCCGCGTCTCCACCCAGGCAAACCGCGACACAGTTCCGCGGCCTCGCCCCGACGATACCGGCAACAGTCTCCCCTCAAGCGCCGCAGCGATGGTCGAGCCTGAAGACCGGCGCGCCAACGTCGCCGTCGAACAGACCTTCGGCCTCGTCATGCCGACGGCCTCGGGCGACGCTGCAGGCAATGCCTCGGCGGACGACATGCTGATGTCTAGCATTCCCCTGCCGACCATGCGCCCGGCACCCTCTCCGGACGCCGCAACAACGCCAGCGGCCAAGCTCACCCGCCCATCGAAAGCTCTTCTCGCCTATGCGCGCCCGGACGACGCCGGCATGGACAACGAGCCGGTCTTCAGGGCTCCCGCCTCGCTGCCCAACGCCCGCACCCGTGTCGCCATCTACGACATTTCCGCGGCGCGCGTCTATCTGCCCAACGGCGAGCAGCTTGAGGCCCATTCGGGGCTCGGGCAGATGATCGACAACCCGCGTTACGTCAACCAGAAGAACCGGGGCCCAACACCACCCCACACCTATGACCTGACAATGCGCGAATCACTGTTCCATGGCGTAGAGGCGATCCGCCTCAACCCGGTCAATCCTGCCGCGATCTATGGCCGCGATGGATTGCTGGCGCACACCTACATGCTTGGCCGCCGTGGCGATTCGAATGGCTGCGTCTCGTTCAAGGATTACCGTCGCTTCCTGGCTGCCTTCAAGCGCGGTGAAGTCAACCGCCTGCTGGTGGTGCCGCACCTGTCTGTCGCCCCTGGTCGCATCGCCTCGCGATGACCCAACGGCGCCGGTTCGCGGAAGCGTAACGAAGCGTCCGCAACCCCACCTAGACGTGTGCCTCGGCGGGGAGCCTGTTTAGAGACGACTTAATTCGCATTTTATTAAACATGAAGCCATTTAGTGAATTCGAAGATGCGTCGGATTGCGTCCAGCGACGTTTAGCCTCCGACAGAACGTCAGGCAGGAGTTCAACATGGCAGGCGAAAGAACGACAGTCTTGGTAGTCGAGGACGAAGCGCTGATCCGGCTTGATATCGCCGACGCGCTGGAAGATGCCGGTTTTAACGTTCTCGAAGCCGCCAACGTCGACGAAGCGGTGACCGTCCTGGCAGCCCATCCCGAGATTCGGGCGGTCTTCACCGACATCGACATGCCGGGCTCGATGGATGGACTGAGACTGGCCGCCGTCGTCTGCGCCCGCTGGCCCCGCACCAAGATCATCGTCACATCGGGCCGCCCCAATGTCACACCCGCCGACCTCCCCTTCGCAAGCCGGTTTGTCAGCAAGCCGTATAATCCGGCCACTGTCGTTCGCAACCTCAGCCAGATGCTCACGGCCTAACGTTCCGGCGGGTCAGCCTGACAGCCCGTGAGGCTTGCCGGGCAGACCACCTTGTCGCAAAAAAGTGAGCCGCTGTTCCAGAGAATTTGGCTCAACGCCAGCAACGCCAAAAGGCGATGCCCCGGCTTATGCAACTGGGGCATCGTCTTTTCAGGGTGGCGATCAGGCTCGCTTGCGTTCCATTTCGACGCCCCAGCTTTGCTCGACAGAGGTAGCCTCGCCGCCCGGCTGGCGGATTGAGCTTCTCCGATTGAGCTTGAAGCGACCGACGAGCTCCGTCAGCACGGCGGAGCCGGTAAACAACTCGTTGCTGAGCGCCGTCGTCTCTTCGGCCATCGCGGCATTCCGCTGCGTCATCTGATCGATGGCGTTGACCGCCGCACTGATCTCCTGCAGGCCCGTTGCCTGTTCGACGCTTGACGTGGCGATGGCATCGACCTTCGTGTCGATATCGGAGACGAAGCCTTCGATCTTGCGCAAGGCTGTGCCGGTCTCGCCGACAAGCTTCACACCGGCGGACACCTCGGAGGATGAGTTGACGATCAGCGTCTTGATCTCTTTCGCAGCCTTTGCCGATCGCTGGGCCAGTTCTCGAACCTCCTGGGCGACAACGGCAAATCCCTTGCCGTGATCGCCTGCCCGCGCTGCCTCGACGCCGGCATTCAAGGCAAGGAGGTTGGTCTGGAAAGCAATCTCGTCAATAACGCCGATAATCTGGCTGATCTGACCCGATGCCGCCTGGATACGATTCATCGCCTCGACCGACTGCTGGACAGTCGCAATCGAATCTTTCGCACAGCGCTTGGCATCGGCGACAAGATTGCGGGTTTCGAGGCTTCGCTCCGAAGAGGAGCGTACGGTTGCTGTCACTTCCTCCAGTGCGGCTGACGTCTGCTCCAGTGCGGAGGCTTGTTCCTCGGTGCGCTTGGACAGCCCGTGTGCTGCCTCCTGCATCTCGGTGCCGTTGCCATGCAGCAGATGCGTCTTCATCAGCACCTCCTCCAGCGTCGCCTGGAAATTCGCCAGCGAATTGTTGAAGTCGGCCCGTAGAGGTTCGAACTGGTCGCTGAAGGGGTCGTCTATCGTCATGCGGATGTTGCAATCGGCAAGCCTTCCGAGACCTGCGCCGAGTGCGTCCACAACGGTCTTCAACTGCGCGGCCTGGATCTGGCGCTCGGCCTCGCGCACGCGCCTGTCGCTATCGGTCAGCGCCCGCGTCGCCTCGGCCTCTTCGTGGAGGGTGCGGTTTTCCAGGCCGGCGGTCCTGAAGACGTCGAGCGCTTCGGCCATTGCGCCGATCTCGTCGGCACGGTTGGCGTAGGGCGCGCGTTCGTCGAGCTTACCGCGCGCCATTTCAGACATGAAGGTTGTCATCCTGGTGATCGGTCGGATCGCTCTCTGGCGGATGGTGGCAAGGCCGGCGAGGAAGATCACAACTGACAGGCCGCCGGCGCCGAGCGCGAGCGATTCAAGCCTCAGCGACACTTGCGCGGTTTCCGTTTCCTGCGCCTTGGAAAAGGCGTCGGACATAGCAACCAGCTCGTTGACGGCCTTCTCGTGAACATGGAACGCGTTCTTGAGTTCGATCAGCGCGACCGCTCTGTCCGCAGCGGTGCCGGCCGGGAGGAAGCGCTCGCTCATATCGGTCCAAAACAGGTCGGCCTTGGCAAGGACGTCGTTGTCGAGCTCGGCCTTGATTTGGTCGGGCAGGCCCGATGCTTTCCAATAGGCACGACGCGCGTCGTAGTCCTTTTTCAAGGACAGGATCTTGTCGGCATTGACGCCAGCGAGATCGGGGTTGCTGACGATTTCGTTCGCCAGCATGTAGGACTCAATCAGATACAGCGGCGGCGGGAGAATATCGGCGACAAGATCCTTGCCTTCGATGATCGACTTGTAGACGGGTCCGTTCACCTTGAGATTTGCGAGGGTATACGTCTGCAGACCGATCGACATCATGAGCCCGACGACAACCACAAGCCCGAAAATGACGAGCGTGCGGGATATGCTGATATTCATCTGTAGGCCCTTTTGTTATTATTGAATTGGCATCAAAACTGAACAGCTGATGCAGCTAGGCGACAGCCTGCGGACATTCGCGTGCCCTGTGTTCTTGCATGATGCTGGCGAATGTGTCGGTGACCGTGAGGAAGGCAGCCACGCATTGCGGATCGAACTGCGTTCCAGCCCGCTCGGCGATATGGGAGACCGTTCTTTCGAACGACCATGCTTCCTTGTAGGGACGCTCCGTCGTCAGTGCGTCGAAGTTGTCCGCAATGGCAACGATGCGGCCGGGTAGCGGGATGTCATCGCCGCTCAGCCTTAGAGGATAGCCATTGCCATCCCAGCGCTCGTGATGGCTTCCGGCGATTTCGGCGGCGAGTTGCAGGAGGCTGGAAGGGGATTGACCGAGGATCTCGCAGCCGACGAGCGTGTGCCGCTGCATCTGGTTGAACTCTTCCTCGGTGAACTTGCCCTTTTTCAGGAGCACGGCATCGGGAATGCCGACCTTGCCAATGTCGTGCATGGGCGCGGCCAGCAGGATGTCGTGACAGAGTTTTTCATCAAGGCCGTAAGCCCTGGCGATCGCCTCCGAATAGAGGCCGACGCGCAATGTGTGGCGCGCGGTTTCCGGGTCCTTGTAGCTGGCGGCGATTGTCAGCCTGTCGATGATCTCGCGTTCCCGCTCGCGCAGGTCGGCGACGGCTTTTTCCACCTCCCGGCGAAGCCATTCGGCTTTGTTGGCGAGTTGAGCTCTCGCTTCGCTGAGCGCCACGAGATTGCGCATGCGCGCCTCGAATTCCAGCGGATTGACCGGCTTGTTGAGAAAGTCGATTGCACCGGCGTTCAGCGCCGTCATGCGCGTCTGCATGTCGGTGTCCACGGTGACCACGACAAAGGGCTTCTGCCGGTATTTTTCGAACTTGATGACCTCGGCCATCAACTCGATGCCATTATAGAGAGGCATCTGAAAGTCACATACGGCGATGTCGAACTCGAGTTCCGGCATCGCCATAAGTACCTCCTGCGGACTGCTGAAGGGGACGGCTTGGCAACCGTCGAGCTTTTCGACCAGCTTCGACAGGAAGAGCAGGTTGGTGTTGTTGTCGTCTACAAGTAGGATTCGCATTAAGTCCTCCTCAAGCAGCCAGCGTCGTGCGACGTTCGCGGATCGCGCTGGTGAGTTCATCAATATGGTCAACGGATGGGGCTTCCGCACTCAGCCGATGGGACACAGCAGCAATGTCGTTAAAACCGACATTCACGGCAGCCCCGTTCAGCGTATGCAGTATACGTTTGATCTGATGCGTCTCACCTCGCGCCATGGCCTCGTGCAGGTCGGCGAGTAGCCGCGTCGCGTCGGTGAAGAATGTCTGGAGAAGCTCCTGAAAGACCTCCTCGCCCAGCGCATCGACGATTTCCGCCTTCCGCTGATCGAACACGTCGGAGGGAGCGGATATGGCGGGCAAGGGCGTTCGATCGACGATAACGCCAGCGGACCTCGGCTCGCCGGGCGCAAATTCCGCAAGCAACGCCCGGAGCACGACGATCGACACTGGCTTGGAGCGGAATCCTGACATCCCGGCGTCGGCACAACGCCGCTGGTCGGCCTCCGAGGCATTCGCAGTCATGGCAATAATGGGCGTTTTCGACGCAGCGTCCCGTCTGCCCCTGATCAGGGCGGTAGCTTCGATGCCGTCCATGACAGGCATCTGCATGTCCATGAGAATAAGGTCGAACCGTTCCCGCGCGGTGATTTCGACTGCTTCCTGCCCGTCGCCCGCAACCACGACCTCCTGCCCGAGATGCTCGAGCATGCGGCCTGCTACCTGGCGGTTGACGGCATTGTCATCGACAAGCAGCACGCGCAGCTTCGGAAGTTTGCCAACTTCGGGGGCGGCAAGCTCAGGGGCAACCTCGCCGATGGCCGGCTGTACCGAAATTTCGAACCAGAAGGTGCTTCCCTTGCCGATGGTCGTTTCGACGCCGATTTTCCCACCGAGCCTCTCGACGATCCGCTTGCAGATCGTCAAGCCCAGCCCGGTACCGCCATATTTGCGGGTGATGCTCGCGTCGACCTGGGAAAACGGCTGGAACAGTTTTTCAACGCCCACGCGATCGATACCGATGCCGTTGTCCTCGATTTCTATGCGCAGCAGCGCCTGTGTCCCGACCTGGCTTTCTCGCAGGCGAAGGGTAACCGTCCCCTTGGATGTGAACTTCAGAGCGTTACTCATCAGATTGAGTATGATCTGCCTGATCCGCGTCGGATCGGACAGGATGCACGGCACCAAGAGCTCGGCCGGCATGTCCAGAAGGATCTCGTTGCCACTCTCGACGGCCCGACCCTGCATGATCTCAACGGCGCTCTCGGCCATGGCCCGGACATCGACGCGCCGGCACTCAAGTTCCAGATTGCCGTGCTCGATCTTCGAGAAGTCGAGGATCTCGTTGATGATGTCGAGCAGCGCTTCCCCCGACCGGTGAATGGTCTTGATGCCGGCTTCGACGTCGGGAGAAAGCGGTGAGAGCTCCAGAACCTCGACCATGCCGAGAATGGCGTTGAGCGGCGTCCTGATTTCATGGCCCATCGTCGCCATGAACTGCGACTTCGCACGATTGCCGTCCTCCGCCGCCTGGTAGGCCAGGTTGACGCGCTCGGCCATGCTTTCGAGGCTTTTCCCGGCGCTCCTGAGGCTACGCAATTGCAGGCGCAGCATCAGAATGAGAATGACGACTGAGAACACCAGCAAGCCGATGAGGATCAGAGACTTTCTTTCGAGATACAATATCTCGCTGCGCTCGTCCGCGCGATCCGAGGACAGCGTGCTGTTGGTATAGGCCAGAAGGTCGCCGCATTTCCTGACAAGGATGCCGATCTCATAATGGAGAATGGCAAGGCTTGCCGGTGATATCGGCTTGCCGGCATCGACATCGTCAAACAGCGGCGTCGCGCCGTGCACGGTGCGCTTGACGTCGGACATCAGGCCGACCACGCGCTGGTCGGCAGAGAACTTCTTTTCGAAATGGGAGTCTTCGAGGGTGGTGATCCGCGAGTACAGGATGTTGAAATTCAGCGCGAGGAAATTGAGTTTTTCGCGTTCGTACTTCTTCTGTCCGACGATGTCGTCCAACGTCTCTTTCAGCGTGCGCGCCTCGCGGTCGAGCTGATAGACCGACCACATCGCATTCTCGCGTACACCGTCCTGCAGCGCCGAGTATCGGCTCGAGATGTCGCCGTAGATGGACGCGAGAAGGACGATCAGCACCAAGGCAAAGACCTGGAGAACGGTCGTTGCCTTCCCTGCGGTGCGGATAATCTCGCGGTCGCCCCGTCTGATCACTCTGCGACCTCGATCGCCTTGATCTGCCATACAGAGCGCGAGAAATACTTCTCGTTATAGAGTTCGGGATTTATGTCGAAGGGATAGATCAGGAACAGCGGTCCCTTGTCGCGGACGGACATGGGCTTCCCGTTCATCCGGGTCGCAAGAATCGTCTTAATCGTTGTTACGTCTTCGGCCGGGATCTCGGCGGAGTATTGATTGAGCGCGACCACCTTGAATGTCTTGCCATGCGCCCCGACAGCATCCAGAACGGCACTCATCAACGGCCCCGAGAATGTCGTCTTCCCCTCGGTCCACGGCGTGGACATTGTCGCCGAACGGCTGGCCAGAGCCTCCAGCATGGGAAGGTCGAATTTGGCGTCCTTGCCGTCGTTTGGATGATCCAACGCCCCGCTAACCGTCAGAACGACCGGCCCAGAGGGCTTATCGAGAGCGAGCGCCATATTCGGTGCGGCGACTGCAGATGCCAGCAGGATCGCCAGATAGAGCTTGTTCATGGGACTGTCCTGGATAGAATTGGCCTAAGCCTGGAGCACGTCGTCATGACGTCGGGGTGCACTACGGCAGCTCCCATTGCTATCTGAAAGTCTCTGCGGATTCCTTTCGTACACCCGCGGTTCTCCAGTGTTTGAATGAGCATTTTCTGCTCAATCTCTGCAGCTGAGCAGAAAACATCCAGGAATCTTCAGCACGCTGAGCAGAAATTGCGAAGCGCGGAGTAGCTGGCAAGAGCCGCGCCGCTCGAACTTTTAGCCGTGCCTCTTGAGCGCACCGGCATCGTCCTCGGACGGCAGGGCTTCGTCATCTTCGAAAAAGCTCATTGTCCGCTTCCCCCGCGCGTCGACCGAGAACGTGATGCCGACTGAGGCGAAGGTGGAGCGGACGCGGACGAGACTTTCCTGGCGAACGGAAGATGCGTCCTGCTCCATGCGCCTTATCGTCGAAAAGGAAACGGCTGCCCGATCGGCGAGCTCCGGACCGGTCCAGTCGAGCAGCGCCCTGGCGGCTCTGATCTGGGCAGACGTCAGCAACGCCTCCTGCGCCGGTCTTTCCGATCGCTCCTGGATGGTGGTGGAATGACCGATCCACTGCTGGATCGAGCCGGTGCCGTCGAGGAGCGGATGCGCGCGGCACCGACGCCGCTGGAAGCTACCGTCCAACAACCGCACCCGGATCGTCACGTCGAGCGCGGTGCGCCCAACGATCGCATCACGCCAGGCCTGCCGGAACGCCCCCCTGTCGTCGGGATGGATTGCAGCCAGCCTGTCCCAGTCGCGGGCCTCCTGCGGTGTCTGCCCGGTAAGCTTCATCCAGTGGGTCGTCTCGATCAGTTTGCCGTCCGGATAGGCGCGCCACACCGTACCTTCGACCAGATGCGTCAACACCTTCGCCACCTCGCGCTGCGAGGCGAATTCACCCATCAGCGCCTGCTCTTCGGTGACGTCGCGGATCACGCCCATCAGCATGACCAGTGCGCCGTTCCTCTCGAAATGCGGCTCCGCCTTGCTATGGAGATAGCGCTGGGCACCATCCGGACGGATGACGCGAAAGATCCTGCTCTCGAGCTTGCGGGAGGACACGATGCCAATGGCATCGTTGAAATCCAGCTGATCCTCCGGATGACAAAGCGACTGGTAGAGCTCGATCGTGGGGACGACGGTGTGGGGATCGACCCCGAGGATCCGGCAAAGGCCGGGCGACCAGACGACTTCCGACGTCTCCAGATCCCAGGTCCATGTGCCAAAGCCGACCTTCTCCTCCGCCAACCTCAGCTTGGCGTCCGGACTCTTGAAAAGCTTGTGTGCCGCCATGGGTTTGCCTTCTAGAATTCAGTTGAGCCGGTGCTGAGACTGGCCAGGGCGAACCGCTCTCGGCGGCTCGCTACTGCTCGTGGGTCAGACTGGCAGCCGATCTCGATTGGAGGGATCGTCGCTGCCGGCACCGCCCGATCTTTGACCCCAGCTCAACCACAGGCTGCCAGCGCTAGAACTCTTCCCAGCTTACACCGGCGCTACCGCCGCCAGAGGCTGCGACCTTGCGGGCAGGCGTCGGTTGAGACATGTGCCGAGGCGCACGCGCGGGTGCCGCCATCGCCTGCGCCACGTGACGCAACGCTGCCGACGGCGCCCCCCTCGTCCCTGGCAGCTTGAACTGGCCGACAAGATCGAGAAGCCTGCTTGCTTCGTTGGCAAGCGTATTCGAAGCGGCCGTCGATTGCTCGACCATGGCTGCGTTCTGCTGCGTTGCCTGGTCCATCGAGTTGACCGCCTGGTTGACCTCGAGCAGCCCCGTCGACTGCTCCTTGGCCGATGTCGCGATCGCATCCATGTGGCCGTTGATCTCGACGATGAATTGCCCGATGGTCTTCAACGCGCCGCCGGCATCGCGCACCAGCTTGACGCCGTTCGCCACCTCCGAGGAGGAGGCCTGGATGAGGCCCTTGATTTCCTTGGCGGCCTGGGCCGAACGCTGGGCCAATTCGCGGACTTCCTGCGCAACAACGGCAAAGCCCTTGCCCGCCTCGCCGGCACGAGCAGCTTCAACGCCAGCATTCAGTGCCAGCAGATTGGTCTGGAAGGCGATTTCGTCGATGACGCCGATAATGTTCGAGATCTGCTGCGAAGACGTCTCGATCTTCTCCATCGCTTCTTCGGCGTGGGACACGACTTCAGCCGATTTTCCGGCGGACTGGTTGGCCAGCGACGCAACATCGCGTGCTTCCTCGGTCCGCTTGGCGGAATTGGCGACGTTGACGGTGATTTCGTCGACAGCAGCTGCGGTCTGCTCCAGCGAGGCGGCCTGCTGTTCGGTGCGCTTGGAGAGATCGTCCGCTCCAGCGGCGATCTCGCGGGTGCCGTTGCCCATGCCATCGACGCATTCGGCGATCGACGACAGCGCCGCGCCCAGTTGCTCGACCGACTGGTTGAAGTCATGGCGCAACCGGTCGAAGTCCGGCGAGAAAGGTTCGGTCAGCTGGAACGAAAGATCGCCAGCCGCCAGCCTCTTCAGGCCGTCCGCCAGGCCTGACGTCGCGACCCGCAGGCGCTCAGCCGCATCCTGTTCTGCCTGCTGCTGGGCTGCGATTCTGTTGGCTTCCACCTCACGACGGTTCTGCTCCGCCTCATGGACGAGCCGTTTGTTGACCATTGCCGCCTGACGGAACACCTCGACGGCATCCGCCATCTCGCCGATTTCATCGCTGCGGCTCGCATAGGGAATGGCCGCGTCGGTATCGCCGGCCGCCAGGTTGCGCATGGCCTTGTTGATGCCACCGATGGGGCGAGAGATATTGATGACGGCGAAGATTGCCGACAGGATGCCGATCAACAGCGCAACGGCAACGGCGGCGTAGGTGACGACGGCGGCCAACGCGACCGTCGAAGAAGCGGCACCACCCTCGTCCTTCGAATTCATGGCCAGGTCGTCGACAGCCGCCTGCACATTGTTGCCGGCTGCTTCATACTGGCCAAGCGCCTTGCCGAAGAAGAGCGCATTGGCATCCTCCCGCTTGCCTGCACCGACAAGCGCATCGATCTCGGCCCAGGATTTCAGCACGGTGGCCCAGTTGCGCTTGACCTCGGCAAAGATATCGATGTCTTCCTTGTCGACGAGCAGCGGCTCGTAGGCGCGAATATCTTCCTCCACCTTGGCGATCGTGGTTTTCAAGCTGGTCTGGAATGTCTGCCGCTGTTCGGCGGGTGCACCGAGGACCGCGCCCTGCGCGATACGAACGTCGCCGATGTCGGCGTTCATCTGACCAAGAAGAATGAAGCCAGGGACACGCTTGCCGACGATCACGTCGGTCTTGTCCTTGATCTCGAGAAGGGAGTAAATCCCGAAGATCCCGAGCCCTGCAGTCAATGCAACAGCGAGGGTAAATATACAAAGGAGTTTGGCTGCGACTGACAATCTCATAGTCTCGTGCTCCGCATGGCTTGCTGTCTATCAAGCGATTTGGAGTGATAATATTTTAGAATTCTTAATTATAATATAAACGGATTGAATCGGTCGGTTTGGGCCCACTTACACGCGGACGTATATCCTTTAACCGAAGACGCTGCAGTTCCGGAAATCGAGGGTTCAACACGTCCGGCCACTGCCGGCCTATGACGTCTTAAGTCTCACGGTCACCACCTTGTTCTGGTCGCCTACGCGCTCGACCACAAGAATGCCTGATGCGTCCGCAAGATCACTAAGCCGTGCATAGCCGTAATTTCTGGCCTCAAAGTCCGGCGATTGCTGCGCGAGATGCGCGCCGACCCGACCGAGATTGGCTCGGCCATCCTCCTCTGCCGTTGCCTTGACCGCCTTGCGAAGCATCTCCAAGGCGGCCTTGTTCAAATTACCCCCTGCCACTCCCCCCTGCGATGGACGAGCTTTCTCCGCATCGGGTTTTGCTGGCGCGGGAGCCGCTTTCGGCTTCGGTGCAGATTTCACAGGGACAGCTGGCTGCGGGACGCCGGCGTGGACGATGGGGCTGAGCACGTCGATATAGATGAACTTGTCGCATGCCGTGATGAAAGGCCGGGGGGTCTTCCTCTCGCCAAAGCCGTAGACCGTGATCCCCTGTTCGCGTATCCGCGACGCCAGTCTGGCAAAGTCGCTATCACTCGAGACGATGCAAAATGCCGAGAAGCGTCCCGTGTACAGCAGGTCCATGGCGTCGATAATCATTGCGCCATCCGTGGCGTTCTTGCCTGTTGTATAGGCGAACTGCTGGACGGGTTGAATCGAATGCTCCAGTAGGCATTCCTTCCAGCCGTTCAGGTTCGGTTTGGTCCAATCGCCGTAGATGCGCCTCACGCCCGCCGTGCCGTAGTTGGCGATCTCAGTCAGCAACCTGGGGATAATCTTCGGGGAAGCATTGTCGCCATCTATAAGGAGCGCAAGTGTATCGATCGTCATACGGCAACCCTCTGAGATACAATGAGCAAAACTACCGAATTTAAAGGCACACCACGACCAGCGCCGTCCCACCTTCGCAAACCAACCGTCCTATTGTCGCAAGTATAGGAGCCACTCATTTAAGAAATGCACAATCATTCGGGGCATGTCCTGGCATTGCACCGGAAGCGCGACCAAGCGGCGTAGCAGACTTGGGAAAAATTAGAAGAAATTGGTGGGCCCGGAGAGACTCGAACTCCCAACCAAGCGGTTATGAGCCGCCGGCTCTAACCATTGAGCTACAGGCCCGACCCTGCGCGCTGCGCAGCAGTGCCGAAGCAATGGTCCTTCGGCACGCCCAGCCTCTAACCCAAATCTTTGCTCGCGACAAGGGACTGCCGCATTGGCTACACAATCAATCGACACAAGGGATGTCGAAGTCCACAACGGAGGAAACGATTCATGGCCTGCAATCCTGTAGTCCCCACCCGCGCCGCGCTCGCCGGCCTTGCCTTGCTGACGCTGATGACGACGGCCGCCCGTGCCGAAGAGCCGCCGCGTCAGCCGCGGATCAGCGTATCAGGCGAAGGCCAGGCAGCCGTCGCCCCCGACATGGCGGTCGTCACGCTCTCGGTCGTCAAGCAGTCGAAGACCGCACAGGACGCGCTCGACCAGGACAACAAGGCGATGGGCGCCGTGCTGGCAACGCTGAAGAATGCCGGCATCGCCGAGCGCGACCTGCAGACTTCCGGCTTTGCCATCCAGCCGCAATACAATTATCCGCCAGCCAAGGACGGCCAGCAGGCGCCGCCGGAACTGGTCGGCTACCAGGTCACCAACGGCCTGACGGTACGCGTGCGGGACCTCGGCAAGCTCGGCGGCATCATCGACCAGGCCGTCGGCCTCGGTGTCAATCAGGGCGGTGACATCCAATTCGTCAACGACAAGCCGGAAGCGGTGCTGGAAGCGGCACGCAAGGATGCCATGGCCAATGCCAGCGCCAAGGCAAAGACACTCGCGGAAGCCGCCGGTGTCAAGGTTGGCCGGGTGATCGAGATCACCGAAAACGCCGTGCGCAACGCGCCCCAGCCCCTGATGCGCCCGATGATGCTGAAGCAGGCGTCGGACAGCGCAGTTCCGGTTGCTGCCGGTGAGAACAGCTACGATGTCACCGTCAACGTCACCTATGCGCTCGAGCAATAGGCTCATTCGGCCCTGAGCCCCTCAGCCTGATGAAAAAAGCCGCCCCTGATCGTCGAACGGGGGCGGCTTTGTTTGGCGACTTTATAAAAACTCTATCGGCCCATCATCGGGCAGCCACGCACATTGGCGAACATGATCGTGTCCGGGCCGCGGCGGCTGAAGCCGTTGACGACGACCCGGCGCGGGGTCACGTCGACAACGCGAGCCCGGCGCAGGCCGTAGTCGCGGGCGATGTCTTCCGCCTGGCGCAGGTCGCAACCGCGGCCGCGAAAGCCCGGAGGTGGCGGTGGCGGGCGACCGTAGTAATCAGGCGGTGGCGGCCGGTGATGGCCAGGGCCGACATAGATGTCGAGGTTCTGGGCCGACGCCGACGTCGCAGTGCCTGACAGGCCTCCGGCGATCAGTGCCGCCGCCACTGCGGCTTTGGCTAGAATGTGTTTCATGTCATCCTCCATGGATCAATACGCATCGTCATTGCCGGCCGAGCCTCCCGCCCGAACGGTGCTGGTCAACGGCGGAAGCGGCAGACAGTTCAGAATCAGCCATTGGCACTGTTCAGTTAAAAGCAAGTTCGGCGCGACGCCAGAGCTAAGATGATCGGCCTGCACGAAATTCCTGCCTGGAGAAACCCCGTCGGTATTGTCAGGTGGCTGCCATTCCGCTCGTGCGGTCTCCGCCTTTGTCCCGGCGCGATGAGCGCCGGGATATCGTGGCATCGCCTATCCGTTAGCGCCGCAGCATTGGGCATCCGCGCTGATTGGCAAAGACGATCCTGTCCATGCCGTGGCGGGTGCGCCCGGTGACGACGACGCGGCGCGGATTGATCCTGGAGATTTCGGCGTGACGCAGGCCATAGGCGCGAGCCTTGCGGACCGCGACCAGCGGTGAGCAACTGCGCGCGTCATGGTGGCGGTCGTAGCGAACGGTCTCGACAGTCGACGACAGACCGGCAGCGGAAACCGAAGGCGCCACCGCGGACAATGCGCCCAACGCGATGAGGCCGGCGGCACCGAGTTTGAAAAGCAGTTTCATCGTTTCACTCCCTTTTTGCTTATCCTGCCCGTGCGATCGGGCATGACCGCCAAGCTAGGGGAGCGAGCTTGAACGACAAGCCAACGGCGCATTCACGTATTGTTCAGAGCCACCACATCGCCCTCATTCGCCAAGGTGCAGCACCACCTCGCGGCGATGCGGTCGATCGCGGTGCTCGAAAAGATAGATCCCCTGCCAGGTACCAAGCATCATACGGCCATTGGCAACCGGGATCCCGATCGATGTCTGGGTTAGCGCCGCCTTGATATGTGCCGGCATATCGTCGGGTCCCTCGGCTGTGTGAATGACCCAGCGCATCGAAGCATCGGAGGAAGGTGGCACGAGCCGGCGGAAAAAGCCGTCCAGATCGGCCTTGACGTCGTCGTCGGCATTTTCCTGGATGAGCAGCGAGGCGGAGGTGTGACGCACGAAAACCGTCAGCAGCCCCTCGCCGCTGGGAGATCGGCGGACGAAGGCAGCCGCTTGGTCGGTAAATTCATAGAGCCCCTGGCCGTGGGTGGAGAGGGTGAGGACGGTCTGCGGCATGAAAGCTCCTTCGGTTCGGGCTGCCATTGAGGTCGGTCGCAGCTTTGCCAAAGTCAAGGGCAGCTATTTCGCTTGACCAAGCCCGGCTTCGGCACGTCTCCGATGAGATGGAGACGTGCCGGATAGCGCAGACGATCTCTCAGTCGCCATGGCTTTCGTGAAAGCCTTCGCTGCCATAGCGCCAGTATCCAACCGACTTGACCCAGCCGCGCGGGACGCCACGCTCTTCGACGAATACCCGGCGCAGAGCCTTGGCGACATTGGTTTCGCCGGCAATCCAGACATAGCCGTCACCGCTGGGCAGCGAAAGATCCGAGATGGCCGCAAGCCATGGGGCGACGTCGTTTGCGGTTGTCAGCGGCCGGTGCAGCCAGCGGACGTCGAGGGCTGCGCGGCTGGTGAAAGTCTGCTCCTCGGCGGGCCCAGCAACAGCGCCGATGACGATGGCGCGCGTATCCGCACGCAGTTCCTCCAGCCGCCGACCGATCGCAGGCAAAGCCGTTTCATCGCCGATCAGCAGGTACCAGTCGAAATCGTCGGCAACGACGAACGAACCGCGCGGACCTCCGACACCAACACGGCTGCCGGGGACCGCGGTTGCGGCCCAGTCGCTAGCGGCGCCGCCCTCGTGCAGGGCGAAATCGATCAACAACTCCCCGCGCTCTGCATCGTAACGCCGGGGCGTGAAATCACGCATTGGCGAGGCGACTGTGCCTTCCGGCAGCGGCACGACAGCGGGTCCGACAGCCGGCCACACCGGTATTTCCTCTCCCGCCTTGGGGAAGCACAATTTGACGTGGTCGTCGTAACCGGCGCTGACAAAGCCGGAGAGATCCTCGCCGGCAAGCGTGATACGCAGCATGTTGGGTGTCATGCGCTCAGTCGCCGTGACCGTCAGGAGTCGGCGACGCAGCTCGTGGCGAACGCGTCCGATCGAATGTTTTTCCGTCATGAAGTCTCCTGTCATGGAGGCGGCATCGAGCCGCGATTGATTTCGACGACGGCGCGGCGAAGGATGTCAGCCAGCCGGCCGGCCTCGTCGGGGGAACAGCCGCGCTTGTGAAACAGCGCAGTCTTGATTGCGATCCGTGCGACTTCCAGCGCCTCGTGCCCGTGGGCTTCCGGGTCCTCGCCAGGCTGTGGTCCCCGCCCCTCGATCACGTCGCGCACGGCCTCCATCTTCGCACCGATGCGGGCGAGGTCCTCGAGAATCCGCTCGGCCCCCGCCCGATCGGCGTCGAGCGCCGACAGCCCCGTATCCGTGATCCTAAACAGCTTCTTGTTGCCATCCGCTTCAGACACGGCATGGCCGATTTCGTCGAGGTAGGTCAGCGCCGGATAGATCATTCCCGGGCTCGGCGTATAGAAGCCGCCGGAGATCTCCTCGATTGTCTTGATCAGCTCGTAACCATGCGCCGGCTGGCGCGCGAGCAGCGCCAGGATCAGCAGTTGCAGATCGCTCGAGCTGAGCTTGCGTCCAGCGCGGAAGCCGCCGGGCGAGGCAAAGCCGCCCTCGAAACGCCCGGGCCCGTGACGTGGTCCATGTCCTGGCCCATGTCCGCTGCCGCCTCGTCCGTGTCTATCCCGTCCATCGTGACCGCGCATCGCCGATCCTTTCGAAAAATACAGCAAAAAACATATCTTAAGATATATCAAAATTGTGTTGTTCTGCAAGCGGGTGAACATCACGGCGGCGTGAAAAGCCGAGGACGAAACGTGGCCAGGCTTGAAGGATGAGACGATGACGACCGGGCAAAGACGTCGAGCAGCTGCAAGGACAAAACACAGCCAGGGGGTATAATTAGCAATTATCAATTTGCGCAAAAGTTAACATTAGAAGCCCCTAACTTTCGTGGGAATGAACAGAGAACATTTTGCATACAATCAGGGTCTGCACGGCACTGCAGCATAGCCACACAAGAAAGATGATTAAAATCAACTACTTTGACAGCAGATTCTCATCCTCCGGTAGATTATGACCTGTCGGGGAAACACAAAAAAAAGACCGCGGCCATTTAACGGGTCGCGGTCGGCCAAAAGGCAAATTTGACTGTCTTGACGACCTATTGCAGCGTGCGGCGCTGCATGTCGGCAGCCGCGTTGCTTGCTGCGATTTCGCTGTTGGTATGGCTGCGATCAAGGCCCGTGGCCACGACCGATACGCGGAAGGCGCCATCAAGATTGCGATCGAAAATCGCGCCGACGACGATATCGGCGTCCTCGTAGACTTCGTCGCGAATGCGGGTCGCTGCCTCGTCGACTTCAAACAGCGTCATATCCATGCCGCCCGAGATCGAAACCAGGACGCCCTTGGCACCCTTCAGTGAAACGTCGTCGAGCAGCGGATTGGCGATGGCGGCTTCTGCCGCCTTCATCGCGCGGCCCTCGCCCGAGGCTTCGCCGGTGCCCATCATCGCCCGGCCCATGCCCTGCATGACGGATTTGACGTCGGCAAAATCGAGGTTGATCAGGCCTTCCTTGACGATCAGGTCGGTGATGCAGCCCACACCAGAGTAGAGAACCCGGTCGGCAATGACGAAGGCATCGGCAAAGGTCGTCTTGGCATCGGCGATGCGGAAGAGGTTCTGGTTCGGAATGACGATGACGGTATCGGCCGCCTCGCGCAGCCGTTCGATGCCCTCTTCGGCAGCTTCCATGCGGCGCTTGCCTTCGAAGGTGAAGGGTTTGGTGACGACGGCGACCGTCAAGATGCCGGCAGCACGGGCGGCCGCTGCAATCACGGGAGCCGCACCGGTGCCGGTGCCGCCGCCCATGCCGGCGGTGACGAAGCACATATGGGTGCCCTGCAGATGATCCATGATTTCATCGATCGACTCTTCGGCCGCCGCACGGCCGATTTCCGGCAGCGAGCCGGCCCCGAGACCTTCCGTTACCTGGGCGCCGAGTTGGATCAGTCGTGTTGCCTTCGACATCGTCAGCGCTTGCGCGTCGGTGTTGGCGACCACGAACTCCGCGCCGCTCAAGCCCTCGGCAATCATGTTGTTGATTGCGTTGCCGCCGCCGCCGCCGACGCCGATGACCGTGATTTTCGGCCGCATCTCGGCAATATCAGGCTTTGTGATGATGGCCATGTGTCGTCTCCAGGGCCCACGGCGCCGTGGGCGTTCAATGTCTTTGCACGCGGTAAAGTGGTCGGGTTTGCCGACCGCCTCGAATCAATTGAGCTAATCTAGCGGGATAAAATGGCTAATAGCAGGCCTATATCCAAAAACAGGCGAAAGCGCGGTGAAAATGTCCCGACCGCCCGACCGGCTCGCTCAGGGAATTGCCGCAGCAAAAATGCTCTCGGCCCGGCCACGAGGGCCGGAGCCATTTGTTGGCGCGACGGTCTCAAGCCTCGACGGCGTGCGTCCAGCCATGCGGATCGTTGGTGGCGCCCTGCTGCATGCCGACAAGCGCGGTACGGAGTTCCGTGGTCAGCGCGCCCGTCTGGCCGTCGCCGATCGAAAATTCACCCTCGGGATGCTTGATCAGGCCGATGCCCGCCAGCACCGCCGCGGTACCACAGGCAAAGGCCTCACTCAGCCTGCCGCTGGCGGCATCCTGCTGCAGTTCCTCGAAGGAATACCGCTTTTCCTCGACCCGAAGGCCTTTTTCCTTGGCCATCGCGATCACCGACTTACGGGTAATGCCGGGCAGGATCGTGCCGCCGAGCGGCGGGGTGACCATGCTCCCGTCGTTCATCACGAAGAACACGTTCATGCCGCCCAGTTCCTCGATCCAGCGATGCTCGGCGGCATCGAGAAACACCACCTGGTCACAGCCTTGCTTGGCCGCTTCGGATTGCGCAACCAGGCTTGCTGCGTAGTTGCCGCCGCACTTGGCAGCCCCCGTGCCGCCATTGGCCGCGCGCGTATAATGGGTCTCGACCCAGACGGACACCGCCTTGCTGCCGCCCTTGAAATAGGAGCCGACCGGCGAAGCGATGATGCAGAAGATATAATCATGGGCCGGACGGACGCCGAGAAAGGCCTCGTTGGCGAACATGAAGGGGCGTAGGTAAAGGCTGGCGTCGCCAGACGGGATCCAGGCCTTGTCGACCCGCACCAGGGTCTCGACCGCCTTGATGAAAAGCTCTTCCGGAACTGGCGGCATCGCCATGCGCGTGGCAGACTCGGCAAAGCGCCGGGCGTTCTCTTCCGGGCGGAACAGCAGGATGCGGCCGTCGGCCGTCTTGTAGGCCTTCATGCCCTCGAAGATTTCCTGCGCATAATGCAGCACCGCGCTCGCCGGATCGATCGACAACGGCTGCCGGGCCGTCACCTTGGCGTCGTGCCAGCCTTTCTCGGTGGTCCAGCGGGCAAGCACCATGTGATCGGTAAACACCTTGCCGAAGCCAGGGGTCGCCAGCGCCAACGCCCGGTCCTCATCCGAGACCGGAGAGGTATGAAAATCTATCCTGATGTCGGCCATATCTGTCGTCGTGTTCATTCCATCCACCTTGGTAACGCAGCGCTCGTCCATTGCCGCCCGCCGATGATTCACCGGACAATAACGAGGAAATCAGCAAATGGGCAGTGCTGCAGCCTTCAAAAAACGTCGTCTTTTCGCTCTATCGGCGCCGCCGAGGCCTTTAATGCCAAACGCAGCAATTGCCTCGATCATCCCGGCACCGGTAGATGGTTCTTTCAGCCAGAAAGGAAGCAGCCATGCGTTTGGGATTTGTCGGCACCGGGGCCATCACCGAGGCGATCGTCAGCGGCCTGCTCGGCAGCGATTTGACGCTCGGCTCCATCCTCGTTTCTCCGCGCAACGCCGATGTCGCCGCCAGGCTCGCTGCCGCATCGCCACTCGTTGCCATCGCCGCCAACAACCAGGACGTGGTGGATGGCTCCGACATGGTGTTTCTCGCCATCCGTCCCCAGGTGGCGGAAGGTGTGGTGCGGGAACTGCGTTTCCGCCCCGATCAGCACATCGTCAGCCTGATCGCTGCAACCGACCATCGGGCTCTATCGGAATGGATCGGCGCCGACCTGCGCCTCACCCGGGCGATCCCTCTCCCCTTCGTCGCCGAACGGACGGGCGTGACGGCCCTCTATCCAGCCGATGCCGCAGTTTCTGCCCTTTTCAATGCCTTGGGATCGGCAATCGAGGCGAACTCCGAGGAGGAGTATCAGCTGCTTGGCGCCGCCAGTGCCCTGATGGGTACCTATTTCGGCATCCTCGAGATAAGCACCCGCTGGCTTGAAGCGAAGGGCATGCCCTACCCTCAAGCGAAGACCTATCTGGCGCCGCTGTTTGCCAGCTTGGCGCAGACGGCTGCCCGGCCGGATGCACCCGATTTCGCAACCTTGCGCTCCGAATTTTCGACCAAGGGCGGCCTGAACGAACAGGTATTCGTGGATTTCGCTGGAAAGGGCGGAGCGACGGCGTTGACCGAAGCGCTCGACGGCGTGCTTGCCCGCATCCAGGGCAGATAGGTCTCGGGTTCGAGACGGCTCGTCAGGATACGCCGGTCGACATCGGCCGGTACTCGGACTTCAGCACCCCCATCATCGCCATGTCCCAGCGCTCGTCGCCCACCCTCGCGCAGGCACGACGGACGCCCTCGTGGACAAAGCCCAGCTTCTCGTAGGTTCGGATCGCAGCTGTGTTGAAGGTGTAGACATTGAGCTCGAGGCGCTCCATCCCCTCGAGGGAGAAGGCGTGCTCGACGACAGCCGCCATCATCGAGAAGCCAAAGCCACGGCCGCGCATCTCAGGCGCAATGCCAATGCGCGCCGGCCGGCCGACACCGTTTCGCCAATCTAGCGCCAACTGCGCATGGCCGACAATTGTCCCGTCCCCGGCCTTCGCCATCCAGATCAGCCGCTGCGGTGCCAAGCCTTCGGTCTCCGCCAACATCGCCGCGCATTGCGCAGCATCGAGCGGAAACAGAAGCGTCGGCCCTGCCCACTGCACCAGATCGGCATCGCTGCCAAACCAGCCGATCAGCGCCGCGAAATGCTCCGGCGCGAAAGCTTCGAGCGTTACAGCCTCAGCCATTCAATGTCTCCACTTTGGTCAACGCCGGAAACAGCCGCATCCACAGCAGCACCACGACGATCGTCCCGACACCGCCGATAATCCCCGTCTCCACCGGCCCGACTAGGCCTGCAAGCATACCCGATTCGAACTCTCCGAGCTGATTTGAAGTGCCTATGAACAGCGAGTTCACGGCATTGACGCGGCCACGCATCGCATCCGGGGTCAGCAACTGCACCAGGGAACTGCGCACCACGACACTGACAGTATCAGCGGCGCCGACGACGAGCAGAGAAAGCACCGACAACGCGATATTGCCCGAGAGCGAAAAGACGATGGTGGCGACGCCGAAAACGGCAACGGCGAACAACATTTTGGCGCCGACGCGGCTCTGTAGCGGGTGCCGCGCCAGAACGATGGACATGACAAGCGCGCCAATGGCGGGCGCGGCGCGCAGCAATCCCAATCCCCACGGGCCCGCCAGTAGGATATCCCTTGCAAAGATCGGCAACAGGGCGGTGGCTCCGCCGAGAAGCACGGCAAACAGGTCGAGCGAGATGGTGCCGAGCATCAGCGGCCGGCTGCGGATGAAGGCCACCCCGGCAAAGACCGAACTCAGCGTCACCGGCGCCCGCGCAAGCGGTGCTCTGCGCGCCATGCGAATGGAAATGACGTTGAAGCTGGCAATGACAAAGAGCACTGCGGCCAGCATGAAAGGCGCGACCGCATCGACGCCATAGAGCAGTCCGCCGACGGAAGGACCGACGATGAGCGCGGTTTGCATCATCGATGTCGATGTGGCGATGGCCGCCTGCAGCATGGTGGTCGGTACGATATTCGGCAGCAGCGCCGCCATGGTGGGACGCTCGAAGGCCTGGACAGCACCCATCACTGCAACGGCCACAAGGATGCCCGGAGGCCCCAGCCATCCCCTCCACACCGCGACGGCCAGCAAAGCTGCCGTCAGTGCCTCGATAATCTGGCAGGCAAGGCCGATCCGACGGCGATCGAAGCGATCGGCGACGTGGCCGACGATGAAGGTTAGGATGACCATCGGCAGGAACTGGCAAAACCCAACGAGACCCAGCGCATAGGCACTGTGCGTCTGGTCATAGATCATCCAGCCGAGCGCCACCGTGACCGCCTGAAACGACAACTGCGAGCAGACCCTGGAGGCGGCAAAGGAGACATAGGCGGGATTGCGCAGCACGCTACCCCTTGCCGGTTGATCGCTGTCCATCGGTTGATCCTTGGATGACCGGCCGGCTGGGAAGGACACGGCGCGGAGAATGCTATGAGGAACTTACTTCCTCCTGCTCCCCTGCAATCTGCGCTTTGTCAATTCACGATTGCGGAACCCCTCAGCAAGCCATGCTCACCGGCAAGTGGCCTGCGGCTTCCGAGACGACATCGACCTCGGGACCCGTCTTCGCCCTCACGCCTCAGGCGCCCTTCTGTTCCATTTCATCCAATGCACCCAGCACCTTGTAGACCTTCTCCGACCGGCAGGAAAAATAGGCGGTGTCTCTTTCCACGCGCCGATGGACCAATCCCGCAGCCTGCAGCGTGGCAAGCTCCTGAGAGCAGAGAAGCCTGCCCAAACCCGTCAGCATGGAGAGGGCGTTAAGCGACATCTCGCCATCCACCAGGCTTCGCAGGATGACCAGTCGGTCTCGATCGGCCATGGCGGTCAGCAGCGCTGCGCCATAGGCGAAAAACGGAGAGCCGTCGGAAGGCAGGTCGGAAGGCATCTCGTCTCATTCCTATCAACTGATATCACGGGTCATAGCGGCTCCACACGACGCGGCTGGCCAAGCGTAAAAACGATACGAAAATTGTGCAGCGAAAGTTTCAGCAGTCCGAAATAACCGAACATGGGCAGAGACATAGTCTCTGTCGTGCCGGAGCATCAGTGGGAAGCAAGAGCTGTCTGCATTATCCGCAAGACGGACAAACTTGCTGCCAACGTGATGGAGGCGTACGCGCTCGTTGACGCCTCGCGTGGCGAGCAAGACGGCCTAGTCAGTCCGGCTATTCCGGAATAGTTTGGCGGCAAACTAGTGCGCGATCGGAGGACTTCAAGCAGCGCGACAAAGAAGTAAGCGCACATATTGTCACTTCATTAAGGAGAATTCCGAATATTGGCCGAGAACGCCCGTCGGAGTTGATCAATGCGCAGAATATTCCCCTCGACCATCGTCTCTCAGATCGTCTTAGTGACGATCTGCCTGATCTTTCTCGGCATAATTGCCGTCGGGGGCGCCACTTATCGCCAGTTGCGCGAGGGTGTTATGACCAATGCCACCACCGATATCCGTGCTGCCAGCCGAGCGATGGCGATCCTCTACAATCTGAAAGTCACCGGCACCACGATCGACATCAAGGACGGCGCGCTGCTAGGCGTCGTCGAGGAGGGCCTGCCCTCCCTGCCGGACCACGATCTTGTCGACAGGACCGCGGCGTCGATCGGCGGCGTTGCCACCGTCTTTCAGTTCAAGGACGGCGACTACCTGCGTATCTCCACCAATGTCAAAAAAGAGAACGGCGAGCGCGCCGTCGGCACCAAGCTGGCGGCAGACCACCCCGCCCGAGCGCAGCTTGGCGCTGGCAAGCCCTATTACGGCGAAGCCGTGCTGTTCGGAAAAGCGTACATGACCGGCTACTTCCCCATCCTTTCTTCCGCCGGCGTCACCACCGGCATGCTGTTTACCGGCATCCCGATGCAGGTCTACACCGATCATATCGCTGCGTTGCGGACCCTTATCCTCGCCGTCGGCCTATCCGCCATGGCGGCCGTAGGCCTGCTCGCCACCATCACCATCGGCCGCCTGATCCGCCCGCTGAAAGTGCTGAGGGGGTCGGTTCTTGCCATCTCGGCCGGCGCCCTCGATGCCGCCATTCCTTATGCCGACAAGCGCAACGAATTCGGCGAGATCGCCCGTGCGCTCGAAGTATTCCGCGACAATGCCCATGCCAAGCAGTTGATGGAAGCCGAAGGCGTGCGGGAACGTGCGCTTGTGGAAAGCGAGCGGGCTCGCCACGACAGTGACAAGCAGGCTTTCGACGGCCAGATCGACTTTGCCGTCGAGCAGCTCGCTGCGGGCCTCGCAAGGCTCGCGCAGGGAGATCTGTCGAACAACATCGAAACACCCTTCGTGGGCCGGCTCGAGCAGCTGCGCAATGACTTCAACGGCTCGCTGGTTCGCCTGACGCAGACGATGATGCAGATCCGCCAGAACACCCTGTCGATCCAGGAAAGCGGCGCCGACATGCGGCAATCGGCGACAGACCTTGCGAAACGCACCGAAGATCAGGCCGCCTCGCTGGAGGAAACGGCCGCCGCCGTGGAGGAAATCACCGTCACCGTGCGCTCTTCCGCCAATCGCGCCCGCGACGTCCAGCAGGTTGTCGGCCGCACGAAGAAGACCGCCGGCAGCTCGGAAGTCGTTGTCAACGATGCCATCGCTGCGATGGGGCGCATCGAGGCCGGCGCGCGGCAGATCGAGCAGATCATCGAGGTCATCGACAGCATCGCCTTCCAGACCAACCTTCTGGCGCTGAACGCCGGCATCGAGGCGGCGCGCGCCGGAGACGCAGGCAAGGGCTTTGCCGTCGTCGCCCAGGAGGTCCGTGAACTCGCCCAGCGGTCCGCCGACGCAGCCAGGCAGATCAAGGGCCTGATCGAGCGATCGACGGCGGAGGTCGGCACCGGCTCGCGGCTGGTGCGCGAGGCGGGCGAGGTTCTGACCAGCATCAGCAATGAGATCGTCGAGATCAGCAAACATATCGACACCATCGCCACCGCCGCGCAGGACCAGGCGTCGGCGCTGCAGGAGGTCAACGGCTCGGTCAACGCGATGGATCAGATGACCCAGAAAAACGCCGCCATGGTCGCCGACACGACTGCCGCCAGCACCGAGCTCGCCGATGAGGCAGATGCGCTGCTGCAGATCGTCCAGCAGTTCAGGATCGACGATGCCGGACAGCCAGAGCAGCGGATGAAGCGGGCAGCCTGAAGCGGCTCCCTGCGGCGCAGACCGGATCGTGGATGACGGTTAGGGGCGTGCTGCCGTATCGAGCAGGATGGCCATGCTGATTGTATCGAGGAAGCAGCCGTCGATGTAGACTGCTCGCTTGAGCACGCCCTCGGTGACGAAACCGACCTTCTCATACAGCGCGATGGCGGCAGCATTGTCCGCATGAACGGAAAGCTCGACGCGGAGAAACCCCGCTCGCGAGCTTGCCCCAGCGCCGCGTCGATCAGTCGTCTGCCCAAACCCCGGCCGCGAAATTCCGGGACCAGCCCCATGGCAAGGCTACCGCGATGGGCGTGGGCCGGAAAGAAATGCCGCGTGATGTCGCACCATCCGACCACGCGGTCGCCAGCGATCGCCACCATGTGTGGGTTCTTCCGCTCGATCATGTCGAGCACATGCGCCCGCGTCTCGGCCAGCGGAAAGGCCTCAAGCATCGTCAGATATTTTCGCTCCCGCGCGACCGCGTCGAGGGCGGCGTGAAAGCTGTCGCTATGCTCGGCTGACGTGGCGATGATCTCGACTTTTAGCCCATCCATCGTGGCGAGGCCTCCCCTGCTGAATGCGTTGGGTGGCAGCCTACGCTCCACGGTGGAGGCAGGCCAAGCATGTTCTGCCCGGGTGACCGGAAAATGGGGTACGGGAGCGCCGGACGCCGCGCGCTCCCTTCCCGGAGGAGCCTGAAGACGTCTAGTTGTCCGGAAAGCCGCGGCTCTTCCATTCGCTTCTCGGCACCGCATCGCCGATATCGAAAGAGAAGGACTCGACCCTCGTCGCCTCGGCATCCAGTTCGCAACGAAACCGCAGATTGTACCATTGCCCATCGGCACGGAACTGGCTGCGTTTCACATCCAGAACGTTGCCTGAGGGCAGTCGGTAGGCTGGCAGCAGTTCGGGCCGGTATACCGGGGCGACATGCCGCAACTGTTCGCGCAGCTCGCTCGCACACAACTCGCCTGCCCGAACTCCGCGCGGAATATTGCCCATGGCCCGCGTCGCCTCGGCATCGCCCGTCTCGCTGCGGGAAAACAGCGTCTTTGCCTTGGTGAGCGTGCCTTCCTTGGGCTTGGCTGCCGGCTTCGGCGGCGCCGGCTTGTCCTTGGGCAGGTCGGATGGCGGCGCCGGCGCCAGTTCAACCTTTGCGCTGTCAGGGCTATTCGACGGCGGGCCGTTCTTCTCGGCAGTGCTGTCAGGAACATCCGCCTCAGGCAGGTTGATGTCGGGTGGCAACGGCCCCGCCCCACCAGGCACGTCGACCGGCGGCGTTACGGGCGGCGGGGCATCGCTCGGCGGATTTGCGGCGGCAGCCTGATCGGCCGGCGGCGTGTCGGGCGCGTCGGGCGTGGCGGCTGGATCGGGCTTGGCGGCATCGGCTGCATCGGGCTTGGCGTCCGTCGCATCCGGCTTAGCCGCGTCGTCGGGCGTCGTCTCCGACTTGGTGTCGCCCTCGGCGCTGTCGCCGGCTTCCGACTTTTTCGGGCCTGCATCCTTATCGCCATAGCGGAACACCGGATCGAGCGCGCGGATACGCGACGGCTCGGCCTGCTCGGGCGGCTTGGGAGCTTCCTCAGGCGGCTTTTCGGCCGCTGGCGGAGGTGGTGCCGGCTTCTCCTCCGGCTGCCTTTCGGCCGGAGGTGGCGGCGGCGGTGGGGGTGGCGCCGGCTTTTCCTCCGGCGGCTTTTCAGGCGGCGGCGGTGGTGGTGGTGCCGGCGGCGGCTCGGGCGGGGCCGGCGGTTCCTCAGCCTTGGCCGGCTCCGGCGGCTTCTCGGGCTCCGGCGGCTTTTCCGGCTCGGGCATCTTCAGGGGTTCCGGCGGCTTCTCGGCCTCGGGCTTTTTTTCAGGCTCCGGCGGCTTCGGCTCTTCCGGCGGCGGCACCAGTTCGACGCTGACGCTATCCTCCTTGGCGGGCTCCGGCGGCTTCACGGCATCGGGCAGGAAGAACAGGGCGACGACAACGGCATGCACGACGAGCGAGGCCAGCACCAGCCAGAATGTTTTCCGCCACCGAACCAGCCGTTCGCTTACCATCGTTCAGAGCCGGTCCATCGGTGCGGCGACGCCCGAAAAATATGCCAGAATACCAATCATGCGAAATCCTTAACGCCTGGGGCAATGCGAAGATACCGGATTCTTGATCACCATCGCGTCAGCGCACAGGCTACCCTTCAGATGGGGATGACAGGATGCCCCGTCCAGCCATGACCGACCGATATCGCGCAATTGCAACCGGATTGCCGGCATCGCCCCGTGCGTCCGTGCAGATATTGTCTTTCGTCAAAAATTTGCTTACCGCTTGAGAAGGACGTCTCGAGGCCGGATACGCCTGCCGCGTCGGCACCAACGACGATTTTCGCAACGGCAGAGCAAAGCCGCTCAATCTCGGCAATAGCGGAAGCAGACAAATTGGGAAGCCTGCATGAAAACGGATATTCGCGGCATTTCGCATAATTCCGCGACATGGATTGTTGCCGTATCGCTGATGATGGCCTCGTCGGCCGAGGCCTCGAATGAGCGGGTGAATGCGTTTTTCGAGGCTCAAGGCTGCGCCATCGGTCCATCGACCATTGCCGCCGCAATCGTCGACGGTATCGACCTGCCGACAATCCAGGCCTATGCGAAAACCGTGCGCGCTGATCCGAAGACGGTTGTCACGGGAGACTGGCTGGTTCTCGCGCCGGACGCCTGCACGATCCGTCCGCCCGTCGTCAAAAGCGAAATCGCCATGAGCGATCCCGAGGTGATCCAGAACCTCAGTGCCATCGACGCCTACGCGAAAGACGGTGATATCGGGTGTTTCCTGAACGGCGATGGCCTCGTCGCATCGCTCGAGACGTCGCGCAAATGGACCAATGACGAGGCCCTTCTAAAATACCTGCGTTTTCTCAGCGCATCGATTTCCTCGGGCGAACTGTCGTTCTACTCCCCCGACCCGCTCCACACCCCACCGGGATTTATTGCGACGCGTGGAAAATGCGCAGAGACGCCTCGGATGCCCGACATCGTGCACAGTCACGATCTCCTTGTCAGACATTTCGATGCGCTCATTCGCGCCGACGCTGCCGGTGGAGCGTCCTGCGACGATGACACCGTGCCAAGCTGGAAGTTCAACGAGGTTGCGCAACGGATCTTCGGCTATAAACCGCTCAATGCATTTCTAGGCTCTGAGATCAGGTTCATGGCCATCGGCGGCGGCTGGTTTGACGGCACGACCGCCAGACGACAGGGCAGCCCGAGGCCGCCCTTGTGCCATTACAAATAGCGACATGACAGGTCTCGCCTGACCGCCCCATGAAAAAAACCGGCCAGTAAAAACTGACCGGGTTCCTGTTCGTCACACCGTAAGCGACCTCAGCTATCCAGGAACGACCGCAGCTTGCGGCTCCGGCTCGGGTGCTTCAGCTTGCGAAGGGCCTTGGCTTCGATCTGGCGGATACGTTCGCGGGTGACCGAGAACTGCTGGCCGACTTCTTCCAGCGTGTGGTCGGTGTTCATGCCGATGCCGAAGCGCATGCGCAGCACGCGCTCTTCGCGCGGGGTGAGCGAGGCCAGCACCCGCGTCGTCGTCTCGCGCAGGTTCGCCTGGATGGCGGCGTCGATCGGCAGCAGCGCGTTCTTGTCCTCGATGAAATCGCCGAGATGGCTGTCCTCTTCGTCGCCCACGGGGGTTTCGAGCGAGATCGGCTCCTTGGCGATCTTCAGGACCTTGCGGACCTTTTCGAGCGGCATGGCGAGCTTTTCGGCCAGTTCTTCCGGGGTCGGCTCGCGGCCGATCTCGTGCAGCATCTGGCGCGAGGTGCGCACGATCTTGTTGATCGTCTCGATCATGTGCACCGGGATACGGATGGTGCGGGCCTGGTCGGCGATCGAGCGGGTGATCGCCTGGCGGATCCACCAGGTGGCATAGGTCGAGAACTTGTAGCCGCGGCGATACTCGAACTTGTCGACCGCCTTCATCAGGCCGATATTGCCTTCCTGGATGAGATCGAGGAACTGCAGGCCGCGGTTCGTGTATTTCTTGGCGATCGAGATGACGAGGCGCAGGTTTGCCTCGACCATTTCCTTCTTGGCGATGCGCGCCTCGCGCTCGCCCTTCTGGACCATGTGGACGATGCGGCGGAATTCCGAGATCGAGATACCGGTTTCGGTCGCAAGGCTCTGGATGTCGCCCCTGATGTCGGTGATCGTCTTCGCTTCACCCTCGGCAAACTGCTTCCAGCCGCGACCGGTGAGGTTGGCGATGAAGGTCATCCAGTTCGGATCGAGCTCGGCGCCGGAATAGTGCTCGAGAAAGCTGTCGCGCTTGACGCCGTAGGATTCCGACAGGCGCAAGAGCTTGCCTTCGTTCTGCACGAGACGCTTGTTGATGTCGTAGAGCTGCTCGACCAGCGCATCGATGCGGTTCTGGTTGAGCGACAGCGATTTTACCGACTTGATGAGCTCGTCCTTGAGCTCCTTGTAGCGGCGCTCCTGGGCCGACGACAGGGCGCCGGCGGCAGCCAGACGCTGCTCGACCTGCTGGTCCTGCAGCTTGCGCAGCTTCTTGTAGGTCTCGGCAATGGTGTCGAGCGTCAGCATGACCTGCGGGCGCAGCTCGAATTCCATCGCGGCAAGCGAAAGGCTGGACTCGTCGTCCTCCTCTTCCTCTTCCTCGCGCTGGCCTTCGCCGCCGACATTGGTGATGTCGTCGTCGCCGAAGCGGGCCTTGCGGGTCTTTTCCTTCTCTTCCGCAAGCTTGCGGTCGGCCTCGATCTTCTCAGGGCTCTGGAACTGCGGAGCGGCCTTCGCTTCCGGGCCGGAATAGGTCGTTTCGAGATCGATGATCTCGCGCAGCAGCGTCGTGCCTTCGTTGAGCTCGTCGCGCCAGATGATCAGTGCCTGGAATGTCAGAGGGCTTTCGCAGAGGCCGCCGATCATGGTCTCGCGGCCGGCCTCGATGCGCTTGGCGATGGCGATTTCGCCTTCGCGCGACAGAAGCTCGACCGAGCCCATTTCGCGCAGGTACATGCGCACGGGATCGTCGGTGCGGTCGGTCGGCTCTTTCTTCTTGGCGGTGGCAAGCGCGGTGCCGGCGGAAGGGGCGAGCTCGCCGCCTTCGCTTTCTTCCTCGTTGTTGCTGTCCTCGTCGTCGGAAGAGGCCGGCGTGCCGGGCTCCTCGACGTCCTCGTCTTCCACGACGTTGATGCCCATGTCGGAGAGCATGGCCATCGTATCTTCGATCTGTTCCGAGGTGACTTCTTCGGACGGGAGGACGGCATTGAGCTCGTCCATCGTCACGTAGCCGCGCTTCTTGGCGGCCTTGATCATCTTTTTGACCGCGTCATCGGAAAGATCGAGAAGTGGGCCATCGGAGGCGCCGTCGCGTTCGACTTCAGCTTCTTCGTTTTCTTTGACTTTGGTTGCCATTTATATTTGCTTTCCCTGACGCTGCACTGCCTGCGGTCGGACCCTTTCGGGCCCCGGGCGAAAACCTGCCCGCCGCGACACATTCACGAACACCTACGGAATGATCTTTAATTCCGAATTAACCACGCGCGTCCCAAAGCTCAAGGCCAAGCCGTTCACCTGGCGAACTGCCGGACACGGTTGTCCCATGACGCGCGAGACCTTCTCTGCCTGAAATGGTGATTCCCACTATTTCCCTTCCCGTCAATCCCTTCCGCGAAGAATGATGCGGAAAACCCGGAAAAAGCCCGTCATACATGGGCAGACTTAGCCTGGAGGCCGGTATGGGTGGGATATGGGGAGGATTGGGGGGAAAGACAAGGGTGGGGGTTGGGACGCGCACAGCAGCCATTTATCTTTATCAGAGGAAACCCAATAACCTATTGTTGGCGACAAGCAATCACCTCGAATTAATCCTCTTGGTCTTCTGGGTATGGCATATTGGGAATTGATGACCAACCTTCACGCGGCGCGGCGTTTTGTTGGGTTGTAATTGCCTGCCCCTCTGTACTAACCACAAAGCCGCCACGATGATGCATAGCACGCACAACCGCTTTTCTGGGGTGATCCTCATCTTCCTTTGCAGAACTGATAAAAGCGGTGAACCTGATCGTACCGTCATTCGCTCTTTCTGCAAGTCTAGGGCCTAAAATTTGGTCCAGTAACTCGGTCGAAATGTTACGTCGTGATCCGTGATGCGGCACCTGAAACCTATCTATGCCAGGCAGCGTCAAACCAACCCACGGAGCGTAGTTTACAAACTCTTGCAAACCGTCACGCCCAGTATCCCCCGTAAGAAGGATTTTCTGGTCGCAAAGCTTTGCGTATTGGACGATGCTCATCTCATTTTCGGCGCTGGTCATCTCCTTTGAGAATGCTTCCCCGCCCCAAGCGGCCTGGACGAAGCTGACAACTTTACCCACCGCCTCCTTTATTATATCACTTAGCAATAATGTCACCGAGGCACCTGCAACCTCCGCAACGCGCCCCGTTTTCTCGGATTCCAGAACCTTATTAAGGTAGAGTTCCCGTGTTGGTGCCATTACCGTGAAAGCGCCAACAGACGCACCTTGGAATGTTTCGTGGATAGGGATATTGTTCGCCTTAGCAATATCCTCCAGAATGGCCGTATTCGGATAAGCCTTCTTTAGATCGCGTATTAAATTATCGCGATTTGTATATCTAGAAAAACGCTGGAGAAGCTCATCAACGTAGAGCCATGGTCTGTTCATCCAAAGATTTTTCACTTTGAAGCTCTCCAGAATTACTCGTAAACCCGCCGTGTGATCGCCGTCCGGATGAGTGGCAACCACGTGATCTATGTATGTCGGATTTCCGTAGTGCGTTCTGATATGGTTAGTGAGGCTTTCGCCGGTTTTAAGATAACCGCCGTCAACTACGTGAATATAAAGAGCGCCGTTGATCGTGTACCTCAATGCAATAGCGTCACCGCTTTTCTTGGCTTCCACATCCAAAAAATCAATTTCGAAGAAATCAGCCAAATCAAAAACCCCAAATATCGCGTCAATATAGATATTGATAATATCATTATGCAATTTTTGCGAGAATTATTTATTGTTTATTCTGGTATTCCACTCGTTTTTTAATGAAGCTCGTTTGCTTCCTATAAGCGAGCACGAATAGAACGGCCGTGCCGGCAACTAGCGAGACCTTAACCGTCTTGTCAGAAAACCCATAATACAAGACTGTATCGCGACCGAAATAAGAGGTTATTGTCACAAGCATCAAGGCGATGAATGTGCGATATTGATTATTGACCTCCAGCAACACGGCGATTTTTTCATCTTTTTGACTCGCTGCAATGAATGCAGAATATTCTGCGTATCGAACAAAATGCGAAACCCTTAAGATCGGCTCGCTAATCAGTGATCCTATGCGGCTAACGACAACGCCTAGAAAATAAAAAACCACTAGATCTACAACAATATTATTAGTGTCTATCGTGTATATCTCCAAAACCGCGAGCAAAAAAGCCAAAATAGCTCCCGGAACAAGATTATTGAAAATATCGTACGAAGAAATTTTCGCTAAAATTTCACTCATACCGCCCCCCCAAAGCCGAGCTATAAAAAAGATATTTATGTATCCTGGACGCAAGAGAGCATCACACAATTTAAAGATGCGATCTGTATCACGTTCAAGCAGCTAATTTAACGAAATATCGATAGTATTTGAATTATACAGTAGAGTGTTCGCGCCAGCGGAATTGGCAATCCCTCCCCTCACCCCCGCCCAATCACCGCCAAAAACGCATCCCCATAGCGCTCCAGCTTCGCCTGCCCCACCCCCGAAATCGCCAGCATCTCGTCCGCGCTGCCCGGCCGCTCATTGGCCATGGCGATCAGCGTCGTGTCCGGAAACACGACATAGGGCGGCACGCCCAGCGTCTTGGCTATCTTCATGCGCTCGGCCCGAAGGTCCTCGAACAGCGCCGCATCCGCCACCGACAGGCCGGCCGTCCTCGGCGCCCCGCCGCTTGCGCCGCTCGCACCGGCACCGCGCCTCGCGGACTTGGCCGTCGCCGGGCGGTCCTTGCGGAACTGGATGCTGCGCTCCTTCTTGAACACGGCCTTGGCATCCGGCGCCATCCGTGGCGAGCCTACAGCTCTAAAGGCCACCGTTGATGTGCGTGCATGACGGTCAGGATCTCGATGTCCTGCCCGACGCGATAGGGAATGATATAGGGAATATCTGCCAGCACCACTTCCCGTGTGCCCTTGATACGACCGGCACGTCCCGTCGCCGGAAACTCGGCCAGCCTATCCACAACCGCCACGATCCGCGCGATCACGCGCGCTGCGGCATTCGGATCGTCTTTCTGAATGGTCTCGCCAATCTGATCAAGCCGTCGCAACGCTCGCAGCGTCCAGCGAATACGCTTCCCGCTCATGATGGACGGGTAGAGCTGACATATTTGCCGACAATCTTCGCAACATCTTGGTCACTGGCGAATTCGCCCCGGTCGGCTTCCGCCAACCCGGCCTCGATCTCGGCAAGCTGCCATTCTTCGCGGGCAACATAATCCTCTATAGCCTGAGCGGCCATATAGGAGCGGGAACGGTCGAGCTTTTCCGCGATCTGGTCGAGCTTGCTGACGGTTTCGTCTGAGACACGAACGGTAAACGCGGTCATGGCACCTAAATTTCCCTGGTTCACCGTAATTATTGGTGAACCAACACGGTTCGTCAAGGTTCTGTTGAGAGAAGAGGGTTTTCGAGTGGTGATAGAGTCCGACCTTCGGGCTTTTTGGCCAGATGATCGGATAGGGATTTTTCCCTTCTGAGGCCGCCACGCAGGCTGACCGATCGGCATGCGGTTTGTGACGGAACCCGTTGCGGTCTCTTTATCGGAGCTTGCGGCCCCCCCGCTTTCATGGTCAGACGGCGGTCCGCCGTCCTTCTCCCAGCACTATCGACTTTCCGCCCCCAATCACCCCCGCCCAATCACAGCCAAAAACGCATCCCCATAGCGCTCCAGCTTCGCCTGCCCCACGCCTGAGATCGCCAGCATCTCATCCGCGCTGCCCGGCCGCTCGCTCGCCATGGCGATCAGCGTCGTGTCCGGAAACACGACATAGGGCGGCACGCCCAGCGTCTTGGCGATCTTCATGCGCTCGGCCCTCAGTTCCTCGAACAGCGCTGCATCCGCTGCCGACAGGCCGGCCGTCCTCGGCGCCCCGCCGCTTGCGCCGCTCGCACCGGCACCGCGCCGCGCGGACTTGCCGGTCGCCGGGCGGTCCTTGCGGAACTGGATGCTGCGTTCCTTCTTGAACACGGCCTTGGCATCCGGCGTCAGTTTCAGCGCGCCATAGGCTGCATGATCGACGCTGACGAGGCCGGCGGCGAGCAGCTGGCGGAAGACGGATTGCCAGGTGCGGACGGGGATGTCCTTGCCGACGCCGAAGACCGGCATGTCGGCATGGCCGAAGCGCTGGGTCTTCTCGTTGACATTGCCTGTGAGCACGTCGATGACGTGGCCGGCGCCAAAGCGTTCGCCGGTGCGGTAGATGGCGGCCAGCGCCTTGATCGCCGCCTCCGTGCCGTCCCAGGTTTCCACCGGCTTCAGGCAGGTGTCGCAATTGCCGCAGTTTCCGCCATGGCTCTCGCCGAAATGGGCAAGGATCGCCTGGCGGCGGCAGCCCGAGGTCTCGCAGATGGCGAGCAGCGCGTTGAGCTTGGCGCGCTCCACCCGCTTGATCTCTGGCGTCGCATTGCCCTCGTCGATCATCTTGCCGCGCTGGATGACGTCGGCCATGCCATAGGCCATCCAGACATTGGAAGCGAGGCCATCGCGGCCGGCGCGGCCGGTCTCCTGGTAATAGGCCTCGACGGAGCCTGGAATGTCGAGATGGGCGACATAGCGCACGTTCGGCTTGTCGATGCCCATGCCGAAGGCGACTGTGGCCACCAGGCAGAGGTCTTCCTCCTTGAGGAAAGCATCCTGGTTGGCATCGCGCACAGACCGGTCCATGCCGGCGTGATAGGCGAGCGCCCGGATCCCCTGCCCGTTCAGCCATTCGGCGGTGTCCTCGACCTTGGCGCGCGACAGGCAGTAGACGATGCCGCTGTCGCCCTTGTGGCCGGAGAGGAAGCGCAGCAGCTGCTGGCGCGGCTGGTCGCGCTCGACGATCTCATAGGCGATGTTGGGGCGGTCGAAGCTGGTGGTGAAGATCTTGGCCTTGCCCAGCTGCAGCCTCGCGATGATGTCGTCGCGGGTGTGCGGATCGGCCGTCGCCGTCAGCGCGATGCGCGGTACGCCCGGGAACTGCTCGGCGAGCTTGCCGAGTTCGCGGTATTCCGGCCGGAAATCATGGCCCCATTGCGAGACGCAATGGGCCTCGTCGATGGCAAATAGCGCGATCTTTGCGTCCCCGATCGTCTGGCGGAAATTGTCGGTGAGAATGCGCTCCGGCGTCATGTAGAGGAGGTCGAGCGTGCCGTTCCGGATATCGCGGTAGATCTGTTGCGCTTCTTCGCGCGTGATCGACGAATTCAGCGCCGCCGCATTGACGCCGAGCTGCTTCAGCGCCTGCACCTGGTCGCGCATCAGCGCGATCAGCGGCGAGACGACGACGCCGATGCCATCCCGGCAGAGCGCCGGGATCTGGAAGCACAACGACTTGCCGGCCCCGGTCGGAAACAGCACCACGGCATCGCCACCGGCCACAACCTGCTCGACCACCTCCGCCTGGCGGCCGCGAAAGGCCGGGTAGCCGTAGATGCGCTTCAGCACATCGAGGGGGGATTGGCCGACTGAGGACTGACGCGTCGGCGCGCTGAGGGGCATGCGCGCGGCTCCGCCCGCCGGCTCGAAATCGGGCTCCCATCCGGCCGCGTCATCCGGCTCGAAGACATCCCTCGGCGGCTCCAGGCCGAACAGCGCCTCGTCGGTGGAAAACCGTGGATCGTTCTTCTCCGGCTTCGACATGCTTTTCCCTGTTTCGGCGGGTCTTGATGCCCGCCCTCGCCCTTGAATGGGACGCTGTTTCATTTCTCGTTGTCGAGGAATCGGCAGCTTGGTTCCCGACCTCGACCGGCGCACCATGGCATGTTTCGAAGCCGACTGCACCCGCTGCACTCCCTTCTCCCCTCGGGGAGAAGTGCCGACCGACAGCAAGGCGATGAGGGGGGCTTCGCGCCATCCCCCTCATCCGCCCTTCGGGCACCTTCTCCCCGAGGGGAGAAGGGGAAACGTCCACCCCGATCAGATCAGCGGCGGCAGCAGGTTCATGATGAGCACCATCACCAGCCCGACCACCGAGACGATCGACTGGACGACGGAGATTGTTTTCGTCGCCTCGCCCATCGACATGCCGAAGGATTCCTTCACCAGCCAGAAGCCGGCATGGTTGGCATAGTTGAAGAACAGCGAGCCGCAGCCGATCGAGAGCGCCAGCAGCGGCACATTCAGCCCCTCGCCGCCCGCCAGCGGCCCGAGCAGGCCGGACGCTCCGACGATGCCGACGGTGGCCGAGCCTGTCGAGACAGACAACAGCATCGAGATGATCCAGCCGAGGATCAGCGGCGACAGGGAGAACTGCTGGCTGAGATGCATGATCGCGTCGCCGACCCGGGCGTCGGTCAGCACATGCTGGAAAGCCCCGCCGCCGGCGATGATCAGCAGCACGTTGGCCACCGGCTTGACGCTCGCCGACATTGAGCTGCGCAGCGTCTCGGTGTTGCCGTTTCTGATGTAGACGAGCATCAGGGCGGCAAACAGCACGCCGATCAGCATGGCAATGGCCGGATCGCCGAGAAACGCGGTGACATGGACGATGCCCGCATCCTTGGGAAAGACCAGCTCGGCAATCGCATTCGCCAGCATCAACAGCGCCGGCAACAGGGCGGTGAGCAGACTGATCGCAAGGCCGGGCGGCGCATGGTCCGGGCCGTCGTTGGAGCCTGCCGACGAGAACTGGTCGATGAGCGCCTGGTCGGGGCGAACCGACAGTCGCGGCGTGATGAAGGCGCCATAGATCGGGCCGCCCAGAATGATCGCAGGGATCGCGGCCAGAAAGCCATAGAGCATCGTCGCGCCGATATTGGTATGCAGCGAGGCGATGGCGGTGAGCGGTCCCGGATGCGGCGGCACCATGCCGTGCATGGCGGCCAGCGCCGCGATGACGGGAACGCCGACATAGACATAGGCCGAGCCGCGAACGCTGGAGGCGGCATCGAGCTTGCGCGCCACGCTGAAGATGAGCGGCAGAAGCACGACCAGCCCGACCTCGAAGAACATCGGAATGCCGATGACGAACGCCGCACCCGCCATGGCCCAGGAAAGCAGCCGAACCGAGGTCCTGCGGATAATGAGATCGGAGATGCCTTCGGTCACGCCGCCATCCGCCAGTATCTTGCCCAGCATCGCCCCCAGCGCCACGACGAGGCCGACGGCGCCGAGCGTATTGCCGGCCCCCGCCTCGATCGACTTCACCAGCTTCTCCGTCGGCATACCGGTCACAAGCCCGACGGCGATGGAGGTGATGATCAGCGCGATCAGCGGATGCAGACGTGCACGAGACACGATGAGCACGACGAGAAAGATGACGCCGCCAAGAGCGGTCAGCAGGAGCGCAATGTCCGAGTTCTGCATGGTCTGTTCCAGCGCCCCCACGGCCTCGGCGGCAATGCGCCCGGGCTCGGGAAGCGAATCCTTGATGCCTCGACGATAGTGTCGGCCCCTCTTCGCAGAGCGCCCGGTTTCTGTAAACCTTAGTTGAGCGAACGATCTATTTCGAGTTTGAGCCTCTGCATGGGAGGTGCCGCTGCGGAGGCTGCGGGGCAGAGGCTGTGTCAGCGCTGGTTAGGTGGGCGACAGACCGACCGGGATCCTGCGGTGATCGAAGGTAACGGGAGACGCATGACGAGGAAGCGCGTCCCCGCGTGGCTTCCCTCCGGCTCGGGTGGAGCACGGGACGGTTCTGGTGATCGAGAACTCTTGGGGGCGGTGACCGCAATGGATTACGTGTTTGCGGCGCCTACCCCCCTCTGTCCCTCCGGGACATCTCCCCCACAAGGGGGGAGATTGGCCGAGAGCCTTGAGCCCACAAGGGAAAAGAACGATCTCCCCCCTTGTGGGGGAGATCCCTTCTCCCCTCGGGGAGAAGGTGCCCGAAGGGCGGATGAGGGGGTAAGGCCCGCTGCCATCAGCCGCTGTGGTTGACGGCCGCCTTGACGCGGCCGGAGAGCAGGCCGAAGCCGTCGATGATGGCTTCCTGGTTTTCCATCCGGGAGATTTCCAGCTGGATCTCGTTGAGCGCCCGCATGAGCTGGTCGATGCCGTCCTCGGAGCCTGCCTCCGTGGCATCGGCGATCTCGCGCTCCAGTTCGATCTTCTGCCAGCGCAGCGCCTTGGTGCGCTTGTGCAGGCCGAGCGCCTGGCGGTAGCCCTCGCGGGCATCCTCGACGGCCGCCTCCTCGGTGGCGGTCCACAGCCGCGCATTGCGCACCTGCTGGTCCAGGCCCTTGATCAGTGCCGCAAAGCCCTGCGCTTCCAGCCGCTCGACCAGATGCTCGCGGGTCAGGTGCGGGCCGGCAAGCGCTGCCGCCGTGCCGAGCATGGCCGACCACAGGCGCTGCAGGTCGCGGTTGTCGTAGTCGATCGAGGCGATCTCGTCATATTCGTCCTGCAGCAGCAGGGGATGGTTGACGATGGTGAGCGCCAGCACGCTTTCGCGCAAGGCCGGCGTGGCGCTGTGGCCGCGCACCATGCCCGAGCCGGTCAAGCGGTTGGAAATGGCATTCGGCGCCTTGGTGCTGACGGGGCCGTTGCCGCGCGGATCGTTGCGTCCGGCCCGGCTGCCGCTGGCGTTGCCGCTCCTGAAATTGCGGCCCTGCTGGTTGCCGCCATTGCGAAACTGCGGCTGGAAGAACGCGTTCAGCCTGTCGCGGATGTCCTGCTGGTAATGGCGGCGGACATTTTCGTCGGCAATGACGGTCACCATCTGCTTCAGCCGCGCCTCGAGCTCGGCCCGGCTTTCCGGCGTGTCGAACTTGCCGCTCGAGACCTCGCGGCCCCAGACCATCTCGGCCAGCGGCCGCGCCTGCGCCATCACCTTGTCGAACGGCGCTCTTCCCTCGTGGCGCACCATGTCGTCGGGGTCCTTGCCATCCGGCAGCATGGCAAAGCGTACGGAATAGCCGGGCTTCAGCCGCGGCAAGGCGAGATCGACGCCCCGGTTGGCGGCGCGGATGCCGGCGGCATCGCCGTCGAAGCACAGCACCGGCTGCGGCGTCATGCGCCAGAGCAGCTCCAGCTGGTTCTCGGTGAGCGCCGTGCCGAGCGGCGCCACGGCATTCTCGACGCCCGCCTGGTGCAGCGCGATGACGTCCATGTAGCCTTCGACGGCAATGATCGTGCCGGTGCCATCGGCGCCCTGGCTGGCGCGCCGGGCGCGGTTGAAATTGTAGAGCACGTTGCCCTTGTGGAAGAGCTCGGTCTCGTTGGAGTTCAGGTATTTCGCCGGCGCATCCGGAGCCATGGCGCGGCCGCCAAAGGCAATCACCTTGTCGCGCGACGACAGGATCGGAAACATGATGCGATCGCGGAACCGGTCGTAGGCAACGGGGATGTCAGGGCCATGGACGACGAGCCCACAGGCCTCGATCTGGTCCTTGGGCACGTTCTTCGATGCCAGATATTCCTTCAGCGCATTGCGGCTGTCGAGCGCAAAGCCGAGCCGGAAGGTCTCGATGGTGCGGCCCGTCAGGCCACGGTCGCGCAGATAGGCCCGCGCCCGCGCACCGCTGGCCGTCTGCAGCTGATCCTGGAAATACTGGGTCGCCATCTCCATCACGTCGAGCAGCGAGGTCTGCTCGCGCTGGCGCTTCTCGGCCACCGGATCGGCCGCCGGCATGGCGATGCCGGCCATGTCCGCCACCTGCTGCACGGCCTCGGGAAAGCTCAAGCCCTCGAGGTCGGTGAGAAAACGGAAATGGTCGCCGGTGACGCCGCAGCCGAAGCAATGGTAGCGGCCCTTGCGGTCCTCGCAGTGGAAGCTCGGCGATTTCTCGCCATGGAAGGGGCAGCAGGCCCAGTAGTCGGCCCGCGACACGTTGGTCTTGCGCTTGTCCCAGCTGACGCGCCGCGCAATCACGTCCGATATCGGAACGCGGTCGCGGATCTCGTCAAGAAAGGTCGGGGAAAATCGCATGGACACCTCTGGCTGATGTTTCTCCTATAGTCCCTAACGTCCGCCATTGCCACGAAACTCGTGGGGGCCGGTCCAGATCCACAGGATTGACAAAGCGGGTGCTGTATATACAATTTGATTTACACGATCTTCGTGTCACCGGCGCATGGTTGGCTGGATGCCATCTGACTTCAGGTCAACGCGATGCAGCCAGTGCAAAGAGAGTTTGAGGGCTTTGAATGGGATGAGAGCAAGCGACTGCTCAACATCGCAAAGCACAGCATCGATTTCATTCGCGCGGCCAACGCCTTGGGACAACCGCACATCGAGATGCCATCCGACAAACAGGGAGAAGTCCGCACGCTTGCCATATGCCCGGATTCGCAGAGGTTGATCGCCGTCGTTTATACAATGCGGGGAAGCATCTGCCGGATCATATCGGCACGCGCGGCTCATAAAAATGAGCGAAGAGCGTATCGTCAGATATACGGCGGATGAGATCCGCAAAAAGATTAGCGATGGTGAGGACCGCACAGACTGGGCGCGCGTCGATGCCATGGCCGACGAGGACATCGAGCGGGCCATGCGCGACGATCCCGATTGGGCTGACTTCATCGACATCGACTGGTCGAAGGCCGAGTGGGTCGTTCCTGTCGCCAAGAAAGCCCTGTCGATCCGGCTCGATCAGGATATCGTCGATTTCTTCCAGGCCAGCGGCAAGGGCTACCAGACCCGGATCAACGCTGTCCTGCGTCACTACATGAGCGAGGAAAAAAAGCGGGGCGCCAAGTAGCTGCGGCACAGGCGCCGAGGCAAGCTTTTTAGGCGCGAAGCGGTTGCCCGCATCCCCGATCACGGCGCATTTACGACCGAAGTTCCCGCGCGAAACATTATTTTTTTGTAATTTGAAAATCGTGCTGCAGCGCAATAGCTTCATTTTACGGACTGGGACATGCCGGCAGAGAGAAACGCTTTGCGACGCGACATGTCCAGACAGCCCTGCCGAACCGGAAGCCGAGGAGAGCTTCCTGTTTAGGAGACTGGCATGCGCATACTGATCGTCCCCTTTGCCGCCGCCGCCATCTTTGCGATGGCCAATTACAGCGCCTCGGCCATGAACGACAGCCAGGCCAACGGCCTCAAATCCTTCGACCAGGCAGTCATGGCCTGGCAGATGGCGCATTACCCCGCGACACAAACGAAGGCCGATACCAACCACTGATTTTCGAATTCCCGTGTGAGACACCATCCCTACCCCCGGCGCGGTCTCACATGGGTGGCTTTGCGATAGACGTCTGATTTTTGGGCCCCACCCTGCGTCATCAGACGGCTGCAAAGTACAAAGGCAGGAGCTCCCCCCAGCTCCTGCCTTTTTTATTGCCTCCAGAACGGCGTGGAATGCCTATTTCAGCAGGTCCTTGAGAATCCCCGAAGCCTTGGCGAAGTCCATCTGGCCGGCATAGCGCTCCTTCAGCACGGCCATCGACTTGCCCATGTCCTTAATGCCGGCAGCGCCGATCTCGGCAATGACCCCGGCGATGATCTCTCGCGCCTTGTCGTCGGACAACTGCTCCGGCATGTAGCCCTGGATGACGGCGATTTCCTCGCGCTCCTTGGCTGCCAGTTCCGGGCGCTTGCCCTCGTCGTAGATCTTCGCCGATTCGTCGCGCTGCTTGATCATCTTGGCAAGGATCTGCAGGATCTCGTCGTCGCTCGCCGCTTCCTTGCCGGTGCCGCGATTGGCGATATCGCGATCCTTGATCGCCGACAGGATCAGCCGCACGGTCGACAGCCGCGCGGCATCCTTGGCGCGCATCGCATCTTTCTGGGCGTTGGCAAGCGTTTCGCGGATCATATTGTCACTCCTTCAACTGGGCCCGCCGCGAAAATCGGCCGGCCCTCATCTGTTTGCATGTCTCTTAGACCATCGGGTCGCGACCGATCAACGCAATTGCGCCGGATGAGCCAGAGATAGATTGACCCGCGGGGCACATTTGGCTATTGACCGGGACCTGCACACACATCGATATCAGGACCTGATAAAGCGCGACCCTTGTCGTGCGCTCCTGTCCGCGAACCAGAATGGCGATTGCGGCCGGCCTTTGCAAGGTTTGGCCAGCGCACGCCGGAAACGGGATGACAATGACCGCGACTGCCCCCTGGACGACCGAACTGCCGACCGCCATGCTGGTCCTTGCCGATGGTACCGTGATCGAGGGCAAGGGCATCGGCGCCACCGGCAAGGTGCAGGCCGAAGTCTGCTTCAATACGGCACTGACCGGCTATGAGGAAATCCTCACCGACCCCTCCTACCTCGGCCAGATCGTCACCTTCACCTTCCCGCACATCGGCAATGTCGGCGCGAACGACGAAGATGTCGAAGACCTGACGCCGGCTGCCCGGCACGGCGCCGTCGGCGTCATCTTCAAGGCCGACATCAGCGATCCGTCCAACTATCGCGCCCTCAAGCATCTCGACGCCTGGCTGAAGGGCCGCGGCATCATCGGCATGTGCGGCATCGATACAAGGGCGCTGACCGCCTGGATCCGCGAGCATGGCGCACCGAATGCCGTCATCGCCCACGATCCATCAGGCACGTTCGACATCGACCAGCTGAAGGCCGATGCCAAGGCCTGGAGCGGCCTCGAAGGCCTCGATCTCGCCAAGGTCGCGACGTCGGGCCAGTCGGCGCAATGGGCGCAGACCCCATGGGTGTGGAACGAAGGCTATGGCGAACTCAGCCCGGATGACGCGAAATACCACGTCGTCTGCCTCGACTACGGCGTCAAGCGCAACATCCTGAGACTGTTTGCGGGCCTCGACTGCAAGGTCACCATCCTGCCGGCCAATGCCTCGAGCGAAGACGTGCTCGGCCTGAAGCCTGATGGCGTCTTCCTGTCGAACGGCCCTGGCGACCCGGCGGCAACAGGCGAATATGCGGTTCCCGTCATCAAGGACCTAATCAAAAGCGACGTGCCGCTGTTCGGCATCTGCCTTGGCCACCAGATGCTCGGTTTGGCACTCGGCGCCAAGACAGAGAAGATGCATCAGGGACACCATGGCGCCAATCACCCGGTCAAGGATCACACGACAGGCAAGGTCGAGATCGTCTCGATGAACCACGGCTTTGCGGTCGACTCCAGCTCGCTGCCGGAAGGCGTTGAAGAGACTCACGTTTCGCTGTTCGACGGGTCGAACTGCGGCCTCAGGCTCTCTGGCAAGCCGGTGTTCTCCGTGCAGCACCACCCGGAAGCCTCCCCCGGCCCGCAGGACAGCCACTATCTCTTCCGCCGCTTCGTCAACATGGTGCGCGAGAAGAAGGGTGAACCGGCACTCGCCGAACGCTGATCAAGACCTAAATTCAACGATCGAAGCCCCGGCTGATAATCAGTCCGGGGCTTTTTCTATGTCGGCCAAAGGGATAGTCGCGTTTTCCCACCTGCAGCGCGGCATCAGCGAATGCCCAGCGCCAAAGCGTTGTGACGAGCCTTCCGTTATCAGCCTAAAGCCCGAAGTCAGGCCGGAATTTTCCTGGCGTCCTCTGCCCGCACCAACAGATAGAACCGCGCGCACAGCATGATCGCTGCGGCGGCCAGTCCGATGAGGAAGCCGAGCCAGATGCCGACCCCGCCGAGGCCCAACGGAAAGGCCAGCACCCAGGCCAGCAGGAAGCCGATCGGCCAGTAAGCAACGAGCGCGATGATCATCGGCACGCGCGCATCCTTCAGCCCGCGCAGCAGGCCGCTGGCAATCGCCTGCAATCCGTCGACCAGCTGGAAAATCCCGGCGACGACGATCAGCGGCGCAGCATAGGCCAGCACCTGCGGCGCTTCCGGGGAACGAATATCGAGAAACCAGCTGCCGAAGTATTCCGGCATGGTGGCGAACAGAATGCCGCCTGTGACGGAGAGCGAGCAGGCGAGAATGAGGACGGTGATCGCGGCGCGTACCACGCCGGCCCGGTCGCCGCGTCCCTGGGCGACACCGACCAGCACCGTCGCTGCCTGCGACAGACCGAGCGGAATCATGAAGGCGATCGAGGCCCATTGCAAAGCAATGCCGTGGGCAGCGAGTTCGATCGTACCGATCCGGCCCATCAGCAGCGAGGCTGCCGTAAACAGGCTGACTTCGGCAAGGATGGTGACGCTGATCGGCAGGCCGAGGCGCACGACATCCCACAGCGCATGCCAGTCCGGCCGCCAGAGACGCACGAAGATCTCGTAGCGGCGGGTCTCGACCTGGCTTTGGACGTAGCCGACGATGAATAGGAAGCCCGCCGTTTGTACCGCGACCGCCACGTATGCCGCTCCGCGCAGGCCCATCGCAGGAAGACCGAAATGGCCGAGCACCAGTCCGTAGGCGAGCAACGCATTCATGACGAGCATTGCGATGGTGACATAAAGTACGATACTGGCGCGCCCGATGGCGCTGACCAGCGAACGAATGACATTGTAGAGCGACGCCGGCAGCAGCGCAAAATGACCGATGGCGATGTAACCGGCGGCGAGCCTTGCCACATCCGGCTTCTGCCCGGCGGCCAGCAGGATGTCCTCAGAATAATAGAACGCCGGCTGCATGACCAGCCAATAGCCCAACGACACCCATAGCCCCATGCGCAGCGAACGGCGGACGCTGATCACGTCGTCGCGACCATAGGCCTGCGCCACCATCGGAATGACGGCGATGGAAAAACCGGAGCCGAAGATCAGGATGGTGAATAGGAACTGCGCAGACAGCACCATGGCCGCCAGCTGCTCGGCACCGAGCCTGCCGACGATCATCACATCCGTGGTGTTGATCCCGAGCTGTGCCAACTGGGCGCCGATGAGCGGCACGCCTAGCATCAACGCGGCGCGAAAATGGGCGGGCCAGGAATTGTCGTTGTCCTGCGCAAAGCGCTGCGCATTCAAAGGCGTATCCATGTCGAGGTCTCATTATTGAAGCGCCAAGGGGCCGGTATGGGCTATCAGGCGTCTGGCGCCTGTTACCTCTAAAATGCCCCGAAAGCCAGCCGGGATGGAAGTTTTGATGAAGATGACGGCAGTTCCGGCAAAATTTGAACAGGAAATAGGCAGATTCCGCGGCTTTTTCCCTTGGCCGCAGATGCCATCCTTCCGCACACGCGCATGCGAGTGCTGGTCTACCCCTGCCCGACCCGCCTTTGGTCCGCCTTCAGAAAATCAATGAAGGCGCGCAGTGGTGCCGGCATGTGCTTGCGGCTGGCGTAGTAGAGATAGGGGCCAGGAAAGCGGCTGACCCATTCATCGAGGATCAGCACCAGCGCGCCGCTTCTGACCGCTGGGGCCACGATCTCGTCGAAACACCGCAAAACGCCCAAGCCGCTGATCGCAGCACCAACCTCGATCTCCAGCGAATCCGTAATCAGCGATGCTGGAGGCGAAAGCTCTATTGTCTCGCTGCCGCGCTCGAACTCCCAGACGCTGATGGAGCGGCTGACAAAGCGATGGCGAATGCAGCGGTGCTCCAGGAGGTCTCTCGGATGCCGGGGCGTGCCCATGGCTTCAAGATAGGAAGGGGCTGCCGCGGTGACATATCGCTGCTCGCGCGGCCCGAGCGGCACGGCAATCATGTCCTGCTCCAGGCGCTCACCGTAGCGCACCCCGGCATCGAAGCCAGCTGCCAGAACATCGATAAAGCTGTCGTCGGCCGCCACCTCCAGACGGATATCCGGATAGAGCACCATGAAACGGCCAAGCAGATCAGGCAGAACATAGCGCGCAACGATCGATGGCACGTTCAGCTTCAGCGTACCGGCCGGATTGCTGTCCGAGGAGTTGATCTGGTCCAGTGCAGCTGCAACATCGTTGAAAGCGGGCGCCAGCCGATCCATCAGCCGCTCGCCGGCATCCGTCGGCGTCACGCTGCGGGTCGTGCGATTGAGCAGCCTCAGCCCGAGTTTCTCTTCGAGCCGACGCACCGCCTCGCTCAGGGCCGATGGAGAGACATTGCCCTTTCGGGCCGCAGCCCGGAAACTGCGCTCCCGCGCCACGGCATGGAAGGCAGCGAGATCACCCAGCGGCAGATCATCCATTGTGCAAAATTCCGTACTGCCTCTTTTCCCATATACGGATTATCGCACAATGGGACGGCGAGCAAATGGCGTGTATGCCGGCATGCAGCATCCAAGCGGACAGAGGTCAGCTTCAAACAAGACTCGGTTGGCATTGAGTTTGGGGGGCATGACCTTCCATGACAGCGTATTCTGAAAGCCTACTTATGAACCAGTACCTCGCCCCATCCGCCGCGCATCCGTCCCCCTTGCCGGCACTCCTCGGCCGGACGGCGGAACTGCTGGGTAGCGGTGCGTACGACACGGCGATCGACCTCCTCTTGTCGGAGCGACAGCTCGTTCGCGGCGAACCCATGGCCTGCAACACGCTGGCCTACCTCCTGATACAGGTCGAGCGGCCGCAAGAATCCATCGACTGGTTCGAGACATGCCTTCGCCTCCGCCCCGACGACATGCAGGCGTTGACGGGTCTTGCCATCGCATTGCGCTCGACCGGCGACGCCGAACAGGCGCTACGATGCTATGACCGCGCGATTGCCCTGCGGCCCGATGACGCGATGCTGTGGTATAAGCGCGGCGCGCTGCAGGCCGATCTGCGACGACTGCCGGAGGCTCTGTCGAGCCTGGACCGTTCGCTCGCCCTGAAGGGCGATCACGTCGAGGCTTTCGTCAAGCGCAGCCATGTTCTGGAAGCCCTGGGGGATATGCCGAGCGCGACCGATTCCGCCGCCCGTGCCTGCCTGCTTGAGCCAGGCGAAGCCTCCCACTGGTCGGCACTGGGCGACCTGCTGCAAAAGAACGGCGACCTCAACCAGTCCATCGCTGCTTACGAGCGGGCTTTGACGATATCATCCGAGGATGCCGCCTGCCTGGCGAACCTCGGCGGAGCGCTGAAACTGGCCGGACGGCCGGAGGAAGCGTTGGAGCGCGGTCGGGCGGCCCTTGCTATCGAACCCGGCAACCAGCAGGCCCTACTCCTCTGCGGCGGCCTCGAAATCCATTTTGGCCGCGCTGAGGCCGCCCGGGACAACTTCCTAGGTGCGGCGCAAGGCGGCATTGCTTGCAGCTATCCGGCAAAGGTTCAACCGGCGGATTTCAAGGCGTTGATGCTGTTTTCACCGTTCGCCGGAAACACGCCCTACGAGGACCTGATCAGCGATGCCCGTTTCGATTCAAACCTCGTCATCGTTCTAGAGAACCATCGGTATGACACGGCGGCCTTGACCGAAGCCGCGGACGTCGTCGTCAACCTGATCTCGGACGCCGATCTCGGCTTGCAGATGATCGGCTCTCTGGGCGAGCTCGTCGCCTCCCTGCGCAAGCCGGTCGTCAATCATCCATCCCTGATCATCGCGACGGACCGCCAGACGATGTCCAGACGGCTCGCAACTGTTCCGGGTGTCGTTATGCCAAAGACGCTGCGCATCGACGCGCCGGAATTGCTGCGAAGGTTGAATGGTGGCGAAAGTCACCCCTTCCCCCTGATCATCCGCCACGCCGGCACCCATGGCGGCGAAAAGATGGAGGTCGTATCTGGTCCGGATGAGATGCGCGACTTCGCCCAACAGGCAGGCGACCACCCGCTCTACCTCACGGATTTCGTCGATTACCGGTCGGCCGACGGCTTCTTCCGAAAATACCGGCTCATCTTCGTCGGCGCGGCAATCTTCCCCTACCACCTGGCGATCGGCGATAGCTGGAAAGTCCACCACATCTCGACCCGCATGGGCGAGTTGCAATGGATGCGCGACGAAGAGAAGGCCTTTCTCGAAGAGCCTGGCCGCTTCTTCAGCACAGAGGCCATGGCAGCCCTCGACATGATAAGGCGGATCGTCAATCTCGATTATTTCGGCATTGACTGCTCCGTCGACGCCAACGGCAAGGTCATCGTCTTCGAAGTCAACGCTACCATGCTGATTCACCTCCACAACGAAGGCTTCGAGTACAAGACGCCGCACGTCATCAAGATCAAGGCTGCCTTCGAGCAACTTTTGCGCAAGCGCGCGAGCGACGTTTCGGCAGCCTAGCCAGGCGCGCGATCGCTCTGTAGTTCGCTCTTGCGTTCCGCGACCAGGTCGCGGACGCGGTCCGCAATCTTAGGATCGACGGGATTGTAGACGAGCAGGCTCAGATCCGGCCGCCCTTCGACCGAGAAGGCCGAGTACTCCATCTCGAACGTGCCGAGAAGCGGATGATGCAGGCGCTTCAGGCCATCCCCATGAACCTTGACATCGTTTTCCAACCATAGCGCTTCGAATTCGGGGCTGGCGAGACGAAGCTCGGCAACCAGATCCGCCACCTCGGACACCGCTCCCGCCCGAGCCGCGTCGGCGCGAAATGCGGCGACGACAATGCGCGCCACGTCCTCCCATCCGTCCTGCCTCGCCCTGATGGCGGGGTTGCGGAATATCAGTCGCAGGATATTGCGCTGCTCTTCCGGCAAGGTGCCGTAGTCGGTGAGGACGACGGCCGCAGCCTGGTTCCAGGCGACCACCTGCCAGGTGGGCGTCCTGACGATGGCCGGACTGGATTCCAGTTTATCGAGCAGCCGTTGAAGACGGGGAGAGACACCATCGACCGGTTTGTAGCGCACCTCGGGCGGCCGTCCGAGGCCCAGCATGAACAGATGCTCGCGCTCCGGCTCCGTCAGCATCAACCCGCTGGCGATGCGGTTCAGCACGTCAGCCGAGGGCGCGCCACCGCGTCCCTGCTCCAGCCATGTGTACCATGTCGGGCTGATATTGGCCCGTTGCGCCACTTCCTCCCGGCGCAGGCCCGGCGTTCTCCGACGCCCCCCAAAACCGAAAGCAGTGGGATCGAGGCGGGTGCGGCGATCCTTCAAAAATGCGGCCAATGTGCCCGCGGCATTCATCGCCATGATGATCCTATTAGAGCTTATACCAGGATAAGGTCACTACTTTAACAGAATAGACGCTTGATCGATAGTGGGGTCTCAACAAGGAGAATGAAAATGCGTGTATTCCTCACCGGCGCGACCGGCTTCATCGGCTCGGCTGTGGTGCCCGAACTCCTCAAGGCAGGCCACGAGGTGGTCGGCATGACGCGATCCGATGCAGGCGCGGAAGCGCTCACCGCAGCGGGCGCCAGGGTGCACCGCGGCACGCTCGAGGACGTCGACAGCCTGCGTCGCGGGGCGGCAGAAGCAGATGGCGTCATCCACGTCGCCTTCGACCACGATTTCTCGCGGTTCGTTGAAAATTGCGAAAAAGACCGGCGCGCCATCGCCGCCCTGGGGTCGGCTCTCACCGGCTCGAACCGGCCGATGATCATCACCTCTGGCACCGGCATGGGCAGCCGGGGCCATGGTAAGCCCGCGACGGAGGATGTCTTCGATGCTAGCCATCCGAACCCGCGTATCGCCTCCGAGCTTGCCGGCCAGACGCTGCTCGAGATGGGCATCAATCTTTCGGTGGTGCGCCTGCCGCAGGTGCACAACACGCTTAAGCAGGGGCTGATCACCCCGCTGATCGACATCGCGCGGCAAAAGGGCGTATCGGCCTATCTCGGAGAGGGTCTCAACCGTTGGCCGGCTGGCCACCTGCTCGACGTGGCGCGCCTCTACCGACTGGCCCTTGAAAGGGCCGAGCCCGGCGCCCGCTACAATGCCGTTGGCGAAGAGGGCATCGAAAGCCGCGCCATTGCCGAAGCCCTCGGGCGAGGCCTCAACCTTCCCGTTGTCTCGGTCTCGCCGGAGCAGGCATCGGAACATTTCGGCTGGATGGCAATGTTTGTCGGCATGAACATGAGCGCCTCTAGCGCCGCCACCCAGACAAAGCTCGGCTGGCACCCGACAGGCCCGTCATTGCTCGCCGACCTAAATGCGATGAGTTACGCGATATAAGATAAAATGGCATTGCGGGCACAGCCCGCAATGCCACGAGAGTTGTCACAGCCGGGCTTGCAACAGAGCCCGGCCCCGCCGAGGAAGCTGATTAGACAGGGTTCGAGAACGTGTCACAGGATGTCAGCTTGCCACTGTCGAAGCCCTGCTTGAACCATTTGACGCGCTGCGCCGAGGTGCCATGGTTGAAGCTGTCGGGGACGACATAGCCCTGGCTCTTCTTCTGCAGCGTATCGTCGCCGATCTGCTGGGCGGCATTCAGCGCTTCTTCAAGATCGCCACTGTCGAGAATGCCCTTCTGCTGGGTAAACTTGCCCCAGATCCCGGCGAAGCAATCGGCTTGCAGTTCGATCCGGACCGACATCTTGTTGCTGTCGACCTCGTTCATCTGGCTGCGGGCCTGATCGGCCTTGGGCAGGATGCCAAGCAGGTTCTGCACGTGATGACCGACCTCGTGGGCCACCACATAGGCCTGGGCGAAATCGCCTGACGCGCTGAACTTGTCCTTCATCTCCTCGAAAAAGCCCATGTCGAGGTAGATCTTGCGGTCGCTCGGGCAATAGAAGGGTCCTGAAGCCGTCGATGCGAGACCGCAGCCGGAGTTCAGCCGGTTGGTGAACAGCACCAGTTTCGGATCCTCGTAGGTCTTGCCCATCGACTTGAAGATACCGCCCCAGGTGTCCTCCGTCTCGGCAAGCACCGTCGCCACGAAGGCCTTGGTTTCGTCATCGGCCGCATTGCGGGGCGCCGAACTGCTCTGCTCATAGTTGGAACCGGTATTGCCGCTGGTATCGCCCTGCCCAAGGATCTGCAGCATATCGATGCCCATCGCCTTGAGGATCAGGTAGAGCACCACCAGAACGACGATCGTTCCAATGCTGAGCCCGCCGCCGCCTCGCCGCATGCCGCCGCCCGGAAAATTGAAGCCGCCGCTGCCACCGAGCGGTCCCGTGCCGCCGGAAGAGCCACGCTCATCCTCGATATTGTCGGACTGTCGACGTCCCTTCCATTCCATGACCTGTCTCCCCGGCTGCGCTGGCGCATATTTCGTTAGACCCTATATATCCGCCGGAGCAACAATAACCAGTCGAGGGCGCAATATCGCCCGTCAGCTGGTGCCGCGCGGCTTTCCGCTGAAAAGAAACCAGCCGAGCAGCGCCGCCGTTGCAACCAGCAGCAGGAGCGGCAGGGTCTCACGGCCGGTGAAGATCACCTCATTCATGATCCGGTGCGGCAGTAGGGTAAAGCCGCCGGCAATGCCGATGCCGCCGAAGTAGAGCCCGGTGACGGCCCGTCGATGACGATCGATGTCGTGTCGGCGGGCGGCAAGGATTGCCTGGGCACAGGCTACCAACACAAAGATGGACAGAAGATGGATCGGGCTGAAGCCGTGAAAGACATTCAGCTCGTGGATAAAGAAACTCGAGATCGCCGTCACGACCATCAGCGCCAACCAGATCTTTCCGAGAAGCCGATGCACCGGCGTTCCCTTCGCACGCAGCAGCAGGTAGGCGCCGAGCAGTGCCGATGACAGCACGGCGACCACATGGATCTTGATGGCAGGCGATGCCGAGAGCAGCGGTTCGAGGGTCATGCACAACACCTGGATGGGGCACGCAGAGCCGGTGCCATCTCGCCGATCATACCGTCGATCGCGGCGGAGTCGAGAGCCGGCGCGAGGGCTGTTTCCGTTGAATACCGGATCGCGCGGCTTGACGCGAAGGCAGTTTTATCGCCCCTTGCATCCGAGCGAACAGACTCTGGGAGGAGACCGCAATGCAGGCCATACGCCTTGACGCAATCGGACAGCTTTCGGTCGGCGAGGTCGCCAAACCGGTGCCGGGATCAGGCGAGTTGCTCGTGCGCGTCGAATCCTGCGGCATCTGTGGTACCGACCGGCACATATTGCACGGTGAGTTTCCCTCGACTCCCCCGGTCACCCTCGGCCACGAATTCTCAGGCATCGTCGAGGCTGTGGGCCCGGATACATCGGGCTTCTCGGTCGGCATGCGCGTCACCTGCGATCCGAACATCTCCTGCGGCCTCTGCAGCCAGTGCCGCAGCGGCCGCGTCAACCTGTGCGAAAGGCTGCAGGCAATCGGCATTCATCGCGACGGCGGCTTTGCCGACTATGCGATCCTGCCGGTCACACAGGCCTTCGAACTCCCCCTCGACCTCGACCCCCTGCACGGTGCCTTCTGCGAGCCGCTCGCCTGCTGCCTGCATGGAGTCGACATGGCAAAGATTGAGACGGGCGCCTCGGTGGTCGTTCTCGGCGGCGGCGTCATCGGCCTGTTGGTCGTGCAGCTGGCGCGACTGGCCGGCGCGACGCGCGTCGTGCTCGTCACCCGCCAGGCCGAAAAGCGCGCGCTGGCCGAACGCCTCGGCGCGACCGCAACGCTCGATCCGGGCGCTGGCGAGCCTATTGCCGCGATTTGCGGACCCGACGGCCTGTTGCCTGGCGGTGCCGACGTGGTGTTCGAATGCGCCGGTGTCGCCGAGACCGTTCGGCAATCGCCGCGGATGGCAAAAAGCGGCGGCACTGTCGTCATTCTCGGCGTCATGCCGCAAGGCGAGACCGTCGCCATCGAACCCTTCGACCTCCTGTTCCGCGAATTGAAGTTCATCGGCTCCTTCATCAACCCCTTCACCCATCGCCGCGCCGCCGATCTGATCGCCTCCGGTGCCATCGATGTCGCCCCGCTGATCTCGCGCGTGGTTGGCCTAGACGAGGGTGCGCAATCCATTCGCCACCCTGCCCGTCCCGGCGAAATCCGCGTGCTTGTCGTCCCCCAATCGACAGCCCCCTGAAGAAGGACCGGGAATCCTGTCGATTGCGCGATTTATGGGGTTCCGTTTGCAAAAACATTTGCCTATAAGCCGCTTCTAGCCTTTTGAGATGCAGAGCGCGCGCCCGGCCGGTGGACACACCTGGCTGGCTATTGGCGCACGCGGAAAAATGGATAGTTGATATGCCGAAGCGCGAAGACATAAAATCGATCCTCATCATCGGCGCGGGGCCGATCGTCATCGGTCAGGCATGCGAGTTCGACTATTCCGGCACTCAGGCCTGCAAGGCGCTGAAGGAGGAAGGCTACCGCGTCATCCTCGTCAACTCCAATCCGGCCACCATCATGACCGACCCGGATCTGGCCGACGCCACCTATGTCGAGCCGATCACCCCTGAGGTCGTCGCCAAGATCATCGCCAAGGAGCGCCCCGATGCGCTGCTGCCGACCATGGGCGGCCAGACCGCGCTCAACACGGCCCTGTCGCTGAAGCGCATGGGCGTGCTCGACCGCTACAATGTCGAAATGATCGGCGCCAAGCCGGCTGCCATCGACATGGCCGAGGATCGCGCGCTGTTCCGCGAAGCCATGGCCCGCATCGGCCTCGAAACACCGAAATCGCTGCTGGCCAACGCCACCGACATCAAGGAACTCGACCGCAACAGCCATGAGACGGCCCGCGACGCAGTCAAGGCACGGCTTTCCGGCGCCGAGCTTGACACCGCGCTTGACGATCTCGAGAACACCTGGAACCTCGGCGAAACCGACCGCAAGCAGCGCTACATGAGCCACGCCATGGCGCTGGCAGCCCAGGCGATCGACGTCGTCGGCCTGCCCGCCATCATCCGCCCGTCCTTCACCATGGGCGGCACCGGCGGCGGCATTGCCTACAACCGCTCCGAATTCTTCGAGATCGTCGGCTCCGGCCTCGACGCCTCGCCGACCACGGAAGTGCTGATCGAGGAATCGGTGCTCGGCTGGAAGGAATATGAAATGGAAGTCGTCCGCGACAAGGCGGACAACTGCATCATCATCTGCTCGATCGAGAACATCGACCCGATGGGAGTCCACACCGGCGATTCGATCACCGTCGCGCCTGCCCTGACGCTGACCGACAAAGAATACCAGATGATGCGCAACGCCTCGATCGCCGTGCTGCGCGAGATCGGCGTCGAGACCGGCGGCTCGAACGTGCAGTTCGCCGTCAACCCGGCCGACGGTCGCCTCGTCGTCATCGAGATGAACCCGCGCGTGTCGCGCTCCTCGGCGCTGGCCTCCAAGGCGACCGGCTTCCCGATCGCCCGCGTCGCTGCCAAGCTTGCCGTCGGCTACACCCTCGACGAACTCGACAACGACATCACGGGCGGCGCGACGCCCGCGTCCTTCGAGCCGTCGATCGATTACGTCGTCACCAAGATCCCGCGCTTTGCCTTCGAGAAATTCCCCGGCGCCTCGCCCGTCCTGACGACCGCGATGAAGTCGGTCGGCGAAGTCATGGCAATCGGCCGTACCTTTGCCGAATCGCTGCAGAAGGCGCTGCGCGGCCTTGAAACCGGCCTCACCGGCCTCGACGAGATCGAGATCCCCGGTACCGAGGAAGGCGAAGGCAGCCGCAACGCCATCCGCGCCGCCATCGGCACGCCGACGCCGGACCGCCTGCGCATGGTCGCCCAGGCGCTCCGCATGGGCATGAGCGCCGAAGAGGTGCACGAAGGCTGCAAGATCGACCCCTGGTTCATCGCCCAGCTGAAGGCCATCGTCGACATGGAAGCCCGCGTCCGCGAACACGGCCTGCCGGACGATGCCGTCAACCTGCGCATGCTGAAGGCCATGGGCTTTTCCGACGCGCGTCTGGCCACCCTTTCCGGCAAGCGGCCGAAGGAAGTCGCGGAAAAGCGCAACGCTCTCAACGTCCGTCCGGTGTTCAAGCGGATCGACACCTGCGCCGCCGAATTCGCCTCGCCGACCGCCTACATGTATTCGAGCTACGAGACGCCCTTCGTCGGCGAAGCGCGCTCCGAAGCCAATGTGACGTCGGCCAAGAAGGTCGTCATCCTCGGCGGCGGTCCGAACCGCATCGGCCAGGGCATCGAGTTCGACTATTGCTGCTGCCACGCCGCCTTCGCGCTGCAGGATGCCGGCTATGAAGCGATCATGATCAACTGCAACCCGGAAACCGTGTCGACCGACTACGACACCTCGAACCGGCTCTATTTCGAGCCGCTGACGGCCGAGGACGTGATCGAAATCCTGCGCGCCGAGCAGGAAAGCGGCGAAGTCGTCGGCGTCATCGTCCAGTTCGGCGGCCAGACGCCGCTGAAGCTGGCCGAAGCGCTGGAAAAGAACGGCATCCCGATCCTGGGTACAGCACCTGACATGATCGATCTCGCCGAAGACCGCGACCGCTTCCAGAAGCTCTTGATGAAGCTCGACCTCAACCAGCCGAACAACGGCATCGCCTATTCGGTCGAGCAGGCCCGCGTCGTCGCTTCGGAAATCGGCTTCCCGCTGGTGGTCCGCCCGTCCTACGTGCTCGGCGGCCGCGCCATGCAGATCATCCATTCGGAATCGATGCTGCAGACCTACCTGCTCGACACCGTTCCGGGCCTGGTGCCCGAGGATATCAAGCAGCGCTATCCGAACGACAAGACCGGCCAGATCAACACGCTGCTCAGCAAGAACCCGCTGCTGTTCGACAGCTACCTGTCGAATGCCATCGAGATCGACGTCGATTGCCTGGCCGATGGCGAAAATGCCTTCATTGCCGGCATCATGGAACATATCGAGGAAGCCGGCATCCACTCCGGCGACAGCGCCTGCTCGCTGCCTCCACGTACGCTCTCCTCCGAAATGATCGACGAGCTGGAACGCCAGACCAAGGCGATGGCCAAGGCGCTGAACGTCGTCGGCCTGATGAACGTCCAGTTCGCCATCAAGGACGGCACCGTTTACGTGCTCGAAGTCAATCCGCGCGCCTCGCGCACCGTGCCCTTCGTCGCCAAGGCAATCGGCGCACCGATTGCCAAGGTCGCTGCCCGCGTCATGGCCGGCGAGAGCCTCGATGCCGCCTTCGCCGCCTATGGCAAGAAGCCCGACCCGCGCAACCTGAAGCACATCGCCGTCAAGGAAGCCGTGTTCCCCTTCGCCCGCTTCCCGGGCGTCGACACGCTGCTGGGCCCCGAAATGCGCTCGACCGGTGAAGTCATCGGCCTCGACACCGATTTCGCGCTCGCCTTCGCCAAGGCGCAGCTCGGCGCCGGCGTCGAGCTGCCGCGCGGCGGCACCGTCTTCGTGGCCGTGCGCGACGAAGACAAGCCGCGCGTCCTGCCGGCGATCAACATGCTGGTCGAACAGGGCTTCAAAGTCATGGCCACAGGCGGCACCGCCCGCTTCCTCGCCGAACACGGCATCGCCACGACCAAGATCAACAAGGTTCTGGAAGGCCGCCCCCATATCGAGGACGCCATCCGCAATCGCCAGGTGCAGCTCGTCATCAACACGACGGATAGCAACAAGGCGATCTCGGACTCCAAGTCGATCCGCCGCGCAACGCTGATGCAGAAGGTGCCCTACTACACCACCATGGCCGGCGCCGAAGCCGCCGCCATGGCGATCCAGGCGCTCAAGGCGGGTAATCTCGAAGTCAGGCCGTTGCAGAGCTATTTCGGCTGAACGGGAAGCATCCGGTCGCGGCCTGTGAGGCCGCGACAAAATCCACTAAGAGTTGTATTTCCCTAGCAGGCGCGTTATTCTCGCCTCGTCTTCCAGGGGGAATGCGATGTCCAAGAATATTGTCATCCTTTTCGACGGTACCTCCAACGAAATATCGACCGATCGAACGAATATCCTGCGGCTGTTCGGCATATTGCGCAGATCGGAAGAGCAGGTTGTCTACTACGATCCCGGTGTCGGCACCTTCGGTGCCGACGACAGCTGGTCTCCCCTGTGGCACAATACGGTCGAGCTATGGGGCCTTGCCACCGGCTGGGGGCTGGATCAGAATGTGAAGGAAGCCTATCGCTTTCTGGTTGAGAATTACGATGCCGGCCCTTTGGTGGACGGCCACCACCGCGACCGGGACCGCATCTATATCTTCGGCTTCAGCCGGGGAGCCTATACGGCGCGCGTCCTTGCCGGTTTCATCCATGCCTTCGGCCTGACGAGCAAATACAATATCAATCTCATCGACTACGCCTACCGGACCTATAAAAGCATCCCCTCGGGTTCCATTGCCGTCGCCGGTGTGGACGGCAAATCGCCCTTTTCCGACATGCGGCTCTATGAAAAAGCGCTTCGCAACGACCGCCCCCCGATCAAGCTTCTAGGCCTTTTCGATACGGTGGCGTCGCTGATCGAACTCGGTCACGGCCGGCTGCAGATGAAGACGCATACCTTCACCCACCGCAATCCGAGCGTCGAATGGGTCCGCCACGCGCTGGCGATCGACGAAAGGCGAACGATGTTTCGTCCCGAGCCCTGGACTCCCGATCAGGACTACCACGGCAATCCCTTCGCCCCGGCACAGGGCAAGCAGAATTTCAAGGAAGTCTGGTTTTCCGGCGTCCATGGCGACGTCGGCGGCGGCTACGCCGAAATGGAAAGCGCGCAGATCAAGATACCGCTGGATTGGATGATCCGGGAGACGGAGCCGACCGGATTGCTTTACCGTCACACTGTCGTCAACCGGATCGTGCTTGGAAAAGATCCCAAGAACATCAAATACGCGAGCCTTTCGCCGACCGCCCCGCTGCACAATTCGATGAATGCCGCATGGCAACTGCTGGAATGGGTACCGCGTAAAATACCGCCGACGTCGTCGCGGCGCGGCGGCGCCTCGGGTGTCTATATTCCCCGCAGCGATCCCCGTCTCATTCCCACCGGCGCTTCGCTGCACGAGTCTGTCAGGACGCGTCTCTCCGTCGGGGATTACCATCCGCCCAATCTCCCGGCCGAGCCTCATTTCGTGCCGTGACGGCCTAATCCGCCCCGCCCTTATCCATGAGGCGTCGGACAGCGCCCATCTCCGCCTGAAACCGCGCCAGCTCCTCGGCCTTGCGTCCCGCATCCGGAATGCGCAGGAGATAGGACGGATGGACGGTGACGAAGAGGCTGCTGCCGTCGGCAAGCGGCAAGGCCCGCCCCCGGACCTCCTCCAGCTTCTGGCGGCTGTCGGTCAGCGCGAACAGGGCCGTGGCGCCCAGCGCGACGGTCAGCTTCGGGCGGATGATCGCCCGCTCGCCATCCAGCCACCAGCGGCAATGCCTGACCTCACCCATGGTCGGCTTCTGGTGGATGCGGCGTTTTCCACGCGGCTCGTATTTGAAATGCTTGACGGCATTGGTGACATAGAGCGCGGTGCGGTCGATGCCGGCCTTGTCGACCGCCTGGTTGAACACCTTGCCCGCAGGCCCGACGAAAGGACGGCCGGCCAGATCCTCCTGATCGCCGGGCTGCTCGCCGACGACCATCACGGAAGCATTTTCCGGCCCTTCGCCGAACACAGTCTGGGTTGCATGACAATGAAGTTCGCAGCGGGTGCAGTGACGGGCAGATTCGCGCAGGGCCTCGATGCTGCCCTCGGGCGCCGTGGACACCGGTGGCCGCTCGGCTGCCGCAGCCGCCTGGAGCCGCTGGTGAAAGGGAAGCGGCTCCGTCGCCGCCCGCTTGGCCATCGCCAGGACGCTGGCCTCAGCGCCGGCGATCATGCCCGGAATGAGATCGGCCTCCGGCAGGTTCTTCCAGTATTTCTTCGGCATCTCGGCCTGCATCGCCTTCACCTTGAGCCGCGCCGGATTGAAGATGTTGCTGAAATAGGTACGCCACAGCGTATCGGCTTCATCCGTGAGGGATGGTTTGGCAACGGGCACGTCGGAGATGGTCAGCGCCGTTCCGTCCCAGGCCGCCGATCCCTCCGGCGTGGCGATCAGCCAGTCCATGTCGTTGAAGCGGCGCTGGAAGAACGGCGCGGTGCGGGCGACGATGTGATGATCCGGCTCGAACCAGGCGACGAAGCGCCGGCGCGGCAGGGCCTCGTCGACATCGATCTCCTTGAAGCGCACGAAGGCCGTCATCTTGTGGCAGTCCCGCCGCACCGATTTTTGCAGCATCAGCGCCCGGTGGACGTCGACATCGGAGACGATGTCAAGCAGCCTGCGATCCTGGAGCAGTCGGAAAAGGATGCGGTAGAGCAAGGCGAAGCGGCCCGGATCGGAGTGGCACAGCACCGCCTCCGCCAGGCTGATGAAGGCAGGCGGCACCGAGATGGCCGCAGTTCCCGCCGGCTTATCGCTGGCCGCCGTCTTGCTGGCCGGCAGCTCCGTCGCTTGAGGCATCGGGCTGTCTTCAAAAAGTGAAGGCGCCGACAGTACCGGGGCCGCGCGGCGCAAGTCGGACGAACCGCTGGTATCCTTGTTGAATAGCGCCGGCTCCAAGCCGCCGGCCGATCCGAACAGGTCGATGTCTTCAGCGGCCTCGCGCCAGTCAATCGCGTCAGGCGCGACGCCTCGGCCAAGCAACGGCCGCGCGGCATCGCGCCATTCGGCGAGGTCGCCCCTGCCCTTCAGCGTCACCCTGCGCATGACAGTCGCCATCAGAGCAGCGAAAGCTGCACGGGCTTCGGCGCGAACATCGAACGCAGATCCTGCCGGTCGGCGAGCTTGCGCGGGCTCCAGCCCTCGGCAACGACAAAAGCCTGCACCTTCTTCACGGAGACCCCGAGCCGGGCCAGATCCTCCATCCGCAGCCGGCAGAAACGCCGCGCCGACAGGATGGATTTTACCGTCTTGGTGCCCAGCCCCGGCACGCGCAGCAGCGTTTCGCGCGCCGCCACGTTGATGTCGACCGGGAAGTCGTGGCGGTTGCCGAGCGCCCAGGCGAGTTTCGGGTCGAGATCGAGATCCAGCATGCCGCCGGCCTGCTGGCCGGTGATCTCGCCAATGCCGAAACCGTAGAATCGATAAAGCCAGTCCGCCTGGTAGAGCCGGTGCTCGCGCATCAGCGGCGGCTTGATCAGCGGCAGGTTCTTCGACGAATCGGGGATCGGGCTGAAGGCGGAATAATAGACGCGCTTCATGCCGTAGCTGCCATAGAGCCGTGCGCTTGTGCCAAGGATCGTCGCATCGTTGGCCTCGTCTGCGCCGACGATCATCTGCGTGCTCTGTCCGGCCGGCGCAAAACGCTTGCGCTTCTTGCTCTGCAGCGTCGGCTCGCTGGCCTCCTCGATCTTCAGCCGCAGCGCGCCCATCGCCTGGCGGATGCCGACGGGCTTCTTTTCCGGGGCAAGGCGCGTGATCCCGACATCGGTCGGCAGTTCGATGTTCAGAGACAGACGATCGGCATAGAGGCCCGCCTCCTCGATCAGCTTCGGCGAGGCTTCGGGAATCGATTTCAGATGAATGTAGCCGCGAAAATTATGGGTGACGCGCAGCTCGCGGGCGATGCGGACCATCTCCTCCATCGTATGATCTGAAGACCGGATGATGCCGGAGGACAGGAACAGCCCCTCGATGTAATTGCGCCGATAGAACTCCAGCGTCAGCCACACCACCTCCTCGACGGTAAAGCGGGCCCGCTCGACATTGCTCGACGACCGGTTGACGCAATAGGCGCAGTCGTAGATGCAGAAATTGGTCATCAGGATTTTGAGTAGCGAGATGCAGCGACCGTCCGGCGCGTAGGAATGGCAGATGCCCGCCCCTTCGGTGGACCCCAGGCCGCCCGATTGCGCCGAGCTGCGCTTCGAGGTGCCGCTGGAGGCACAGGACGCGTCATACTTGGCAGCGTCGGAGAGAATGGCGAGACGATCATTCAACGACTTTTTCATAACGACGTTCACTATATGTTCTTTGGAGTCAGGTCAAGTTGGCAGCTTGGCATCCTCGGGCAAATTAAGCAGGCTAAGCAAAAGAACTACCGCTGCTTGCACCATTCCGGTGCGAATTCTCTGGAAATCTGCCGTCGCAATCTGTTATATGAACCCCATATAGCGGCTATTGCACGGTTCCGAAGTTTTCCTTCGGGACCTGTTTTCTTTTGTGTCGGCAGCTACGACATAGGACTGAAGGACAGAGACATGGTTGACAAGGTACCGATGACGCAAAGCGGCTTCGCCAATCTGCAGGAAGAACTGCGCTGGCGCCAGCAGCAGGAACGGCCGCGGATCATCGAGGCTATTTCCGAAGCGCGCGCCCACGGCGACCTGTCGGAAAATGCCGAATATCATGCCGCCAAGGAAGCACAGAGCCACAACGAGGGCCGCATCGGCGAAGTCGAGGATCTGGTGGCCCGTGCCGAGGTGATCGACCTTTCGAAGATGTCGGGCACGACGGTCAAGTTCGGCGCCCGCGTCAAGCTGGTGGACGAGGACACGGACGAGCAGAAGACCTACCAGATCGTCGGCGACCAGGAAGCCGATGTGAAGGCCGGCCGCATTTCCATCTCGTCGCCTATTGCCCGCGCACTGATCGGCAAGGAAGTCGGCGATTCCATCGAGGTCAACGCACCCGGTGGCTCCAAGGCCTACGAAATCCTCTCCATCACCTGGGGCTGAGCCTGGTGGCAAGCGATCTGCGCGACATCGAGATCATCGCGCCAAATTTCAAGCGACGGTTGTCGGGGGTCACCTCGACAATCGTTCAGCTCGTTCCGAAGCAGGTTGCGCTCGGCACGCGCATTGCCACCCTCGGCCCCGGCCTGCCCCCGCATCTGCCAAAACTGGGGTGGAGACAATTACCCGGCCTCTGGCTTCGGCCGCGCCGCTATAGGGTTCGGGTCTGGCACGCACGGCGCAACAACGAAATGTTGTTCGGCCTCTTCCTGCGCACGGTGTTGCACATGCCGCTGAAACTGCTGTTCACCTCCGCCGCCCAGCGTCGCCATTCCGCCTATACCCGCTTCCTCATCCGCCGCATGCATGCCGTCATCGCCACCAGTACACGGTCCGGCAGTTTTCTGCAGGTACCGCACAGGGTGATCCAGCACGGCGTCGATCTGAACCTGTTTCATCCGCCAGAGGTGCCGGCCGATCGGATCAGCGCCACCGACCTGCCCGGTCGCTATCTCGTCGGCTGTTTTGGCCGCGTTCGCCATCAGAAGGGCACCGACCTCTTCGTCCAGGCGATGATCGATCTGCTACCGAGCCATCCGGATTGGACAGCAATCGTCTGCGGCCGGGTGACGCCGGAGCATCGCGCTTTCGCCGATGGATTGGTGAAATCCGTGGCAGAGGCCGGTCTTGCCGACCGCATTCGCTTCATGGGCGAGGTCGACGATATCCGTCCCTGGTATCGGCGCGCAACGCTCTACGTTGCCCCATCCCGCAACGAGGGTTTCGGCCTGACGCCACTGGAAGCCATGGCCTCGCAGACCGTCGTCGTCGCCTCGGATGCCGGGGCCTATGCGGAGATGATCGTGCCTGGAGAGACCGGCATGGTGGTTGCGGCCGGCGACGGTGAAGCGCTGACGGCAGCGATAAGGACCTATCTGGACGATCCCGACGAGGCCCGTCGCCAAGGCCTGTACGCCGTGGTCCACGTGCGCAGCAATTTCGCTCTGGAAAAGGAAGCGACGGCGATTGGCGACGTCTATGCCGACCTGCTCGGCGAAAAACGGTCGTCATAGCCGAAGCCGGCGCCGATCAGCGCCGAGACGGGTGAGAAATTGAGGATGGCGATGCCCCGCTCCGCCGCCACCTTTCGCGCCAGCACGAAATGCGCGACGATGCGCGCCTCTGCCTGCGCTATTCCGGAGGCGGCCATGCTGCCCTTGGTCTCGTAGAAACGCGGCTGCTGCGCATTGGAAATGTCGATGCCGAACAGGCCGATGCTCTTGGGCGCGCAGAACAGCGCGAATTGCAGCGCCGACACCGAGACCGAGCCGCCACGAAACACGCCCCTATCAGGATCGAAGGACAGGCCGGCATTGCTGGCTACATCGCGCAGTGCGAAATCGAAGGTCTCGATGAGGTCGTACCGCCGTCGCCTGACGCCGTAGGGCTTGCGGATGTCGTCGATCAGCACGATCGTCCGCTCCCGGAGAAAGCCAGGATCGATCTCGCAGATCGCCCGAAGCACCTCGACGGAAAACAGGCATGGCGTCTGGTCGCTGACGCGCTGCTTCAGGAGATCGAAATGCCGCCATATGAACCGCTCGTCCTCGACGGCGATCGCAAGCGGCGCCATGATCGGGCCGCCCCAGAGGCTGATCGCGCCGTTGAGCAGAATGGCAGTCCGCGGCGGCAACCCGCTAAGTTCGTTGCCGGCAATGGACGGTCCCGAACCGACGATCGACACCTCGTCGCCCGCCTGCGCCCGAAGCAGTGAGGCGCTCGCAAGCCTTGCCACCGGCTTGCCCCTGTAATCCACCGTGCCGAGCGTGCTCGCGGTCGCCCGCACGAGACTCAATCCCGGAAACCGATCCTGGAAATGGGCGCGGGCACTGCCGAGCAACAGGCGAGTGCCGGTTTTGATCAGGGAACGGTGCCAGGGGCGATCGGACATGCCTAGAGTTCCACCAATCCCAGCTTCTTGACTTGGCGGATCGTCAGCATGGTGCGCACGGCGTCGACGTGCTCGTTAGCGGTCAGGATCTCTATGACGAAGTCCTGGAAGACCGTCAGGTTCTGGGCGACGCAATGGAGCAGAAAGTCGCTGTCGCCCGAAACCATCCATGCCTGGCGCACCAGCGGCCATTCGAGCGTGGTGGCGGCAAAGGCCTTGAGATTGCTTTCCGACTGGTGCTTGAGCCCGACCATGCAGAAGGCGACCAGATCGAAGCCCAGCTTCGGGCTGTTGAGCATGGCATGGTAGCCCTCGACGATGCCGGCTTCCTCGAGCTTGCGCACTCGGCGCAGACAGGGCGGCGCCGATATGCCGACACGGTCGGCGAGCTCGACATTCGTCATGCGGCCGTCCTGCTGCAGTTCGCGGAGAATCTTAATGTCGATGGCGTCGAGTTCTGCCCGCAGCACAGTCATGCCTTTCTTTGTAATCTCCCGCCGCACCTTCTATATAAAGGGAAGAAATTCGCAACAATGTTTCAGGATCACGCCCGATTCTTGCCCGAAGTTGATTTGCCCTGTTGGTAATGCAAGGCTGCCCTTGAATAATTGCATGCGACAATCATAAATGAAGCGGCGCATGGGGATCGCCCGAGAAAAGCCGCTGGTCGGCCGATGCTTCCCCCGCGCCGCCATTGAAAGGACTTCCACCATGTCTGCCCGCCACACGAAGGTGCTCATCATTGGTTCCGGCCCTGCCGGCTATACGGCTGCAGTCTATGCCGCGCGTGCCATGCTGAAGCCGGTGCTGATCGCCGGCATGGAACAGGGTGGCCAGCTGATGATCACCACCGATGTCGAAAACTATCCGGGCTTCGCCGATCCGATCCAGGGCCCCTGGTTGATGGAGCAGATGCTGCAGCAGGCCAAGCACGTCGGTACCGAGATCGTCAACGACCTCGTCACCGAGGTCGACACCTCACGCCGCCCCTTCCTCTTGCGGACGGATTCCGGCACGGTCTGGACGGCCGATACTTTGATCATCGCCACGGGCGCCAAGGCCAAGTGGCTCGGCATAGAGAGCGAGCAGCATTTCCAGGGCTTCGGCGTCTCCGCCTGCGCCACCTGCGACGGCTTCTTCTACCGCAACAAGGACGTCATCGTCGTCGGTGGTGGCAATTCGGCCGTCGAGGAAGCGCTCTATCTTTCCAACATCACCCGCTCCGTGACGGTGGTCCATCGCCGCGACTTCTTCCGCGCCGAACGCATCCTGCAGGAACGGCTGTTCGAAAAGCCGAATGTTCGGGTGCTGTGGAATTCGGAAGTGGCAGAGATCACCGGCACGCCGGCCAAGCCGCCGATGCCGCCATCCGTATCCGGCGTCAGGCTGCACGACATCAAGGCAGGCACGATCACCGACATGCCGATTGACGGCGTGTTCGTAGCCATCGGCCATGCGCCCGCAACCGAACTCTTCAAAGGCAAGCTCAAACTCAAGGACAACGGCTACCTCTGGACCGCCCCCGATTCGACCGCCACCAACGTTGAGGGCATCTATGCGGCCGGCGATGTCACCGACGACACCTTCCGCCAGGCCATCACCGCCGCCGGCATGGGCTGCATGGCGGCGCTGGAAGCGGAGCGCTACTTGACCGGGCACATGCCAGTTGCCGTGGCTGCGGAGTGAGACAGCCGATGAGGGGGAGCGGGATGCCATTGGACTGGGACAAGCTGCGTATTTTTCACGCGGCTGCCGAAGCCGGATCGTTCACCCATGCGGCCGACAAGCTGCATCTGTCCCAATCCGCCATCAGCCGCCAGGTCAGCGCCCTCGAACAGGACGTCGGCATCAAGCTGTTTCACCGCCACGCCCGCGGCCTCATCCTGACGGAACAGGGCGAACTGCTCTACCGCACCGCCCATGACGTGCTTCTGAAGCTCGAAACCGTCAAGATGCAGCTGACGGAAACGACGGACAAGCCGAGCGGCAAGCTGCGCGTCACCACGACCGTCGGCCTCGGCCAGGGCTGGCTGACCGACAAGATCCAGGAATTCCTGCAGCTCTATCCCGACATGCAGATCCAGCTGATCCTCGACAACGAGGAACTGGACGTCAACATGCGCCATGCCGACTGCGCCATCCGCCTGCGCCAGCCGCAGCAATCCGACCTGATCCAGCGCAAGCTGTTCACCGTGCACATGCACGTCTATGCCGCGCCATCCTACATCAATCGCCACGGCGAGCCGCAATCCGTCGACGATTTCGACGATCACCGGATCATCTCCTTCGGCGAGCCGGCTCCACAATATCTGCTCGACATCAACTGGCTTGAAGTTGCCGGACGCTCGTCGGACAACAAGCGCCTGTCGCATCTGCAGATCAACAGCCAGACCTCGATCAAGCGCGCCTGCCTGCTCGGGATCGGAATTGCCGTGCTGCCGGACTATATTGTTGGCCGCGACCCTGGCCTCATCCAGCTTTCGCTCAATGCTGACGTGCCGTCTTTCGATACCTACTTCGCCTATCCCGATGAAATGAAGAACGCCGCAAAACTGAAGGTCTTCAGGGACTTCATCGTCGCGAAGGCGCGTAACTGGAATTTCTGAACGGGGCGGCAAGGCCAAAGCGCCGCTTCATCCATGCATTTGGCGCACGGCTGGCATGCAGATTTAGCCGTTGTTGACTGCACATTTAACCACCATATCGCACTCAGCTGATGCACATGGTGGCTTTTCCTCCCAGTTCCACCGCAGAAGCTGTTCCCCTCTGGAGGTTTTTGACCTTCATACCTATAGGGCCCCGGTTTACCGGTGGCCCTCTTTTTTTGGAATTTTTTCGCTTCGCGTCGCTGCAGCGCACAAACGCATAGCTGCCGTGCACAAAAAATCGTTGCCACCTGCCCAAAATGCAGACATATTGCACGCAGCTGATGCACATGGTGGCTTTTACCTCCCAGTTCCACCGCAGAAGCTGTTCCCCTCTGAAGGTTTTTAACCTTCATACCTATAGGGCCCCGGTTTACCGGTGGCCCTCTTTTTTTGCCTAATTTTTCATCTGCCAATCCATAACGTTTTCGTGATCACCACTTCCCTTGTATCGCTTTTGCTCGATATTCATATCGATGATACACGATACAGGTGACACCATGGATCGCGACGAAATCCTCAAGGCCCTGGCTCATCCGGCTAGGCTGGAAATCCTGAACTGGCTGAAGGAGCCGGAAAAGCACTTTTCTGAGCAGCACCAGTCGCTGGAGTTCGGCGTCTGCGCCGGTCAGTTCGAATTGTGCGGCCTGTCGCAATCCACCGTGTCCGCCCATCTCGGAACCCTTCTGCGCGCCGACCTGGTCACGACCAAGCGGATTGGTCAGTGGGTATTCTACAAGCGCAACGAACCGGTCATCGCCGAATTCCTAGCTCAATTGCACAAGGAACTGTAAATTGCCCATCGCCCTTTTCGTCCTTGCGCTGAGCGCTTTCGCGATCGGCACGACCGAATTCGTCGTGCTCGGCCTGCTGCCGGACGTCGCCGGCGACCTTGCCGTCACCATTCCAGAGGCCGGTTGGCTGGTCACCGGCTACGCGCTGGCCGTTGCCATAGGCGCCCCGATCATGGCCATCTCCACTGCCCACCTGCGCCGGCGCTCGACGTTGATCCTTCTCATGGGCATCTTTATCCTCGGCAACCTGATGTGCGCGCTTGCCCCGAGCTACTGGGTGCTGATGATCGCCCGCATCGTCACAGCCCTCTGCCATGGCGCCTTCTTCGGCATCGGCTCGGTCGTCGCGGCAAGCCTCGTCGCCAGCGACCGCAAGGCGAGCGCAGTGGCGCTGATGTTTACGGGGCTGACGCTCGCCAATGTCCTGGGTGTGCCGCTCGGTACAGCTCTCGGCCAATCTTTCGGCTGGCGCGCCCCCTTCTGGGCCGTTGCCGTCATGGGCGCAGCATCGATCGCCGGCCTGATGCTGGTGCTATCGAAATCCGAAACCGCAGCGAAAAGCGACATTCTGAGCGAAATTTCTGCATTGCGCGGCATTGGTCTCTGGCTGTCGATGCTGATGACGGTCTTTTTCTCAGCGGCCATGTTTGCCTTGTTCACCTATGTGGCGCCGATCCTTCGCGATGTGACCGGCGTATCGCCTGGTGGCGTTACCTGGACGCTATTCCTGATCGGTCTCGGGCTGACCGTCGGCAATCTCGTCGGCGGCAAGCTCGCAGATTGGCGGCTCGGCACCAGTCTTGCCCTGAGCTTCGCGGCGATCGCAGTGACCTCGACCGCCTTCGGCTTCACAAGCAGCAGCCTGATCCCTGCCGAGATCACCCTGTTTCTCTGGGCCCTTGTCACCTTTGCCGCGGTCCCTGCCCTGCAGATCGGTGTGGTCCGCTACGGCAAGGATGCGCCGAATCTCGTTTCCACCATCAACATCGGCGCCTTCAATGTCGGCAACGCGCTGGGTGCCTGGGCAGGCGGTGTGGTCATCGATCACGGCTTCGCGCTCACCCGCGTACCGCTCGCCTCAGCCGCCTTGGCACTGATCGGGCTCGGTATTGTCGCCCTCACATTTGCCTCCCCCGGCGCCCGGCGCAAGACCCTTGCCGCCGCCGAATAACCCCCTACCTCCCAGCCACCAACAACAAGGACCTCCCATGACCAAATTGTTCGAACCCACCAAGCTCGGCGATATCGCCATTGCCAACCGCATTGTCATGGCACCGCTGACGCGCAACCACTCGCCCCGCGCCGTGCCGAACGCGCTGAACGTCACCTATTACGTCCAGCGCGCCAGCGCCGGGCTGATCATCACCGAGGCTACCGCCATCAGCCACCAGGGCCAGGGCTATGCCGACGTACCGGGTCTCTACACCCAGGAGGCCCTGGACGGCTGGCGCAAGGTCAACGATGCCGTCCACCAGGCTGGCGGCAAGATGGTGGTTCAGCTTTGGCATGTCGGGCGCATCTCCCATACGAGCCTGCAGCCCGATGGCGGCAAGCCGGTCTCCTCGACCAACAAGCAGGCGGACGCCAAGACCTTTATCATCGAGGACGGCAAGGGCGCTTTCGTGCCCACCTCGGAGCCGCGGGCGCTTGAGACCGCCGAACTTCCGGGCATCGTCGAAGACTACCGCAAGGCCGCACGCGCAGCCATCGACGCCGGCTTCGACGGCGTCGAGATCCATGCGGCCAACGGCTACCTGATCGACCAGTTCCTGCGCTCCGGCGTCAACGACCGCACGGACCAGTATGGCGGCTCGATCGAGAACCGCGCCCGCTTCCTGTTCGAAGTGGTGGAAGCAATCACCAAGGAAATCGGCGCCGGAGTGACCGGCATCCGCCTGTCCCCGGTCACCGCCGCAGGCGATTCCAGCGATCCGCAGCCGCAGCCTCTGTTCACCTACGTGGTCGAAGGACTGGCGAGATACGGCCTGTCCTACATCCATGTCATCGAGGGACAGACCGGCGGCCCGCGTGACTTCAAGCAGGGCGACGCGCCATTCGATTACCAGGCGCTGCGCGCTGCCTACCAGGCGGCTGGCGGCAAGGCAGCCTGGATGGTCAACAACGGCTATGACCGCCAGATGGCGATCGAGGCCGTCGAAAGCGGCAAGGCCGATGTCGTCGCCTTCGGTCGTCCGTTCATCTCCAATCCCGACCTGGTGGAGCGCCTGAAGCTGGATGCGACGCTGACCCCGATGGACCCCTCCAAGCTCTACGGTGCCGTCAACGGCGAGGAAGGCTATACGGACTATCCGACACTCGACAGCGCCGCCTGATCGGAACTGACGAAAAGATATGCCGCACCACGAACGGCCCTCGGAAAGCTGGCACAGCCTCCGGGGGCCGTTCCCGTTGCAAAGTTTTCCCTTCAGAGACTGCCCATGGACTCCAGTGTCTCCCGCACCGCGATGTCGATCGGCGTGTGAGGTTCTTCACCAAGCGCGGCCACCAGCCTGTCGTTTGGCATCCGCAGGGGCATTTGCCAGAGGTAGCGCATCTCGCGCATCTCGCGCATGACGGTGACGAACGGGGCTGCCAGCGGCAGGATCCACCAGGGAAATTTGCGAACCTTGACGCGTCGTCCAACCACGCGCTCGACCGCCGCGATCATCCCGCGACCGTCGCCATCGAAGAACCCTTGCATGTGATAGACTGCAAAGGCCGGTAGCCGATCGCCGCGCTCGACAAGTCGGATCATCGTTTCCGCAACGTCGGGGACATAGGCCCACTGGTGGCCGATCCCCGCCCTGCTTGGATAAGTCACCGAGGTCACCGGCTTGCCTGCGCTGACCAGACCTTGAGAAAACCAACTGGACCCGGCCTGCGGGCCAAAAAAGTCGCCTGCCCGGACGATGATGATGGGCACGCCCTGGGCCGCTGCCGTCTCCAGACGCCGCTCCATCTCGACCCTTATCGCTCCCTTCCTTGTTGTGGGATGCTGCGGACTGTCCTCGCGCAGAAGCGGAAAGGTATCAGGCCCGAAATTGTAAACCGTTCCCGGCAGCACGATGCGCGCGCCGACAGCCTTCGCCGCAGCAATCGTATTGTCGATCATCGGCAGCACCAGTTGGCCCCAGTTGCTGTAGCCGGGCGGATTGACGGCGTGGACGATAAGGCTGACACCTTGGGCTGCGCGCAGGACGTCGCCCGGCGTCATGGCATCGCCCTTGATCCATCGGAAGTCGGGGGCCTTCAGCGCGGCTTTGTCCGGATCACGATTGAGCGCCACGACCTCCCAGCCACGCGCCTTGAGACCGCGGGCAACCGCGCCGCCGATCCCGCCTGAAGCACCGAGTATCAGCGCCCTCTCCTGCCTTGCCGTATCATTCTTCATCGTCATCTCCATTGGCTCGATGAAGGCAGGATGCGCTTTAACTGGATTAAACGGAATTGACGAAACGCGTTGATAATCTATACGAAAATGTATGGAAAAGAATGAGCCCGGATGGGACCTCTATCGAAGCTTTCTGGCTGTGCTGCAGCAGGGTTCGCTCTCGGCCGCTGCACGGGAGCTGGGACTGACACAACCGACGATCGGGCGTCACATCGATGCGCTGGAACAGGCAATCGGTGCCGAGCTGTTTACCCGCTCGCAGACGGGTCTGCTTCCCACCGATGCCGCGACCGATTTGCGACCCTACGCCGAGACGCTGGCTGCCACCGCCGCTGCCTTGCTGCGCAGCGCCTCGGGACGACGGGGCGAGGTCTCGGGCACCGTCCGCATCAGTGCCAGCGAAGTCATCGGCGTCGAAGTACTGCCGCCGATCCTGGCGAAGTTGCAGGACAGTTACCCTGGCCTGACGATTGAGCTGTCGGTCTCGGACGCCCTGGAGGATCTGCTGCAGAGGCAGTCTGACATTGCCGTCCGGATGGCCGAGCCGTCGCAGGCGGCCCTTGTCGTCCGCCGGATCGGCGACATCCCGCTCGGCTTCTTCGCCCACCGTCGCTACATCGAACGCCATGGCCGCCCTTTGGCGCTGGCCGATCTGTCGCAGCATCGCCTCGTCGGCTTCGATCGCGAAAGCGCCTACATCAGGACGATGATGCGGCGCTTCCCGATTGTCGATCCCGAGCGTTTCACCTTCAAGGCCGACAGCAGCTTGGCACAACTGGCCGCCATCCGCGCCGGCCTCGGCATAGGTCTCTGCCAGCACCCTCTCGGCCGGGCCAGTTCCGACCTGGAGCATCTGCTCCCCGACATCTCCCTGCCGCTTGGCACTTGGGTCGCGATGCACGAAAATCTTAGGACCTCGCCCCGCTGCCGCGTCACTTTCGACGCACTTGTAGCCGGGCTACTCGGCTACATGGACCCTACAGCAGGCCCGGGTCCGGAATGACGGATAACGAAGAGAGGCCGAGCCTGGACCACGCCAATCAGGTTTTCGGCGCGGCGCCATCGGCACGGGTGGTCCAGTCGACGTCGACGACCTCGGTCTCCGGGCGATCGCCGCCATCGGTATATTCCTCGTGCCACTTGCCTTTTTCGTCCTGATAGCTGATTTCGGCCGGCTCGCCCCCGACCTGTTGTTCTGCAGCGACGATGCGTGCGGCCTGCAGGGCGTCGGAATGGGTGGGAAATGTCTCGGAGTAAACACCAGCAAGCTTGTAGGCCCAGCCGCCATCATGCGGCACGACTTCGTAGGTGACCTTGACCATTCGCATTGCCTCCCCTTCTTCCTGCAAGCCTGCGGCTACAGCGCGGATCCCGCGGCGGGATCATTCAGGAGCATCCTCACCGTCAGGCCTGCACCACTATCGCTGCGCCAGCAGAGAGTATTCCACCAAACGACGCCGACATCAACTTGAGCTTCCCACGGCGCTTGATGTAGCGGATCATTGCTTTAGATAGAGCGGGGTAATCAAGGGGACCGGGGCCGTTGACCATAACGACTATTCTGAAGGAAGAGCGACTGTTGCTGGTCGCCGTCGCCGTCGCCGTGGGCGCCTATCTCTGCGAGCACGCCGTGCTGGAGATGGGGCGGACCGCTGCCTTGATCGGTGCGGCAGCCCTGATCGCCACCATCGTCCTTGCCTCGATCCGCGTTGCCCACCACGCCGAGGTTCTGGCGACCAAGGTCGGAGACCCCTACGGGACCATGATCCTGACACTGGCCGCCGTGGCCGTCGAAGTCATTATCCTCGCTATCCTGATGACAGGCGAAAGCTCGCCGACGCTGGTGCGCGACACGATCTATTCCGCGGTCATGCTCGACATCAACGGCATCCTCGGCCTTGCCGCCCTCTTGGGTGGACTCAAGCACGGCGAGCAATCCTATAACGATGACTCAGGCAAGACCTATGGCGTCATGATCCTGACCGCCATGGGCATTTCGATGATCGTTCCGGAGTTCATACCGGAAGCCAAGTGGCACTACTATTCGGCCTTCACCATCTGCGCGATGATTGCGCTCTATGGCCTCTTCCTGCGCATGCAGGTCGGCCAGCACAGCTATTTCTTCAGCTACAGCTATCCGCGCAACGAGAAGAAGCGCAGCACCTCGGAAGCCGAGCACACCGAGGACTCGACTGTCGTGTCGATCGTCACGATCATCGTCGGTGTGGTCATCATCGGCGTTCTCGCCGAGTTCATGTCGGCCTTCATGGCCGTTGGATTGAAAGACAGTGGCGCGCCGCCGGCCATCGCCGCAGTCGTGGTCGCATCGATCTCGGCCGCGCCCGAAATCCTCACCGCCCTTCGCGCGGCGCTCCGCAACCGCATGCAGGCCACCGTCAACATCGCCATGGGCGCCTCGCTATCAACCGTCATTCTGACCGTGCCGGTCATGGAGGGGATAGCCCTCTACACCGGCCAGCCGTTCGTCATGGCGATGTCCCCCGTACAGACGGTGATGGTGACCATCACCCTGATTGCCGCCGCGATCAACCTCAACGACGGCGAGACCAATGCCATCGAAGGCATGACCCACTTCATCCTGTTCGCCACCTTCGTCATGCTGACCGGGCTAGGACTTTGAGTCTTTAATCAAGGGGATAGGTGAGCGTGCGGATTCAAGCTGGCAACCAGTTAAAGCGGGTTGGCAGGTCGAGGGCTATTGCCGAAAAGCCATCGGATGCCCGACCAAAGCGCGATCAACCGTTACGAGCTTCATTCCTTCGACCTGGCATTGAGCAATCAGAAGCCGGTCGAAAGGATCGCGAGTTTGCGGTTCAGGATCGGCAACGGTCATCACGTGCGCTATGTTTATCGGCAGTATCTCCAGTCCCAGCGCCTGAAGGTAAGTCGGGATCACATCCAAAGGAATTCTCGACGCCAGTTTGCCCAACCTCGTCTTGATCGCGATCTCCCAAAGGGTGTCGACACTCGCAAAATTGAGCGCCGTCTTCTCAGACAGCGACGATGCGATAGCTGGAAATCGTTGAGCGATATCGCCCTGGACGAGCGACAAAACGACATGCGTGTCCAGCAGGAGAAGCATGTCAGGACAGTGGCTTTAAAAGGAAGTCTTCCGCCAGCGGTTCGTCGAAGTCATCAGCGACAAATCCAACGGTGCGGACGATGCCTTTGGATCGCAGAAAGCTTTCCCCTGCCTCCACATTCAATCCAGGCTGATGCTTATGCGGCACAAGGTCGAAAACCGGGCGTCCATTGCGGGTCACCACGATCACCTGCCCGTCCTCGACTTCGCGGGCGAGTTCCGTCAGACGATTTCGGGCATCTCTGAGCGACACGGTTTTCATTGGCAGAGTGTATCCACACGCTGAGATATCGTCAATTCGACCTATGGACACGCAAAAGGCCCGCCATTTATGACGGGCCTTCAAAAACTCAATCAGTCGAAACCTTACTTGCAGGCGCCGCAGAAGCGCTGGATGCGGCGGCAGGCTTCCTCGAGCAGCTCTTCCGACGTCGCATAGGAGATGCGGAAGTTGGGGCCGAGGCCGAAGGCCGAGCCGTGGACGACGGCTACGCCTTCCGATTCCAGCAGTTCCGTGACGAAGTCCTCATCGTTCTCGATGACCTTGCCCGATGGTGCGGTCTTGCCGATCAGGCCTGCGCAGGACGGGTAGACGTAGAACGCGCCTTCCGGAACCGGGCAGGAAAGGCCTTTCGCCTGGTTGAGCATGCCGACGACCAGATCGCGACGACCTTCGAAGATTTTCTTGTTGGCGGCGATGAAGTCCTGCGGTCCGTTCAAGGCCTCGACGGCGGCCCACTGGGCGATCGACGACGCGCCCGAAGTCTGCTGACCCTGGATCATGTCCATCGCCTTGATCAGCGCCAGCGGACCGGCGGCATAGCCGATGCGCCAGCCGGTCATGGCATAGGCCTTAGAGACGCCGTTCATGGTCAGCGTCCGGTCGTAGAGGGTAGGCTCGACTTCAACAGGCGTGACGAACTTGAAGTCGCCGAAGGTCAGGTGCTCGTACATGTCGTCGGTCAGCACCCAGACATGCGGGTGCTTGACCAGCACGTCCGTGAGCGCCTTCAACTCGGCATGGGTATAGGCTGCCCCCGTCGGGTTGGACGGCGAGTTGAACAGGAACCATTTCGTCTTCGGCGTGATCGCCTTTTCGAGATCGGCCGCCGTCAGCTTGAAATTGTTCTCCTGCGTGGCCGCCACGAAAACAGGCGTACCGCCGCACAGCGCCACCATCTCCGGGTAGGATACCCAATAAGGCGCCGGGATGATGACTTCATCGCCCGCGTTCATCGTCGCCATGAAGGCGTTGAAAAGAATCTGCTTTCCGCCGGTGCCGACAATCGTCTGCTCCCAGCTGTATTCGAGACCGTTTTCGCGCTTGAACTTCGCGGCAATCGCCTTGCGCAGTTCCGGGATGCCCGAAACCGGCGTGTACTTCGTCTCGCCGCGGTTGATCGCGTCGATGGCTGCCTGCTTGATATTGTCGGGCGTGTCGAAATCCGGCTCACCGGCACCAAGCCCGATCACGTCGCGTCCTTTGGCTTTCAGCTCGCGCGCTTTCTGGGAAACGGCGATGGTGGCGGAAGGCTTCACACGGGAAAGAGCGTCGGCAAGAAAGGCCATGATGATCGGTCCTATTCGGTTGAGACAACAGAAACGCTGTGGGACCAGTTTTCTGCGGTAAGGTCTATGTCGAATGTACGACAACGTTTCAAGGGGAAAGGCGTCACCGGGACGTTATTTGTGAGCCTTCCCACGCTCGCCCGTGACACGATGGCGTGAGCGACACAGCCGATGGCTTGAAGCGGTGCTATCCTTTCCCAGATCAGCCAGAGATCGATCCGGGGAGATGATATGCGCCTGCAGACCGTCAAACGAGTTTTCGCCCTGTCCGCCACACTTCTGGCCGCCCTCCCGTCCTTCGCCGACGAGGAAACCAAGGTGATCGAGACGGACAAGGTCCGGGTTCAGGTGGAGACGGTCGCCAGCGGACTGGATCATCCCTGGGCAGTCCAGGTGCTTCCGGATGGCGCCTACATCGTCACCGAGCGGCCGGGTGCGCTACGCATCGTGCGGGACGGCAAGGTGGGTAGTCCGGTGTCAGGTCTGCCGAAGATTTCGGCCAGCGGCCAGGGCGGCTTGCTCGATGTCGCCCTCGATCCGCAGTTCCCAACCAACCGTACCCTCTACTTCACTGCAACGGTTTCCGGACAAGGCGGCATCGGCACCGCGATCTACCGCGCCGTCCTGTCCAAGGACGAAAAGCAGCTCGATGACGTCAATCGCCTTTTCCTGATGAACAAGCTCAGCGGCGGCGGCCTGCAATTCGGGGCCCGCATCGCCATAGCGCGGGATGGCAGCCTGTTCGTCGGGCTCGGCGACCGCGGCGAGATGGACCGCGCCCAGGACTTCCGGGACGACGCCGGCTCGATTATCCATATCAACGCGGATGGCAGCATACCCGTCGACAATCCGTTCAGGGACGGCGCCAAGGCGCTGCCGGAAATCTGGTCGAAGGGTCACCGCAATCCGGAAGGCATCACCTTCGACAGCGCCGATGGCACGCTCTACACCGTCGAGCACGGCGCCAAGGGCGGCGACGAGATCAACCATCCCGAGGCCGGAAAGAACTACGGATGGCCTGTCATCACCTATGGGCGCGACTACTCGGGCGAGAAGATCGGTGTCGGCACCGAAAAAGCTGGAATGGAGCAGCCGCTGTTCTACTGGGATCCCTCGATTGCGCCCGGCGGGCTTGCGGTCTATCGCGGCAAGATGTTCCCTGAGTGGGATGGCGATTTCCTTGTCGCGGCCCTCAAATTCAAGCTGATCTCGCGGCTGGAGAAGGATGCCACCGGTAAGATCATCGAGCGCGAACGGATGTTCACCGGCGATTTCGGCCGTCTGCGCGATGTTGTCGTCGCACCTGATGGCGCTCTTTTGATCACTACGGATGCCACGGATGGCACACTGCTGAGGGTCTCCCGCGCCGTCCGATGAGGCCCACCGTTCCCAGGCTGACAGCGCGCGGGCATAATGGCCTTGTCGCGCTTGGGAGCAACTGCTAACAGGCGGCCCTTCATTGTGCCGGTTGGCGCCTTCTCTCTCTTCCAACTTCCAGTGTAGCCATGACGCGCGTACAGGCGAATCTCTTACTGTTGCTGGCAGCGGCCATCTGGGGCGGCGGCTTCGTTGCCCAGTCGACCGCCATGCAGGCGATCGGTCCCTTCTGGTTTATCGGGCTGCGCTTCGTCGTCGCAACGGTCGTTATCCTGCCCTTTGCCTGGCTGGAGCACCGCAAGGCAACGGCACCCGTGAACATGAGGCACTGGCGCGCCTTCATTCTCATCGGCCTTGCCCTCTTCGGAGGTGCGGCGACCCAGCAGGTCGGCCTTCTCACGACGACAGTCACCAATTCAAGCTTCATTACCGGCCTCTACGTCGTCTTCGTACCGCTGATTGCCGTTGGCATTCTGCGCCGCCCGCCGCACTGGATCGTCTGGCCCGGCGCGCTGATGGCCTTTGCCGGCATCTTCCTGTTGTCGGGGGGTGCCCTGTCGAAGCTGACTGTCGGCGACATGTGGACCGTCGTCTGCGCCGTCTTCTGGGCCATCCAGATCACCCTTGCCGGCGCAGCGGTCACCGAAAGCGGCCGGCCACTCACCCTTTCTGCCGTGCAGTTCGCGGTCACGGGCATTATCGGCGTCGTCGTTGCAGCCGTGCTCGAGCCGATCAGCTTTGACGTCATTCGCGCCACGCTCGGCGAGATCCTCTATGTCGGCATCTTCTCCTCAGGCCTTGCCTTCGCACTGCAGGTTATCGGCCAGCGCTATACCACCTCGTCGCAGGCGGCGATCTTCCTCTCCTCGGAAGCGTTGTTCGGCGCGGCCCTCGGCGCGCTGATCCTGGGCGAGACGATTTCGCCGATCGGTTATCTCGGCTGTGCCCTGATGTTCGGCGCCATGCTTATCGTCGAAGTCGTCCCGGAACTCCTGCGACGGCGCACGCCCTCCGCATGAAAAGGCCGTCGCCGCCGACGAGTTAGCGACGTGTTAGGGGCTGTGCAAGGCCGCCGCTGCCGACCACATTTGCGAGAATATTTTCACGCCGAAATCCCCGTTGACGGTGCAAAAATTCCGGCTTGGGGCTTTCCCCGGAAAAATTGCTACGAAACCTTTCAAAGGCTCTGGGAAACAGCGTGATAAGCGCTCAATTGGCTGCGAAACTTTCCCTTGCCAAAGGCGAACAAAGACAGCACACTTCCCGCGTTCGGGCGTTTACGAGCTGGGGAAGACCTTCAAAAACTGCGCGCCGGGAACGCAGATATTCCGGTCCGCCTTGTGCAGGACGATGAGGTGGATCGTTCGCAGCGAGGCTGGGGACGGGATCCTTTCCTAACTCTGCAGGAGCTGCCTTCAGACGCCCGAATGGGTTGAGACAGTGGTGCTGCTGGAATGGTTCCCGGCAGAGAGAGAAGGACGTGAGGCATGGCTGAGACTGGGATCGTAAAATTCTTCAACACCGACAAAGGCTTCGGCTTCATCAAGCCGGATCATGGCGGCGCAGATATCTTTGTGCATATTTCGGCCGTGCAGGCCTCTGGCCTCGATGGCCTGACGGAAAACCAGAAAGTCAGCTTCGACACCGAACCAGACCGTCGCGGAAAGGGACCGAAGGCCGTAAACCTGGTGGTTTCGCGCTAACGAAAAGCCCGATGGCAAAGGGCTTTCGAAGGCCGCCAAAACCCCTGATATTCAGCCTGGGTTCACCTTGCCGCCGCTAGATTGGCGCAATCGAAGCTTAAGCATCGAATGTTCAAGTTTCTCTGCAAGGACAGGACAATGAAGATTCTCGGCAAAACCATTCTAATGTCGGCCGCTGCTGTCGCGTTGACGGTTGCGTCTCTCTCCCCCGCCTCGGCTGGTGACCATTGGCATCGCGGCAACGCCTGGGGCCTTGGGGCTGCCGGCTTGGCAACGGGCCTGATCGTCGGCTCCGCCATCGCCAGCCAGCCGCGCTATGTCGAGCCCGGCTACTACTACGACGACGGCTACGCCCCTCCTCCTCCGCCCCGCTATTACTATCCGCGCCGCGCCTACTACGCGCCTCCACCCCCGCCGCCGGCCTATTATGCAGGTGGCCTGCGTCCGTGGTCGCCCCAGTGGTCGCGCTACTGCTACGATCGCTATGCGACCTTCGACGGACGCACCGGCACCTATGTCGGCTACGACGGCGCCCGCCATTTCTGCACCGCCGGCTGATCATTTCGATACGTCACAGCAATCAAGCGCCGCTTCCGAGCGGCGCTTTTGTTTTGTGCAGGTCAGAGGCCGCGTAGATAGGGATTGCTGCGGCGCTCTTCGCCGATCTGCCCGCCCGGTCCATGGCCGCAGATGAAGCCGACGGCATCGCCCAGCGGCAGCACCTTGTCGCGGATCGAATCCAGCAACTGCTGGTGATTGCCGCCCGGAAGATCGGTGCGCCCGATGGAGCCGTGAAACAGCACGTCGCCGACATGGGCAAAATTCTGCGCCTTGTTGAAATAGATGACATGGCCGGGCGAATGGCCGGGCGTGTGGAACACCTGGAATTCGTGCTCGCCGAACGAAACGGTGTCGCCGTCCTTAAGGAAGCGGTCCGGCGTGACGTTCTGGACGCCCTCGATGTTGAAGGCCCGGCCGCGGTCTTCTATGACCTGCAGCAACGGCAGGTCATCCTCATGCGGCCCGACGATCTCCAGTCCCAGGGCTTCCTTGACTTCCTTGGCGCCGCCGGCGTGGTCGATATGGCCATGGGTCAGCCAGATAGCCTTGAGCGTGATGCCGTTTTCCTGGACGGTCTGCAGGATCACGTCGACATCACCGCCGGGATCGACGAGCACGCCTTCCTTGGTGTCGGGATCGAACAGGATGGTGCAGTTCTGCTGGAAGGGAGTGACCGGGATGATACCGGCCTGGAGCATACCCATGGAGGCCTCGCGCTATGGATGACGATACCTTGCCTATAGCGGCAAATCCGCGCCGGGACAGCCCCGAGGTGGCTCGAAATCGGTTTCAGGGCGTCCTCATCCGGTAGATACACCGTCCACAATCGGATCGGATCCTTCCCGTTGGCGTTTCGGCGGGACGCCAAATTCGCGCTTCCCAGCCGCTGCGCTAGCCATCGCCGGCGGTCAATCCGGAACCTCCTCCGATATGCCGCGTTTTCGCAGCGATCAACAATTCGTCAACACGGAGTGATACCATGATCCTGTCCAAGAACATCTTGCTCGCCGGCGTCATTCTCGCGTCGACGGCTGGCCTCGCCCGCGCTGAAATGCTGGCCACCACCGTCACCGACATGGATTTAAGATCCGGCCCGGGCGAAGAATACCCCGCCGTCGGAACCGCGACGCGCGGCTCGCAGGCCACGCTCGACGGCTGCGTCGAGGGCGGCCAGTGGTGCCGCATCGATGTCAACGGCATGCGCGGATGGGTCTTTGCCCAGTCGCTGACCGTCGACCAGGACGGCGGCGCGGTCGTCGTCGAAAAGCATGGCCGCGATCTCGGCGTCCCCGTCGTCACCTATCAAAAGGAAATCGCACCGCCGGTCTCGCCGAGCCCCGATGACGAGCTCGTCGGTACCGTGCGCAGCGATGGCACGATCGACCCTCCGCCCGGCACGGTGCGGACCTACATCGACGCAAATCCAGTCGATGCCGTCGAGTACCAGGGCGATGTTGCCATTGGCACCGAGCTCCCGCAGACCGTGACGGTGCGCACCATTCCCGACTATAAGTACAGCTATGTCCGGATCAACGGCCAGCGGGTCCTGGTTGACCCCGGCACGCGCCGCGTCGTCTACGTCTACAACTGATAGTCCGGTTTCGATCATGGAGGGCGGCCTTGCGGTCGCCCTTTTGTCGTTCGGGCTGGTATCGGGCAAGAGATGCGCTTTCCCAGAGCCCGGTCGCACCGCGCCCATGGCGCCTTCCCGGCCAAAACCCTGCAAACACGGGAAGACGTTCAATCGGCCAACGACACCGGCGTCGTCCTGCGCTAGGTTATCCCTGTCCCAAAAGAGGAAAGGATCGCTGAAGGTGCCAGGCCAGACGAACGAGAAGGTCAAGTCGGAACTGCTGTCGACGCCACTGCAGAACACAGGCGGCATCGATTTCGAGATCATCGAGCTGCTGTTCTTCGCCTATCGCGACTTCGTCTCCGATCCGGACGCCATTTTGGCCACGGGGGGCTTCGGAAGAGCCCATCATCGAGTCGTGCATTTCGTTAACCGTGAACCGGGCATGACCGTTGCGGACCTTCTCGAAACGCTGAAGATCACCAAGCAAAGTCTGGCAAGGGTGCTCAAACAGTTGATCGATTCGGGTTATATTCACCAGGTTGCAGGGCCTGAAGACCGGCGGCAGCGCAAGCTCTATCCGACCCAGGCGGGTCGCGACCTGGCGCTGGCGCTGGCCGAGCCGCAATCGCGCCGCATTGAAAAGGCATTCGAGGGCAATTCGACTATGGCGCGCGAAAGCGTCAAGTCATTCCTGCGGGGGATGCAGGACAGACAAAGAAACGAGACGGATTGAATGACGACAAAAATGCCCATCTCGGACGACGCCGCCCATCTGCTGGTCGTGGACGACGACACCCGTATCCGGGTACTTCTCAATCGTTACCTGATGGAAAAGGGATTTCGGGTAACGGTCGCCGCTGAAGGCGCCGAGGCCCGCCGCAAGCTTGAGGGGCTGGATTTCGACCTGATCATCATGGATGTGATGATGCCGGGCGAATCCGGCATATCGCTGACGGCGGCGCTGCGCGACATCAAGAACATTCCGATCATCATGCTGACCGCACTTGCCGAATCCGATTCCCGCATCGCAGGTCTTGAAGCCGGCGCCGACGACTATCTGTCAAAACCCTTCGATCCGCGCGAACTGGTGCTGCGCATCAACAACATCCTGAAGCGCAACTCGCCAGCCGACGCGCCGAAGATCGAGCAGGTGATGTTCGGCCCCTACACCTTCTCGCTGTCGCGCAAGGAGTTGAAGCGGGCGTCCGAGGTCATCCGTCTGACAGACCGCGAGCAGGACATCATGCTGCTCTTTGCCAAGAAAGCCGGCGAAACCATTCCGCGCTTCGAACTGATCGGCGACGACGCCGATGTCGGAGAACGCACGATCGACGTGCAGATCAACAGGCTTCGCCGCAAGATCGAGGACGACCCGGCCAACCCTGTCTGGCTCCAGACCGTGCGCGGCATCGGCTACCGCCTGAGTACCGACTAGACAAAGCCGCCCGAGCCGGCAGGACCCGTAGAGATGGCAGCATTCGACACGATCAGGCGCAATCACGAGCATGTGCCGACATCGCGCATCAAGTCGGCTAACCGCTGGCTGCGCCGTCGCCTGCCGACCGGCCTCTATACGCGCTCGCTGCTGATCATCATCATTCCGATGATCCTGCTGCAGGCCGTCGTCGCGGCCGTGTTCATGGAGCGCTACTGGCAGATGGTGACGCAACGGTTGTCGACGGCGACGACCCGCGATATCGCCAGCATCATCGACATCATCCAGACCTACCCGCAGGATCCCGACTACACCGAGGTGACCCGCATCGCCCGCGACAAGCTGGGCCTTGCCATCTCGATCGAGCCGAACAGCGAGCTGCCGCGGCCGCTGTCCAAGCCGTTCTTCTCGATCCTGGACGACATACTCAGCGAGGAAATTCACGACCAGATCAACCTGCCCTTCTGGATCGACACCGTCGGCGATTCCGGCGTGGTCGAAATCCGTATCAAGCTCAATGACAAGATCCTGCGCGTCTTTGCCCGACGCAGCCAGACCTATGCGTCGAACACCCAGATCTTCATCTTCTGGATGGTCGGCACCTCGCTGGTGCTGATCATCATCGCCGTCCTCTTCCTGCGCGGCCAGATCAGGCCGATCGAGGCTCTGGCTCGCGCTGCCGAGAGTTTTGGCAAGGGGCAGCGGCTCGAGACCTTCCTGCCGCGTGGCGCCGACGAAGTCCGGCGCGCCGGCCTTGCCTTCATCCTGATGCGGGAGCGCATAGAACGGCAGATCGAGCAGCGGACCGCGATGCTGAGCGGCGTCAGCCACGACCTGCGCACCGTTCTCACCCGCTTCAAGCTGCAACTGGCCCTTGCCGGCGACAATCCGGACCTCGCCGGTCTCAACGAGGATGTCGAGGACATGCAGAGCATGCTCGAAGGCTACATGGCCTTTGCGCGCGGCGAGGCGGAGGAGGATGTCGGAACCCTGACGCTGACCGACCTCTTCGACCGCCTGGAAGTCGACTTCAGCATGCACGGCAAGTCGCTGAGCTATACGGTTGAAGGCGACAACATCATTTCCGTCCGCCCCAATGCGTTCAACCGACTGGTCACCAACCTCGCCTCCAACGCCAGGCGCTATGCCAACACCTTGCGCATCGACGCCAAGCACAGCGCCCGCTGGCTGACGGTCATCTTCGACGATGACGGTCCCGGCATTCCGGCGGCCAACCGGGAGGACGTCTTCAAGCCGTTCTTCAGGCTGGATGCCGCGCGCAATCTCGACAATTCCGGCACCGGCCTTGGCCTGTCGATTGCGCTCGACATCGCCCGCAGCCATGGCGGCAACATCACGCTCGGTGACAGCCCGCTCGGCGGGCTGCGCGCCACTGTCCGCCTGCCAGCCTGAGGAGAGCCCATGTCCATCGACCTGAAAGCCATGACCTGGCTGAACCCGCCACCCCTCTCCGAGATGCGAGACGGGCGGTTATTCGTACGCTCCGGCGACAAGACCGATTTCTGGCAGGGCACCTACTACGGCTTCCACCGCGATGACGGCCATTTCCTGCAGCAGCGCCGACGCGGCGATTTCACCGCCGGCGTCAGCTTCCTAGGGCATTACGAGCATCTCTACGACCAGGCCGGACTGATGATCCGCCACGACGCCACCCACTGGATGAAATGCGGCATCGAGTTCACCGACGGGGCGAAGCATTTCAGCGTTGTGGTGACCAATGGCCATTCCGATTGGTCGGCCTTTCGGCTCGATCATGAGTTCGACGCGCTATCCGTGCAAGTGACGCGCAACGGCGATGCCCTGTTCATTCAGTATCGCACGGACCGGATGAGCGATTGGCAGATGGCAAGGCTCGCCTACTTCGACCCGGCTATCCCGGACCTCGCCGTCGGCCCGAGCTTCTGCTCGCCGCAGAGGGCCGGCTTTGAAGCGGAGTTCTTCGATTTCAGCGTCACCGATCCGGTGTCGCGCGACATTCACTGACAGGCATAAGCGCCTGTCACATCATCTTCCGGCCGTTCGGCGTGCCGCGCTCGACGGAGGCGAGGATGATGGCGCCCGTGTCATCCTCGAAGCCGAGGGTCAGCACTTCGGATCGAAACGGGCCAATCTGGCGGGGCGGGAAATTGACGACGCCCAGCACCTGCCGGCCGATCAGCGTTTCCAGCGTGTAATGCACGGTGATTTGCGCCGAGGATTTCTTGATGCCGATCTCGGGGCCGAAATCGATTTTCAGCTTGAATGCAGGCTTGCGCGCCTGCGGAAAATCCTCGGCCTCGATAATCGTGCCGACGCGAATGTCGACCTTTTCGAAATCGCCATAGGTGATTTCTTCTGTCATGCAGAACTCCTTCGAGTGTCAGCCGGCCAGTTGCTGAGCGCGCGTGCGGGCTGCGGCGATGGCCTCGTCGAAGAGCGGCTGCATGCCGTCCTCTGCCATCAACACGGCAAGGGCGGCGGCGGTCGTGCCGCCCGGCGAGGTCACGTTCTGGCGAAGTTTGGAGGCATCGTCGGGGAGCTGGTGCAACAATTCACCAGCTCCCGCGACGGTTTCCCGTGCAAGACGCATGGCGAGGTCCGCCTGCAGGCCGAGTTTCCGGCCTGCCTCAGCCATGCATTCCACGAGATAGAAGACATAGGCCGGTCCACTGCCGGAAACGGCGGTGACCGCATCGATATCGGCCTCTTCGGGCACCCATTCGACCGGGCCCGAGACCTTGAGGAGGTTCTGTACGAGCTGCCTTCGGCGCTCGTCGGTTGCCGCATTGGCGTAGGCACCGGTCACGCCTCGACCGACCATGGCCGGCGTATTCGGCATGGCGCGGACCATGGCCGCCTGCCCCAGGTGCAATTCGAGGAAACTGAGTGTCTTGCCAGCCGCAACCGAGACGACCACGCTCTCAGGCCCGACAGCATGGCGCAGCGACGGCAGCACCGCCTCCATCACCTGCGGCTTCAAGGCGAGAAACAAAACTCCAGCCTTGATGCCCTCGGGCAGGCTGGTTGCATGTTTGGCGCCGGCTTCGGCAATCATGGTCAGCATTGGCGCGGACGGACCCGGATCGACGACAATAACGGACGAGCCGGCAACGCCGCTCTTCAGCCAGCCGGTGAGCAGCGCACCGCCCATATTGCCGGCACCGACCAGAACGATCGGACCGGAGGAGGATGAGGCAGCAGCGGCGGCAGGCGTCATATCAGCACTCACCCACCGTTTCGAACAGCACGGCTTCCATGGCGCTCTTGGCTTCCATGCCGGACCAGACGACGAACTGAAACGCCTGGTAATAGGCTTCACACGTCTCCAGGCCGTTGGAAAGCAGCACCTCGACCTGACGGTTTGTCGGCTCGGCACCGCCGGCCAGCAGCAGCGACTGGCGGAAGATCACCACGTCTTCCTGGCGCCAAAGATCGAAGTGGCCCATCATCACCTGGCCGTTGATGCAGGAAAGCAGACGGATGACTTCGTTGACCCTGACTTCGGCGACCTTGATGTCGAAGGCGCAGGCGATATGCAACGCCTCGCACTGTTCCATCCAGGAGAAAGACACATGGTAATCGGTCCAATGGCCGGTGACCGTCATGGCGATCTCGTCCTCGCCCGACCGCTCGAAAGACCAGTCGTTATTGGCAGCGACGAACTCGATCATATCGACCGGGTTGGACTGGCGCTCAAGTTCTATTTCCATCAGGCTCATGCAGCACCTTTTCAACCGGAGCAAATGCAGCTGTTCGTGCTTCAACACAAAACCCTGCAGACAGTTACTCCGGCACAACCACTGGGATGATGTTGAACGGGGCCAGTATAACGCGACCACCATGCCCGTAGCTTACCAAGGGCCGTTCCGAATCATCATTTAAAATCAGTGTATAGGCGCCGTAGGCCGACGCCATCCCCTCAATCCGCAAATCCCCAAACCGCCTGTGGAAAGGTGCTGCGATATCGATTCAGCCGGGAGTCATAAGCGACTCCAGCGATTGGGTTTTTTCAACCTGTCCACAGGTCTTAAAAAATTCGTTCAAATGATAACAAAACGGCCATGGCGGATCTCCTGCCATGGCCGTCGGTGTCGCCGGGAGGGCGAATTACGACGCGGTTGCCGAAAGCTTCGCTTCGAGCGCTTCGATGCGAGCGCGCAGCGCGTCGTTTTCGTCACGCGCCTTGATTGCCATCTCGCGCACGGCCTCGAATTCCTCGCGCTTGACGATGTCCATGCTGTTCATCCAGCGCTCGGCCTGGGCATTGAAGGCCGTTTCGATTTCACGGCGGACGCCCTGTGCGGCGCCGGCGGCGTCGGTCATCAGCTTGGCGAATTCATCCATGATACGGCTCGGTCCTGTGGTCATGCTGCTCTCCTTTGCGGCCAACGGCCCGGTGAGGCCTCTCACCTTTCCAGATAGTGATGAGTTAGGATTTAGGAAGTCCCGTTGCAAGCGGTTTAGCCGTGGGCAACCCCGTGAGCCGCTTGCAATTGATCCATTTCGGTATAATCGACATGATGGTGCCGCCTTTTGGCAGCACGTTCAGCACCCATAACGGATGGACCAACTTGCAGACAACAGCGCTTCTCATGGCCATGCTTCCCTTCCCGGATATCGATCCGGTGGCCTTTTCCATAGGTCCCCTGGCCATCCACTGGTACGGGCTTGCCTATGTGCTCGGCATACTGCTCGGCTGGGGCTACGCGCGCAGGCTGGTCAGCAATCCCCGGCTCTGGCGCGACGGAAAGGCGCCGATGACCATCGCCCATCTCGACGACTTCGTCGTCTGGGTAGCACTCGGCATCGTGCTCGGCGGACGCATCGGCTATGTGCTGTTCTATGACATGCAGGCCGTCATCGAGAGCCCGCTCCGGGCGTTCCAGATCTGGAATGGCGGCATGTCCTTTCACGGCGGCCTAATCGGCACCACCATCGCCATGATCCTCTTTGCCCGCCGCAATTCGATCGCGATGTGGAGCCTGTTCGACGTCATCGCCGCGGTGGTACCGATCGGCCTGTTCTGCGGGCGCATCGCCAATTTCATCAACGGCGAACTCTGGGGCCGGGTTTCCACCGCGCCCTGGGCGATCGTCTTTCCGACAGGCGGCCCACTCAGCCGCCACCCAAGCCAGCTCTATGAAGCCGGCTTGGAAGGGATCGTGCTATTCCTCGTGTTGCTGTTCCTGACCCGCCAGCTTCTCACCTTGAAAAAGCCGGGTCTCACCAGCGGCGTCTTCGTGATCGGCTATGCGCTGTCGCGCATCTTCGTTGAGTTCTTCCGGGAGCCGGACCCTCAGCTCGGCTATCTCCTCGGAACCGACTGGTTGACCATGGGGATGGTGCTTTCGTCGCCGATGCTGTTGCTGGGGCTTTGGGCCGCCATCCGCGCGATCCGCGCATCCGCCGCCCCTCAGCCGGTCTGAGCGTTTCGAGGGAAAAAGCGATGACCACCGCATTGGGAGAAAAGATCAAGACTATCATCCGCGCCAACGGACCGATCAGCGTTACCGACTACTTTGCGCTCTGCCTCGCCGACCCGCAGCACGGCTATTACCGCACGCGGGAACCATTCGGACCGGCAGGCGATTTTGTCACGGCGCCCGAGGTCAGCCAGCTGTTCGGCGAGATGATCGGCGTCTTCATGGTGCATGCGTGGCAGCGGCATGGAACGCCTGTCGCCGTGCGCCTTGTCGAGATCGGTCCGGGACGGGGCACGATGATGAGCGACATGCTGCGCGTCATCCAGCGCCTGGCACCCCCACTCTATGACAACATGCACGTCCATCTGGTCGAAACCAGCGAACGCCTTCGTGACATTCAACAGGAAACCCTGCAGGCACATGCGGCCAAGATCGCCTGGCATGTCGATTTCAACGAAGTGCCGCACGGTTTTACGCTGCTTGCCGCCAATGAATTGTTCGATGCCATCCCCATCCGCCAGTTCGTCCGCACGGCCACGGGCTTTCGCGAGCGGGTGGTGGCGATTGACGTCGATGACGAACTGAGCTTTGCCGCTGGTATCGCGACCCTCGACCCGGCGCTGATGCCGGCATCCTCGCCGAAAACACCGCTCGGTACCATTTTCGAGATCGCGCCTGCCCGCCAGGCTGTCATGAGCGCCATCTGCGATCGTCTCGGCGACACCGGTGGAACCGCTTTGGTCATCGACTACGGCCACATGTCCACCGGCTTCGGCGATACGCTGCAGGCCGTTCGCATGCACGAATATGATCCGCCGCTGGCCAACCCCGGCGAGGCCGATCTGACCAGCCATGTCGACTTTCAGCATCTCGCGGAAACCGCGCTCGCCGCCGGCATGCACGTCAACGGCTGCGCCTACCAGGGCGACTTCCTGGTCGGCCTTGGCTTGATGGAGCGTGCCGGCGCGCTCGGGCGCGATCAGAACCTTGCGGTCCAGAGCGACATCGAGCAGGCGGTCGACAGGCTTGCCGGTGCCGGAGAGGGAAAGATGGGGGAACTGTTTAAAGTTCTCGCCGTTTCCAACCCTGCCATTGACCTCATGCCCTTTCGCCCGGTGGATTGACAGCCGATCCGCCGAAAGGTCAACATCGGCGCAGCCGCAGACCTGGCAATGGCCGAGGGATGGCGGCGCCGGTTCCTGAAAAGCAACTGCCTGTGAAGGACCATGTCTTGCTGCAACCTCTCGAAAGTCCCCTGCTGGCGACGGCTGGCCGCTCCGGCATCCGTCATGGCTACTTCACCCGAGAAGGCGGCGTATCGAAAGGCATTTATCGTGGCCTGAACGTCGGGCTCGGCTCGCGCGACGAGCGCGCTGCAGTCGAGGAAAACCGGCGCCGGGTCGCCTCCTGGTTCGGCCAGCCGATCGAGAAGCTGGCCACCGTCCATCAGATCCACTCGCCCGATGTCGTCACGGTCGACGGCGCCTATGACGGTGCGCGGCCGCAAGCCGATGCGCTGGTCACGGCGACACCGGGCCTCGTGCTCGGCGTGCTCGCTGCCGATTGCGGGCCTATTCTGTTTGCCGACCCGGAAAACCTGGTGATCGGCGCGGCCCATGCCGGCTGGAAGGGCGCGCTGACGGGCGTTCTCGAGAATACCATAGATGCCATGATTGCGCTCGGCGCCGCGCGGGGCTCCATCATTGCCTGCCTCGGCCCGTCGATCAGCCGCAGAAGCTACGAAGTCGGCCCCGAATTCGTCGAGCGCTTTCTCGAATACGACCGGACCTATGCCCGCTATTTCAATCCTTCCGACAAGGAAGGCCACGCCATGTTCGATCTTCCGGCCCTGACGGTCGACAGGCTGAATGCGGCTGGCATCGTCGCCGAAAGCCTCGACCTCTGCACCTACCCCGATGCCGAACGGTTCTTCTCCTATCGCAGCACGACCCATGCCCGCGAAGAGGATTACGGCCGGCAGATTTCCGCTATTGCAATCGAGGATACGTTTTAACATGGCCCTGCACTTCGAACGCACCGAATTCGCCGACCGTCTGTCCAAGCTGACGGCCAAGATGCAGGAGGAGAAGCTCGACGCCATGCTGCTTTTCGCCCAGGAAAGCATGTACTGGCTGACGGGCTACGATACGTTCGGCTACTGCTTCTTCCAGACGCTGGTGGTAAAGGTCGACGGCACGATGGCGCTCCTGACGCGCTCCGCCGACCTGCGCCAGGCGCGCCAGACCTCGATTATCGACGACATCCATATCTGGGTCGACCGGATCAACGCCGACCCCACGATGGACCTCAAGAACCTGCTGATCGAGATGGACCTGCTCGGCGCCCGCATCGGCGTCGAGTATGACACGCACGGCATGACGGGTCGCGTTGCCCGGCTGCTCGACAGTCAGCTGACATCCTTTGGCCAACTCGTTGACGCCTCCTATCTCGTCGGCCGCCTCCGTCTGATCAAGAGCCCGACCGAGCTTGCCTATGTCGAGCGCGCGGCCGTGCTGGCCGACGACGCCCTGGACGCCGCGCTGGCGCTGACGGGTCCGGGCGCTGACGAGGCCGCCATCCTGGCCGCCATGCAGGGAGCAGTATTTTCCGGCGGCGGCGACTATCCGGCCAACGAATTCATCATCGGTTCCGGCATCGACGCCCTGCTCTGCCGCTACAAGGCTGGCCGCCGAAAGCTGGACGCCAACGACCAGCTGACGCTCGAATGGGCCGGGGCCTATGCCCATTACCATGCGGCGATGATGCGTACGATCGTCATCGGCCAGCCCACCCATCGCCACCGCGAATTGTTCAGCGCCTGCCTGGAAACCATCCAGGCCATCGAGACGGTGATGAAGCCGGGCCACACCTTCGGCGACGTGTTCGACATGCATGCCAAGATCATGGACGAGCGCGGTCTGGCACGTCACCGGCTGAACGCCTGCGGCTATTCGCTCGGGGCCCGCTTCTCGCCATCCTGGATGGAACAGCAGATGTTCCACGTCGGCAATCCGCAGGAGATCGAGCCCGGAATGTCGCTGTTCGTCCACATGATCATCATGGATTCCGACACCGGCACGGCGATGACCCTTGGTCAGACCTACCTGACGACGGCCGACACGCCTAAAACTCTTTCGCGCCATCCGCTCGAATTTCTTAACCGGTAGGGCGTATCCTGGCGTTTGAACTCGCGGACGGCCGATGAGCGGATGGACCCCGCGCGGCCGACGCGTCACTCGGGCGATGAAGGGGCGCAGTATCCATGGTGTCTGTTCGGTCGGTATCGATCATCGTCGCGGCCTGCGCCATGCTGTCCAGCTGCAACACCACTGACGCACTGACGCCGCGGGTCGGCATAGGCGAGGACGTCGTCTCGGCGCCCGTCACCCAGCGCGAGGTCGAAAGGATGGCGGCAACGCCGCGCCAGCCGACCTATGGCGCCCGGACGGATGACAGCTATCAATCAAGCTATCAGCAGCGGGCCTATAGTGGCACCGGCAGCTCCTCGGCGACGCTGGACGAACAGGCGGACGCCATGCGCACCAGCGGGCGCAACCCGATTGCCTCCAAGCCGCTAGACGGAATGCAGCAACCCGCGCAAGAGGCAGATGGCGGCTTCCCATCCCAATCCGATGAACGGCGTGAGATGGAGCGCCGGCTGAACGACCCGCAGCCGGCTCCTGCGCAACAGCAGGCGTCGGAGCAGTCCGACGATCCGTCGCAGACCGCGCAACAGCCATCCGAAGAACCGCAGCAGGAACAGGCGTCCCTGCCGCCCGCCGCTGACGGCAACACCATCCGTTTCCTGCCGATCATCGGCGGACCGGTCGAGGCGGTGACGCCGCTCTCGCGTCAACTCGGCGCCGAGGCGCGCGCTACAGGCCTGACGATCAAGGGCTCGGGGGACACGAGCACCGCCTACATTCTCAAGGGCTACCTGACCACCTTCCCCGACGGTCCGCAGATCACCGTCTCCTATGTCTGGGACGTGCTCGACAGCAACGGCGGCCGGCTGCATCGCATTCAGGGGACCGAAAGCGTGCCGCTGAAGCGCGGCGATCCCTGGGCCGCCGTTCCCGCCAGCACCATGCAGAAGATTGCCTCCAAGACCATCGCCGAATTCAATAGCTGGCGACAGACTCGCGGTGGATAGCGGGGACACTTGGCACAAATCTTAACCGGGTTGAACCTAAGCCCTTGCATTCGAGTGCGGGGCCGTTAAAAGCGCGGCTATCAAACGGGAAATGGGCGGACCAAGATGAAGGTTTTCGCAGGGAATTCGAACCGGCACCTCGCCGAAGCGATCTGCAATTATCTCAATGTGCCCTTGGGCAGGGCAAGCGTCCGACGGTTCGCCGACCAGGAGATTTTCGTCGAGATTCAGGAAAACGTCCGCGGCGAGGATATATTCCTCGTCCAGTCGACGTCGTTCCCGACGAACGATCACCTGATGGAACTGCTGATCATGATCGACGCGATGCGCCGTTCGTCGGCACGGCGCATCACTGCCGTCCTTCCTTACTTCGGCTATGCCCGCCAGGATCGACGCGCCTCGGGCCGTACACCGATCTCAGCTAAACTCGTTGCCAATCTGATCACCGAGGCCGGCGCCGACCGCGTGCTGACGCTCGACCTCCATGCCGGTCAGATCCAGGGCTTTTTCGACATCCCGACCGACAACCTCTATGCCGTGCCGATCCTGACGCGCGATATCAAGGCCAACTACGACCGCGGCAACATCATGGTTGTCTCGCCTGACGTCGGCGGCGTCGTTCGCGCCCGCTCGCTCGCCAAGCGGTTGGACTGTCTTCTGGCGATCGTTGACAAGCGTCGTGATCGCCCGGGCGATTCAGAAGTCATGAACATCATCGGCGACGTCTCTGGCAAGGATTGCCTGTTGATCGACGACATCGTCGATTCGGGCGGCACCCTGTGCAACGCGGCCGATGCCTTGCTGGCCAAGGGCGCGTCCAGCGTGACTGCCTATATTACCCACGGCGTCCTCTCCGGGGGGGCGGTGACGCGCATCACATCGTCCAAGCTCAAGGAGCTTGTGATCACGGACTCGATCCAGCCGACGACGGCCGTGCAGTCCGCCCACAATATCCGCGTGATCTCGACCGCCAGCCTGATCGGCGAAGCGATCAACCGCACGAGCCAGGAAGAATCGGTCTCGAGCCTGTTCGACTGAGTCGCAGCTGCCGCCGCAAGCTCTCTAAAATCCCGGAACTTCGTTACGCAAGCGGTATGGCGCAGACTTCGCCGCCGCCGAACATCCGTGAGCGCGTCAGAAAACGCTTCTCCCGGCCGTTATCCAGCGAAAACATCCCGCCCCTGCCCGGCACGACATCGATGATTAGCTGGGTGTGCTTCCAGGCCTGAAATTGGCTGCCGGAGATGTAGACCGGGACCCCGCCGATCTCGCCAAGTTTCACGTCGTGATCGCCCACCATGAATTCGTCGGCCGGGTAGCACATCGGCGACGATCCATCGCAACATCCGCCGGACTGGTGGAACAGCAAGTTCGGATGGTCCAGCTGTATCTCGCGGAGTAGCTCCAGCGCCGCATCCGTCGCCAGAACGCGCGGTTCGCCGTTGATCGTTTCGGACATGTCGTCTCCTCAAACTGAATATCCCTCTCCCCGCGAACGGGAAGAGGGCCGAAATGTCGGGCAGATGTCGAGCGGTGAGCGAAAAGGATGCAGCGTGTCCTCTTCGGCATGCCGCTCGAAGATCCAGGCCATGTCTCCGCCCGCAGCGGGGCGAAGAGATGGATTGCGGGCTCTCAAAAGAAGCCGAGCGCCTTGTCGCTGTAGCTGACCAGCATATTCTTCGTCTGCTGATAGTGATCCAGCATCATCTTGTGGGTCTCGCGGCCGATACCGGACTGCTTGTAGCCGCCGAAGGCCGCATGGGCCGGATAGGCATGGTAGCAGTTGGTCCAGACGCGACCGGCCTGGATCTCGCGACCGAAGCGATAGCAGCGATTGGCATCGCGGCTCCAGACGCCGGCCCCGAGGCCATAAAGCGTGTCGTTGGCGATTTCGAGCGCTTCCTTGTCGTCCTTGAAGGTCGTCACCGAGACCACCGGCCCGAAGATCTCCTCCTGGAACACGCGCATCTTGTTGTGGCCCTTGAAGATCGTCGGCTTGACGTAATAGCCGTTGGCAAGTTCGCCGCCGAGATCGTTGCGGGCACCGCCGGTCAGGACCTCAGCCCCTTCCTGCTTGCCAATGTCGAGATAGGCGAGGATCTTTTCCAGCTGTTCGCTGGAGGCCTGGGCGCCGATCATCGTGGCGCTATCGAGCGGGTTGCCCTGCTTGATCGCCTCGACGCGCTTGACCGCCCGTTCCATGAACCGGTCGTAGATCGATTCCTGGACCAGCGCACGGCTGGGGCATGTGCAGACCTCGCCCTGGTTCAGCGCGAACATCGCAAAGCCTTCCAGCGCCTTATCGAGGAAGTCGTCATCCTTGGCCATGACGTCGTCGAAGAAGATGTTCGGCGACTTGCCGCCCAGCTCCAGCGTCACCGGGATCAGGTTCTGGCTGGCATATTGCATGATCAGCCGGCCGGTCGAGGTCTCGCCGGTGAAGGCGATCTTGGCAATACGCGGGCTGGTCGCCAGCGGCTTGCCGGCTTCGAGGCCGAAGCCGTTGACGATGTTGAGCACGCCGGCCGGGAAGAGGTCACCGACCAGTTCGGCCCAGATCAACAGCGATGCCGGCGTCTGCTCGGCCGGCTTCATGACGACGCAATTGCCGGCGGCGAGCGCCGGTGCCAGCTTCCAGGCGGCCATCAGGATCGGGAAGTTCCAGGGAATGATCTGGCCGACGACGCCGAGCGGCTCATGGAAGTGGTAGGCGACGGTGTCATGGTCGATTTCGCCGATGGAGCCTTCCTGGGCGCGGATGCAGGCGCCGAAGTAGCGGAAATGGTCAATCGCCAGCGGAATGTCGGCGGCCATCGTTTCGCGAATAGGCTTACCGTTGTCCCAGGTCTCCGCCTTGGCGAGCAACTCGAGATTGTCCTCCATCCGCTGCGCCACCTTCATCAGGATGTTCGAGCGCTCGGTGGTCGAAGTGCGGGCCCATCCGTCCTTGGCGGCATGGGCCGCATCGAGGGCGGCATTGATGTCCTTCTCGTCGGAGCGGGGGATTTCGCACAGCTTGCCGCCGGTGACAGGCGTGATGTTGTCGAAATATTTCCCCGAGATCGGCTCGCGCCACTGGCCACCGATGTAGTTGCCGTATTTCAGCTTGAACGGCGACTCGACGATTTTCTGATGCAGCATGTCATCCTCCCTGGGTGAACTGATCCTCTGCGGATCGATGGGCGGAGCCTGCACCCGTAGCACGGCGAGAAGTAGGGCCGTCAATCAATGCCGCAGCGCACAGTGTGTCACTTGTGCTACAGGAAGATGCCTTCGCAATCGGCAAAAGATCAAAGACTAGGCAACGTGGAACACTGCAAGCGGGCTAGGCCTTTGCAGGCAAAACGCTCGCCCCCCTTTCAGCTTTGGTGCAGCGAGAGCTTCTTCATCTTTCGATGCAGCGTCGCACGGCTGATGCCGAGGTGCTGGGCTGCCTGGGAGACATTGCCATTGTTGCGCGACAATACGCGCCTGAGTGCGGCCCTCTCGGCTTCCATCAGGTCGGCGCCGCTGTCGCGGCCTTCCTCATGCAAGGCGTCGGATGCGGGGATGCCTGCCTGGATGAGCGCGTCGTCCAGTTTCAGCGCCATCCTTGCGGCACGCGTCGCACCAAGAATCAGATCGTCCTTGTCGACCGCCAGCAGCGCGGCGGTGGGGTTTCCCCCGCAAGGAACCATAACGATGCGAGAGCCACGGAAGGCGCTTCGGAACAGGTTGGTCTCTATACGCAGCGCAGCATCGCGCACCGCCTGAGTGAGGATAGCCAAGGCTGCCTCATTGACGTCGTCACGGCAGGTGGAGATGTCGAGCGCAGCCGTCAGCTGGCCGCGATGGTCGCGGATCGGCGCCGAGGTGCAGCTAAGCTTGATGTTCGACGACAGAAAATGCTGATCGCGATAGATGGAGACCGATCGCTCGTCGGCAATCGCCGTGCCGATGCCGTTTGTCCCGGCGCTGGCCTCGCTCCACACCGCGCCCGTCCAGAGGCCCAAGTTGCGGAAATCCTTGTCCTCGCTGCCGGCGCCGCGTCGGTCGAGCGCGACACCCTTGCTGTCCGTCAGCAAGAGGCAGCATCCGGCCTTGCCGATCGTCAGGAAAAGCCGGTCAAGCTCGTCGGAGGCCTCGACGATCAACTGCGCGGACCGCTCGCGCGCCATCTGGAACTCATAATCCGTCAGCCGCAGCGGCGAGCGCTTCTGTTCCGGCGTGAGTTGATACATGGACATGCAGCGCTGCCAGGAAGCAATAATCGGCGAGCTGGCCGCCGCCGACTTCTGCTGCGCGCTCGCATATACACGCTCTGCATGGGCAATCTGGTTATGCATCTGCCCCTCCCGAAGGCTTTGGGCAGATTGTCTCGCGAAACGTTGGCGCGCGCAATGTAAAACTGCGTCATATGTGCAGACGCGCCCGCGACATTTGAATGAAGCGCGTCTACGACACGCACGGCTATTTCGGTGCGGTGACGACCTGACCATTGACGGTGAACGTGCCGTCCTCGGCAACGCCCACATCCCAGCGCTGCCGCCCGTCGGGATCGGCCTTGGCAAAGCCCTTGGCCATCATCATGACGAAGGAAACCTGGTTCAGCTCCGGATCGGTCTTGGCGGCGTTCTGGACGTAGGCAATGGTCTTGTCGTAGTCGCGGGCGAGCACGCTCATCTGCAGCCCATACTCCTTGGTCTGCAGCAGGTTGGACGTCATCTTGCCGGAGACCTCGATGTCATAGACGGATGAGCGAGCGCTGATTTCGGGAAAATCGATCGTCAGCCTGTCATTCGGGAACACGGCCTGCTGGATTTTTTGGCTCTTTTCGGTTGAAAGCCCCTCACCGGTGGAGAAATCGGTGTCCAGCAGGATATGCGCGGCGGCCGCGAAGTTCATGTCTGGAATTCCGACCTCGACCACCGCAGCGTCCGGCACCAGCGCCTGATAGACGGCTGGGACCGCGCTGGTCTCAAGCTTCATGTCCTCCGCGCGAAGACCGAAGCCGATGCTGGACGCTTCCGTCAGGCCGTTCATCTTGAAGGAGTAGGTCAATTTGGAAAGCGCCAGCCTGCCGACATCGGTGACAACGGAAACATTGTTGGCCGCAGCTGTCTCGTCGAGCGAGACAAACAGCGGCAATGCGTCGCGCACGAGCTTCTCGAACCTGTCGCTGCCGCGCTTCGAAAGCTTCTTGGCCTTGGCATGATCGAGAACGAAGTTGAGCAGCGCATGCAACTGCCGGATCGGCACACCCGTCGCCTTCGCATCGAAGGTGACATTGTCAGCCTTGATCTCCGCACTACCCGGCGCCGCGCTGGAAATCTTCTCGTGGAAATCGGGCATGGAGCCGCTGGACAGAATATCGATGGTGCCGGGCTTGGCAGTATCCAAGGACGACAGCTTGTAGGCCATGCCGGAGGCCCCGGCCTCGATCCTTTCGTCTCCCGTCGCCGACGAGAGCTTGAAGTCCCGTGCGGTCACATCCAGCGAGCGCATGTAGCCGATCGCCGGGTCGAAAACGCCGCTGTAGACCAGCGAACCCATCGCATAGCGCATGTCCGTGGCCGGGCCCTCGCCCGACTTGGAGTGCGCGGAAATGTCGAAGGCGTTGTCGCCGTCGATGTTCCACAGCCCCTTGGCCGTCGGCTCAGCGAACATCGACAGTGGCTTCAACCCTTCGACGACAAAGTTCGAGGTGCTGATCCTGTCGAGAAATTTGGTCAGGTCGTAGGTGACCTCGTAACGGCCACTGGTGGGCTTTACCGTCAGGAAGCCGCTGTCGATGATATCCTGCGACAGAAAGCGGGTGAGCGTATTGCGCAGATCCTTGGCGCCTTGCTCGTTGACCTCCGCCCCATAGGATGAGCCTGAAAGGCCGACGATAAATATGGCGGCGGCGGCAATGGTGCGATAACGCATGACAACTCTCCCTGTACCCGGACGGCAGGGGAATGTGGAAGACCCGGAGACGGCCTGTCAACCACGGATTGTCGCTTGGCGGCAAAGAAACGGCGCCATCCACTGTCAGGCGGCGGCAGCTCGCATGACGAGGGGTGCGGGTGTCGGACTTTCGTCAACCTCGTGCGTCGGCATCGGGTCATCCTCGGCGTTGACGATGGCCTCGATAGCGGAGCGCGGCGCAGGCTTTCCAAACAGGAAGCCCTGAACCTGCGTGCAGCCTTCCTGGCGCAAGAAGTCCATATGCTCCTCGAGTTCGACACCTTCGGCAAGCACCGGAATGTCAAGGCTGGCGGCCAGGATCAAAGTGGAGCGAACGATGGCCGCTGACTGCCGGCTGGTGGCAACGTCCGCAATGAAGGCACGATCGATCTTGATCTTGTCGAAGGGGAAGCTCTGCAGCGTCGATAGCGAAGAATAGCCAGTGCCATAGTCGTCCATGGCGACCTTGACGTTAAGGTCCTTAAGTCGACAGATGGCCCGCAAGGCTTGCTGGTGATCCGAGATGATGCTGGATTCCGTGATTTCGATTTCCAACCGCTCCGGCGCCAGCCCGGTCTCCGACAACACACTGTGCACGAGGTCCGGCAGACGCGGATCGGACAATTGTTGCGGCGCGACGTTGACAGCGATGCGCAGTGGCCGCTTCCAGGTTGCCGCCTCCGCGCAGGCCGTGCGGAGCACCCATTCGCCCAGTTCCTGGATAAACCCGGTTTTCTCGGCTATAGGAATGAACTCGACCGGCGATATCGTCCCGCGAACCGGATGATGCCAGCGGAGCAACACCTCAAACCCAACGATTTCTCTCGTCACGGTATCGTTCTGCTGCTGATACGCCAGCTCGAACTGTCTGCCGCGAATGCCGGCTCGCATATCGACCGCCAGCGCGTTGCGCTCGCGTGCTGCCTCATCCATGGAGGCATCGTAGAAGCAGATCGAATTGGTCAAGGTTGATTTTGCCCGGTACATGGCGATATCGGCCTGCGACAGCAGGTCGTCGACATCCGAGGCAGGCCCGGGAAAGGTCGAAATGCCGATGCTGCAACCAACGACAAGAATATGGCCGTTCCACTCGATAGGCCGCCCCACCTCATCAACGATCCTCTGGGCAAGCGCCTTGGCCTCGCTGCGCAGATAGACCTCCTCCATGAAGGCGACGAATTCATCACCGCCGACACGCGCAACGAACTCGCCGGGCGTCAGGATCTTCGTGAGTCGCATGGCGACCGCCCGCAGGACGAAATCGCCCGCCGCGTGGCCATGAACGTCGTTGATACCCTTGAAGCGATCAAGGTCGAAACAAAGCACCGCAACTTTGGCGCTCGCATCCATCGTGCGCTCGATCAGCGTGCCCAGGCGCTCGTTGAAGGCGGCCCTGTTTGGCAGGTTGGTGAGAGCGTCATGGAGGGAGAGATGCCGGTATCGCTCGAGCGCCGCCTGGTTCGATTGGGTGTCGATAATGTAGGTTGAGGCGCCGAGCACCAGAATGATGAACATGATTGCCGAGACGATAACGGTCATGATCGACGGCGAGATCATTTCCGGCAGCGGCGCGATAGTGGGATCAGGCAGGATCGTCAGTCCTGCCATGCCGGTAAAATGGGTAAGGACGATGGCAAGGATCAGGCAACAAGCGGCACCGTGCTGGCAAAAGCGCGTCACGGGCCTGGCAATGCGGCTAGTGCCAAGCGCGCCGAAGGCAGCGCCGAAAAAAACCGCCACGGCGACGTAGCGCCAATCCCACTCCAGTTGAGCGGAGGCTCTATAGGCGGCGATCCCGGTGAAATGCATCAGCGAGATGCCAAGGCCCATAACCAAGCCACCCGCTTCAACGAGCGCGCTTTGTGCATTGAGCGACGCGATGGTGAAGCCGACGAGCGTGACACCGATGGCGAACAGGAGCGAGGTGATGGTCAGGCCCGGATCATAGCCAAAGGCGACCGGTATCTCATATCCGAGCATTGCGACGAAATGCGTTGTCCAGATCGTCGATCCGCCGACGAAGCCGGAAAGAAACAGCCAATTCCAGCTTTGCAGCCCCTGTGTCCGGCGCACCCGCGAAAACAACCGCATTGTCAGCAGGGAGCCGAACACACAGATGGCTGCGGCGACGACCAGAGACCAAATGCTGTGCTCGCCAGCAATGCAGTACAAGAACTTATACATTAGAACCACCTAAGTTAGATAGGTGATAGTCCTACTACGGTGCACAGTAATTCCGGTAAACGAGATCTGGCCACTTATTCCGATGGTTAAGCAACTTGTCACGAACGCAACCTTAAGACCTCCCACCGCTGGAATGCATTGCCCTGGCTGCAGCGAAGGTGGCAATTATCAAGCGATCGTGTCAGTCCACTGCCAGCTTGCCTTTCTTCGTCATTTGCACTATACGCCACGCGTCCGCGCAGACACCCTTGGAGGCAATGCGGATGAGGCCGGTTTCGGCCGTCCTCCGGTCTTGCCGGGCGGTTCGCCGCCAGGCGCAAGACTCTCCAGTAATCTTGAAAGGAATTGCCATGAGCAACCAAAGCTATCAGCTCAAGGCCGACGCACGCGAACGGGTTGGTAAGGGGTCCGCCCGTGAACTTCGCCGCAACGGTCTCATTCCTGCTGTCATCTATGGCGACAAGCAGGCCCCGATTTCCATCACGTTGAACACCAACGAAGTCACCAAGCGCGTCCACGCCGGCGGCTTCCTGACGACCATCGTCAATGTCGACGTCGATGGCAAGTCCTACCGCGTTCTGCCGAAGGACTACCAGCTCGATCCGGTCCGCGACTTCGTTCTGCACGTCGATTTTCTGCGCGTCTCCGGCAACACCCAGGTGACCGTTGAAATCCCGGTTCACTTCGTCAACGACGAAAAGGCACCCGGCATCAAGCAGGGCGGCGTTCTCAACATCGTTCGCCATGCCGTCGAAGTTCATTGCCCAGCTGACAAGATCCCGGAATTCTTCACGGTCGACCTGACCGGCGCGAAGATCGGCGACAGCATCCACATTTCGAGCGTCACTCTGCCGAAGGATGTTCATCCCGTCATCGCCGACCGCGACTTCACGATCGCCACCATCGTTGCTCCGGCAGCCGGCGTGACCGAAGACGAAGAAGAAGGTACGGAGGAAGCTTAAGGCTTTCCTGCACTCTGAGATGCGAAACCCGCCTCCCTTTGGGACGGCGGGTTTTTTTATGCCTTCTTGAAGACCGGCATGGCGTTCCCAAGCTCATGCTCGCGGGTGTTGCAGAGCAATATCGTTAACCCCGCCGTTTCAGCAACATTTAACACATCTGTGAAATTTTACCCGACAGAGTTGCGGTCCGCCGAATTCGACGGCAGTGGGCCGGTGACTACGACTATGGGAAGATAGCCGGAACATGAACAACTCGGTCGAGAACAGGTTCTTTGCGATCGTTTGCGGCGCCTTGCTTGTCTTTGTCGCGCCCCTGTTCGTCCTCTTTCTTTTCCTATCCTCGGAGCGCGCCGACAAGGAAATCCGGGATCACATCGCTGTCCTCCTCGTCGCCAATGCCCAGGCACTGGCCAAGCCGCTGTGGGATCTCGATGAAGACAGCATCACCCAGATCAGCGCCACGACCGTTTCGGAAAGCGACCAGGTAAAGGTCAACGTCCGCGATACATCCGGCCAGCTCGACATCACCCAGTCGACGATCCCGAAGTCGTTCACCGGCACGCTGGAGTCGATCTCCCGCCCGATTGTCTACCAGACGATCGACGGTAGGAGGACACTGGGCACAATTACTGTCTACTACCCCGAACTCGGTCTTTTCGATGGATTGAAGCGCGAGGAAATTGTCTTCGTCTCGATCTTCATCTTTGCGGTGTTGACCGTGTTTGGCACCGCGTTGATCGGCAACCGCATCTTCGTGATCCAGCCCCTCATGCGCTTGACGCACGCCATCGAGGCAACGCGGCAACTTGGCTCGCGACATCATGTCGACTGGCAGTCGAACGACGAGATGGGGCGACTTGCCCGCAGCTTCAATGCCATGCAGATCAAGCTCCAGCGCGAGGAGACCGAACTGAAGCTCGCCCACCGAGGCGCGACCGATACCTACAACCTTACTCCCGCCATGCTGTTTTCTCTGGACAGTGACGACTGTATCGCCGCTGTGAGCGATTACTGGCTGGCAGCCACCGGCTATGACCGCGACGAGGTCCTGGGGCGGCCGTTTGCTGGTCTCGTGCTGCCGGAATCGCGCGACAAATACATGCAGCGCAAGCAGACCGACGGCACCGCCGCGCCGCGCATAGAGGTCACCGTCAAATTTCCCTGCCAGGACGGGCGGGTGATGGACGTGCTGATCCTCGAATCGACCGCAGTTCAGTCCGGATTGTCGCTTTCCGTCATGACGGATGTGACGGACCTCAAGCAATCCGAGGACCGCAACCTCCGCCAGGCAATTACCGATCACCTGACCGGTCTGCTGAACCGCCAGGGTTTCGAGACGGCGCTCGACGAGATGATCGGCAGAGCCGACATGGATGGCCAGGAGCTTGCCTGCCTGTTCGTCGATCTCGATCGTTTCAAATGGATCAACGACAATCATGGTCACGCGGCTGGCGACGCGGCGCTTCGCGAACTGGTCGCCCGCCTGCAACAGTACCTGTCGCCGAACGATGTTGCCGCTCGCCTCGGCGGCGATGAATTCGCCATCCTGCTGCTGTCCAGCGATGCCGAGCAGAAAGCGCTCGCCATGTCCGCGAGCATAGGCCAGATCTTCAAGACGCCCTTTGCCGATGATGCCCGCCTCAGCGCCAGTATCGGCATCGCCATCTATCCCCGCCATGCGGCGAATGCCTCGGAACTGCTGCAGAAATCCGACATGGCGATGTACGTCAAGAAGCGCGAAGGCAAGAACGGCGCGCAGGTCTTCGACAACAGCATGCTCGACGATGCCAAAAGCCGCGCCGAGGTCGAGGGCTTCATTGAGACCGGTTTGAGCGAGGACTGGTTCGAAGCCTATCTGCAGCCGATCGTGAATATTGAGGACCGCTCGATCGCCGGCTTTGAAGCCCTGATGCGTTTGCATCATCCACAGAAGGGCATCCTGCCGCCGAAGGCTATCGTGGAGATTGCCGAAGAAACGGGATCGATCATCCGCATCGGCAACCGCATCATGGAAAAGGCGGTCGCAAGCCTCGCCCGGATGTCGACCATTGACGGCATGAAGGATGCCTATCTCGCCATCAACTTCTCGCCACTGCAGTTCGAGCCGGGCTTGCCCGCGGCGATTGCCACGCTGCTGTTGCGCCATAGCATCAGGCCCCACCGCATCATCATCGAGATCACCGAAGCCGTGCTGATGGACGACAACCCGGTCATACGGACTGTCCTCAATGAAATCTGTCTGTTTGGCTGTCGCATCGCGCTCGACGACTTTGGAACAGGCTACTCCTCGCTCAGCTACATCAACCGCTTCCCTGTCGACATCATCAAGATCGACCAGTCCTTCACCCGCGCGATCAATGACGCCTCCCCGGATGTTCGCCGCAAGAGCCGTATGCTTGTCGAAAGCATCACCACCCTGTCCCACAAGATGAACTGCACCGTGATTGCCGAAGGGATCGAAACAGAGGACGAATGCGCCACCTTGATTTCGATGGGTCTCGACTTTGGACAGGGCTATCTCTTCTATCGCCCGCAACATCCTAATGTGCTAATTGAAACCCTCAAAGCCGACGCTGCATCCTATCGCGAGACCGCGGCTGCCGCTTCCTGATCAGAATCAAGGAGAAGCCCATGTTCAAACTGATGCTGCCGCTTCTGATGCTGGTCACAGCCTCGCCTATTCCCAAGGCCGAGCCGATATCGTTCCTCACGGAGGAATATCCGCCGTTCAACTACCGCGATGGCAGCGACATCAAGGGCGCGACAGTGGATCAGGTGAGGTCGCTGATGGCAGGCATCGCGGATTACACGATCGATATCGTGCCCTGGGCGCGGGCATACGCGCAGGCGAGGAACACGCCGATGAGCTGCGTCTTTGTCACTGCCCACACCCTTGACCGCGACCCGCTGTTCAAATGGGTTGAGCCGCTGTTGATAGACCGCAACCTCCTGATCAAGCACAAGGGTACTCCTGTGACAGCGACGACGATCGAGGAAGCCAAGCAGTATTCGGTCGGCACCTGGCGCGACGACTATACGGAAACGCTGTTGCGCAAGCTCAACTTCCCGAGGATCGACATCGCCAACAACATGACGGCGGCGTTCAAGAAGCTGACCAACGACCGCATCGACCTGATGCCGATGTCGGAACTCTACTACAACAAGCTCGTCAAGCAGGGCGAGCCCTTCGAAAAGGTCGTCGTACTGTCGGAGCAGCCCATGGGAATCGCCTGCCAGAGGGACTTTCCGGAGGATCTCCTGCGAAAGATGCAGACGGCGCTGGATGGATTGATCAGCGACGGCAGGCAGCAAGCGATATTCCAGCAGTATGGCATGCAGCTGCAGAATTGAGGATGCGCCGGGCGACATCCCGTAATCCGGCTTGACTTGGCATGTCATTCGCGACGATGAACAGCTCCGTCATTCGCGCAAGGACGAAAGCCATGCTGCTTATCGCCGGCCTCGGCAATCCGGGCCCACAATATCGCTCCAATCGTCACAATATCGGCTTCATGGCCGTCGACGCCATCCATCGTCGCCATGGCTTTTCCCCCTGGACGAAGAAGTTCAAGGGCGAGATCGCCGAAGGCGAGTTGGAAGGCGAGAAGGTGCTGCTCATCAAGCCGCAGACTTTCATGAACCTGTCGGGAGAATCGGTGGCGGAAGCCATGCGTTTCTACAAGCTGCAGCCTGCCGATCTCGTGGCGATCCATGACGAGTTGGACCTGACGGCCGGTCGCACCCGTATCAAGACAGGCGGCGGCCATGGTGGCCATAACGGCCTGAAATCGATCGACGCCCATTGCGGCAAGGAGTATCGACGCCTGCGACTCGGCATCGGCCATCCGGGATCGAAGGAACTGGTCAACAACCATGTGCTGGGCGATTTCGCCAAGTCCGACAAGGTCTGGCTCGAACCACTCATCGAGGCGATTGCGGATAACGCAATCATGCTAGTCAAGCGCGAAGACTCGCAGCTCATGAACCGCCTGGCGCTCGCCGTTGGGGCAAAGCCGGACGAAGAGAAGCCGGCCAAGCCGGCGGCAGTCGCAGCAAAACCTGCGGCCCAGTCGCATATCCGCGCCGCCCGCAACTTCAACCAGCCCAAGGCCCTGCCGACGACCGGCCCGATGGCGGACATGCTGAAGAAGTTGTTTGGCGGCAAGGAGTGACGCGATGGCTTCATCACCATGGGCTCCTGACGACGCGCTGAAAGACAATAAAACGGCTTATACGCTCACGTCACAGGAGTTTGCGCTGGGCAACGAATTGTTTCAACGCAGCAGTTGGCCTGTTGGCAGCTTCATTGTGACATCCGTTGTGCTGGGATGCACCATATCGCTGTTTCTGCCGGGAGAGCCGCCGGGGCGGCTCGACATGGCGATCCGGTGTCTGACAATGAGCGTCGCCATATTCTGCGGTTTGCTCGCGCTGATGAAGTTCAGCAGGATTCGCAATCGCCGACGGACGGCGACCAACTACGACCTGTCGCCCTTTGGCAACACGCCGTGTACCGTCGAATGGAACGAAGAGGGCCTGCGGGTCGATACCGACAGCGGATATCAATTGTATAGGTGGAAAGAGTTTCGCACATGGTGCGAGGACGACCGTATCATCGTCCTCTTTTTCGGACCTCACATCTATCTGGCTCTCCCCAAACGGGCTCTCACGGCAGATATGACGAAAGGCCTGAAAAATCGCCTGGATCAGGCTGGCCTGCGCCCGGCCAAGCTTTTCCCCATCTGACACCACCTAACCGACAGCACAGCCCTCCTGCCGGCCTACTCCTCGGGTTCGGTGGTGAACATCAGCGGGAAGCCCGCCTCCTTGCCGTAATCGATGGCCTCCTTGGCCTTGGTCTCGGCAATATCCTTGGCGCAGACGACAATCACGCAGGACCCTTTTTGATGCGCTGTCATCATCATCCGCAGGCCAGCCTCTTCGCTCATGCGGAACACGGCCTTCAGCACCATGATAACGAACTCACGCGGCGTAAAATCGTCGTTGATCAGGATAACTTTATACATCTTCGGCTTGTCGAGCTTCGGCTTGACCACCGTCTTCGGCTTGAGGTTCGTACTGCTGCCACTCATCGAAAATCCGTCTCCTGAAGCCGTAGCTCCGTGAGCCCGACCTGCCATATATTGCGCTGCGATAAGCCGAGTTCAAGAATGAGGGCTCAACAGTCTGCATCGTCACCGCACCGCAAGACGCTGTATCCAGTGGTGTTGCGCTGGAGATGCCGAAGCACCCGCGCAGACCTCTTCCCAGCCCGCAAACTAAGACAAATCCACACCCGCTTCAAGACAACCACCCTCCGAGCGCCGAAAGACTTGACCGCCATGCTCCTTTATCTCATACGCACAGCCAAACATTTCCAGTAGAGCAGGTGTCACGGCCATGGGCTTCAAATGCGGTATCGTCGGCCTTCCGAATGTCGGTAAGTCCACACTCTTCAACGCGCTGACCAAAACGGCCCAGGCGCAGGCGGCCAATTATCCGTTCTGCACCATCGAGCCGAACACCGGCGAAGTGGCCGTCCCCGACCCGCGCATGCAGAAGCTGGCCGCCGTTGCCGGCTCCAAGGAAATCATTCCGACCCGCATCTCCTTCGTCGACATCGCCGGCCTGGTGCGTGGCGCATCGAAGGGCGAAGGCCTCGGCAACAAGTTCCTGGCCAACATCCGCGAAGTCGATGCCGTCGTTCACGTCCTGCGCTGCTTCGAAGACGATGACATCACCCATGTCGAAGGCCGCATCAACCCGGTCGGCGATGCCGAGACGATCGACACCGAGCTGATGCTCGCCGACCTCGAAAGCCTCGAGCGCCGCACCGAGCAGACCCGCAAGCGCGCGAAAAGCAACGACAAGGAATCCCTGACGCTGCTGCCGATGATGGACGCATCGCTGGCTCTGCTGAACGAGGGCAAGCCTGTCCGCACCCTGCTGCCGAAGCTCGATGCCGAGGAGTTGGAGATCCTGAAGGGTCTGAACCTTCTGACCTCGCATCCCGTGCTCTACGTCTGCAACGTCGCCGAAAGCGATGCGGTCAGCGGCAACGCACATACCAAGGCCGTCGAGGAAATGGCCAAGGCGCAAGGCTCGCAATGCGTCATCATCTCGGCCGCGATCGAATCCGAAGTCGCCCAGCTGCCGGAGGAAGAGTCCAAGGAATTCCTCGAGGCCCTCGGCCTGGAAGAAGCCGGTCTCGACCGCCTGATCCGCGCCGGCTACAGCCTGCTCGACCTGATCACCTATTTCACGGTCGGCCCGAAAGAGACCCGCGCCTGGACCATTCCGCGCGGCACCAAGGCTCCGGCTGCTGCCGGCGTCATCCACACCGATTTCGAACGCGGCTTCATCCGCGCCTTCACCATCGCCTTCGACGACTACATTAACTTCAAGGGCGAAGTCGGCGCCAAGGAAGCCGGCAAGGGCCGCGACGAAGGCAAGGAATACGTGGTTCAGGACGGCGACGTCATCCACTTCCGCTTCAACACCTGATCCGTCGCAAGCCGGATTGCTCGGAGCGGGAGGAGACCGCGATGGCTGACGAGACGCTCACCTTCGAAGATTTCACCGTCGGCCGCAGCTTTGCGCTCGGCCCGAAGGCGGTGAAGTCGGACGAGATCATCGCCTTCGCGATGGAATTCGATCCGCAACCCATGCATCTCGACGAAGAGGCCGGGCGCAACAGCATCCTCGGCGGCCTCGCCGCCTCGGGCTGGCATACCTCGTCGATGTTCATGCGGATGATGTTCGACAGCTATCTCTCCAAGGCCCTCTCCGAGGGATCGCCGGGCATCGACGTCATGGACTGGCGCAAGCCGGTTCTTGCGGGCGACACGCTGTCCGGCCGCTCATTGGTGATCGACGCACGCCTGATGCGCTCGCGCCCCGGCATCGGTATCGTCAAGTTCCGTCATGAGGTCGAGAACCAGCGCGGTGAGATCGTGTGCTTCGGCGAGAACTCCATCATGTTCCGCGCGCGGCCATCCGGGGAGAGCGCGGCATGAGGATGGCGGAGATCTATTCCATCGGCCAGAAGATCGAGATCGGCAGCTATACCTTCGACGCCGAGCGCATCATCGATTTCGCCACACAATTCGACCCGCAGTTTTTCCACATCGACCCGGAAGCGGCCAAGGAGTCATTGTTCGGCGGGCTCTGCGCCTCCGGCTGGCACAGCTGCTCGGCCTGGATGAAGACCTTCGTCGCCTTCTGGTCGGCAGAAACGGCCCGCCTGCAACTTCAGGGCCTGTCCGCGCCGAAACTTGGCCCCTCGCCCGGCTTCCGCAACCTGCAATGGCTGCGGCCGGCGTTTGCCGGCGATACCGTGCGCTATTCGGTGACGCTGCTGTCGAGCCGGGAGCTCACCTCCCGAGAGGGATGGATTCTCAATACCATCCTCTGCGAAGGCGAAAATCAGGACGGCGTCCCAGTCATTCGGTTCGAGAGTAGCGTTCTCGAATTCGCATAAAGACCAGGCCTCCTCAGTGGCCTGAAAATTCCACCAGCGTGTGAACAGGCACATCAAGTGCCTCGAGCTTCTTACGGCCCCCGAGATCGGGCAGGTCGATGACGAAACAGGCGGCCACCACTTCGGCACCCATCTGCCGCAGCAGCTGCGTCGCACCGACCGCCGTGCCGCCGGTGGCGATCAGGTCGTCGACCAGGATGACCTTTTCACCGGGCACAACGGCATCGCGGTGCATCTCCATCTCGTCGAGACCGTATTCCAGGCTATAGGCAATGCTCACCGTTTCATGCGGCAGCTTGCCCTTCTTGCGGATAGGAATGAAGCCGGCCGATAGCTGGTGGGCGACGGCGCCGCCGAGAATGAACCCGCGCGCTTCCATGCCGGCGACCTTGTCGATCTTCGTCCCGGCATAGATCTGCACCAGTTGATCGACCGCACGGCGAAAGGCGCGCGGATTGCCAAGCAGAGTGGTGATGTCGCGGAAGATGATGCCCGGCTTCGGATAGTCCGGGATGGAACGGATCGACTGGATGAGTTCGTTGTCGCTGGATGACATTGGCGGCATGGCCCTGCTGCTGTTCTATGAGGAAGCCACCAATAAGGCGGCATCGGCTTCAATGTCCAGCCGAAAGCGCCACCCATTTGCAATCGCGACCATCCCTTTCAAACCGACCGCGATGACCACACTCGCACGACGATCGGATGCCTGCCGTCGCTCCGGATCTGGCCATGGCGATGCCCAGTGCCGCGTCGGCAGGGGGGCGGCCCGAAGGCCGCCCGCTTTGCCTATGTCGCGCTCAATGCTCCAACTTGGAATAGACCGAGCGCTTCACCAGGAAGATCAGCACCGTGAAGATCAGCAGGAACACCATCACCATGAAGCCGGTTTGCTTGCGCTGCTCCAGATGCGGTTCGGCCGCCCACATCAGGAAGGATGCGATGTCGTGGGAATACTGGTCGACCGTCTGCGGCGCGCCGTCGTCATAGGTCACCTGCCCGTCCGATAGCGGTTTCGGCATAGCCAAGACCGCCGCCGCATGGAAATAGGGATTGTAGTGGCCTCCAGGCGGCACCTGGAAGCCAGCCGGCGCGTCCTCGTAGCCGGTCAGCAGCGAGTAGATATAGTCCGGCCCGCTCTCCTGATATTGCGTGAAGATGTCGAAGACGAAGCGCGGAAAGCCGCGCTCGACTTCGCGCGCCTTGGCGATCAGCGAGAAGTCCGGAGGTGCAGCCCCGTTGTTAGCGGCGGCAGCAGCCTCGTGGTTGGGGAAAGGCGACGGGAAATGATCCGAAGGCAGCGCCTTGCGGGTATACATCTCGCCCTGGGCGTTCGGACCGTCCTGCGTTTCATAGCGCGCAGCAAAGGTTTTGATCTGCGCATCGGAATAGCCGAGATCACCGAGCATGCGGAACGGCACGAGGCTCATCGAGTGACAGGCGGAACAGACCTCGGTGTAGACCTTTAGCCCGCGCTGCAATTGGGCCTTGTCGTAGTGGCCAAACGGACCGGCGAAAGTCCAACTCTGCTCGCGCGGCTCCTTCAACGGATAGGCGTGTGTCTCGGGCTCGGCCGCCGGCTTTGTGTCTTCGGCGCGAAGCGCCGTGCCAGTTCCGCCCAGAATTGCCAGCGCCAGAAAGCCGGCAGCGAACGTGTTCATCGTCATTCCCCCCATAGTCATCCTCATGCCCCGATCACGACCGCTGGCGCGGCCTTGCGGTTCTTCTTCTCAAGCACCGCCTCGGTAATCGAGTTCGGTATTCGCAGCGGCGTCTCGATGCGGCCGAGGATCGGCATGATGATGAGGAAGAAGGCGTAGTAGTAGAGGGTGGAGAACTGCGAGATGGTAACGAACTTGCCTTCTGCCGGCTGCGACCCGAGCCATCCGAGCAGGATCGCATTGGCGACGAAGAGCCAGAAGAAAATCCGGTACCACGGGCGATAGACCGCCGAGCGCACCTTGGACGTGTCGAGCCACGGGACGAAGAATAGCACGACGATGGCGCCGAACATGGTGAGAACGCCGGCGAGCTTCGAATCGATCGGTCCGATGTTGAAGGTGATCGACCGCAGCATGGCGTAGAAGGGTAGGAAGTACCATTCCGGCACGATGTGAGCCGGGGTCTTCAACGGATCGGCCGGGATATAGTTGTCCGCATGGCCGAGATAGTTCGGAAGGTAGAAGACGAAATAGGCATAGACCAGCAGGAAGACGGAGACGCCGACCGCATCCTTCATCGTCGCATAGGGCGTGAAGCGCACCGTGTCGGTCTTGGTCTTGATCTCGACGCCGGTAGGATTGGTCTGGCCGGCCACATGCAGCGCCCAGATGTGAAGAACCACCACGCCGGCGATCATGAAGGGCAGCAGGTAATGCAGCGAGAAGAAGCGGTTCAGCGTCGGATTGTCGACGGCAAAGCCGCCGAGCAGGAATTGCTGGACCCACTCGCCGACGAAGGGCAAGGCCGAGAAGAAGCCGGTGATGACGGTCGCGCCCCAAAAGGACATCTGTCCCCAGGGCAGCACGTAGCCCATGAAGCCCGCTGCCATCATCAGCAGAAAGATGATGACGCCGAGTATCCAGAGGATTTCGCGCGGCGCCTTGTAGGACCCGTAGTAGAGACCGCGAGCAATGTGCAGATAGACGGCGATGAAAAAGAACGATGCGCCGTTGGCATGCATGTAGCGCAGCAGCCAGCCATGGTTGACGTCGCGCATGATCTTTTCGACCGAGTTGAAGGCAACCGTCGTTTCGGCGGCATAGTGCATGGCCAGCACGACGCCCGTGAGGATCTGCAGCACCAGCATGACCGACAGCATGGCGCCGAAGGTATAGGCGTAGTTGAGATTGCGCGGCACCGGATAGGCGACAAAGCTGTCATAGACGAGACGCGGCAAAGGCAGCCGCGAGTCGATCCACTTCTCAAGGCCCGTGGATGGCTCGTAGGTTGATTGACCACTCATGATTCAGTATCCCCCTCAACCGATCTTGATCACTTTGTCGGATGTAAATGCGAACGTCGGAATGGCGAGGTTCATGGGTGCGGGACCCTTCCGGATACGACCGGCGGTGTCATAGACCGACCCATGGCAAGGACAGAACCAGCCGCCATATTCACCCGACGTCCCGAGCGGAACGCAACCGAGATGGGTGCACGAGCCGATCATCACGATCCAGTTTTCCTTGCCCTTGCCGGCCGAACGGGCGACGTCGGTCGCAGCCGCATCAAGGGGAAGATTGGCATTGCGCGCGACCGGGTCCTTGAGCTCGTCGAGCTTGGCGGCATTGGCCTCGGCGATTTCCTTTTCCGTCCGATTGCGGATGAAAATCGGCTTGCCGCGCCATTTCGCCGTCAGCGACATGCCGGGCTCAAGACTGGAAATATCGACTTCGATCGACGCCAGCGCCAATGTCGATTGATCCGGGCGCATCTGGTCGATGAAAGGCCACACTGCGGAAACCGCACCGACCGCACCAGCCATTCCGGCTGCTAAGTAAAGAAAATCGCGGCGCGTCGGCTCGCCCAAGGTATCGGTCTTCGTGTCGTGCTCGCTCACGCGGCCCCTCCTCTCACGCAGAACCGCGGATATTGCCGCGGCAATCCCTCACTCCGGCGAATCGCCATGACACAATTCTGCCATAGATTTTCTCCGCCCCCAGCCGGTTTCTAAGCTTGATCGCCGGTTATGTCCAGTCTTGGCAATGGAGGTGGGCACAATGTCGCGGATAAAACTACGCTTTCGCACCCCGGCCGGAGATCAAAGCCGCCGAAAGCCGATAAAACATGATAACTCCATGAATTGTCCGGGGTTTAGCCAAGCATATCCGCGCGTTGCACTGCGAGATCAACGGCGATATTTTCGCTGCATTGCACCAACAACCGCGACATGCTAGGCGCTCGTGAGGCACTGCGCGTGGAGAGGCTTCCCATAGCATGAGAGACACACTGTATTGCGTCATCTGCGTCCTCACCACCTGTCTACTCGGCGTGCTGGCAAGCCGCTACGTCACCCATATGTGGATCCTCGCATTCTTTGAAAGCCTGCAGACGCATTTCGGCATCGCCTGCATCTTTGCGGCTGCCCTTGCCCTGCTTTTGCGCCGCCATTGGTATGCCATGCTGATGCTGTGCGTAGCCATTGGCATCACCGGACATTCCGTCTTGATGCTCAGGGCGCATGCGGTCGACGCGGCACCTCAAACAGCCGTGCCGTCCTATCGCCTGCTTTCCTTCAACGTGGACGGCGACAACTTCGACAATTCGCAGAGGATCGGTGACCTGATCGCCAACTCCAAGGCAGACGTCGTGGAAATCTTCGAGGCGCCGCCGGTGCTGTCGCAGATGCAGCGGCTGACCGCGATCTACCCCTATCGCATCGGCTGTGGCGTGATGATGGAAGAGTGCGACAGCCTTTTGCTCTCCAAGAGACCATTCGTCTCGCAATCGGTCCAGAGCCTCAGCGGACTATGGAAAAACCGTTTCATCATGGCAACGATCGACATGGACGGGCACAACATCGCCTTTGCCTCGGCCCATCTGACGAAGCCATATTTCGATGACTTTCACGACGACGAACTGCACGCCCTGTCCGATATCCTGAAGGTGACCAGGGAGCCGGTTTTGCTGGCCGGCGACTTCAACGCTTCCGTCTGCGAGCCCGATATGCAGGCCTTCCTTAGCCGTGATGGGCTGCAGCACGTCTTTCCGGAACCCGCCACATGGCCGGTAGAAGCAGCCGGCTTCGGCATCGCCATCGACCACGTCTTCGCACGGCCACCGCTGCGACTGAAGTCCGTGCAGCGGATCGCGGATGCGATGGGCTCTAATCACTATGGCCTGATAACCGACTTCACGATCGCCCCATAAATCGCTCTAATCCGCGTCGGCGGCGATGAAGCCGCCGGATTGCCGGCTCCAGAGTTCGGCGTAAAGGCCGTTTCGCGAAAGCAACTCGGCGTGGGTTCCGTCCTCGACGATCCTCCCCTTGTCGATGACGACAAGCCGGTCGAGCGCCGCGATGGTCGACAGCCGATGGGCGATCGCCAGCACGGTCTTGCCCTCCATCATGGTCAGCAGATTGGACTGCAAGGCCGCTTCCACCTCCGAATCCAGCGCCGACGTGGCTTCGTCGAGAACCAGGATCGGCGCGTCCTTCAGCATCACCCGCGCGATCGAGATGCGCTGGCGCTGCCCGCCGGAAAGCTTGACGCCGCGCTCTCCGACGTGGGCGGAGAAGCCCTTCCGGCCGTTTTGGTCCTCAAGCGTGGCTATGAAGGCGTCGGCTTCGGCCTGCCGCGAGGCTCGCAGCAGCATCTCGGCGCTGGCCTCCGGCCGGCCGAACAGAATGTTGTCCCGAATGGACCGGTTCAAGAGCGCCGTGTCCTGGGTCACCATGCCGATGGCGGCGCGCAACGATTCCTGCGTGACAGCGGCGATGTCCTGGTTATCGATCAGAATGCGCCCGCTTTCGACATCATGAAATCGCAGCAGCAGATTGACCAGCGTGGTCTTGCCGGCGCCGGATCTCCCGACGATGCCGACCTTCTCGCCGGCGTGGATCGTCAGCGAGAAATTCTCAAGCACGCCACTGCCGCGTCCGTAGTGAAAACCGACATTCTCGAAGCGGATGTCCGTGCGGGAGACTGTCAATGCCTTCGCATCCGGGCGGTCCACAAGCCCGATCGGCTGAGAGATCATCTCGGCAGCATTCTGGATGGTGCCGAGATTGCGCATGATCGAATTGAACTGCGCCATCATGCGACCGAACAACATGTTCAGCCGCAACACCATGCTCAACGTGAAGGCCACACCACCGGTGCTGATCTCGCCGGCGAGCCAAAGCTGGATGGCAAGGGCAGCAATCGCCGTGATCATCAACCCAGACAACAGCGCCAGCGACGAACGGACGCCGGTCAGAAGCCGCGTGAACGGCATGACGGCCGCCTGAAAGCGATTGAACCCATCGCGGATATAGACGTCGTTCTGATCCTCCCGGCCGAACAGTTTGAGGGTCTGGATGTTCGCATAGGCGTCGACCATGCGCCCGTTGAGCATCGAAGAGGCCTCGGCGGCGTTGCGGGCATGGCGGCGGATGCGCGGCACGAAGAAGCGCGCCAGCAGCGAAAACACCGCGATCCAGATGGCGATGACCAGCGCCAGCCGCCAGTCGAGCCCGCCGACGAGCGCCACTGTCGAAACCGCATAGATGATGATGAACCAGACCACCTGCAGCAGAGACACGACAAGATCGCCCGTCGATTGCCCCGCCGACCAGACTTTCGTGACGATCCGACCCGAAAAGTCATTCTGGAAGAAACTGACCGACTGCCGTGACACATGCACATAGGCTTGCCAGCGGACCAGGTTGAGGAAACCGGGAACCACCACCTGCTCCTCGACCAGCGCGCCGAGGCTGACGACGACGAAGCGGACCACCAGCACAACGAACACCATGCCGAGCAACGCGCCCCCATGCTCTGCCAGCAACCCGTGCCAGCCGGAGCCCGGCGGCACCTTGTCGAGAATGTCGACTAGGTGGCCGACAAACCAGAACAGCGCCGCCTCCAGCATCGCCACCCCGCCGCCAAGCGCCGCCATGGCCAGAAACGGCCCTTTGGCCTGCCGCACATAATGCCAGATAAATGCATAAAGCGACCGTGGCGGGCGCAGATCGCCCTTGCGGTGGAATGGATCGAGCCAGGTTTCGAAGAGATGGACGACGGTGCGGATCAACATTGCAGCGATATAGGCAGTTTTGCCGCGTTGGCAAAGAACGGAAGATCGAGATCGGTGAATTCGTTTGGCGCGTTTTCCTCGCAAGAGCTTGACGACAAAGCGGACGATAAATCCGGGTCGTCAATGTCCGGGCGAAGGCATCATGCAGACCGCCGTGCGGAGTCCTTTTCCTGGATGAAGGGGAAGTCGCAAGCGCCAGCCGACAGAAAGAATTAACCGAGACGCCTGCAGGCTTCTTGTCTCGCCAAATTTGCCGTGCAGTCTGCTACCTCAAAAGGCAGCCGAATCGGGTGCGCTCGAAGGACGCTTGCCAATGAACGAAGCAACGAAGATTTCCCCTGTTACGCCCGCGCGCAACACGGCGATCGACGTCATGCGCTACGGACTGGCATTCGTCGTCGTGCTTCTGCACAGCCTGCCGGTCGGCAAGGATGACTATCCGACATGGGTCCCGCTGATCTCAATCCTCTGCCGTGTCTCGGTCCCGTTCTTCTTCATCACCAGCGGCTACTTCCTGAGGCAGGCGTCACAGGTCAACGCTGCGGCCATCCTGAAGCCGGTTCAACGCCTGGTGCCGATCTACCTGTTCTGGATGCTTGTCTATTTTATCTTCCTGCACTTCGTCCCGGTGCGGCAATGGTCGTTCCGCCCGGGCGACCTGATCTCCGGCGGCGCCGCATTTCACCTATGGTTCCTGCCGGCACTCTGCGCCGCTCTGGTGCTGGTTTCAGGCTGCATCGGTCTTGCAGGCATGCGGGCGACTGGCGCTGTCTGCCTCCTGCTTGCGGTGCTGGGTCTATGCCTCGGCAGCTATCACGAGGTGCTGGGCATGCCGGGCTCGGCCCAACGCGGCGGGCTGCTTATCTCGCCACTCTTCGTTTATCTAGGCGTTCTGACGAGACTGCGGAACTGGTCGCTTGGCCGCTGGGCGATTCCGGCAATCCTGCTTTCCTACCTCCTTCTTGGTCTGGAGGAATGGCTGATCTATCGCCTGTCGGCAGCACCCTTATTCGTCAGCCATGATTTCACCATCGCCACCTACCTCGTCGGCATCACCTGTTTCCTGGGGGTACGACAGTGGCCGGGCTCGAAGATACTCGACCGCGCCGCCTGGTTCGGACGACTAAGCCTCAGTGTCTATGCAGGCCACGTCCTGTTTCTGTGGATGCTGGCGCCGATCATCGGCAAGGACACGCTCGGACAGGTCGCCGTTCTGGCAATCCTCTGCTTTGCGCTTTCGACCCTGCTAAGCCTCGTGCTGATGCGGATACCGGCCCTGCGGCGCGTCGTCAGTTGACCACGCGCCGCCTGAGTTCACGGCATTTATGCCGTTGCGTCGGCATCGGCCGAGTGATCGGCCAGGAAGCCGCCGGACTGGCGGTTCCACAGATCGGCATAGATGCCGCCGCGGGTGATCAGATCGGCATGGCTGCCGGTCTCGATCAGCCTGCCCTTGTCGAGCACCACGACGCGGTCCATTTCGGTCAGCGTCGATAGACGGTGAGCGATGGCGATCACCGTCTTGCCCTGCATCAGCGCGAACAGGTTCTCCTGGATCGCCGCCTCGACTTCGGAATCGAGCGCCGAAGTCGCCTCGTCGAGGATGAGGATCGGCGCATCCTTGAGGAATACACGGGCGATCGCCACCCGCTGCCGCTGGCCACCGGAAAGCTTGACGCCACGCTCGCCGACCTGCGCATCGAGGCCCTTGCGACCGTTCATGTCGACGAGGTTCTCGATGAACTCCCAGGCATTGGCCCGCTTGGTCGCCTCGATGATCTCGGCATCGGACGCCTCGGGACGACCATAGGCGATGTTGTCACGGATCGAGCGGTGCAGCAGCGACGTGTCTTGCGTCACCACGCCGATCAAAGACCGCAAGCTTTCCTGCGTCACGCCGGCGATGTCCTGTCCGTCGATGGTGATCTTGCCTGTCTCCAGTTCGTAGAAGCGCAGCAGCAGGTTCATCAACGTCGTCTTGCCGGCACCGGAACGCCCGACCAGCCCGATCTTCTCGCCGGCATGGATATCCAGCGTCAGATCCTCAATGACACCCTTCGCCTTACCATAATGGAAGCCGATGTGATCGAAGCGGATGGCGCCCTTCTGGGCCACCAGCACCGGAGCCGCCGGTTTGTCGACGATATCGTGCTTCTTGGTCATCATCTCCATGCCGTCATAGACCGTGCCGATATTCTCGAACAGCGCCGAGACCTCCCACATGATCCACTGCGACATGCCATTGACGCGCATGGCAAGGCCGATGGCGATGGCGATGGCGCCGACTTCGATGGCGCCATTCAGCCAGAACCAGATGGAGATCGCCGAGATGACGAACAACGCCACGCAGTTGTTGATGTAGACCGAGGCCTGGAACAGACTGACATAGCGCATCTGCCCGTAGACGGTCTGCAGGAACATATCCATCCCGGCCTTGGCATAGGACTCTTCCCGTCCGGCATGGGAGAACAGCTTGACGGTGGCGATGTTGGTGTAGCTGTCGACGACGCGACCGGTCATGCTCGAGCGGGCATCAGCCTGGGTGGCGGCGATCTTCCGCAGCTTCGGTACGAAGTAGCTGACAATGCCGATATAGATCGCCAGCCAGACGAGCAGCGGTATCAGCAGCCGCCAATCGGCCGAGCCGACGATGATGATCATCGTGATGATGTAAGTGACCACATAGACGAAGACGTCGAGCAGCTTCATCACCGTCTCGCGCACGGCGAGCGAGGTCTGCATGACCTTGGTCGAGACGCGCCCGGCAAACTCGTTGGCAAAGAAGGTCATGCTGTGACGCAGCAGGAACCGGTGCATCTGCCACCGGGCAATCATCGGATAATTGCCGAGGAGAACCTGGTGCATGATGATCGAGTCGAGCACGGCTGCGACCGGCAGGCCGACGATCACCATCGCCCCCATCCAGAACAGCGTCATCCCTTCCGTCTGCAGGAAGGTTGCCTTGTCGGCATGCGACAGCCAGTCGACGATCTGGCCGAGGAAGCGGAACAGTGTCACCTCGCCAATGGCGATGAGCGCCGTCAGCACGCCCATGGCGGCAAGCCAGGGCGCCGCCGGCTTTGTGTAATGCCAGCAGAAAGCGAAGAGGCCGCTCGGCGGAACGCTGGGGACCTCGCTCGGAAAAGGATTTAGACGCCGTTCAAACCAGCCAAACATAAAATACTCCAAAAACGTCGACGCCGCTTGCTAGCTGCTGCGTCAAAACTGTTCGCAGCATGATATGGGGGCGGTCGAGGAAAGAACGAGGCCGTATCAGCCGCGCGGTGGGTTACAAAGAGAGAAGTCGCCAAACCCTGACGGAGGCGGCGGGAAAATTCGCGCGCGCCGGCCTCGGGAGACGAACGTCAAAAACTCGATCCATTTGCGCCTCCCTTTCTCTTGTGTTGGAGCCAGCGTCTTTTATCGCAAAAACAACCGCTGCAAAAGCCGAAATTCGCCGCAAACATTCAGAACTTCCGATGGCATTCATCACAGATGGTGATGACTTGTGATTTCCGGTTGATGATTTTGCAGCATATCGGCTAGTTGGTGTTGATGACCTCCCTGCACATTGCCCTCTACCAGCCCGACATTGCCGGCAACACCGGCACCATTCTGCGGCTTGCCGCCTGCCTCGATCTTGCCGTCGATATCATCGAACCGGCCGGCTTCGACATCTCGGACCGCAATCTGAAGCGGGCTGGCATGGATTATCTCGGCGCGGTCGCCCTGACCCGCCATATCAGCTGGACGCATTTCGACACCTGGCGACGCGGAGCAAACCGCCGGCTCGTGCTTGCCTCGACAAAAGCCGCCGAGCGATACACCGATTTCGAATTCCGCCCCGACGACATCCTGCTGTTCGGTCGCGAAAGCGCCGGCGTTCCCGATCCCGTCCACGAGAGCGCCGACGCGCGCATCCTTATTCCGATGGTCGAGGGCCAACGCTCGATCAATGTCGCCATGTCTGCGGCGATGATCGCGGGCGAGGCGCTTCGGCAGGTACGGTGGCGCTGAGGCGCCATGTTCGGTGGCGCAAACCTTCGTGATTAGGTCGCGGCTGGTGTTGAATCCCAGGGCATACTGATCATATAATCATTAGCCGACGAGTGAAATATCGCCGTCTGCCACACATTTCCAGCACTGAAATACATGCCTTTTCAGTCCCCGGCCAACGCCGGAACCCCAACGGCATGAGAAGGAATACCCACGAAAAAATGGAATCCACCATCGTCATGATCAATCTGTTCGGCGCCGTAGCCCTGCTGCTATTCGGTCTCGCACAGGTAAAGGACGGCGTTACCCGCGCCTTCGGTGCCCGCCTGCGAACCGGTCTTGCCACCGGCACGCGGAGCGGCGGTCGCTCGTTCCTGTCCGGTTTCGTGGCAACGGTCGCATTGCAGAGCTCGACCGCGACCGCTCTGATGGTGGCCTCCTTCGTCGAGCGCGACCTGATTGCGCCGGCCATGGCGCAGATCGTGTTGCTCGGTGCCAATGTCGGCACGGCGGTGACCGCGTGGATCGTCGCAACCGGCATCGAGTGGTTGTCGCCGCTGATCATCCTTGTCGGCATCGTTCTTTATCGCCGCTCATCGACCAGCCAGCAGGGAGCCGGCACGGCCCTGATCGGCATCGGCCTGATGCTGTTGTCCCTGCAGCTCCTGAGCCTGGCAACCGCGCCAATCCGGCAATCCCAGGCGCTGGCCGCCTTTATCACCCTGCTGGATGGCGCCTGGCCCGTCGCTCTCATCCTGTCTGCGGCGATGGCCTTTATTTCGTCATCCAGCCTCGCCGTCGTCGTGCTGATCCTGTCGCTTGCCTCGACGGGTGTCCTTTCGCCCGCCCTTGCAGTCGTTCTGGTGCTCGGCGCCAACCTCGGCGGTGCCATTCCGCCTGTTGTCGCAACGCTTTCGGGCCTGGCCAGCGCCCGCCGCGTGACGCTGGGCAATCTGATCGTTCGTGCCGTCGGCTGCGCCATCGCCATGCCGCTGGCCGGCTATGCCGGCGCGTTTCTCCAAGGCCTCGGCTTCTCGCCCGCCAAGCTGCCGGTCGACGCGCATCTGTTCTTCAACATCGCGCTTGCCGCCGTCGCATGGCCATTCTCGCCCGTCCTGTCCCGCCTGATGCTCCGGATGGTTCCGGCCGACCCGCGCACGGACGAGAGCCCGAAATTTCTCGATGAGCACGCGCTCGGCACCCCTGTCGTTGCCGTCGCCAGCGCCACCCGGGAGGTCCTGGCGGTCGGGGATCTCATCGAACGCATGCTGATCCGCACGGAAACCGCCTTCAACACCAACGATCTTGCACCGCTCAAGGAAATCCCCCTGCTGGAAAAGCGCGTCGACTACCTGCAGCAGGAGGTGAAGGTGTACCTGTCCAGGCTTGGCCGGAACGGCCTCGACGAAGACACCAGCCGCCGCTCGATCGTGATCATCGACTACGCCATCAATCTGGAGCACATCGGCGACATCATCGAGAAGGGACTGTCGGAGCAGGTTGCCAAGAAGATCGGCAAGGGCCTGGCCTTCTCCGATGACGGCTTCGCCGAACTGAAGCGCCTGTTCACGATGACCATCGACAATCTGCGCGTGGCGCAGACCATCCTGGTGACCCGCGACTTCAATCTCGCCTGCCAGATGATGGAGGTGAAGGTCGACGTCCGGCGGCTCGAGAAGCAGTCGTCCGATCGCCACATCGCGCGCCTGCGCGACGGTCGCGCCGACAGCCTGCAGACGAGCTCCCTCCACCTCGACATGTTGCGCGATCTCAAGCGGATCAACGCCCATATTGTCTCGGTCGCCCACCCGATCCTCGATGAAAGCGGCCTGTTGAACGAAAGCCGCCTGCGCACGGCAGCGGAATAGCGTTCAAAAACGTGCCTTCCGCTGCGATGAGCGGGCCCATGAAGACGCAATTCAGTCGGCGGTGGGCAGACGCCGCATGGTGAACTCGATGCGATCACCCTCGACCTGCCGCCAGCTCTCCACCTCGGTCCAGTAGGCAGCCTTTGGGAAGTCATCGAACCACTGGCGGGCCTTCTCGCGGGCGTCGCGCCGGCTGAGGCAGTAGGTCTCGCGCACGAAGTCACCCTTGCCGTCCGAAGCCTTGCCCTGGCGGTGCCGGTGGATCTGGCGTCTCAGCCCTTCGAGGGGCGGCGGACCCGAAAATTTCATCATAAAACCTCGCCTTTACAGGCAAGATAATACCAGGCGAATCATTTTGCGAGTCGATTCTCCCCCTCGCCCTTGAGGCCGATGCTGGTTGCTGCCAACCATTGCTGCTATGCAAATGCCGAGTTTGAAGGTCACGCGAATCGCGACCTCGCGCATCCCGCGCCGGAGACAAGCATGGAAAGACCGCAGCTTCCCGTTGGCCTGCCCGACGACATCGAGGACAAGAAGCTCGCCGCGCGTGGCTGGTTCGAGAGCCTTCGCGATACCATCTGCGCCCAGTTCGAGGCGCTCGAAGACGAATTGACAGGCCCGCTCTCCGACCAGCAGCCCGGCCGCTTCGTGGCCAAGGACTGGCAGCGGGAGGGAGACGGCGGCGGCGGACGCATGTCGATGATGGAAGGTCGGGTCTTCGAGAAGGTCGGTGTTCACACCTCGACCGTGCACGGCGAATTCTCGCCCGAGTTCCGCAACCAGATCCCGGGTGCCAACGAAGATCCGCGTTTCTGGGCCTCCGGAATTTCGTTGATCGCCCACCCGGTCAATCCGAACGTGCCTGCGGTCCACATGAACACCCGCATGGTTGTCACCACCAGCCGATGGTTCGGTGGCGGCGCCGACCTGACCCCGGTTCTTGATAGCAGACGAACACAGGACGATCCCGACAGCCAGCTGTTTCACAGAGCCCTGCAGATCGCCTGTGACCGTCACGCGGTTGCCGATTACCCGCGCTACAAGGCTTGGTGCGACGACTATTTCTTTCTGAAACACCGAAACGAATCACGTGGCATCGGTGGCATCTTCTATGATTGGCTGCATTCGAGCGCTGAGGACGGCGGTTGGGAGGCCGACTTCGCCTTCACGCGGGATGTGGGACGGGCTTTTTCGATGGTCTATCCGCGGATCGTGCGGTCCAATTTCAACAAGTTGTGGACAGAGCAGGATCGCGACGAACAATTGATTCGCCGGGGACGCTACGTCGAGTTCAATCTCTTGTACGACCGCGGCACCATCTTCGGCCTCAAGACGGGCGGCAATGTGGAATCTATCCTGTCGTCCTTGCCACCCGTGGTTCGTTGGCCCTGAGTAAAAAAGTCGTACGGTCCACTTTAAGAGTGACGCGTTGCTACTACTTTAACTTGAGCATGATTCAGTCAGAGGAGGATTGTCATGTCTACAATGAGCAGTGCAGCCACGACCACGACCGGCCCCACCACGGCCAGTGCGATGGACACGCCTGAGTTCATCAGGCGCCTAGCAGAAGACCAGCGGATCAAGAGCGGATCGGACCTGCCTTTGTCCTGCTTCATCGAGCAGGTCAAGATGCAGCTGAAAGGACGCCGGGCGAACGATGTTTTCCCGATCCCCCAGGATCGCATCACCAGGCGAGCCTCGGCCAATCGTCCGATCCAGCAGACATCCGATCTTTTCCAAGCCTGGGCCATGCCCGACTGACTGGAAAGACCGACATTTCCCGGAGACCGACGGAGGAGCGTCGGTCATCTGTGAAACGAGTATGCGCGTCCGGGAACGCGAAGGAGCTGTGGTTTTCGTCCACCGCTCCGGAAGGAGGATATCATGAGACTTTTTGAATGCGGAACGCTCGTTCCAGGCTGCGCCTGGCACACACGGGCTGACGACGATGCGGAAGTGGTTCTCCGCGCTGTCGATCACATGAAGACGGCCCACGGTGAGACCATGATCCGTGAAACGATGGTCGACCACATCAAGCAGCGCATCCACGACGACGCTGAGGCAGCCTGATCATCAAGCCCTTATCATGACGCCCTGGTCAGGACGCCATATCACGCAACCGGGCGAGTAGCGTCGCCCGGTCAAGGTTGAAATTCGCATCGACCCACTGCTGCTCGAGAGCACCGAGGACTTCGCCCAGGCGCGGGCCGGCCGCGACGCCGGCGTTCATCGCATCCACCCCGCTGATCGGGAATGCGGGCTTCTTCCACGTCTTGCTGCGATCCAGCAGCTTGCCGATCCGCGCCGTGCGCGCCATCTCCGCAAAATCCCCCTCGGCCTTGCCCCGCGCAATCGCCAGTGCCAGCTTCAGGCGCGTTCCGATACCCTCCGGTCCATGGCGATAAAGCAACCTCTGAAGGCCGGCCTCGGAAATCTCGTCATCGACCGCGGGCGCTGCCGCCCATGCAGCAAGCCTTCCCGCCTCGGCCTTGGACAACCGGAGCCGGGCCGAGAGCTTCGCCAGGCGCTCCCCATCGGGCGGGATGATCGAGGCCAGCCGCAAAAGCGGGTCCGGCGACCAGCCAAGCGCCTGTTCCGTCGCCACCAGGGCAGGAATGGCGTCGATGCCCCATTTCTCCGTTTCCGGCAGGATGTCGTTGAGCACGCTGATCTGGCGCATCCACAGCAGCGCCCTCCCCGGATCGGGTGCCGCCAGCAGCTTCTTGGTTTCCGACCAGATCCGTTCGGCAGACAGCGACGACAAGGTCGCGCGCGCCGCCGCGCAGGCCCGCAGGCCGGCAGCATCCGGGCGCCCGGTGCCGTAATAGGCAAAGAAGCGGAAGAACCGGAGGATACGCAGATGATCCTCGGCAATGCGCGTCGCCGCCTCGCCGATGAAGCGGATGGTGCGCGTCTCGATGTCGGCGAGCCCGCCGACGAGGTCGATGACCTCACCGTCCTTGTCGGCATAGAGCGCGTTGATCGTCAGGTCGCGGCGCTCGGCGTCCGCTTGCCAGTCGGTGCTGAAGGCGACCTCCGCATGGCGACCGTCGGTCTCGACATCGCGGCGCAACGTCGTCACCTCGAATGGCTTGCCATCGATGACAAGCGTCACCGTGCCATGGGCGATGCCTGTCGGCACCGCCTTGATGCCGGCGGCCTTGGCGCGGGCCACGACGTCTTCCGGCAGAAGCGTGGTGGCAAGGTCGATATCTGAGACATCAAGCCCCATCAGGCTGTTTCGCACTGCACCGCCGACCACGCGCCCCTCGCCGCCATCGGCATTCAGCAGCGCAAGCACCCGCCCGAGCGCTGCATCCTTGAACCAAATCTCGCCGGCCACCGTCGTCATGCGTAAAGCCTCTCATACAATGTCCGGACAATGCCGGCGGTAATGCCCCAGATCATCCTTGGACCATAGGGCATGCGGTAGAAATGTCGCTCCCCGCCCTTCCACATCATGCTGTCGCGCATGTGGTTGGCCGGGTCCATCAGAAACGACAGCGGCACCTCGAAGGCATCTTCGACCTCGGTCGGGCTCAACGTCAGCTCGAAGCCCGGCTTGACCACCGCCAGAACGGGGGTGATGCGAAAGCCGGTCGCCGCCAGATAATGCGGCAGCCGCGCCACCGGTTCGACGAACAGGTTGGCAAGCCCGATTTCCTCCTGCGCCTCACGGATGGCGGCGGCCTCCGGAGAGGCATCCTCCGGGTCGATGGCACCGCCGGGAAAGGCGATCTGGCCGGAATGCTTGCGCAGCGTCGTCGTCCGCAGGGTGAAGATCACCCGCGCATCCTCGCCCTCGTCGATCACAGGCACCAGCACGGCGGCATCGCGCAGCGCCATGCCCTCGACATCGGTGATCCGCTCCGGATTGAGCAGGTGATCGCCATGCTCGCGCCAGGCAAGTTCGGCGGGGTTGCCGGTTTGGTTAAGGGCGCGGCGGCGGAATTCGTCCGCCGAGTACAGCGGAAATTCACGCATCCGCAAGCGCACTCAGTTCGGCTGCCGGCATGACCGGAAAGGTCGCGCCGCCGGAGCGCACGCAAAACATCGCGACGCCGTTAATGTCGAGCGTCTCTCCCAGTCCGACGAGATCGTACATCACCGGGCGCGACAGCAGCGCCTCGAGCCTGCCACGAACATGCAGGTAGGGCTTCAACTGCTTATGCTCCCCATGAACGACGAAGCGCAGCGGATGATCCGGCCCCGCCTCGACGACATCGCCGACATTGGTGCGGAAGGTGAGCAGCGGGCCCTCACCGCCATGACTGACAGTTATCTCGACCGCAACGAAAGGCGCATCGGCGACGCGGATGCCGACCTTTTCCACCGGCGTCACGAGGTAGGTCCTGCCATCCTCGTCCTTGCGCAGCACCGTCGAAAACAGCCGGACCAGCGGTGCCCGGCCGATCGGGGTTCCCATGTAGAACCAGGTGCCGTCGCTGCGGATCTCCATGTCGAGATCGCCGCAGAAAGGCGGGTTCCATTTCTCCACGGGCGGCGGGCCCTTGGCATGCTCTCCGGCATCGCCGGCGGCGCGCGCAATCAGCGCGGCAAGCCCTGCCGCGTCCGTCGTTGCGCTGATTTCCTCGGCTGCCATTGTTCCGTCCCGGTTGGTCTCTACTGATCGCAGTCTCACGAGATAGTCACTCCGAACGCACTTGTCAGCATTGTCATGGGGGATAAATTCGCTTGAGTATGAGGCCAATCTGTATGAACTGCGAATCGACACACCCGCCTTCTAGCCGCCGGAGATGCACATGGGCATGATCAATTCGACAGAGGCAAGCCTCGACGACAAGGCCATGATAGCATCTGCGGAGCGTGCGCTGGCAGATATCGCAGCTATCCGCGAGCAGGTTTCGAAGGTCATCTTCGGTCAGGAAAGCGTGGTCGAAAAGACGCTGCTGGCGGTTCTGGCCGGCGGCCATGCGCTGCTGGTCGGCGTTCCCGGGCTTGCCAAGACCAAGCTGGTGACGACGCTCGGCGACGTGCTCGGCCTCGGCGCCAGCCGCGTACAGTTCACCCCGGACCTGATGCCTTCAGACATTCTGGGCTCCGAGGTCATGGACCAGGACGAGACCGGCCGCCGGTCCTTCCGCTTCGTGAAAGGCCCGATCTTCGCGCAGCTGCTGATGGCCGACGAAATCAACCGCGCCTCGCCGCGCACGCAATCCGCGCTGCTGCAGGCCATGCAGGAATACCATGTCACCATCGCCGGCCAGCGCTACGACCTGCCGGCCCCCTTCCATGTGCTTGCCACCCAGAACCCGCTGGAGCAGGAAGGCACCTATCCGCTGCCGGAAGCACAGCTCGACCGCTTCCTGTTGCAGGTCGATGTCGGCTATCCGGAACTGGCTGACGAACGCCGCATCCTGCTCGACACCACCGGCATGTCGGAGGCCAAGGCCAGCGCCGCCATCGACGCCGGCCGCCTGTCGGAAATCCAGAAACTCATCCGCCAGATGCCGATCAGCGACAGCGTCGTCGACGCCATCCTCTCGCTGGTGCGCTCGGCCCGTCCCGGCCAAGGCAACGCCACCACCGACAAGCACGTCGCCTGGGGTCCGGGACCGCGCGCCGGCCAGGCCATGATGCTCTGCACCCGCGCCCGCGCCCTCTATCAGGGCCGCCTCGCCCCGTCGCTGGACGATGTCCACGCGCTGGCCGAGCCGATCCTGCAGCACCGCATGGCGCTGACATTCGTCGCCCGTGCCGAAGGCATGTCGGTGCGCGATGTCATTTCGGACCTGGTCAAGCAGGCCAGGACCTAGGGAGAGCGCACCGCGTGGCATCCATCGGACAGATCGTCAATCCGACATCCGGCAGCGATGCCCTATCCCGAGCCCGGCAGCGCGCAGCCCTCGTGCCCGACTGCCTCGTCGAGGCCCAGCGCATCGCCAACACCGTAATCGCCGGCTGGCACGGCCGCCGCAAGCGCGGCATCGGCGAAAACTTCTGGCAGTTTCGCCCCTATAGCGATGGCGAAAGCCTGGCGCGCATCGACTGGCGCCGCTCGGCCCGCGACGACCATACCTATATCCGCGACCACGAATGGGAAGCCGCCCACACCATCTGGCTCTGGGCCGACATGTCGCCGTCGATGATGTACAAGTCCACCTTCGGCCATGTCTCGAAGGAAAGCCGCGCACTGGTCATCATGCTGGCGCTGGCGGAAATCCTCGCCCGCTCCGGCGAGCGCATCGGCTGCCCCGGCATCATGGAGCCGATCTCCGCCCGCAACGCCGCAGAACGGCTGGCAACGGCGCTGATGCACACCCCTCTCACCGGCGGCCTGCCGCAGACGGCGATGATCCGTGGCTGGAGCGATGTCGTGCTGATCGGTGATTTTCTCGACGACAGCGACAGCATCATGGCCCGTCTTGGTCCGCTTGCCCGCCGCGGCCTGCGTGGCCATGTGGTCGAGATCGCCGACCCTGCCGAGGAGACCTTCCCCTACACCGGCCGCACCGAGTTCACCGATCCGGAAACCGGCGAACGGCTGGTGGCCGGTCGTGCCGAAACCATCCGCGAGGATTACCAGCGTGCCTACCTGGCGCGTCGTCACAGTCTTGGTGAATCGCTCCGCCAGCTCGGCTGGGCCTTCGTCACCCACCGCACCGATCATCTCGCCTCAGAAGCCCTGGTTGCTGTCCACACCCATCTCTCGGGCATGCCGACCAAGGCGACCCATGGTGGCCAGCTTTGAGCGCGCTGGCCTTCGCCTATCCGGAGATGCTGGCTGCGCTGGTGGCCCTGCCGGTGATTTGGTGGCTGTTGCGGATGACACCGCCACGCCCGCAGGCCGAAGTCTTCCCGCCGCTGAAAATCCTGGCGCAGGTTCTGAAACGAGAGGAAACGCCCGCGAACAGTCCGTGGTGGCTGACGCTGTTGCGCATGCTGATGGCGGCCTGCGTGATCCTTGCCATCGCTGATCCGGTTTTCAATCCGCGCACCAACACGCTCTCCGGCAACGGCCCGCTCGTGCTGTTGATCGACAATGGCTGGGCGAGCACCCCCGACTGGGATCGCCGCGTGCAGACCGCCGACGCGCTGATCGGTGATGCCGAGGCCAGCGAGACGCCCGTCGTCATCGCCTTCACCGCCAACCAGACCAACGACGCTGTTCCCGGCACCGCTGCTGCGGCGCGCGACAAGCTGCATGCGGCGGCACCCGTTCCCCTGGTCCCGGATCGCGGCCGCGCCCTGCTGTCGGTTAAGTCAGCGCTCAACGGTACCGCACCCGGAACGCTCGCCTTTCTCTCCGACGGCATCGCGAGCGGAGACAAGGACGACACGATCCAGCAGTTGTCGGCGCTGGCGCCGGGCGACCTCAGGCTCATCGAGGGCGACGGCAGCCAGGCAGTAGCCCTGACGAGCGCGTCCAACAGCGCCGACGTCATGACCGTTACGGCCAGCCGATTGAATGGCTCAAGCTCGGGCAAAATGACCCTCAGCGCCCAGGATGCGCAGGGCCGCCCGATTGCCGCCGGCACGCTTGCCTTTGGAGCCGGCCAGACCGTTGCCTCGGGCACCATCGCCGCGCCCTTTGAAATGCGCAACGACTTCGCTCGTGTCAGCATCGATGGCCACAGCACTGCCGGCTCGGTGCACCTCCTCGACGACGGATTCAAGCGCCGCCGTGTCGCGCTGCTCTCCGGCCAGGCGGCGGATGAATTCCAGCCGCTGCTGTCGCCACTCTACTACATCCAGAAGGCCCTGCAGCCCTATGCCGACCTCATCAAACCGGAGGCCGACGATCTCGCGAAATCCATCACCCAGCTGCTTGCAGGCAATCCGTCCGTCATCATCATGGCCGACATCGGACGCCTTCCGGCCGACAGCTATGCGCCGATGCAGCGCTGGATCGCCAATGGCGGCACGCTGATCCGCTTTGCCGGTCCGCGTCTGGCCGCCGCTCCCGCCGAAGATCCATTGGTGCCGGTGATCCTGCGCCAGGGCGAACGGGCGCTCGGTGGGGCCATGTCCTGGGCCGAACCGCAACCGCTGGCCGACTTTCCGAATTCCGGACCCTTTGCCGGAATGGCGAGGCCGGAGAATGTCCTGGTAAAACGCCAGGTGCTGGCCGAACCTACGCCTGATCTGGCCGAGCGAACCTGGGCAAGCCTTGCCGACGGCACGCCCCTCGTCACAGAAAAGAGCGTCCAAGCCGGCCGCATCGTGCTGTTCCACGTCAGTGCCGAGGCCTCGTGGTCCGACCTGCCGATTTCAGGCGACTTCGTCGAGATGCTGCGCCGGATCGTCCAGATGTCTCGCTCGGGGGGCGTTGCGTCTGGCGAAGCGGCGACAAAGGAAACCCTGCCGCCCTATCGGCTGCTAACAGCCAAAGGCGCGCTGACGGCGGAAACCGGTAGCGCTCGGCCGCTCGAGACCGGCAAGAAGGGCCCGCCGCTCGCAGGCTTCGACAACCCGCCGGGCCTCTACGGCTCGGAGGAAGGATTTACCGCCTTGAACGTTCTCCCGGACCACGCCGAACTCAAGCCGCTCGATATCTCCACTTCAACGACTGTCAGGCGCGAGGGGCTGATCGGCGGAGAGGCCTGGTCGGCAAAGCCCGTGCTGTTCACGCTCGCCCTGTTTCTGCTGATCGCAGACGGCCTGGTCGTGCTCATCATGAACGGCGCCTTTTCCAAGTTCCGTCGTCCCAGGCGCGCGACGACGGGAACGGCTGCGATGCTCGCGGTAGCCCTGGCTGCCGCTGCCTTTTTCCATCCGGTCGAGATGCGCGCCGACGATGCGAAGCCCGGCGACGACATCATCGAGTCACGCCTCGACAAGACCCATCTCGCCTATATCGTCACCGGCGAGAACGAGGTCGACCAGCTCTCCGAGCGCGGCTTAGCCGGCCTCACCGATTTCCTCACCTACCGTACGACGCTGGAGCCGGGACCGCCCGTCGGCGTCGACCCGGCCAAGGACGAACTATCGCTGTTCCCGCTGCTCTACTGGCCGATCAGCGCCACGGCACCGATGCCGAGCAGCACGACGATGAACCGCATCGACGCCTATATGCGATCGGGCGGCACGGTGTTGTTCGATACCCGCGATGCCCTGAGCTCGTTTGGTGACAACGCCGCCCCCGGCCCCAACGGCGAGCGCCTGCAGGCAATCCTCGCCAACCTCGACATTCCACCACTTGAGCCGGTCCCACCCAAGCACGTGCTGACGAAATCCTTCTACCTGCTTTCGAACTTTCCGGGCCGCTACACCGGCAGCCCGCTGTGGATCGAGTCCCATCCGGACAATCGTACCGATACCGGTGTGAAGCAGGCAGCAACATCCGACGGCGTTACGCCGATCATGATCACCGGCAACGACTTTGCCGGCGCCTGGGCGGTCGATGATAACGGCGCGCCGCTGCTGCCGACCGTCCCACAGGACGAGATGCAGCGCGAATATGCCTTTCGAAGCGGCGTCAACATCATGATGTATATGCTGACCGGCAACTACAAGGCCGACCAGGTCCACGTTCCGGACCTGCTGGAACGGCTGGGGCAATAGCATGACGCTGGATTTCCAACCTTTCCTCCCCTGGTCAGTGATCGCGGCGCTGGCCGCCGTCATGGCGCTCATTGCCGTTTTTTCCATCTGGCGAGGTCTGCGCGGCGCCCTTGTGAGATCGCTTGCCGGCATCGCGCTCTTGGCAGCGCTCGCAAATCCGCTGCTGATGCAGGAGGATCGCGACCGCCTGTCGACCATCGTTCCCGTCGTCATCGACCGCAGCCAAAGCCAGCTGACGCCCGAGCGCATCAAAATGACCGATGAGGCGCTGGCGCAGTTGAAGGATCGGCTGGCCGCCTTTCCGAGGATAGAGCCGCGCTATATCGACGCCAAGGATACTGCCGAGTCCGACACGCCGGCGACACGGCTGTTTTCAGCGCTGCACGCCGCAATCGGCGACATCCCGCCGGCCCGCATCGGCGGCGCCATCTTCCTGACCGACGGCCAGATCCACGACATCCCCTCAAGCACCCAGTCTCTCGGCTTCAGCGCACCGATCCACGGATTGATCACCGGGCGAGCCAATGAGTTCGATCGGCGCATCGAGGTGGTGCGGGGTCCGCGCTTCGGTATCGTCAACGAGGAGCAGCAGCTAACGTTGCGTGTCGTCGATGACGGTCCGAGCCCGGGCGGCATCGCGCCCGTCACCGTCAAGCTCAATGGCAACGAGATCGCCACGCTGCAGGCGACACCCGGGCAGGAAACGCCGTTCAGCTTCAAGGTGCCGCGCGCCGGCAACAACGTGCTCGAATTCTCGGTCGCCGAACTGCCGGGAGAAATCACCCTCGTCAACAATCGCACCGTTCACCTGATCGAGGGTATCCGGCAGAACATGCGCGTGCTGCTCGTTTCCGGTGAACCCCACGCCGGCGAGCGCGCCTGGCGCAATCTGCTGAAGTCAGATGCTTCCGTGGATCTGGTGCACTTCACCATCCTGCGTCCGCCGGAAAAGCAGGATGGGACGCCGATCAACGAGCTGTCGCTGATCGCCTTTCCAACGCGGGAACTGTTCGTCGACAAGATCAAGGATTTCGATCTGATCATCTTCGATCGCTACCAGCACCGCGGCGTGCTGCCGATCCTCTACTACGACTACATCGCCCAATACGTCCAGAACGGCGGCGCCCTCTTGATCGCTGCCGGACCGGAGCATGCCAGCCAGGATTCGATTGCCCTGACACCGCTGCAATCCGTGCTTCCGGCCGAGCCGACCGGCAATATGATCGACAAGCCCTTCTATCCCCGCCTGTCGGAAGAAGGCCGCAAGCATCCCGTCACCCGTGGCCTCGACGGCGCAGATGTGGAACCGCCTCATTGGGGGCGCTGGTTTCGCACCGTCGACGTGGAACCGCCAGAGGGCCAGACTGTCATGGTTGGCGCCGACAATCACCCGCTGCTGGTGCTCAATCGTGCCGGCGAAGGCCGGGTTGCCATGCTTTTGTCGGACCAGGGCTGGCTCTGGTCGCGCGGCTTTGAGGGCGGCGGACCGAGCGTTGCTCTCTATCGGCGCATCGCCCACTGGCTGATGAAGGAACCGGCGCTTGAGGAAGAAGCGCTGACGGCAACAGCCTCAGGCCGCACCCTTCAGATCACCCGCCAGACGGTCGGCGACGACCCGGGCAGCGCCACGATCAAATATCCCTCCGGCAAATCCGAAACCGTCAAGCTGACCCAGGGCGAGCCTGGCCTCTACCGTGCCGAAAAGCACACCGACGAGATCGGGCTGTTCGAGATCACCAATGGCAAGTTGTCGACACTGGTGCATGTCGGCGCCGTCGATGCGCCGGAGTTCAAGGCGATGATCTCCACCACCGACACGCTGAAATCGCTTGCCAGTCAGACGAAGGGATTGGTGACCCGCGTTGCCGCTGCCGGCAACAGCATCGTCGTGCCGCCCATCCTGCCGGTGCGTGGCGCCGTCAGAATTGCCGACGACCAGCGCATGAGCATCCACCTAACCGACGAGACAGTCTTGCGCGGCATCAACACGCTGCCCTTATTTGCCGGCTTCCTCGGGCTTGCCGCCCTGCTCTTCCTGCTGGCGGCGACCTGGTGGCGCGAGGGACGCTAACCCATGACCATACCGCAGCTGGACCTGACCGACGCCCCCGCCGATGCCGACATGGCAGTGATCATGAATGGCCTCACCGGGTTCAATACGGCTGATGTCGGGCCACCGGGTCGCCGGCCGCTCGCCGTGCTGATCCGCGACGAAGACGGCAGTGTCGTCGGCGGCACCCTCGGCTCCACCGCCTGGGGGTGGCTCTACATCCAGTGGCTTTTCGTCCCCGAGCGATTGCGCGGTCAAGGCTTGGCGGGCAAGCTGCTGTCACTTGCTGAGACCGAGGCTGTCGCGCGCGGCTGCAACAGCGCCTGGATCGACACGTTCAACCCGCAGGCGCTGCGGGCCTATCAGCGACAGGGTTATGTTATCTTCGGCGAGCTTGCGGATTTTCTGCCCGGCCGCAACAGGACATTCCTGCAAAAGCGGCTGACGCCGGCCGCCTGATCGCAGCGACTATTCCGTCCAGCCGATCGGACCCTTGAGCCTCGCGTGCACATCATCGCCGATCGGCACGACCAGCACCCGGCGCGGATCCACCGGCCCGGGGAACTCCAGCGCATTATAGGCGACTTTCTCGAAGCCGAGCGGTTCGTAGTAGGGCGGATCGCCGACGAGAATGACCGCCTCCGATCCCTTCCGCCGCGCCGCCTCGACGGCGATGCGCACGAGTTCACGGCCGATGCCCCGGCTTTTGTGCGACGGCCGCACCGCCAGCGGGCCCAGGAGGTGACCGCGCACGCCGCCGGCCATGACCGCCGTCATCCTGACCGAGGCGACGGTCTCGCCATCGTCGGCGCAGATGAAGGATAGCGACCGGTCATGCGGCCCCTGCTCGCGGATGCGCGCTGCCGCCCGGACGAACCGCCCCGGACCGAATGCTTCTTCGTTGATGAGTTCGACGACGGCGTCGTGCGACGCATCCTCGGTGAGGTAGACCAGATCGTGCTTGTGCATGAACGTAAAAAACCAGATGACATGGGGGATGGGTCTCGGAAACGCCTGTTGTGGCGTTCGGGTCCATCAGCGTCGTCGCATCTCTCTGGTCACGTTCATCGATCAAGGTCCTTTAATTGTGACGAGGCCGATAGCAGGAAATATTTCCTCCGTCCAATGCAAAATGCGGCGCTGCCGAAAGCAACGGACTGTTCAATCTTTGCGCGCTCGAAATTTCCGCAGGGCAGCGTATGTATCAGACAAAGCAATTCGAAAGGACACTGACATGGGCATGCTGGTTGACGGCGTCTGGCATGACGTCTGGTACGACACAAAGGAAACGAAGGGCCATTTCATGCGCGCCGCTTCGCAGTTTCGCAATTGGGTGACCGCCGATGGCAGCGCCGGCCCGAGCGGCATAGGCGGTTTCAAGGCCGAGGCAGGCCGCTATCACCTCTATGTCGCCCTCGCTTGCCCCTGGGCGCACAGGACACTGATCTTCCGCAAGCTGAAGGGTCTGGAAGAGATCATCTCGGTCTCGATCGTCGATCCGCTGATGCTGGAAAACGGCTGGGAATTCAAGAACCGCGATGGCGGCACCGTCGATCACCTGTTCGGCGCCAAGGCCATGTGGGAAATCTACACCAAGGCCGATCCGCACTATTCCGGCCGCGTCACGGTACCGGTGCTCTGGGATACGAAAACGGGAACGATCGTCAACAACGAATCCTCGGAAATCATCCGGATGTTCAACAGCGCCTTCGACGGCCTCACCGCCTCGACGGCGGATTACTATCCGGAGGCCCTGCGCGGCGAAATCGATCGCATCAACGAGCTTGTCTACGACACCGTCAACAACGGCGTCTACAAGTCAGGTTTCGCAACGACGCAGCAAGCCTATGACGAGCATGTCGGCAAGCTGTTCGAGACGCTGGACAGCCTGGAGAAACGCCTGGGTGAAAGTCGCTACCTCGTCGGCACGACACTGACCGAAGCCGACTGGCGCCTGTTCACCACCCTGGTTCGCTTCGACGCTGTCTATGTCGGTCACTTCAAGTGCAACATCCGCCGGATCGAGGATTACCCGAACCTGTCGGCCTATTTGCGTGAACTATACCAGGTGCCAGGCGTAAAGGAGACCGTCAACATGGCGCATATCAAGCGCCACTATTACGCCAGCCACAAGACGATCAACCCGACTGGCATCGTCCCGATGGGGCCGGCGCTCGATCTCGAACGGCCACATGGCCGTGACGGCATGTAGTCTGTCCGCCTACCAGAAGCCGGACGGTAGTGCATCGCCGCTGATCTCCTGCAAACGCCGCAGCGTTGCCGGCGTCGTGGCGGCAGGCAGCGCGTCGAGAGCGAAGAAGCCGCTCTCGGCGATCTCCCAGTCGGGCTGACGCGGCACGCGCTGTTCCACCGTCACGCGGTAGAAGGCGACATGATCGCGGCGGCTGACGGCCCGGTTGAGGTAGACGCCGAGCAGGGTTGGCCTGTCGGTGATGACCAGGTTTCCCTCCTCCCGCAGTTCCTTGGCCAGCGCCTCTTCCACCGTCTCGTGCCGCTCCACGCCGCCGCCAGGCATATACCAGCCGGGAAGGTAGGAATGGCGGACGAGGAAAATCCGTCCCTCGCTATCGAAACAGGCTGCGCGAACCCCGAGCGTCATGCCGCGCGTCAGCGCGAAGTAGAAATGTGCGATCGGCAGCACGAGTTTCTCCTTCCAGCCGCGCACTTCGCTCGACGAGCCATCCTGCATGCCACTTCTCCTTTGCGACCGATCTTGCCGAACGTTCAAACTTCCAGACACGAAGGCTGGGGAAGCATTTGATTTGACACAAGAGTGTTCTATGTCTCACCCATGTTCAAGCTCGCGCATATCTCCGATATCCATCTCGGGCCACTTCCACGGCTTTCCCTGTGGGAACTCGCATCCAAACGCATTACCGGGTTCGTGAATTGGCACCGAAACCGGCGCAAGCATCTTTTCGGCGATACACTCGATCTTCTTCTGGCCGACATCAGCGCGAAACAGGTTGATCACCTTGCCATAACAGGCGATCTCGTCAATCTCGGCACCAAGATCGAGGTGCGCACCGCCGCCGAATGGCTGGCGACGGTGGGACCGCCGACATCCACCTCCGTCGTGCCCGGCAACCACGACGCCTATGTGCCCGGATCCTACGAGAAATCAGTGCGGGCCTGGTACCCCTACGTGAAAGGCGACCTGGCACCGGCAGGCTGGGAAGAGGACATTCACGTCTTCCCCTATCTGCGTGTGCGAGACCGCGTTGCCATCATCGGCTGCTCGACGGCCGTGGCCACCCTGCCCTTTGCCGCCAGTGGTTTTTTCGGCTCCCGCCAGGCGCGCGAGACGGTGCACATGCTTCGGGCCGCCGGCGAGGCCGGGCTTTTCCGCGTGATCATGATCCACCACCCGCCGATCCGCGGCGCCGCATCCTTCCACAAACGGATGATCGGCATCCGCCGCTTTGCCGCCGTCGTCTCGACCGGGGGGGCCGAGCTGGTGTTGCACGGCCATACCCACCTCAACACGCTGCACTGGCTGCGCGGACCGCAGGGGCGCGTGCCTGTTGTTGGCGTCGCCTCTGCATCGCAGGGTCTTGGCGGCTCGAAGCCACCGGCGACCTACAACCTTTTCTCCATATCGGGCGGTCCGGGCGCCTGGGACCTCAAGGCAGAACGCTTCGGCCTCAATTCCACAGGTGACGGCGTTTCCGCCGAAGGCATCGATATTCTGGCGCCTTGATCGACGCCGGATCCGCTCGCCCGGATGGTGTCGGGGAGACACATGCGTTTATTCGAAAAAACAGATGATTGGCGCCGGGAAACCGCCTTCTGCCACCGATCTCGCTGTCAGCAGGCTTGCGGAAATGGCTGCGAAGTGGTCATATGAGCGTCATGGATGTGCTTTGAGATGCGTCGATCGACATCAGCCCGCAACGCTGATGCGCGTCCTCTACGCGTTGTCGTTGACACCAGCCTGCCCATATTGGGCCCGACGGCGGTTAAACCTATCGTGGAAAGACAATGCCTGCTTCCTTAGCTGCTCCGGACATCCGACGCGATCTGGTTGGCCTCCTGCCGAAGCTTCGCCGCTTCGCGGTCACTCTCACCGGTGACGTCGCTGAGGCCGACGAACTGCTGCAGAAGGTCTGTCAGCGAAGCGTGGTCAAGATCCACCTTTGGAACAATGAAGGCCGTTTGGAAAGCTGGCTCTATGCGATGACCAGACAGTTGTGGGTCGAGGAATCCCGCCGCCACCGCCTCCGTGCCGGCTCCTCGAGGCCTACTGCCGTGCAGCCGGGTCAAGCGACGCTGCATCAACTGCATGCGCCCGAGAAAAGCGACAGCCATCAGGCGGTCAGCGCTCTGCCCGATGGTCTCGCCAGCATATTCCTGCTGGTCGATGTCGAAGGCCACAGCTACAAGCAGACGGCCGATATACTCGGCATTCCGCAGTCGGTGGTCGCATCGCGGCTTGCCAGTGCGCGTCTGGCCTTCGCCGCCGGCGGGCTTAGCCGCCATAGCCAGAGGTCATGACCGTGAAGGATCACCGCAAGCCCCCCATCGAGGCACGGCTGGCCGCCTATATCGACGGCGAGGCCAGCCACGAGGAAAAGCAGGCGTTGGATGAGCTTCTGGCCGGCGACGCCGACACCCACAAGGTCTACGACAATCTGCGCCGAGGCTCGGAAATGGGCCGCAAGGCCTTTGATGAACTACTGAAGGAGCCTGTGCCGCTGGCCCTCGTCCGCTCGATCAAGAGCGCACCGGAACCCAAGGCGCGGGACGTTCGGCGGCTTGCCCGTCCGGCAGTCAAACTGGCGCCGTCGGGCAAACAGGCGCTCGCCGCCGCCCTGATCCTGTTCGTCATCGGTGGCGGCATCGGCTATTTCTTCGGCAGCCAGCCGGGCGCTGCCCGCATCACCTTACCCTTGACGCCGAACCAGGGGCGCACCTGGCCCGATGACATCGCTGCAGCCCAACGGATCTACCTGCGACAGACGAGCCACGTTGTCGAACTCGGGCCCAATCAGACGGATGAAATCCTCGCTTGGCTGACATCCGCCGTCGGTGTCAAGTTCAGCCTGCCGGACCTCTCCGGCGCGGGACTGTCTTTCCAGGGCGCGCGTCTGCTGGTGGCAGCCGGCAAGCCCACCGGACAACTGGTCTACCGCAACATCGATGGTGAAATCATCTCGGTCTGCTTCTTCAAGGAGAGCATGGCGAACGACACCAACGACTTCAACGAGATCATCAAGGACGACATCGGCGTCATACCCTGGCATCGCGGCGGCACCGGCTATGCCGTTGTCGGCGCCTCCTCGGACGCCCTCCTCGACGATATCGCCAACCGCGTCTCGGTCGGGATCTGACTGCATTGTTCTCTGACGAAAAATGGCGGCCCGTGAGGCCGCCATTTTCTTTTGTCTTATCTGAGCAGTGCCTTGAAAAGCAAATTCAAGCTTTTGCCTTCAAGGCGAGAACACGGTTGGCCGCGGAGACGATCGCCTCCAGCGAGGCTGCGACGATGTTGGTGTTGACGCCGGCACCGAACAATTTTCCACCCGGATAGGACGTCTCGACGTAGGAGATCGCCGCGGCATTCGAGCCGTGCTGGAGTGAGTGCTCCGAGTAATCCTCGACCGACATTTCAACACCGAGATAGACCGACAGTGCATTGATGAAACCATCGATCGGCCCGTTGCCCTTGCCCTCGATGCGTTTCAGTTCGCCGTTATCGGTGATCTCGGCGGCAACGATCGTTTGACCCTTGCGCTCCGGGCTGGCGAAGCTGTGGAAATCGACGAAGCGCAGCCGTGCATCCGTCTGGTGGACATAGAGCTCCATGAAGCGATCATAGATCCGCTTGGCCGGCAGCTCCTTGCCCTCGACATCGGTGATGTGCTGGATCTCCTCGCGGAACTCGACCTGCAGGTTGCGCGGCAGGTTCAGACCGTAGTCCTGCTGCAGGATATAGGCGATGCCGCCCTTGCCGGACTGCGAGTTGATGCGGATGATCGCCTCGTAGGAGCGTCCGACATCCTGCGGATCGATCGGCAGATAGGGCACTTCCCAGATGGAGGTATTGGCAGTCTTGCTGGCCTTCATGCCCTTGTTGATCGCATCCTGATGCGAGCCCGAAAAAGCCGTGTAGACCAGTTCGCCGACGTAAGGGTGGCGCTCGGCAATCGTCATCTGGTTCGAATATTCGTAGACTTCCTTGATCCGCTCGATATCGGAGCAGTCGATCTCGGGGTCGACCCCTTGCGTGAACATGTTCAGCGCCATGGTCACCACATCGACATTGCCGGTGCGCTCGCCATTGCCGAACAGCGTGCCCTCGACGCGGTCGGCGCCGGCCAGCAGGCCCAGTTCGGCAGCAGCGATGCCGGTGCCGCGGTCGTTGTGCGGATGCAGCGAGATGATCAGGTTCTCGCGGTTGTCGAGGTTGCGGCACATCCACTCGATCTGGTCGGCATAGACGTTCGGCGTCGCCATCTCGACAGTCGACGGCAGGTTGATGATCAGCTTGTTGTCGGCAGTCGGCCGCACTTCGGCGATGACGGCGTTGCAGATCTCCAGCGCCACATCCAGCTCGGTGCCGGTAAAGCTCTCCGGCGAATATTCGAAGCGGTAGTCGCCGCCCGCCTTGGCCGCCATGTCGGTGATCATCTTGGCCGCATCGACGGCAATCTGCTTGATCCCGTGCACGTCCTTCGCAAACACCACGCGGCGCTGCAACTCACTGGTCGAATTGTAGAAATGGACGATCGGCCGCTTGGCGCCCTGCAGCGATTCGAACGTGCGGGTAATCAATTCCGGCCGGCACTGCACCAGCACCTGCAGCGACACGTCATCGGAGACGTTGCCCTCCTCGATGCACCAGCGGGCAAAATCGAAATCGGTCTGCGAGGCCGACGGAAAGCCGATCTCGATTTCCTTGAAGCCCATTTCCAACAGCAGCTGGAACATGCGGGCCTTTCGGTCGTGGCCCATCGGGTCGACCAAAGCCTGGTTGCCGTCGCGCAGATCGACCGAGCACCAGATCGGCGGCTTAGTCAGGGTCTTCGAAGGCCAGGTGCGGTCGGGAATAGCTACCTGCGGATAGGCGCGGTATTTTTCCGCGGCATCGGCCATGCCTTTGAAACGGGATTTTGCAGCGGGAGACTTGTTGGCTTGATTCTGTGCGTCCATCGTCTTGTCCTCGTGCCGTCGATTGCCTGCCTCATAGCCGATCGGCTGTGGCTTGGCGATGACAAAAGCGGCGTTGAAAGTGGCCTTGAAAAATTGTCGGATACGGGATCGAGGAGCGAATGCCGGGCGGGCTTGTCGGCCGCCGGGCGCTCCTCAGGGGACCCGGCAACCGCGCGTAAGGCCGAGGAGAAGAAGCGAGGTGAAGGCGCGCGAATGGTCACGCAGGGCAATACGGCCGCGTGCAATCTGCTTTGAAATATGGGCGCCTGTGGACTTCATGGGTTGGCTTATAGCTGTCGGACAAAAAAGAAGCAACCCCCGCCTAGTCTTTCGCCATTTGCACCAATCGCTGCAGGGCCATCATCATCCCTCCGGCAATCAAGCCCCAGAAAGCCCCTGAAATGCCGCCGAAGGACACGCCCGAGGCGGTCACGAGGAATGTCACTGCCGCCGCCTCCCGGTTTTCCGGCTGCTGGTAGGCTGCCATGGCAGAGGCGGAGAAAGCGCCGATCAGTGCAAGACCGGCCACCGCCTCGATCAGAATAGGCGGCGCCAGCGCCACGAAGGCGGTGACGGCGCCGGCCAGAAGCCCGAAGATGATGTAGACGATCCCGGCCACCACTGCGGCCCAGTAGCGGCGGTCAGGATCGGCATGGGCATCCCGGCCGGCGCACATGGCGGCCGTGATCGCCGCAAGGTTGACGGCGTGCCCGCCGAAAGGCGTGCTCAGCAGCGAAAACAGCCCGGTCACTGCAAATAGCGGGCCCGGCTTCGGATTGTAGTCGTTGACCTTGAGGACGGCGATGCCGGGAATATTCTGCGAGGCCATGGTGACGATGAAAAGCGGCAGCGCAATCGACACAAGGCCCGCCACGCTGAACAGCGGCTGGACTAGCTCGATATGCGGCAGCAAGGACTGACCGATGGTCGACATGGCGCCCGCCGGCATCTCGATGCCGAAAGCCAGCACCAGCACGAAAGCGGCCAGCGCCGCCGGTACGGCCCAGAGACGCTTGAACGCGCCGACGACGATCCATGCCAGAACGATCGGCAGTCCGAGCAATGGGTTGAAGGCAATCGCCTTGACCGGCGCGAAACAGAGGCCGATCAGCACGCCTGCAAGCATCGCATTGGCAAGCGGCGAAGGAATGGACGCGACAGCACGGCCGAGAGGCCGGAACAGCCCGGCGACGATGATAAGCACGGCACAAACCAAGAAGGCGCCGACGGCGGCCGGAAATCCGCCCGAAATCGCACCTGTGCTCGCGAGCAGCGCCGCCCCTGGCGTCGACCAAGCAATGCTGACCGGCAACTTCGTCGACAGGCTGATGACGATGGCACAGAGCCCCATGGCGATCGACAGCACCATCAGTCCCGACGCTGCCTGTGCATCGGTGGCCCCGACCGCCTGCAGTCCGTGGAGGACGACCGCGAAGGAACTGGCGAAGCCGACAAAGGCGGTGAGGCAGCCCATGAAGATGGCTTGGGGGGAGATTTCTTTGAGCATGGTAAGTCACGGACTCGGGGATGCGGGACGCATCATGGAGCATTAGAGCTGGGCGTGATGCAAGGCCCTTCCTCTGGCATTCCGTCGCTGACGCCAAAGACTGTACCGTCTGGGACGGCCAATAAAAAAGCGCCCCCGCCCGCATTCAAGCAGGCAGGGGCGCATCGTGACAAGCTATCAGACTTCGCTTTGCGAGGTCACGATGCGGGAAACCAGACCGTAGGTCTTGGCGTCTTCGGCCGAGAGCCAGTAGTCGCGGTCGGTGTCCTTGGCGATCTTTTCGAGCGGCTGGCCGGTGGCGGCCGCGAAGATGCGGTTCAGGCGCTCGTTCATCTTGATGATCTCGCGCGCCTGGATCTCGATGTCCGAAGCCATGCCGCGCGTGCCGCCGGAGGGCTGGTGCAGCAGGAAGCGGGTGTTCGGCAGGCAAAGGCGGCGCTCCTTGGGAACGCTGACGAAGATCAGCGCGCCGGCAGACGCAACCCAGCCGGTTCCGATGATCCAGACCTTCGGCTTGATGAACTTGATCATGTCATGGATCGAATCGCCTGACTCGACGTGACCGCCGGGCGAGCTGACATAGATGCGGATGTCTTCGTCGCTGGCGGCGGCAAGGGCGACCAGCTGCGAGCAGACCTTCTGGGCCAGTTCCTGCGTGATGCCGCCATAGATGAAGATCGAACGCGACTTGAAGAGATTCGCCTCCGTTTCCTTGCCAAGCGGCAGTTCCGTCTTCTTGTCTTCCTGTTCGTCGTCGTTCATGAACAACTCTCCACCGTGATTTGTCGTGTGCCCGACATAATGCTGTTCCATGCGTAAAACAATGCGGGAAAAAGACAAGCCACGGAACGGGTGAAGATATCCTTGACGCCCTGCCCTTACCGAAATGTAACCTCGCAGGGCTTTGAAAAGCCGAAATCCCTACCTACGTCAGGTGATGCGATAAGAAATCGCATCAAAGTTTTCATGGAGCCATCATGTCGCCCGAAGAACGTCAACTGCTTAGCTCTCTCTTCGACCGCGTCAAAGCCGCAGCGGCGACGCCGCGCGATGCCGACGCCGAGGCCTTCATCACCCAGTCGGTGCGCGACAACCCCACCGCGCCCTACCTGCTCGCCCAGGCGGTGATCATCCAGGAGCAGGGCATGAAGGCGGCCGCCGACCGCATCAAGCAGCTCGAGGATCAGGTCAAGGACCTGCAGGAAAACGCCGATCGCCCGGCCCCGGCCTCCCAGGGCGGCGGCAGCTTCTTGGGCGGCCTTGGCTCGATCTTCGGCAGCAGCACCCCGCCGGCCCCGCAGCGCCCCGCGCCGTCCCAGCAGGGCTACGGCCAGCAGCAAGGCTATGCCCCGCAGCAGCAAGGCTATTCGCAGCCGCAGCCTGGTCCCTGGGGACAGAGCCAGCAGCAGCAGCCGACCGGCCCGTGGAGCCAGCAGCCGCAGGCCCAGTCCAGCGGAGGCGGGTTCCTGCGCGGCGCTCTTGGAACCGCAGCTGGCGTTGCCGGCGGTGTCATGCTGGCGGAATCGCTGAGCAGCCTGTTTAGCCCGCATATCGGTGGCGCTGCCGCAGGTCTTGGCGGCCTCGGTGCTGCAGCGGCAGCCCCGGCAGCGGCCGCCACACCGGCCGTCGAGGAAACGGTCGTCAACAACTACTATGGCGACACGAACAACAACGATAATGGCGGCGGCAAGGACGACAATTCCAACGACCAGAACCTCGTCAGCGACGACAGCGACAACGACTTCGACAATTCCTACGATGACGGCGGCGATGACAGCTTCAACGTCTGAGGCCTAACCGCATTCTGATCGAGCCGCGCTTCTCCCGAAGCGCGGCATTTTCGTGCCCTTTAGCCGCGACCGCGATAGGTCGGCACGCCCTGGTCGGGCAGCCACAGGCCTTCCGGCGGCTTTCCCGTCTGCCAGAAGACGTCGATCGGAATGCCGCCGCGCGGATACCAGTAGGCACCGATCCGCAGCCATTTCGGCTGCAGCAGCTCGACGATCCGCTTGGCGATATAAACCGAGCAATCCTCGTGGAAGGCGCCGTGATTGCGGAAGGCATGCAGGAAGAGTTTCAGCGACTTCGATTCCACCAGCCATTCGCCGGGCACGTAGTCGATAACGATATGCGCGAAATCCGGCTGGCCGGTCATCGGGCAGAGCGATGTGAATTCCGGCGCGGTGAAGCGCACGAGATAGTCGGTGCCCTGATGCGTGGCCGGCACTTTCTCGAGAACGGCCATCTCGGGACTGGTGGGTGTTTCTGTTTGGCTGCCGAGCATGGACAGGCCGGAAACATCGGTGTTGGGCATGGCTTCAAGCCTCCTTCGTCATGGGTCGCAGGCGCCGGAAATCACGCTCCGGGCGTCTTGGCTGATTGTTTCGCTGCTCGCATGGCTATCCCCTACGGCATCTTTGAGGCAATCGCAAACCGGCTGCACCTGCAGGAAAGACGCGGCGAACGCAAAGACGCACATGCCGAAGCCGCCCCTCCCTCGCGCCTCCAACCCTGACCATCAGCGGGTCAGCCAAAGTCTATTGCGAAATTTAGTTCACCTGTTATATAACCTGTGTTGCAAAGAAGAGGAGCAGGTCTTGGTGGAGGACATCGTCAGGGCATATGGTTATCTCTGCATCGGCAGCCGCTTCCGCCGGATCGGCGAGCGCCTGCAGGCGGACACGCAGGAGATCATCTCGGAGCTCGGCGTCGCCATCCAGGTGGGGCAATATCCGTTCCTGGCAACGCTCGACCGGTCGAGCCCACTTGCCATCGGCGAGCTGGCGGAGGCGGTCGGCATTACGCAACCCGGTGCGACGCGAACTCTGGCTCAGCTGGTCGAGCTCGGCCTCGTCGAAATGCGGGCGTCCGATGAGGACCAGCGCCGCAAACTCGTCTCGCTGACAACAGCCGGTCAGGCGCTTGTCGACCATTCGAAACAGCAGGTCTGGCCGAGGATCGAGGCTGCGGTACGCGAGATCTGCGCTGACCTTACGGGACCGCTTCTCGGACAGCTTGATGGCATCGAGGATCGCCTTGCCGCGATGTCGCTTTGCCGCAGGGCACAGAACAATGCGGAGGAAAAGCCGTGACGCACATACTCGACCGGCCCGTCTGGAACACGCTGCACACATCCCATGCGCCGCTCGCCATCGGGCGACCGCTGGCTGTGCGCTTTCCGCCGTCGATCGTACCATTCGCCGCCGCAGCGGACGATACGCCCGAGAGCCTCGCCGCCCTGGCGGCTCTGCCCGGCCCCGGCGAAACCATGATCCTCGTGCAGGCCAATCCGATTGTCCTTCCACCGCAGCTTGCCGTGGTCGCAGAGGGCGAGCTCGTCCAGATGACCGCCGACCGGCCGCATGAGCGGATCACCGATCCCCGGATCGAACCGCTTGACGACAGCGATGCCGCGGACATGCTGGCACTGGCACTATTGACCAAGCCCGGCCCATTCACTCTCGGCGCGCAGCGGCTGGGCCAGTTCTGGGGCGTCAAGGTTGACGGTCGGCTGGTGGCGATGGCCGGCCAGCGGATGCGCGTGCCCGGCTATGGGGAACTGAGCGGGCTGTGTACCCATCCGGATTTCCAGGGGCGTGGCTTCGGCACCCTGTTGTTTCGCTTCGTCGCCGGCGAGATTGCCGCCCGGGGCGAGATAAGCTTCCTGCATGCCTATGCCAGCAACACGCCGGCGGTCGGCCTCTACAAGGCCCTCGGCTTCAGCATCCGTTCCGCCATGAACATGCGGGCCGTGCAGCTTCCCTCGTAGAATATCAATACAGACGGCAGGCCTGACCCGCCGTCTGTATGCCGAAATCAGGCCGCCTTGGTCTTGGCCCGCCGCGCCAGATTGGCCACGACATTCTCGATCATCCGCATGCCGGCATCGCCGCCGAGCGTCATGATCGATTCCGGGTGGAACTGCACCGCAGCGACCGGCTCCTTGGTGTGCTCGATGCCCATGATCGTGCCGTCCTCGCTTTCCGCCGTGATCATGAAGTCACGCGGCAGGGTCGAGGGATCGGCGAAGATCGAGTGGTAGCGGCCGACGGTCACTTCCTTGGCGAGACCGGAGAACACGATACCGGGTTCGAGGACGCGGATGCGCGAGGGCTTGCCGTGCATTGGTATCGCCAACTGCCGAAGGTCGCCACCATAGGCTTCGGCCAGCGCCTGCAAGCCGAGGCAGACGCCGAAGATCGGCAGGTTGCGCGCCCGTGCCTTCTTGATCGTCGCCTTGCAGTCGAAATCCTTCGGATTGCCGGGCCCCGGCGACAGAACCACCAGATCGGGGTTCAGCCGGTCGAACACCTCTTCGGGCACCGGCGTGCGCACCGTCGAGACGGTGGCGCCGGTCTGGCGGAAATAGTTGGCGAGCGTGTGGACGAAACTGTCCTCATGGTCGATCAACAGGATGCTGACGCCCTTGCCGACCGAGGCGACATCGCGCTTGGTCTTTCCGGAAACGGCAGCCTTGGCATCGCGGATGGCAGACAGCATGGCGGACGCCTTCAGTTCGGTTTCGGCTTCTTCCTCTTCGGGAATGGAGTCGTTGAGCAGTGTAGCACCGGCCCGCACCTCGGCAATACCGTCCTTGATGCGCACGGTGCGCAGCGTCAGACCGGTGTTCATGTCGCCGTTGAAGCCGACCATGCCGATGGCGCCGCCGTACCAGGCGCGCGGGTTCTTCTCGCGGGATTCAATGAACCGCATCGCCCACAGCTTCGGCGCACCGGTGACGGTAACCGCCCAGGCGTGGGAGAGGAAGCCGTCGAAGGCATCCATGTCGTCGCGCAGACGTCCCTCGATGTGGTCGACGGTATGGATCAGGCGCGAATACATCTCGATCTGACGGCGGCCGATGACCTTGACCGAGCCCGGCTCGCAGACGCGGCTCTTGTCGTTGCGGTCGACATCCGAGCACATGGTGAGTTCGGATTCGTCCTTCTTGGAATTCAGCAGCTTCAGGATCTGCTCGCTGTCGGCAATCGGGTCTTCGCCGCGCTTGATCGTGCCCGAGATCGGGCAGGTCTCGATGCGCCGGCCGGAGACGCGCACGAACATTTCGGGCGAAGCGCCGACCAGGTATTCCTGATGGCCGAGATTGATGAAGAAGGAATAGGGCGACGGATTGATCGCCTTCAGCCGCTTGGAAATATCCGAAGGCTTGCTGTCGCAGCGCTCCATGAATTTCTGCCCGGGCACGACCTCGAACAGGTCGCCCTTGCGAAAGCTTTCCTTGGCCTTGGTCACCAGCTCGGCGAACTCGCCCGGCCGGTGATCGCTCTTCGGCGGAATGGTCGCGGTGTGCTCGAAGGGTTCGGCCGGAATATCGCCCGCTTTGCCATCGGTGGTCAGCCCGCCCTTCTCGAAATCATAGCGGTCGATCCAGGCCTTGGCGGAATAGTTGTCGACGACGAGGATTTCATCGGGGAGAAACAGCACCATGTCGCGCTGGTCATCGGGGCGCTTCAGTTTCAGGTCGATGGAATCGAACTGGAAGGCGAGATCGTAGCCGAAAGCGCCGTAGAGGCCCAGCGCCGCATCCGCCTGCGAGTAGAACAGATCGGTGACTGCCCGCAGCACGGTAAAGACCGTCGGCATCTTCGAGCGTTCTTCTTCGGTGAAGACACGATCCGGCGCCTTGACGGTCAGATCGAGCCGGCGGGGCGTCGAGGCACCGAGCGCCAGTTCCCGCACCGTCTGAAGCCGCTCCGTGATGAAGCCGAGGATGACCTCGCCGCGCTCGTTATAGGCTTCGATCCAGACATTGCGGCCGAAGCACGAGATACCGATCGGCGGATCGACGACGGCAGTGTCCCAGCGGGTATAGCGGCCCGGATATTCGTAGTTCGATGAAAACACCGCGCCGCGGCGCTCGTCGAGCTTGTCGATGTAGGAAGAAACCGCATCGTCATAGGGAATGGGCCGACGCTGGCGCGTCACCGTAATTCCGCCCTTGGTCTCGTAGATTTCCGCACCGTCATCCCGCAGGATCGTAACCATGACCGTCTCTCCGCTTCATTCTTTGCCCGGGACGACAGGCGCTTAAATACAAAAAAAGCCGCCTGAAACTCTCGGGCGGCTTACTCGTCGTCTTTGAACACGATGGGTCGAGGCCGCTGTTAGCGAGCCCACCACCACGATGCAATGTTCGAAGACATGTTCATGCGCAAATTGTTAGCGCGGGACGCAGCGATGCGCAAGCCGCAATCGGAGGGAAAATTTCGGGCGGCCGATCACCGCCCGAAACCTTGCAAACTCAAGCCGGCTGACTGGCCGAGGTGAAGAATGCCTCGGGTCCATCGACTTCGACCAGCCGCTTGCGGACGATCTGCCAGAAGCGGTTGCCGACCGCGCGCACGAAGCTGCGGTCGTGCGACACAAGCAGGCAGCTCGCCTCCTCGGCCAGCAATTCGCCCTCGAGCGCCTCCTGCCCCTCGATATCGAGGTGGTTCGTCGGCTCGTCCAGCAGATGGAAATTCGGCGCGGTGAGATTGAGGACCAGCATGGCAAGGCGTGCCTTCTGGCCGCCTGAAAGCCGCCCGGTCGGCCGCCCCTGCATGTCCACGCGGATGCCGGCCCCGGCAAGCAGGCTGCGGGCCTTGGGCTCACCCAGCGCGAACAGCCGCGTCAACGTCGCCATCGGCGTATCGCCGTCGGGAAGATGCGCCAGTGCCTGATCGCTGTAGCCGAGCTTGAGGGAGGGCGTCGCGCGAACTGCCGCCGTCCCGTCGGCAGGCGTCTCGACCGCGCGCCGGATCATCTCCATCAGCCGTGTCTTGCCGGCACCGTTCGGTCCGAGCAGCACGATGCGGTCTCCCTGGCGGATCCAGAGCTTGCCGGTCTTGAACAGGAGGGTGCCGTCAGGGGTCGTGACGGCGGCATCGTCGAGGGTCACCAGGATCTTTGCCTGGCTGCCGCTGCTGGCAAGGCGGATGGCGCCGGCCGAACGTTCGCGGTGGCCGGGACGGGCCGCATCCTCGATCCGTTCGGCCCGCTGCTTCAGCTGCCTAGTCTTCACGGTCAGAAGATCGCTGCCGGAATTGACGCCGAGATTGTTAAGCTTGGCGGCCTGACGCCGCAGCTGCTGCGCCGTCTTCAGGTCCTTCTCGTAGCGCTGCTGCTCCGACGCATCGATGGTGTCGAGCGCCGCCCTCGCCCGATTGTAGGCAAGCTGGAACTGCTGCGATTGCTCGGCGCGCAGGAACAGCGTGCGGTTGGTGGTCGCCTCCAGGAACGCCCGGTCGTGGCTTGCCACCAGCACCGCCGTATCGCGCGGCAACCCGTTCAGCCAGTTTTCGAGAAGCGCGATCTTGAACAGATCGAGATGATTGGTCGGCTCGTCCAGCAGCAGCACATCAGGCTCCGTCACTGCCGCCCGGGCAACGAGCGCCAGCCGCTGCCAGCCGCCGCTCAGCTGCGCGAGCGGGCGTTGACGCAAGGCCTCGGGCACATCGAAGCTATCGAGCATCACATCGACCCGCCAGCCCTCGCCATCGGCCTGATCCGCCGGAAGTGCGTCGCCGACGGCGGCATGGAAGCACATCTCAGCCAAGGCAGGAGCCACGTTCTGCTCCACATAGCCGATGGTGAGCCCCCGCGCCCGCGTGACGTCTCCGGCCGTGGGCTCGAGCCGCTCGGCAATGCAGTTCAGAAGCGTGGATTTGCCCCGGCCGTTGGCAGCAACGATACCGACGCGGTCGCCGGCGCCCAGGCTGAAGTTGAGGTTGGAGAACAGGGGTTCGCCGAGGGTGACGGCGAGATTGTGCAAGGTGATCGAAGCCATGTCGTCTCTCTGGTCTGACCGCGCGAAAACTGCCGGATGGCGTCAGCTCTGCTGACCGCTTTTCATGGGCAGGCGACGAGGCGCACGGCGCGCGCTCGTCGAATTCGACGCGGTTGGTATAGATTTGCAGACGAGCGGCAATGCTCGGCTGCGGCCAAAAGGGCAGACCAGATGGGGTAAGGAGAGTGACAGCCTCTGATCAGCCCTGCAAACGCATCCGCAGGGCTTGGTTCGGGCCGAACTGGCGATCACGCCAGATGAAAGTCATCATTTCGGCCCTCCTTTCTCAAAGACTGAGCCATTTCGATAGCATCGAAAGCGGCGGAATTCAACTATCCCTGATCGACAACGGCAGAAGGGCGATGCCGAAGCACCGCCCTTCCAAATCTCGTTCAAGTCGCTTAGAAGCGCTGGGTCAACGTCAGCTTGAAGGCCCGGCCAGCCTCGGAATAGTATTCCGGCGGCTGCACCACAGATTTCACATTGAGAGCGTCGTAATAGGTCTTGTCGAAGACGTTGTAGACCCCTGCCCGCAGCGTCAGACCCTTGACCTGTTCCGGCTTCCACCAGGCGGTGAGATCGACGATGCCGTAGCCGGGCGTGCGGAACGTGTCGCCGTCCTTCTTCGGCTCCTTGGTCGCGGTGATCAGCGTCGCATCCGTTCCCCAGGTTTCCTTCGCGTAACCGATGGTGAAGGCCGCCTTGGCCGGCGCCACCGAGTCCACATACTCGCCGCTGTCGGCATCCTTGCCGTTCGCGTAAGCGAGCGAGCCGCTGACATGGATGCCGTTGTCGAAGGTCTTGTGGCCGCTGAGTTCGAGCCCGAAGATGCGGACATTGGCGCGGTTGAAGTATTCGGTGATGCCGAGCGGATAGGTCCGGGTTGGATCGGCGTAGTTTTCGCTGTCGATGAAATTCTTGTAGCGATTGTAGTAGGCACCGATATGCCCGCCGAACTCCTTGTCACCGAGGTTTGTGCCGATCTCGACGCCATTGCTGGTTTCAGGCTTCAGATCCGGATTGCCGTAGCTGACATAGCCGCCGGGAACGCCGTAGTTCTCGTAGAGTTCGGTGACGCTCGGCGCGCGGAAGCCCATCGCCCACTGCGCGTAGATCTCGACATTATCCTCGGGCTCGTAGGAGGCCCGCAGCTTCGGCGAGAACCGCGTTCCGTTCTGTCCTTCGGGCATGGCGGAGTAGTTGGCGCTCCGCGTGTAGGCGGCAGTTTCCTTCGGCGCATAGTCGTACCAGTCGAAGCGCAGCCCGGGCGTCAGCGAGAACCGGCTGTCGCCGAGTGCGATCTTGTCATCGACGAAAGCACCGACGCGCTTGCCGTCGACGTCAGGCATGTCGGACTGGTTGGTGTGCAGGAAATTGCACGCCGCAAAAGATGAGAATGGGCCGGGTCCGCAGCTGTCCGTGCCGGCAGAATATTGCGACGTCTTGTCGAAGCTGACGTTCAGGCCGAAGGTCAGGGTGTGGTGCAGGCTGCCGGTGTCGAATGCCTTGGAGGCATTCCCGTTGAAGCCGAAGCTGCGGTTCTCGAGTTCGTTGTCGCGCGTGTAGGGGCCGATGACAGATGTCGAGCGATAGGCGTCGGTGCCGCTCTCGCGCAACAGATCCTGCCAGAAGAACACGGCATTGGCCGTATCCACCAGATCGCCTGCACTGCCGGTATCGTATTTGTAGTCGAGCGACACGCGGTTGCGCCTGACATCCTCGCTGCCGTCGTCGTTGCCTGGACGATAGTTGCCGGTCAGGCTCTGGGCGGTCTTCAGGTCGGTGTCGATGTCCTTGTTGAAGTGCTCGGCGGTGATCCCGAAGGTGCCGACATCGGTGTACTGGCGGATCTTGAACAGGCCGCTGCGCTGATCGTAATCGGCCGGATTGGCTTCTGAACGTTTCGCACCATAGCCGCCGACATCGCCCTTGCTGTCGGTCTCATGACCCTTCGTATAGCCGCCTTCGAAGAGGACGGCAGTGTTGTCGATGCGCTTGGCGATGGCAGCCGAGCCACCCGCGCTCCGGTCGCTGCTGTCGTAGCCGAGCTTGAAAACGCCACCCCAGGTGCGGCCCGGATCGATCAGATCCTCCGGCTCCAGGGTCCGCAGCACAACGGCCCCGCCGAGAGCACCCGACCCGGCGCGGCTGGAATCCGCCCCACGCACGACATCGACTGCCGAGAGCGCGTTAAAATCGAAGGCGTTGATCCCGCCATCCGCGGTCCGTGCGCCATCGAGGAGATAGGGGATCTCGATGCCGTCGACCGTGGTGAGGATGCGGTTGTCCTGCAATCCGCGCAGGTTGACGCCGCCGGACGTCCGGTCGAAACCGAGGCCTACTTCGGTGCTGCGGCCGAGATCCTCGAAGCTGGTGATCTGCTTGTCGTCGATCGTCTCGGCCGTCGTCTCCGTAGTAGTCGGACTATCCGCCAGGACGTCCTTGTCGCTTTTGGCCGCCTTGCCATTGACGACGATGGCCTGAAGCGGCGTCACGCGGTCGCCCTTGCCGGCGCTATCGCCGGCCTCGTTTGATGGCGCAGTTTGCGCGCGCGCGACGACGGCAGCGAGATCGCAAGCCAAAAATGTGGTGCATGCCAAAAGAAGCGCGCGGGTTTGCCGGGCAACCATAACCATTCCTCTCAAAAGATGCTGAACCGGGCTGGCTGGTTGGTGCGCTGTGAACACCCAAGGGGCTGGCTAGGCTGATGGAGCGAGGCAGAAATATTTGCCTCCTTTCTGCCCGATAAAAAACATGAGTAAGATTGTCAATATATGGAGCCGCCATAAACATGAATATCTTAGTCATGTTTATGGGTTCGCCGAGTTTTGTGACCCATCTGCAACGAATACGGCTTCGAAACGTTGCGACCCCGTCAGATACCATAACGGGTGAAACCATATGCTCTTCCGGATTGCTTCCCTCTTTGCCTGCGTCGCGCTGCTGACGTCTGCCACCCTGCCCGAGAGCGGACCGCTGCCGGAGGCTCGCCCGGACAGCAAGCCTGCAGAGACGTCGCAACCCGTTGCTCCCATCCCGGAGCCGAAGCCCCAACAGGCACCGGACGCGCCAGCGGAGAAACCCGCAACGCCGGCGGCGCCTGACGGTACCGATGCAAAAGACAAACAGGGCAGCGAGCCAGCGGACAAACCGGCAGCGCCCGCCGACAAGCCAGCCGACAAAGGCAACGACGGCGGCAAGGAGGACAAGTCACCGGTCTCGAACGCCACCGACGGCAAGGGCAATCCGCCGCCCGAACCGCTGACAATCGAGCCGGAGAGCGACGCCGACCACCAGGCCTGCGTCAAGGACCTGCAGGCGATGGGCGCCGTCTTCAAGGACATTCCCCGCATCGATGATGGCGACGGTTGTGGCATCGACAAGCCGATCAGTCTGTCGGAAGCACTTCCCGGCATAAAATTCAAGCCGGAGGGTACGATGCGCTGCGAGGCCGCGCTGGCCCTGTCGCACTGGATGAAGGAAAGCGTGATCCCGGCCGGCGAAGCGGCACTGCCGAAAGCCGGCCCGATCGTCACCATCAACCAGGCCTCGACCTATATCTGCCGCCTGCGCAACAATGGCACGACTGGCAAGATCTCGGAGCACGCGCGCGGCAACGCCATCGACATTGCGAGCTTCACCTTCAAGGACGGCACGACGGTCGAGGTCCAGCCCCGCAAGGAGGATTCGACCCTCACCGGCGCCTTCCAGCGCGCCGTAAGTGCCTCCGGATGCCTGTATTTTTCAACCGTCCTCGATCCGGAAAGCGATGCCGCCCACGAGAACCATTTCCACATGGACGTTCTGAAGCGCAATGGCGACTTCCGCTACTGCCACTGATACCTGTCAATATCAGCAACTTGGCGGCGCAACCCGATTCACTTGCGGAACCATTTCAAGCAGGAGTCGAGGCTAGAACAGGCCTTCGACATATCCCTGCTCGTTCAAGTGAATTCCCTCTGCGGCCGGCAGGCGCGGTAGGCCGGGCATCGTGCGGATTTCGCCGGTGATGGCAACGACGAAGCCGGCGCCGGCAGATAGTCTGACTTCGCGGACATGCACGACATGGCCTTCCGGCGCGCCGCGCAGATCGGCGTCGGTGGAGAAGGAATATTGCGTCTTGGCGATGCAGACCGGCAGGTGGCCGTAGCCCTGCCCTTCCCAGCTTGCCAGCTGGTCCCGCACGGCCTTGTCCGTCGTCACACTGCCGGCATGATAGATCTCGCGTGCCACGATGCCGATCTTCTCGAGCAGTGGCAACTCGTCCGCATAGAGCGGCTGGAACCGTGCCTCGCCGGACTGCGCCAGTTCCACCACCTTGTGCGCCAGTTCCTCGATGCCCGCCGAGCCATTGGCCCAGTGCCGGCAGAGGATCGCTTCGGCGCCCAGCTCGGCGACATAATCCTTCACCGCGGCGATCTCCGCCTCGGTGTCGGAGGTGAAGTGATTGATGGCGACGACGACGGGCACGCCGAACTTGCGGACATTCTCCACATGCCGGCCGAGATTGACGCAGCCTTCGATCAGCGCCGCGACATTCTCCACGCCAAGCCCATCCTTTGCGACGCCGCCGTTCATTTTCAGCGCCCGCACGGTGGCGACGACGACGGCCGCATCCGGCTTCAGGCCGGCCTGGCGGCACTTGATGTCGAAGAATTTCTCCGCCCCGAGGTCGGCCCCGAAGCCGGCTTCGGTGACGACGTAGTCGGCAAGCGTCAGCGCAGTCCGGGTGGCAATGACGGAATTGCAGCCATGGGCGATATTGGCAAACGGCCCCCCATGCACCAGCGCCGGATTGTTCTCCAGCGTCTGCACCAGGTTCGGCTGCAGCGCATCCTTGAGCAGCACGGCCATGGCGCCGTCGGCCTTCAGATCACGGGCATAGATCGCCGTCTTGTCGTAGCGATAGCCGACGATGATATCGCCGAGGCGCTTCTCGAGATCCTGGAGATCGCCCGCCAGGCACAGGATCGCCATGACTTCGGAGGCAACGGTGATGTCGAAGCCGCCCTGGCGCGGAAAGCCGTTGGCGACACCGCCGAGCGAAGAGACAATGTCGCGCAGCGCCCGGTCGTTCATGTCCATCACCCGCCGCCAGGTCACGCGGCGGATATCGATGTCGAGCGCATTGCCCCAGTAGATGTGGTTGTCCAGCATAGCCGCCAGCAGATTGTGCGCTGACGTGATGGCATGAAAATCGCCGGTAAAATGCAGGTTGATATCTTCCATCGGCACGACTTGCGCATGACCACCCCCGGCAGCCCCGCCCTTGGTCCCGAAGCAGGGACCGAGCGACGGCTCGCGGATGCAGATCATCGCCTTTTCGCCGATCCGGTTCAGGCCGTCGCCGAGGCCGACGGTCGTGGTGGTCTTGCCTTCACCGGCCGGCGTCGGGTTGATCGCTGTCACCAGGATCAGCTTGCCGTTTTTCTTGCCTGTCTGGGCCGCGATGAAGTCGGCGCTGATCTTTGCCTTGTCATGCCCATAAGGCACCAGCTGGTCCGCCGGAATGCCCAGCCGCGCGCCGATCTCGTAGATCGGCTTCTTGGTCGCCGCGCGTGCGATCTCGATATCGGACTTCACCATCGCCATCTGTCAAACTCCATTCGACCGCCCTGCCTCTGCCGATGCAAATAGCCGAACGGGAAGCCGCTGTGAACCGTGACGCCGCAAAGCGGGGTGGAAAAGTCGGCGACAGGCTAGCCGCTTGGTATCCGGCAACAGTCTAGCGGCTTGTTCTGGTCAAGGCATATGCGTTAAGCAGTTTTAGCAAAGCAACACGTATAAGGTCAGCCATGAAATCCCTGGAAATTCTTGTCGAGCGCATCATCCTGTCGAGCCGATGGATCCTGGTGGTCTTCTATCTTGGGCTGGCCGCTTCGCTCGGGCTGTATGCGCTGTCGTTCGGCCACAAATTCTACAAGATCGCGCTCGGCGTCTTTTCGATGGACGAGGCAGACATGATCCTTGCGATGTTGGGATTGATCGACTCGGCTCTCGTCGCAAGCCTCGTCGTCATGGTGATGATCTCCGGATATGAAAATTTCGTCAGCCGGTTCGAAGAGGCCGAGGAAAAGGAGGACGACGTTTCTTTCCTCGGCAAGCTCGATTCCGGCAGCCTGAAGATCAAGGTCGCGGCATCGATCGTGGCGATTTCCTCGATCCACCTTCTCCAGATCTTCCTCAACATGGCGCAGTACGAAAGCATCCAGATCATGTGGATGACCCTCATGCACCTGACCTTCGTGGTATCGGCCCTGCTGATGGGCTACCTCGAGAAAATCATGGAACAGGCAAAGGGCAAGGACAACGCCTAGCCCCGAGGGAGATCGGATGCGCCTGGTGCGATCGGCAGAACGGCCTGGCGTTCCAGCGGCCGCGGCATGCCGGGCTCCGGCTCGTCGGGGAGCGGCTGCGTCTGCGGCGCGTTGACAGGCGGACGCGCAGGCGTGATCGCGATGATGCAGTCGGATATGGTCTTGTCGCGCGGGCAGGTGCCGGCAGCAGCCAGTTGGCCGGCCGAAGACTGCTCGGTCATCATGCGAAGATTGAGCGCCTCCACCTGCGTCAACAAGCGGATCGACTGGGGATTGGCGCTCATCATCAGATCGAAAAGGTTAGGGTCGACGCCCATCTTGTTGAGATAGGCAATCAGCGCCGCCTTCTGCTTGTTGCCGAGCTTAGTCGTGTCGTGCTGGCCAATCGTCTTCCGGCCCACTTCGCGTTGCGACAGGATCTTCTTCTTGCCGTTCAGCATCTCGTATTCCGTGCGATACTGAACGCGCATCTCGCGGTAGGTGGTCGTGATCTGGTGAACGCCGATCAGCGCGAAGGGGCTGGCAATCCGCCTGACACCGCCGGCAAGCAGCAATGGGCAGGCGGACAGGCAGACAGCGCCGTTCGAATAGATCTCGCCGGTCATCGAGCCATCCTTGCTGCGTGCCGCAGCGCAGAGAGGCTCGGCAGGTTCGCAGGCCTCGGCCCGCGAGCCACCGACGGCGACGGACAAGCCCTTTTTCCGGATGATCAGCCCCATCTGCATGGCGGCCGCGACATCTCCCCCCGGGGAGCGGACGACGATCGGCAACTGCCTTTGCCCGATCTTCTTCAACAGCTTCTGCAGCTTTCGTGGCGAATCCGCCATGATCTGGCCTTCGGCCGAGATCCAGTCGGAACAGGCCTTGCCATCCTGGCACGGCGTTGCGCCACCGTGCATCAAAATGAAATCCATCGGTCGATCAATGGCAGGCTCGACTGCGCGCGCCGCATTCAGGCTCCCGGACAGCAGAACCATTGCGGCCATGAGCCACAAGACCGGCAGCGACCGCAGGGGCAGTACCCGAGGCAGGAAAGTCAGGATCATCAATAGGCTCGAAGGTGACCAGTCGGAACATATGGGATAGCAATCACGCCGCCGATTGGCAAGGATTTCGCGGCACGGGCAGAACCGACCGCACCGCGTTTCTGATCCGTCCAGGATAGCGCTTGCAACCTTTGGGATCAGCCGTAGGATCACCTGCTATGACGACATGTCATGCCTCACGATCGGCAGAAACGCCAATTAGGCATAACACCACTTTTTGACTCGTCTTTTTCCATATTTCCAGTATTTGATAGCGGTAACACAAACCCTCTTGGCCCGCCATTGATGTCGCACGTAACAACCTCCGGAAGACAAACGTTTCTGAGCGCCGAACTGATGGCCGCTCGGACGCAACCGATGTTGTTCAACGCATTGACCCGGACATCGGATGCGTTCGGCTTCGCGGCGTTTACATTTTGCCGCGCTCCGTCCTCATCCGACACGCTGCTGGCTCCGCTCGTGATCGAGACATCGGCTCCGCCGCAGTTCCTGCGCGACTTCGATCGCGACCAGTTGCTGAGAATCTACCCGCTGCTTGGGCGCAACAAAAGCTCGATGGTACCAAGGACGTGGAGCCTGGCCGACAAACCACCCTCGCCTGAGATGCAGTTCCCGCCGCAGTTGAAGACCTTCCTTGAAACCCATGACCTGACCACGGGCTTTCACCTCCCGGTGAATTCAAACGAAGGACAGCGGCTGGTCTTCACCCTCATCGGCAATCGCCCCAACCTCAGCCAGGCGGAGGTCAATGAACTTTCGGTGGTCCTGCTGCATGCCATGACTGCCTACAACAATATCGTCCGGGACGGCACCGCGCCCCTCTACTTGCTGTCGGCGCGCGAAATGGAGGTCGTTCGCTGGACGGCCCAAGGCAAGACATCCGTCGAGATCGGCCAGATCCTCACGCTGTCGGACCACACGGTGAACGCCTATATGACGAATGCGATCAAGAAGCTCGACTGCGTCAACCGCACGCAGCTGGTGGCAAAGGCGATCCGGCTCAAGCTCATCAACTGATCGCCGGACGCCTCCGTTGCAGCGTCTTCTGCCTTACCTGCCTCCAAGCACAGCGCGCGTTTCGACGAGGTTCGAGCGCACACGCAGGATATAGAAGCCCATGGTTGCCAGATGACTCGGCATGATGAACCCGTCTTCGCGACCATTCGAAACGATGAACGGCTGGATGCGCAGCGCCGCCTGGAACTGCTTCATCGTATCGCCCCAGAGCGCCCCGACATTGCGTTCGGCGATCACCTTGGAAAAATCCGCACCGGCGGCACTCAGAATGCCGTAATAGCCGTAGAGCTGACCATAGGCGAACCAGAAGCGGTCGTCGGCGCGCGTATCGAACCAGCCGAAATTGTGATTTTCCGAGCGCTCTGCCAGCACATCCGACGTGCTGCCCAGGTCATTTGAAATGCGGTCGATGAACTCGATCAGGTTGTCGGCTCGGCCGTCGAAGGTGGCGTTGCACGCACCCAGATCGACGTTGAACTTGCGCAGGCTATTGATGGCCGCGCGATAGTAGCTCGGCGTCGGGGTCTTCGGGCCGAACGGCTGGAAGCCGAAGTACCAGCTGGATTCATCGAACTGGAGATTGCCACGGGCATTCTGCAGGTCCGAGTTGATACCCGACGTGCCGCGGACGCGGCCGAGAGAATCCACAAGCTCGATCGATGTCCGCCGCACAGCCTGGTTGACGCCGCGCTGGAAGGAAGCCTTGTTGTCGAGGAACGGCGTGTCGTCCCAGCTCATGCCGAAGAGGCCGAGCTTGAAAAGCAGCATGGAGGAGATCCAGGCATTGCGGTTGACGTTGAAGTCGATGAGGTCGGCGGTGACATCTACGATGGCCGACGTCTCGCACCGGCGGGGTGTTGCCGCAGTCGCCGGCGGGGTCGCGGTCGCGGCGGGCTCAGGCGTGAGGTCCTGGCCGGCCGCCTTGCGATCCGCCAGCTTGTAATTGGCGATGTACTGCGTGTTGAAGCCAGTCCAAGACTGCGTCTGCACAAGGAAATAGCCGTAGAGCCCGGCCAGCAGCAGGACGAGAAGCGCCAGCGGTGCCTTGACGATCCAGTTGCGCTGGCGGTACCAGCCATGGCCCGCGAGGAACGGCCAGGCAATCCAGGCAAAGACCAGCCCTAAACCCCGCCGGATCGCGCCCAGCATCCTTGCAAAAAAAGCGACTATCGGATCAAGCATGCGGTGTCTCCTCATCGGCGTGGCGCCTCAGGAGATATGGCCTCGCCGGACAGAGAGCAACCAGGCGCCTGGAATTAAATCACCGGCGGCACTGGCGAGCTCGGAGCGGGGCTGCTCCCCCCTTCTTGCTCGTCCGTATCGTCCACCTCTGCCACCGCCTCGAGGCGCCGAGAAAATGCTTCGTCGGCCCGCTGCTTTCGCGACAGCAGATCGTGACCGCCGAGAAGGTTGGCGTCGAAAGCCTGCACAAGCTGTTGCACCGCAACAGGAGGCTCCGGAGTTGCGCCCTTCGATTGTGCTTGAGCCGCCTTCAACAGCGCGACACGCTGTTCGATATCGACTTTCAGCTTGGCACCCATGACATTGACGGCGGCGACGCCTCTATTGAGAACAGCCAGGAATTCCTCGTCTTCGGCGATCAGCCGGAGCAGCGTCTCGCGCTCGAAGCGCAGCTGCTCGTCCGCCACCTGCGCCGCGTGCCGATCCAGTGCCAGCGTCCTGCGTTCCTCCTCCGATGCGGCGGACAGTGCCCGGCCACCGAACGGAGGGGCCGCTGCCTGGCGCTCACGCGTGCGCCCCTCCAGCAGTTCCAGCTGCCTGCCCGCCTGCTCCAAAGCCACATCCAGCTGACGGCGCCGGCTTTCCAGCCGCAGAAGGTGCGCTTCACAGCTTCGATGGTGCGGGACGAGCAATGGCTTGGCTTGCGCAAGCGCCACATCGAGTGCCGCCGAGGCCGACAGAAGCTTGACGAGATCGGCGGAGATCGCCTCCGGCACGGCATTGCCGAGATGCACGCGACGCCGCAGGAAACCCTGCGATTGACGCCCTGCATTCTCATCGAAAAGCCGCTCGAACTGCAGGTTGGCGGATGCGGTCTTGGTATCGAGTCTCCGCAGCAGGTTCGCAGCATGCGACTGCCACCCCTGCAAAAGACGGACGGCCTCTCGCAGAAGGCTCTCTTCCAGAGGAAAGTTGAGTGCCGTCAGTCGCGCATCGGGCTCCGAGTGCTGCGAAATCACGGCTTCCGCCGCGATGATGCCCTTGCTGGCATCAGCAAGCAACGGTTGCATGAGGGCAATGTCGCGTTCGAAAGCCGGCACGTGCGCCATGAAAACTCCTGTTCACCGCGCGAAGTCTACGACGGTCGCCGATTAAAGGGAACCGCCCGCTGCCGATCGACTATTGCGCGGACGATGGGTTCTTCAGGTAGGCGATCAGATTGTCGAGCTCGCCGTCGGTCTTGACGCCGGCAAAGCTCATGCGTGTTCCCTTGACCACCGACTGCGGGCTCGCAAGATATTTGTGCAGCAGGGCCTCGTCCCAGACCTTGCCATCGGCGCCAAAGGCTTTCATCGCGGAGGAATAGCTGTAGCCGGGCACGGTCGCCACCGGTCGCCCGACCACGCCCACCAGCGAGGGACCCACCCTGTTCACCGGCTCGGTTGCCGAATGGCAGGCGGCGCACTTCTTGAAGACCGACGCGCCGAGCTTGGCATCGCCATCGGCAAAGGCGCCGTTTGCCGCCAGCAGGCCCGCAACAAGGATGATGGAACAATGAAGTCTTTTCATTTCGTCTCCGATATAGGGAGCACCCGCACGCGCGCGGTGACCCTGGCTACTTGTCTGCCGGCATCGCCGCCGGCGACGGGCAGGCAGGCCTGGAAATGACTATAGATCGCCCATCGCCTCTTCCCAGTGCCGTCGGCAGAGCGACACGTATTTTTCGTTGCCGCCCACTTCGATCTGGGCCCCTTCATGCAGGACCTTGCCGTCGCTGTCGAACCTGACCACCATCGTCGCCTTGCGGCCGCAATGGCAGATGGTGCGCACTTCCCGCAATTCGTCGGCGATGGCCAGCAGTTCCTGGGAGGCTGGGAAAAGCTTGCCGCGAAAGTCGGTGCGCAGGCCGTAGACCATGACCGGAATGTCCAGCCGGTCGACCACATGCGCCAGCTGCCAGATGTGCTGAGCCGTCATGAAATGCGCCTCATCGACAAAGACACAGGCAAGCGGCGCCTCGGCGTGCATCTTTTCGATGGTCGCGAACAGGTCATCCTCCGCATCGAATGTCACCGCATCGGCCTCGAGACCGATGCGCGATGCGATCTTGCCCTGGCCAGCCCGGTCGTCGAAAGCGGCCAGCAGAATAACCGTCCGCATGCCTCGCTCCTGGTAGTTGTAGGAGGCCTGCAGCAGCATGGTGGACTTGCCGGCATTCATCGTCGAGTAATGGAAATACAGTTTCGCCATCAGCGTCTCCTTTCCGTGCTTCATGGAAGCCGGACGGCTCGAAGGGAACCCTTGTCAGGCAAAAACCACAGGAAAAGACAGGGTGGGATGAGAAAGCAGGCAGATGCCTGCGCAACGCTCACCTTAAAAAAAGGAGGTGTCGCAATCGGTACTGCCAAAGCGCCGCAAATGCAGCGAGGGCGCTTGTAAATGTCGGTTATTGGTGATTGCTTGAGAACGTAAAAAACGGGAGTACACAATGATGAAATTGCCTTTGTTCACTTTAAGCCTCAGCACAGCCATTGTTTCAGCGGTGTTCGCCCCGTCCATCGCTGCGGCTGCGGAGGCGCCTAGCTGCTCGAGCGTTCACTTCGCGCAGGTCAGCTGGACCGATATCCAGGCAACGACGGGAACCGCGACCTTCCTGCTCGATGCGCTCGGCTACAAGACCGACATCAAGGACCTCGACGTGCCGATCGTGTTCCAGTCGCTCGCCAACAAGCAGTTGGACGTCTTCCTCGGAAACTGGATGCCGTCGCAGGCGGCGCAAATCAAGCAGTTCTCTGAGGCGAAGACGATTGATACCGTGCGTGCCAACCTCGAAGGCGCCAAGTATACTCTGGCGACCAACGAATCCGGCGCCAAGCTTGGCATCAAGGACTTTTCCGATATCGCAAAGCACGAGAAGGAACTGGGCGGCAAGATCTACGGGATCGAGCCCGGCAATGACGGCAACAAGCTCGTGCTCGACATGATCAAGGCGAAGAAGTTCGGCCTCGACGAGAAGGATTTCAAGGTCGTTGAATCCTCCGAGCAGGGCATGCTCTCGCAGGTTACCAAGCTCGACAAGTCTAAGAAGCCGATCATCTTCCTCGGCTGGGCGCCGCACCCAATGAACACCAAATACAAGATGACCTACCTGACCGGCGGCGACGACGTCTTCGGCCCGAATTTCGGCGGCGCAACCGTCTACACCAACACCCGCGCCGGCTATGTCTCCGAATGCGCCAACGTCGGCAAGTTCCTGCAAAACCTGTCCTTCACGCTCCCCATGGAAAACGAGATGATGGGCCTGATCATGGACAAGGGCATGCAGGGCAAAGCTGCGGCCAAGACCTGGCTCAAGACCCATCCCGACACCGTCAAGCCATGGCTTGCCGGCGTGACGACCAAGGACGGCGGCGACGCCGAAGCCGCAGTCAAGAAGGCCCTCGGTCTCTAACCCCAACAGCATGTAAGGGCGGCAGCGCCGCCCTTCTGTTAACCGAACCCATCTGGTAGCGGCTCTCCACATCGGGATGCAGCCGTTGCCAGACACGGTTCCGGTGCTGTGAATTCCAGCGAGGGGAACGCGATGGATTGGCTCCACACATGGCTGCTTGACGAAAACAACAAGATCCAGATCGGCAAGGGCGCACAGGTCGTCGTCGACTGGCTGACGGGAGATCTCAGCGGCTTCTTCGACACCGTCTCCGCCGTTCTCGGTGGTGCAATCGACGGACTGCTCTATGTCCTGCTCGGCACTTTCACAGAAGGGACGGCCGTCGAGGCCTACTACCCCTTCTTCATGATCGCCGTCTTCTGTCTGATTTCCTGGCTCATCCGCCGCCATGTCGGCGTGGTGATCTTCACGGCTCTCGGAATGCTGCTGATCTACAATCAGCTTTACTGGACCGAAGCAATGGAAACGCTGGCACTGGTGTTGGCAGCCACGCTGGTGTCGATGGTCATAGGCGTTCCGCTCGGCATCCTCGCAGCGCGGCGCGCATGGTTCTACACGATCATGCGCCCCATCCTCGACCTGATGCAGACCATCCCGACCTTCGTCTATCTCATACCGGCGCTGATCCTGTTCGGCCTCGGCGCGGTCTCGGGGCTGGTGGCGACCGTCATCTTTGCGATCCCCGCACCCATCCGGCTGACGCGGCTTGGCATCATCTCGACCCCGCCGGCGCTGATCGAAGCCGCACAGGCATTCGGCGCCGCCCCCTGGCAGGTGTTGACCAAGGTGGAGCTGCCCTTTGCGCTGCCGCAGATCATGGCGGGCGTGACCCAGACGATCATGCTGTCACTGTCGATGGTGGTCATCGCCTCCATGGTTGGCGCCGCCGGCCTCGGCGCCCTGGTGCAACGGGCGCTTGGTCAGATGAACGTTCCGATGGGCTTCGATTCCGGCATGAGCATCGTCATCCTTGCCATCGTTCTCGACCGCACCTTCAAATTCTTCGACGAAGGGGAAACCGTATGACGGCAATGGTCAAGTTCGACAATGTCAGCATCGTCTTCGGCGACCGCCCACAGACGGCGATGACGATGGTCGATCAGGGAAAGACCCGTGACGAGATCGGCGCTGCGACCGGCCTGGTCCTTGGCGTCGCCAATGCCTCGCTCGACATCGAGGAAGGCGAAATCCTCGTGCTGATGGGCCTGTCCGGCTCCGGCAAATCGACGCTGCTGCGCGCCGTCAACGGCCTGGCGCCAGTGGTCCGCGGCAATGTCTCCGTGCAGAGCAAAGACGGCCCGATCGATCCATACAGGTGCAGCGCCAAGACACTCCGCGACCTGCGCATGCGAACGGTTTCGATGGTCTTCCAGCAGTTCGCGCTGCTGCCGTGGCGAAGCGTTGCCGACAATGTCGGTTTCGGCCTCGAACTGGCCGGCGTCCCGGAGCTCGAGCGCAAACAGCGTGTGGCCGAGCAACTAGACCTCGTCAACCTGACGCAATGGGCCGATCGCAGGGTCAATGAACTCTCCGGCGGTATGCAGCAACGCGTCGGCCTCGCCCGCGCCTTCGCGACCGGCGCACCGATCCTCCTGATGGACGAGCCCTTCTCGGCCCTCGACCCGCTTATCCGCACCCGTCTCCAAGACGAGCTGCTCGAATTCCAGCGGCGGCTGAAAAAGACCATCCTATTCGTCAGTCATGACCTCGACGAAGCGTTCCGCATCGGCAACCGCATCGCCATCATGGAAGGCGGGCGGATTATCCAATGCGGCACCCCGCAGGAGATCGTCCGAAATCCGGCGGATCAGTATGTTGCCGATTTCGTCCAGCACATGAACCCGATCAGCATGCTGACGGCAGGCGACGTCATGCAGCAGGGCGTCGGCCACGGGACCTCGAGCGGCGCGGTGACGGCGACGGCCAAGGCCTCGACCCCGCTGATCGATATTCTCGATGCGCTGGCCCGCCAGCCGGGCAGCATCGGCATCGTCGACAACGGCGCGATCATCGGCACGATCACTGCCCAGGATATTGTCGCAGGCCTCACCAGCCATCGCCGCAGGGACGAAGCCTGAGAATGGCCTCGTCATAGACGGAGCACAGCCGTGACCGATGAGCCGACCGCCGTGCTGCGAGAGACCGACGACGACGCTCGCCGGCTCGCCCGCACGCTGCTGCGATCGGCAGGCTATGCGGCCATGGCCGTGATCGATCCCGAGGCGGGCTTTCCGGCGATCAGCCGCGTTCTCGTCGGGACAGACAGCGACGGCGTGCCGGTAATCCTGGTCTCGGGCCTGTCCGCACACACAAGGGCGCTCGACAAGGACCCGCGCGCCTCCCTGTTGGTCGGCGAGCCGGGCAAGGGCGACCCGCTCGCCCACCCGCGTCTCAGTGTCGTGTGCCTGGCAGAAAAGGTTGCTCGGGACACCCCTCACCACCAACGCCTCCGCACGCGCTTTCTCGCCCGTCATGCCAAGGCCAAACTCTACATAGACCTCGCCGATTTCCGCTTTCTACGGCTGGTTCCGCAATCAGCGAGCCTTATCGGCGGCTTTGCCCGAGCCTATCGGCTTGCCGGCGACGAGCTGGTGATTCGCTCCAACTTGACGGATGATCTGGCGGACATAGCCAAGGCGACAGTGCTAGATTTGATGGGGCGTCATCCCGATCTCGCAGACCGGCTCGCAGAAGCACGAAACTTGGGCAAAAACCAGAATTGGCATATTTATGGGCTCGATGTGGCTGGATTCGACATGATATCCGGTGGCAAGCTCCTTCGATACGAGTTCGAAAAGGAGATCACCGACCTGCGGGATCTTTCATCTGACCTTCCTAAAATAGCATACCGAGTACCTTAAATTTAGGTATATACAATCTTCCCGTAGTCTTGATAATTGCCCTATCAGTTCCTTTTCGCCACTGAGATATTCACCCGCTTCTGATGTACGATCCGCATTGGGAAGATTGAAACAATGAAAAACATTAATTTGTCAGACCATTCTGCCGTGGCGGCTGCTCTGTTGTCCGCTATGGCCAATCCGAAAAGACTGATGATCCTGTGCAGCCTGGTCAAGGGCGAGGTGCCTGTTGGCGTTCTCGCAACCCAGGTCGGTCTCAGTCAGTCGGCTCTATCCCAGCACCTGTCGAAGCTTCGCGCACAGAAACTGGTGAAAACCAGGCGCGATGCTCAAACGATTTACTACTCCAGCACGTCTGAACCCGTAATGAAGGTTCTGTCGACGCTGGAGGACATCTATAACGAAGCCGAGAAGAGCAAGACTGCTGCCTAACGGCCATTTTTAAATTACTGCCTGCGAACAGAATTTGGTCGTAGGGTCAAAATTCGATGTCATTATTTGATTTAGTACATAGACCGGCAAATCTGATTTGCCGGTCTTTTTCGTTCCGTTACGCCTACTCGGATTGCGGTGCTATAATGTGCAGATCGGCTTGACGACATGGGGCCGGCTGATATTTTGACCGAACGATAAATAATCAGCTGTGCCACCGACAGAGATGGCCAGCGGCCGTGGAGAACAACATGTCCGATCGCACGCACACCGCCCCCAACGACCTCCGGGCCTTCTGGATGCCATTCACGGCCAACCGCCAGTACAAGTCGGCGCCGAGGCTCTTCGTCGGCGCCAAGGACATGCACTACACCACCCACGACGGTCGCCAGGTTCTCGACGGTACCGCAGGCCTCTGGTGTGTCAACGCCGGGCACTGCCGGCCGAAAATCACGGAGGCAATCCGCGAGCAAGCCGGGGAGCTCGATTATGCCCCCGCCTTCCAGCTTGGCCACCCGAAGGCGTTCGAACTTGCCAACCGCCTCGTCGATATCGCGCCTGACGGCATGAACCACGTCCTCTACACCAACTCCGGCTCCGAATCCGTCGAGACTGCCCTGAAGGTGGCGCTCGCCTATCATCGCGTGAAAGGCAACGGATCCCGCTTCCGCCTGATCGGCCGCGAGCGTGGCTACCACGGCGTCAACTTCGGCGGCATTTCGGTCGGCGGTATCGTCTCTAACCGCAAAATGTTCGGCACGCTGTTGACGGGCGTCGACCACATGCCCCACACCCACCAGCCCGACAAGAACCGCTTCACCAGGGGCGAGCCCGAGCATGGTGGCGATATCGCCAGCGAACTGGAGCGCATCGTCACGCTGCACGATGCCTCGACCATAGCCGCCGTCATCGTTGAGCCGGTTTCCGGCTCGACAGGCGTGCTGATCCCGCCGAAGGGCTATCTGCAGAAGCTCCGCGAGATCTGCACCAAGCACGGCATCCTGCTGATCTTCGACGAAGTCATCACCGGCTTCGGCCGCCTGGGCGCTCCCTTTGCCGCCCAATACTATGACGTCAAGCCGGACATGATGGTGACCGCCAAGGGCCTGACCAATGGCGTCATCCCCATGGGGGCGGTCTTCGTCACCTCCGAGATCCACGATGCCTTCATGCAGGGCCCCGAGCACATGATCGAGTTCATGCACGGCTATACCTATTCCGGCAACCCGATGGCCTGCGCGGCCGCGCTCGCGACGCTCGACACCTACAAGGAAGAAGGCCTGCTGACACGCGCCGCCGAGCTTTCCAGCTATTGGGCGGACGCCCTTCATTCTCTGCGCGATTGTCCCAACGTCATCGATATCCGCAACACGGGCCTGATCGGCGCCATCGAGCTCGAGCCGATTGCGGGCGAACCGACGAAGCGTGCCTTCACGGCATTCCTCAAGGCTTACGACAAGGGACTGCTGATCCGTACGACCGGCGACATCATTGCCCTGTCGCCGCCTTTGATCATCGAAAAGCACCATATCGACGAGCTATTCGGAAAGCTGCGGGAGATTTTGCAGAACAATATCTGAAGACCAACGGCATCAGGGCCTGCAGGAGATAGTCTTGCGGGCCGCGATGGCACCGTGGCTAGTTGGAGAGAGGCTGCGTAACGGCAAGACACAACATGAACTTCTTCAGCAGTTGGCTGTCGAAATGTCCATCTCGCCTGCTCATCCATCGAAGAGCCTCGCTCGACGACCAAGGCTTCTTGTAGGGCCGGGATGAGGTAACTGCGTCATAGACGTCGCAGATCGCGGCCAGACGGGCGAGTTTGGTGAACTGGCGTCCAGAGATGCGGTCCGGATAACCTCTGCCGTCGATACGTTCGTGGTGATGGCGACAGATGTCGAGCACCATGTCCGGCATATCGTCCTGCCGAGACAGGATGTTGTAACCCATCATGGGATGACCGCGCATGACGCCCATCTCGGCCTCGTCGAGTGTCCCTTGCTTGTTGAGAATGGCATGGGGCACTTCGAGTTTGCCGATATCGTGCAGCAAGCCGGCAACGCCGAGCATCTGAACGGTCGTCTTCTCGAGCCGCAAATAATGGCCGAAATGTATCATCAGCGCGCTGACTGCGACCGAATGTAGGAAGGTTGTTTCATCCTTTGATTTCAATCGCGTCACGCTAATGAACACGGCAGGATTGTCGTCGACCGATTTCGAAATCTCAAAAGCGATTTCGCCCGTTGCATCCAAGCTGACCGGCCCGCCCGTACCGACAGAGGCGAACATGTCCTTCAGCATGCCGGTCGATTTTCGAAGGGTCTCCATGGCAGCATCGACTTGACGCCTGTGGCGTTCGACCAGCTCGCTTCGGCTTTCACTGGCAACGGAATCCGCGACGTCGGTACCCTTGGCAGTGTTGATCAGCACGACGGTGAGACCGCTGGAGCGCAGCACGTCCGCATCCACACCGTCGAGCAGGAAACGGCGCTTCTGGAGCGGGTTGTCCCCCCACGACCCCTCGATGTCCTCGATGAACATCCCGGCTCGCACCTGTGAAAGGTCGATACGTTTCAGCATGACCGTAAGCCCTTCCTTACGATGTCGGTAGATCTGAAACTGAAAGGACGATTCAAGGCTTCCGTTATCACTCCACAGGATCTCCCCAAGGCAACGACGCCTTTTAGCGGAACCTAAAAGAGAAGTTTTAACGATACTTTATTCGACATGCAAAATTTATAATATAAATGAATTGCCGTCTATCGGACGTTCATCTGGAACAGAGCTTGGTGTCAGAGGCCCAAAATTTTCTCCACGCTGGCTCGATTTCACGCTAACCTAAAGGCCGAAATCCGATTTGCATGAAAGCGTAACGCCATGACCCAGCCACTCGAAGACTTCATCGACCAGGGTGTCGGCCGCAAGCCTGCCGACATCGTCCTCAAGGGCGGAAGGTTTTTCGATCTGGTGACGGGCGAACTTGTTGCGTCAGACATCGCCATCTGCGGCGACCGCATCGTCGGCACCTGCGGCGATTACATCGGCGTCCAAGAAATCGACATCACCGGCCGCATCGTCGTGCCCGGCTTCATCGACACCCACCTGCACATCGAATCCTCGCTGGTGACGCCGCACGAGTTCGACCGCTGCGTGCTCCCCTATGGCGTGACCACCGTGATCTGCGACCCGCATGAGATCGCCAACGTGCTCGGCACCGAGGGCATCCAGTTCTTCCTGGATTCGGCCTGCGAAACGATCATGGACATCCGCGTGCAGCTGTCCTCCTGCGTGCCCGCCACCCATCTGGAGACCTCCGGTGCCGACCTGCCGATCGAGCGGCTGCTGCCCTTCCGCCACCATGAAAAGGTCATCGGCCTTGCCGAATTCATGAATTTTCCGGGCGTGATCCACAAGGATCCGATCTGCATGGCCAAGCTCGAGGCGTTCCAGGGCGATCATATCGACGGCCATGCGCCCCTCCTGCGCGGCAACGACCTGAACGGCTATATCGCCGCCGGCATCCGCACAGAGCATGAAGCGACAACAGCCGAAGAAGCCATGGAGAAGATCCGCAAGGGCATGCACATCCTGGTGCGCGAGGGATCCGTGTCCAAGGATCTGGAAGCGTTGATGCCGATCATCACCGAGCGCCTGTCACCCTTCATCGCGCTCTGCACCGATGACCGCAATCCGCTCGACATCGCCGAACAGGGCCATCTCGACTACATGATCCGCACGGCCATCGCCGCCGGCGTCGAGCCGCTGGCGATCTATCGCGCGGCGTCGATCTCGGCGGCCCGCGCCTTCGGCCTGCGCGACCGTGGGCTGGTGGCCCCCGGCTGGCGCGCCGACCTGGTGGTTATCGACAGCCTCGAGAATTGCAAGGCCGGCATGGTCTTTGCCGGCGGCAGGCTGGTCACCGACGCCCTGTTTGCCACCCGCAAGACGGTAGCCCCCGTCGGCCTCGACAGCGTCAAGGCGCGCACCGTCAACGCGGCCGATTTCGGCGTTCCCTTTACCGAAGGCGAAACCTCGGTCATCGGCGTGCTGCCCGGCAAGATCATCACCGAGCACCGCCGCTTCCGTCTGCCCTCGTTGGGCAACCAGACCACCGTCGACCTCGCCCGCGACATCATCAAGGTTGCCGTCATCGAGCGGCACGGCAAGAACGGCAATCATGCCAATGCCTTCGTCCAGGGCTTTGGCCTGAAGAAAGGCGCCATCGCCTCTACCGTCGGCCACGACAGCCACAACATCTGCGTCGTCGGCGTCAGCGAGGACGACATGGCCCAGGCCGTCCGCCGCCTCAGCGAAATCAAGGGCGGCTTCGTGGTCGTCGAGGACGGCAAGATCACCGGCGAGATCGCCCTGCCCGTGGCCGGCCTGATGAGCCTCGAACCCTACGAGACCGTCCGCGACACCCTGCACCACCTGCGCGAGGCAGCCATCGCCCTCGGCTCGACCCTGCAGGAGCCTTTCCTGCAACTGGCCTTCCTGCCACTGCCCGTCATCCCGCATCTGAAGATTTCGGACCGGGGACTGGTGGACGTGGATGCGTTCCGGTTGATTGGGTGATCGACTTACGGCGATCTTCAAGAGCGCAGCGTTTGGTGGTACAATAAGTCCTGCAAACGTTGCGTCTCCACATGACCTTGATCCGGAAACGCGCTCCGATACCAAGGCTCGATCCCATTGGAACAGACAATGACCAAGCTTGAACAGATCGAAAAGACGATCGAGGAACTTGACCCCAAGGACTTCGAGACGTTCAGCAACTGGTTCCAAGCCCTCGTGGCCGAGCGCTGGGATAGGCAGCTGGAGGCAGATGCCGAAAGCGGAAAGCTCGACGATCTCGCAGCGCGGGCGCTCACCGCCCATCGCGCCGGCAAGACAACACGGATGTGAGACACTTCGCGACGCCAGACTTTTGGCATGCCTATGAGGCTTTGCCTGTATCGGTACAGAAACTGGCCGATCAGAATTTCGAACTGCTCAAGACCAACCCGAGACACCCCTCATTGCATTTCAAACGGGCGGGCCGCTTCTGGTCCGCACGCGTGGGGCTATCGTGGCGGGCCCTCGCGGTCGAGAACACCGACGCGATGATATGGTTCTGGATCGGTTCACACGCGGACTACGACAAACTCTTGCACTAACGGCTCTCCACCCGACCGCAAAACACATCCCTGCCCTCGAGCGTTACGGCCGTCGCCGTCGATTTCGGGTTGAAACCGGGCATCGGCACGACCTCCCTCACCGTCATCTCCTGCGGAAGCAGCATTTCAGCCGGCTCGCCGTCGAGATTGAAGATGAACAGCAGCGTCTCGCCGTTCTTCTCGCGGGTGAAGGCGAGCACGTCCTCGTTGGTCGGCAGAAACGTCAGGTCCCCGTCGAACAGCATCGGGTGCTGCCGGCGGAAGGCTAGCGTCTGGCGATAGTGGGCGAGAACGGAAGCACCGTCCTCCTCCTGCCGGTCGACCGCCAGCGTCGCATGCTGGTAGGGCACCGGCAGCCAGGACTTTTCCGCCGTGCTGAAGCCGGCATGGACGCGTGCGGCTTCCCAGGGCATCGGCGTGCGGCATCCGTCGCGGCCCTTGAAGGCCGGCCAAAAGCGGATGCCGTAGGGGTCGCGCAGATCCTCGAAGGCGAGATCAGCCTCCGGCAGGCCCAGTTCCTCACCCTGGTAGAGGCAGATCGAGCCGCGCAAGGTCGAGAGCAGCGAGATCGCCAGCTTTGCGACCCTTGCCCGCTCGGCTTCGGTCTCGGCAAAGCGGCTGGCATGGCGGACGACGTCGTGGTTGGAGAAGGCCCAGCAGACCCAGCCATCCGTCACGCTTTCCTGGAAGGAACTCACGCAGCGGCGGAAATGCGCCGGCGTGAACTCCGGTCCGAGCAGGTCGAAGGTGTAGCACATATGCAGCTTGTCGCCACCAGACGTATAGGCCGCCAGCGTCTGCAGCGAGCGTGCGCCATCGCCGACTTCGCCGACCGTGGCGCGGTTGTCATAGGTGTCGAGCAGCGCCCGTAGTCGCTTGAGGAAGCCGATGTTTTCCGGCTGCGTCTTGTCGTAGAGGTGGTTCTGCATGCCGTAGGGGTTGGTGTCTGGCGCATCAAGCCCGGACGCGTCGTCGCTCGGCAAGGCCGGTGGATTGTCGCGCAGCTGCTTGTCGCAGAAGTAATAATTGACCGTATCGAGACGAAAGCCGTCGACGCCGCGATCGAGCCAGAACTTGACGGCCGCCAGCACCGCGTCCTGAACGCGGGGATTGTGGAAATTGAGATCCGGCTGCGATGTCAGGAAATTGTGCTGGTAATACTGGCGGCGGATGCCGTCCCATTCCCAGCCGGGACCGCCGAAGATCGACAGCCAGTTGTTGGGCGCCGTGCCATCCCGCTTCGGGTTGGCCCAGACATACCAGTCGGCTTTCGGATTGTCGCGGCTCGCGCGGCTTTCGACGAACCAGGGATGAACGTCCGACGTGTGGGAGATGACCTGGTCGATGATGACCTTGATGCCGAGCGCATGGGCTGCCGTCATCATCTCGTCGAAATCGGCCAAGGTGCCGAAGATCGGGTCGACGTCGCAATAATCCGAGACATCGTAGCCCATGTCGGCCATCGGCGAGGTGAAGAACGGCGCGAGCCAGATGGCATCGACACCGAGCGACGCGATATAGGGCAAGCGCAGCGTGATGCCCTTGATATCGCCAAGGCCGTCGCTGTTGGTATCCTGGAAGGAGCGCGGATAGACCTGATAGATCACCGCGCCGCGCCACCAGTCCTTTGCCGCCGTCCCGCTCATTGAATTCATTTAATAAATCCGCCTTCGATTGAACACTTCCCTCGTGGCGCACACTAACCTGCGGACGGCAAATTTCAAATCGAAAGCGCCATGCCGTCGCAGAGTTTCTGCGGCCGGGTGTTTGCTTTGAAAGCAAACGCCGTCCACAGACAAATGCATGTCGTTTTCCATATCGCATTTTTTGGGGTTGAAACGCCGGATCGCTGCGGTAGGTTGCGCGTTGACTTTAACGTACAGGTCAACCCTGCGGGAACAAGAACGACCTTGGTCACAAGGCGAACACAGAAAGATTGGCATCCATGACATATCTCACCAAGGCATTTTACGCATCGGCGCTCGTCGGAACGCTGATGTCCTTCTCGGCGCATGCCGCCACGCTCAACGTTCAGAACGGTGGCGATCCCCAGTCGCTCGACCCGCAAAAAATGTCCAGCGACTACGAAAACCGTATCGCCGGCGATATCTTCGAAGGCCTCACCACTGAAGACGCCAAGGACAATGCAATTCCCGGCCAGGCCGAGAGCTGGACAATCTCTCCGGATGGCAAGGTTTATACGTTTAAGCTGCGCGACGGCATCAAGTGGTCCGATGGCCAGCCGGTCACCGCAGAGGACTTCGTCTTCGCCTTCCAGCGCCTCGTAGACCCGAAGAGCGCTGCCGAATATGCCTATCTGCAGTTCACCATCAAGAATGCCGAGAAGATCAACAAGGGCGAGATCACCGATTTCAGCCAGCTCGGCGTCAAGGCCATCGATCCGAAGACCCTCGAGATCACCCTCGACAACGCCACGCCCTATTTCCTCAATGCGCTGACGCACTACACCGCCTATCCGCTTCCCAAGCACCTGATCGATGCCAAGGGCGCCGACTGGGTCAAGATCGGCAATATCGTGACCAACGGCCCGTACAAGCCGACCGAATGGGTCCCGGGCTCCTATGTCACCACGGTCAAGAACGACCAGTACTGGGATGCCAAGAACGTCAAGATCGACGGCGTCAAGTTCTTCGTGATGGAAGACCAGTCGGCTGCTCTGAAGCGTTACCGCGCCGGCGAATTCGATATCCTGACGTCCTTCCCCGCCGACCAGTACCAGTGGCTGAAGACCAACATGCCGGGCCAGGCGCATGTCGTGCCGTTCCTCGGCACCTATTACTACGTCGTCAACGCCACCAAGCCGCCCTTCAACGACAAGCGCGTCCGCCAGGCCCTCTCGATGGCCGTCAACCGCGAAGTGATCGGCCCGAAGGTACTCGGCACCGGCGAACTGCCGATGTATTCCTGGGTCCCGCCGGGCACCGCCCATTACGGCGAGCCGGCCCAGATCAAGTGGAAGGACGAGCCCTACGCCCAGAAGGTCGAGGAAGCCAAGAAGCTGCTGAAGGAAGCAGGCTTCGGCCCCGACCATCCGCTGCACGCCCAGCTCCGCTACAATACCAACGACAACCACAAGCGCATCGCTGCCGCGATCGCCTCCATGTGGAAGCCGCTCGGCGTCGAAATCGAGCTCTACAACACCGAGACCAAGGTGCATTACGACGAGATGCAGCATGGCAAGGTGGAAATCGGCCGCGCCGGCTGGCTCGCCGACTACAACGACCCGATCAACTTCCTCAACCTTCTGTCGACCGGCGTCGACATGAACTACGGCCGCTGGAGCAATGCGCAGTACGACGCGCTCTTGAAGCAGGGCAACGAGGAAACCGATCTCAACAAGCGGGCCGCGCTCTTCAAGCAGGCCGAGCAGATCGCCCTCGACGACAGCGCCGCGATCCCGATCTACTACTATGTGTCGCAGAGCGTGGTGTCGCCGAAGATCGCTGGATATGAAGACAATATCCAGGACATCCACCGCACCCGCTGGCTGTCAATCAAAGAGTAAGGGACACGGGCTCCCTTCGGCCTTGCCGGAGGGAGCCTATCCACGCCCATGATCAAATATGCATTCCGTCGTCTCCTGTCGACAATCCCCGTGATGTGGATTGCCGTGACCTTGAGCTTTTTCGTCCTGCGCCTGGCGCCGGGCGGGCCTTTCGATGGCGAGCGGCCTTTGCCGCCGGTCATCCTGAAGAACCTGGCAGCGCACTACAATCTCGATAAGGCGTTGATCCAGCAATACTTCATCTACATGTACGATGTCGTCCACGGCGACCTCGGGCCCTCCTTTGCCAACCAGGACTTCACCGTCACCCAGCAGATCATGTCCGGCCTGCCGTACACGCTGACCATCGGCAGCGTCGCCTTCGTGGTGGCCGTGCTGGTCGGCGTTCTCGTCGGCTGTCTTGGGGCGCTGTATCAGAACCGCCAGGCGGATTACTGGCTCGGCGGCACCCTGCTGATCGGCCTTGTGCTGCCCGGCTTCCTGATCGCGCCGATCCTGCAATTGCTGTTCGGCATCAAGCTCGGCATCCTGCCCGTCGGCGGCTGGGGCGATGGCTCGATCAAGTTCCTGATCCTGCCGGTCACAGTGCTGGCCCTCCCCCATGCCGCCCGCATATCGCGGCTGATGCGCGGCTCGATGATCGAGGTCATGAACCAGAACTTCATCCGCACCGCCAAGGCCAAGGGCATCGGCCCCCGCCTGACGGTCATGCGCCATGCCTTGAAGCCTGCCCTGATGCCGGTCATTTCCTATCTCGGGCCGGCCGCCGGCTATCTGCTCACCGGCTCGCTGGTGGTCGAAAGCATTTTTGGTCTCCCCGGCATCGGCCGCTACTTCATTACGGCAGCCCTCAACCGGGATTACGGCATGGTCCTCGGCACGGTGATTTTCTACATGGCCCTGATCGTCTTCCTCAATCTCCTCGTCGACATCGTCTACGCCTGGCTCGATCCGAAAGTGAGAACCTGATGATCCTCAATCTCGCCCGTCGCGAACAGCTGGCCGAAGAACTCAAGGCAGCCGAAGGGCTCGCTCCCGAAAGCCGGTCGCTGACCCGCGACGCCATGCGCCGGCTGCTGCGCAACAAGGCCGCCGCGATTTCTCTCGTCGTCCTGGCGCTGCTCATCCTCGCCGCCCTGATCGCCCCCGCCCTCATTCCCTTCGGCTATGAGGATCCGGACTGGGCAGCCTTCCGCACGCCACCGGATTTCGCCAGCGGCCATTATTTCGGCACCGACCAGAACGGCCGCGACCTGCTTGCGCGCACCCTTTACGGCACCCGCGTCTCGCTCGCCGTCGCCCTCGTCGCCACCCTCGTCTCGGTGATCATCGGCGTCCTCTACGGCGCCGTTTCCGGCTATTTCGGCGGCAAGCTCGACAGCATCATGATGCGCTTCGTCGACATCATGTACGCCCTCCCCTACATCCTCTTCGTCATCCTCCTGATGGTGATCTTCGGCCGCAACGTCTACCTGCTGTTTGCCGCCATCGGCGCGCTGGAATGGCTGACCATGGCCCGCATCGTGCGCGGCCAGACGCTGTCGCTGAAGCATCGCGAATTCATCGAGGCAGCGCGGGCGTCGGGCCAGCGTCCGTTCAAAATCATACTGAAACACATCGTCCCCAACCTCGTCGGCCCCGTTGTCATCTACGCCGCCCTCACGGTTCCGGAAATCATCGCGACGGAGAGCTTTCTGTCCTATCTCGGCTTCGGCGTGCAGGAGCCGCTGACGTCGCTTGGAACGCTGATCGCCGACGGCACCAACTCCATGGAAACCGACCCGTGGCTGCTGGCCTTTCCCGCCGCCTTTCTCGTGGCGCTGCTGATGAGCCTGCTGTTCATCGGCGACGGCCTGCGCGACGCATTCGACCCGAAGGACCGCTGACATGTCGGACGCCGAAAAGAGCGAAACGCTGCTCGAACTCAAGGACTACTCCATCCGCTTCCAGACCCCGGAAGGCGATGTCGCCGCCGTCAACGGTCTCAACCTCACCATCCGCCGTGGCGAACGCATCGCCATCGTCGGCGAAAGCGGTTCCGGCAAGAGCCAGACCTTCCTGGGCCTGATGGGATTGCTGGCGAAGAACGGCCACACCAGCGGCCAGGCGCTGCTGGAAGGCCGCGACGTGCTTTCCCTAAAGCCCCGCGAGCTCGACCAGATCCGCGGCAAGGACATGGCGATGGTCTTCCAGGATCCGATGACCTCGCTCAATCCGACGCTGAAGATCTCGCGGCAATTGACGGAGCAGCTCGAGGTACACGGCGGACTGACGGCCCGCGCCGCCTCCGCCACCGCCCTCGACATGCTGAAGCGCGTCGGCATCCCCGACCCGGATCGCCGTTTCAATCTCTACCCGCACGAACTGTCGGGCGGCATGCGCCAGCGCATCGTCATCGCCATGGCGCTGCTCACCAAGCCGAAGCTGCTGATCGCCGACGAGCCGACGACGGCGCTCGACGTCACCATCCAGGCGCAGATCCTCGATCTCTTCAACGATCTGACGTCGGAGATGAACACCGCGCTGGTCATCATCACCCACGATCTCGGCGTCGTCGCCGGTCTGGCCGAACGGGTCGCCGTCATGTATGCGGGCCGCATCGTCGAGGACGCGCCGGTGGACGACCTGTTCGACGACCCGGCCCATCCCTATACCGCCGCGCTCCACGCCTCGATCCCGAGGCCCGACCAGGATGTCGACGATCTCGCCGTCATTCCCGGCCGGCCGCCGAACCTCAAGCACCTGCCGCGCGGCTGCAGCTTCTCGCCGCGTTGTGCCCATGTCGAGGACGATTGCGTCGATGCACCGCCGCCGCTGGGGCTTCTGGCACCGCAGCGCCGCGCCGCCTGCTTCCACCCCCTCCTTGGTCACCAGCAAAGGAGCCCCGTCCATGGCTGAACAGACCCTGCTCAAGGTCGAGCACCTGACGACCCAGTTCGAGATCCCGTCGAAATCCTTCTTCAAGCCGGCAACCATGCTGACGGCCGTCAACGACGTCAGCTTCGAGCTCAAGGCCGGGCGCACGCTCGGCATCGTCGGCGAATCCGGCTGCGGCAAGTCCACTCTCGGCCGCTCGATCCTGCGCCTGATCCACGCCCAGAAGGGCCGCATCCTCTGGCAGGGCAAGAGCCTGCTCGACCTGTCGAGCGAAGAGATGCGCGCCGCCCGCCGGGACATGCAGATCATCTTCCAGGACCCGATCGCCTCGCTCGATCCGCGCATGACCGTCGGCGATATCATTGCCGAGCCGCTGACCGTGTTCGAGCCGAAGCTCAGCCGCGCCGAGCGGCAGGACCGCGTCCGCGAGATCATGGCCGCCGTCGGCCTGGTCCCCGAGATGATCAACCGCTATCCGCATGAATTCTCCGGCGGACAGGCGCAGCGCATCGGCATTGCCCGCGCCGTCGTCACCCGCCCGAAGCTGATCATCTGCGACGAACCGGTCTCCGCCCTCGACGTCTCTATCCAGGGCCAGGTGATCTCGCTGCTGCGCAAACTGCGCAAGGAATTCGGCCTGACGCTGATCTTCATCAGCCACGACCTCTCCGTCGTCCGGCTGATCTCCGACGACGTGCTGGTCCTCTACCTCGGCCGCATCGTCGAAGCCGGCGATTGCGCCACGGTGTTCCAGAGCCCCGCCCATCCCTATACCCAGGCGCTGTTCTCGGCAGCCCCCGTGCCGGACCCGAAGGTCGCCCGCACCCGCAAACGCATCCGCCTGCAAGGCGATCCGCCCTCGCCGATGAACCCGCCGCCCGGTTGCGTCTTCGAGCCGCGCTGCTGGAAAGCCACCGACATCTGTCGCACCGCCATGCCGCCGATCGAGACCGTCCGCGCCGGCCAGACGGCCGCCTGCTACCACATGGACCGCCCGGAAAGCTGATACCGAGCGTCCCCTTCCAGTCCGGGGCGGTCTTGCCCGCCCGTTATCGAAGGCCTAAAGCAGTCGCAGGAATGCGATAAGGGAGAGTATCGTGGGCGGACGTTTTTTGTCGATCGGGGAGTGCATGGTGGAGCTTTCGCAGGCGGGCAATGGCCTCTTGCGCAAGGGCTTTGCAGGCGACACGTTCAACACCGCCTGGTACGCTCATGCCTGCCTGCCATCGGACTGGTCGGTCGATTATTTCACCGCCGTCGGCGATGACCCCATGTCGGAAGAGATGCTGGCTTTCATGGCGGATGCCGGCATCGGCACCTCCTATGTCAGGCGCATCCGCGGACGCACCCCCGGCCTCTATCTGATCAACCTGAAGGACGGCGAGCGGACCTTCAGCTATTGGCGCGATTCTTCGGCCGCTCGACAACTGGCCGTCGATGCCGACCGGCTGCGCGAGGCGATCGAAGCCTCCGACGTAATCTACTTCTCCGGGATCACCCTTGCCATCCTGTCGCATGACGGGGTCGAAACGCTGCTGTCGGAACTGCGCCGCGCCAAGGCGCTCGGCAAGCTGGTGGTGTTCGACCCCAATCTACGCCCGCGCCTCTGGCAAAGTCTCGACACGATGCATGCGACCATCAGCGAAGGCGCCCGCGCCTCGACCCTCGTCATGCCGAGCTTCGATGACGAGGCCGCGCATTTCGGCGATCCCTCGATATCGGCAACTATCCGGCGCTACCGACAGCTCGGCGCCGCCATGGTCGTCGTCAAGGATGGCCCCAACGGCGTGACAATAGGAACCGCGGCCGGCGAGACGCTGGTGGACGCCGAGGCCGTTCAGACGGTTGTCGATACGACCAGTGCTGGCGACAGCTTCAACGGCGGATTCCTCGCTGAATATCTCCAGTCCAAGGACCCCATTGCCGCAGCCCGCTTCGCCGTTAAAATCGCGGCCAGGGTGATCAGCGAGCATGGGGCGCTGGTCGCGCCGGAGAAGCTTGTGACCGCGACCGCCGAGTGAGAAGCTAACTGCCAAGCTGTGCTTCGATCGCCATCTTGTCGATCACCGACCACACCTGCCAGATCTTGCCATCCCGGAATTCATAGAAGACGTTTTCGACGAAAGATACTTTCTGTCCGTTGACGGGAAGGCCGAGGAACGTGCCCTTTGGTGTACAGTGGAACTGCAGGCGGGCAGCGATCACGGGTGGATCGCAGACGAGCGTGGCAATATGGAACCGAAGATCGGGGATGGAATCATAATCCCCTTCCAGCATCGATCGATAGCCCGGCAATCCGAACGGCCGGCCGTTGTGATGGGCATCTTCGCCGACGAACTGACCGAGTGCCGGCAGATCGCGCCGATTGAGGCATTCGATATAGGCTCGGTAGAGCATTTCCAGTTCAGCTTTCTCCATCCGTTTCAGCTCCCTGGGATCTTGTCACACGCACAAGGACATATAGAGGGCGGGCCGCATCCGCATACCCGCAGCTGTAATATTTCCATCATCGACAACAGTCACAATGGTTGTGCCCGGAATCAGCGGGAGGTGCGGGATGTCCCGTGCCGCTGTCGTCGAACGGGTGGAACAGTCGACAATGCTGCAACGTCTACCGGCCGAGGCCAACCAGACATCTCCGGCCTCGGAAGCCTCCCTGGGCGAACGGCTGCTGATCGTTACGGATGCCTGGCATCCGCAGGTCAACGGCGTGGTACGTTCGATCGAGAATACCAATCGCGAGCTGGCGCGAATGGGCGTCACAGTCTCGATGCTGACGCCGGAGGGGTTTCGCAGCATCCCCTGCCCCACCTATCCCGAGATCAGGCTTTCCCTGGCAAGCTATAGACGGGTCGCCGCCGCTATCGAGGCGACGCAGCCATCCTATGTCCACATCGCCACCGAAGGCCCTCTTGGGCTGACGGCTCGCCGCTGGTGCGTGCGCAACGGCATGCAGTTTTCCACCACTTACCATACCCGTTTCCCGGAATATGTCGCGGCCCGCCTGCCCATACCGAAATCCTGGCTCTACGCCTTCATCCGCTGGTTTCACAATGGCGGCTTCGGCTGCATGGTGGCAACGCCAAGCCTTGCAGCCGAACTCGCGGCAAAGGGTGTCAACAACCTGCTTGCCTGGTCGCGCGGCATCGATGCCAACCTGTTTCGCCCGCAAGGGCGGGAAGAGACACCGTTCGGCCTGCAGCGCCCGATCTTCATGACCGTTGGCCGCGTTGCCACGGAGAAAAACCTGCCGGCCTTCCTCGATCTCGACTTGCCCGGTTCCAAGGTCGTGGTGGGTGGCGGTCCCGACCTCGAAGACCTGAAGAAACGCTATCCGCACATCCTGTTCACCGGCGCCAAATTCGGCGAAGAGCTGGCGCAGGCCTACGCCCAGGGCGATGTCTTCGTCTTCCCGTCGGTGACGGACACGTTTGGAAATACCATCCTGGAGGCGCTGGCGAGCGGCGTGCCTGTGGCCGCCTATCCGGTCACCGGCCCGGCGGACATCCTCGGTGGGAACACGGACGCCGGCGCTGTCGATACGGATTTGAAAGCGGCCTGCATCAGGGCGCTATCCTGCTCACGCGAGGCTGCACGCGCGCTGGCGCTGACCTACTCCTGGGAATCGGCAACCCGGCAATTCCTTGACAACATCAGGATCGCCAACGGCAAGATCAAGCGCCGCTAAGCGGCACACCGGCGAACGATGTCTCGCCTGCGATCAGGCTGCTTTCAGTGCTGCTTCTTGCGCTTGCTCGGATAGGGGTTCTTCCGCTTGCGGTTTTCAAACGGGTTTTCCGACGCATGGAAGTGGATTCGGATCGGCACGCCCGGCATGTCGAAATCCTCGCGCAACCCATTGGTGAGATAGCGGATATAGGATTCCGGCAGGGAATCCGGACGCGTGCAGGAAATCATGAAGCCGGGCGGGCGAGCCTTGACCTGCGTCATGTATTTCAGCTTCAGGCGGCGACCGGACACGGCGGGTGGTGGATGCTGCACCTGGCGGGCATCGAGCCAGCGGTTGAGCTTGGCCGTCGCGATGCGCTTGTTCCAGACCTTGTCGGTATCGATGATCGACTGCATCAGCCGGTCGAGGCCATCGCCCGTCTGGCCGGCAATCGTCACCGCACGGATGCCACGGGCCTGCGGCAGCAGCCGGTCGGTCTTTTCGCGCAACTCGGCAAGCACTGCCTGGCGATCCTCGATCAGGTCCCACTTGTTGAAAGCGATGACTGCGGCACGGCCTTCGCGGATGACGAGATCGACGATCTGCAGGTCCTGCTTCTCGAACGGGATCGTCGCATCGAAGACGATGACGACTGTCTCGGCAAAGCGGATGGCGCGCAGCGTGTCGGCGACCGACAGCTTTTCGAGCTTCTCGGTGACACGCGCCTTGCGGCGCATGCCAGCGGTGTCGCACAGCTTGATGGTGCGGCCACGCCAGGCCCAGTCGACCGAGATGGAATCGCGGGTGATGCCGGCCTCCGGGCCGACGAGCAGCCGGTCCTCACCGAGGAAGCGGTTGATCAGCGTCGACTTGCCGGCATTCGGGCGACCGACGATGGCGACGCGCAGCGGCTTCGTCTCGTCGTATTCCGGCTCTTCTTCCTTCTCGTCGTCGAAGACATCGTCGCCATCGAGCGGCAGCAAGACGTCCGTCTCAGCGACGTCGTCTTCGTCTTCCTCGATCTCAGGCGGATAGGCCCGGTCCTGGCCGATGGCAGCGACGATCGCATCGTGGAGATCGATCATGCCCTGGCCGTGCTCGGCCGAGATCGGGCATGGGTCGCCGAGGCCGAGGGTGAAGGCATCGTAGAATCCGCCGTCGGAACCTTTGGCTTCGGATTTGTTGGCAACCAGCACGACCGGCTTGCCGCGGCGGCGCAGAAGCTCGCCGAATACCTTGTCGAGCGGCGTCAGTCCGTATTTGGCATCGACGACGAACAGCGTCAGGTCCGCCTCCTCGATGGCTGCTTCCGTCTGGGCGCGCATGCGGCCCTCGAGTGAATCCTCGTGCGCCTCTTCGAGACCGGCCGTATCGATGATGGTGAAATGCAGGTCCATCAGCTTGGCATCGCCCGGACGGCGGTCACGGGTGACGCCCGGCGTGTCATCGACGAGCGCCAGCTTCTTGCCAACCAGGCGGTTGAAAAGTGTGGACTTGCCGACATTCGGGCGACCGACGATCGCAACCGTGAAATTCATGGCGATTGGTGTTCCTTTAGCCCTGGGCTTGCGGGGCTTTGCCCGACGCCGCGATATTATCAAGCATCATCTGGGCACGATTGGCAACATTGCGGGGTGATTGCTGGTCGCTGACGATCGCCTGGAACCACTGCTTGGCCTTGGCGAAATCGCCGGCCTTGTAGGCGGCAAGGCCGAGAACCTCGCGGGCGGAATGGCGGAAGGCGTTGGCCGGTACGGCCAGTTCCTCGGCAAGCGCCGAGACCTGTTCGTAGGTGCCTGTCTCGACCAGCAGGAAGGCCGCGCGCAAGCGGGCGGCATCCCCGATCACGGCGGGAACGCCCGACTGCTTGCTGATTGCGGTAAAGGCGGAGACGGCACCCGCCGTATCGCCTTTCTGTGCCTGCAGCGAGGCGGCGCGCATGCTGGCGAGCAGCGGATACATGCCCTTGCCATCCTTCTCGATGGCCGTCAGGGCTGCAAGTGCCTCGTCGCTCTTGTTCTGATCGGCCAGCGCCAGTGCTGCGATGAACCGGTCGCCGTTGTCGCCGGCCTGATGGGTTGCCCAATAGCGATAGCCGACATAGCCGGCGGTTCCGAGCACGACGAGCACGGCAAAGCCGATGATCAGCCGGCCGAAACGGCGCCAGACGAACTGCATCCTGTCAGAGCGCAGTTCCTCGTTGACTTCGCGGATGAAGCTGTCGTCGTTGAATGCCATTCTCGTCTCCGGCGCCCGGCCAAACTCACATGCGTAAAAGGGAACGCGCCGGCAGGGTGCAGCGCATGAACGGGCCTTCTAGCGCATTTTGCGTCCGTTGTAAGGGGGAACGGCAGAAATCATATCATTGCCAGCGGCGAAACGCCGATAAGCCACTCATGCAGCTTCCAGATGATCGCGCCCCAGAGCAGGATACCGAGGACAACCGCAGCCGCGTCGTATCTTGCCGAGACGAAAGGACGCGGGGTAATCTCGCCCGCCCGTGCCCGGCGCTTCAGCGAAATACGCACGATCACGCCCCAGGCGAGGAATGACACGAACAGCAGCACGCCGGCACTGTCGCCATTGGCCAATAGATGCGCCAGCGCCCAAATCTTCACCGCCAGCACCGTCGGATGCTTGGTCTTGGCTGCGATATGTCCGGCCGGCAGCCAGCCGGAGACAAGACAGATGCAGGCGATCAGCATTAGCGTCAGGGTGATGTGCGAGGCCCAGGCCGGCGGCGAATAGAGAACCGTCGTCTCGTAGCGCGCGATGCTGAAGGCGTAGATCAGCAGCGCCAGCGTAACGATGCTGGCAATCGACTGGAGGACGATCCAGGCGGGGCGTCCGAGGCGGCCGATCATTGCCAGTCGAAAGCCGGGGGCCAGCGCCTGTATCAGGTGCACGCCGAGAAAAAGAATGATGCTGACGACAAGCAAAGCCATGGGGAATCCTCTGAACCAAGACCACCATCCCTATCGGCTCGGCTTGAAAATTGAAAGCAGCAACCCAGCTTCCACCCTATTCCTCGCCTATCAGACCATAAAGCAAGATTTCCAAGGTGCCTCTTTTGCATTTTATCCCGGCCTCGGCCCTCGCCCTTTGCCTGCTCCTGCCTACCCCCGCGAAGTCTGAGGACAAACCGAAACAGCTGGTGCTGATCTCGTTCGATGGCGCCCACGACAATGTCTTGTGGACGAAGAGCCGCGAGATGGCCCGGCGCAACGGCGCGCACTTCACTTACTTCCTGTCGTGCACCTTCCTGATGAACCACGAGCAGGCCAAGGCCTATCAGGGACCGGGTCACAGGCCCGGCAAGTCGAATGTCGGATTTGCTCATACCGACGAGGAGGTGCGGACGCGGATCGCCAACATCTGGGAGGCTCACCAGGAAGGTGCCGATATTTCCAGCCATGCCTGCGGCCACTTCGATGGCAAGAATTTCACAAAGGCGGATTGGACGCAGGAATTCGGCGCCGCGCGGGAGGCATTGCGCGACGCTTGGAAAAATTCTGGCGCCGCCGCCGAAGAACCGGCGGGATGGCAGGACTTCGCCACCCATGGCGTCAAGGGATTTCGCGCGCCCTATCTCTCCACCAACGACGGGCTTGTCGCCGCCGAAAAGGAAGCCGGCTTCGTCTACGATGCCAGCCTCGTGACGCGCGGTGCGATGCTGCCGAAGACGGTCGACGGCATCGCGCGCTTCGGGCTGCCGCTGATCCCGGAAGGTCCCGACCACAGACTGGTGATCGGCATGGACTACAATCTCTACGTCCGACATTCGAAAGGCATCGAGGATCCCGCCAATTCGAAGACATACGAAGAGCGTAGCTTTGGGGCCTACGAGTCGGCGTTCAAGACGCAGTATGACGGCGACCGCATCCCGCTGCAGCTCGGCTTCCATTTCGTCGAGATGAACGCCGGTGCCTATTGGCGGGCGCTCGACCGCTTCGTCAGCGATGTCTGCCACAAGCCCGACGTCGCCTGCGTCAGCTACTCCGAAGCCCTGCCGTTAATCGCCGGAAGGGCCACGGCCGCCTCCGGTCTCTGACTTCATCTCCGCAAGGAAACATGAAAAAGGCCCCGCCTCCGGAGCCTTTTCCCAGTTAACTACGCCGAATTTCAGGTGTCCGGATTATCATCCCGCGCCTGACGCTCGAGATAATGCCTGTCGATCGCCGGCAGGGGTTCGTCGTCGATGACGGCTTCGAAGGCCTTGAGGCGCTTGTGGATCGACAGCAGCTCGATGATCGTCGTCCACGAGCTGACGAGATACTGGAAGGAGTTTGCGACCTGACCAAAGGCGGTCGAGATCTGCTGAAAAATGCCGTAGGTGATGACGCCGGCGACAATCGTCGGAGCCATAAAGAAATATACAAAGAGGTTATCGGCCTGCAGATAGAAAGCGCGCGCGATATTGAAATAGAGGTAGTGAAAGTAAAGCGTGAAATAGTTCGTGCGGACGTTGGCAAACAGCTGCTTTACGGTCGGAGGTTGGGCACGGTCGGCATGATCCTCGCCGTAGACCAGTTCCTTGCGATAGGCAGCTTCGACACGCTGGTTCTTGAAGTTCAGTCCCGGCAGCTTTATCCCGGCCACAGCCAAGAGCACTGTGCCGAAAATCGACCAGAACAACGCGAGCCAAAACAGCGAATTTGGTATGTAACCGATGATTGGCAGCGCCGTGACGTAATGCGACAGGGCCAGCATGATCGGCAGGAAGACGACCAGGGTCATCACCGAGTTGATCAGGCTGATGCCTAGAGTCTCGAGCGTGCTGGAGAAACGCATTGTGTCTTCCTGCACACGCTGCGAGGCACCTTCGATATGGCGAAGCTTCTCCCACTTCGACATGTAGAAGTTGTTCATCGCCGTCCGCCAGCGGAAGATGTAGTGGCTGGTGAAGAAGTCGGTCAGGACGGAAACGAAGATGCTGAGGAAGGCGATCTGCGCGAAAATCGTAAACAGCTCGTAGAAATTCTCGACCGAAATGCCGGGCTTCTTCGACAGCGCATTCTGCAAGAGGTCACCGAACGGACGGCGCCAGTTGTTGATGACGACGCTGATCTGGACGCCGAAATAGGTGACGAAGATGATCAGTGCCGATCCCCAGACCGACCAAAGCTTCCAGGGGTGATTGATGGCCTTCAGGTGCCAGAATCCGCAGAACAGCAGTGCGGAAAGGAAGAAGTAGCCATAGAACCAGAGATTCTCACGCAGTAGAAAGAAGGACAGGTCGATCGGCTGCTGGTCCTCAGGCACAGGGCCGAAGCCGAGTGACAGGCCGAGATGGGCGGCGCCGAGGTACCAGCCGAAGATGGAAACCAATGTCCAGACAATCAGGGAGGTGAAGAAGATCTTGGGCTGAGGAAAGAAGGAATGGAACACAGAAATCGCTTTCCTGAAGGGGAATGGGAAGCATCAGCCTTTGCTGATTTTGCCGGAACCTAAGGCAGTTCCAAAGCAGCGGCAACGCCCTTCCCACTTTGTTACACATTTGTAACTGCTTATTCCCCGCTTATCAGGTGGTTGCTGAACGGAACTGATCAGCTAAGCCGCGAAGCGTCGCCAGGAGATGACGCCATCCCTCGCCGCACTTCCCCATTCCAGCGATATCGACCTGCGCCATCTTGCAATCAATTATCTTACGATATATATCGTACGTCATTACGAACGATAGTGTTCGTCAAAACACTGGAGAAGACCTATGAGAGGCTTTAGACAGGCAATGTTTGGCGGCGGCTTCGGCCGGGCCGAGGCACATATCCTGCGGCACGCGGATTGCGGCGACCAAGGGCATGCGCAAAGGAGAGAGTTTATGCGAGGCTTCAAGGGCGGCATATTCGGCGGCGGTTTCCGCACCGGCCGCAAGTTCGATGCCGCAGACCTGCAACTGATCATTCTGGCTTTGCTCGCCGAACAGCCGCGCCATGGCTATGAATTGATCAAGATCCTCGAAGAGCGGTCGGGCGGCTTTTATGTGCCGAGCCCGGGCGTCATCTACCCGGCCCTGACCTATCTCGAAGAGACAGGACTTGCCGATATCGAGGTCAGCGGCACCAAGAAGCTGTATCGGATCACCGAAACGGGCAAGGCCCGCGTCGAGGAGAACCGCGCGCTGATCGAAATCACGCTCGCCAAGCTCGGCCAGATCGGCGAGAAGATGGATCAGGTGAAGCGCATGTTCGGTGGCGAGGATGGTCCCGGCGAACATGGGCACGATGACGCTTTCGATCGGGATGCCAGCGAAGTGCGGGCCGCGCGCCATCTGCTGCGCTCGGCGTTGCGGATGAAACACCCATGGACCAAGAGCGAAGGTGCTCGCATCGCCGCGATCCTCGAAAACGCCGCCGCCGAGATCCTGCGGCCGAAAACAGACCCGAAAGACTGACGCTATGGCCGGCTAGTCGTCGGCCAGCGTCAGAATGACCGGTCCGTTGCGGGTTGCGATGACGGTGTGCTCGAACTGCACGGTCGGTGCGCGCGGATCGCTGTAGAGCGTCCAGGCGTCGTCGCCGCCTTCGGCCCAGGTGGCGCCGAGCGACAGGAAGGGTTCGACGGTGAACACCAGCCCGTCCTGCATGATCCGCGTCTCGCTCGGATCGGCCCAGGTCGAGACCTCGGCCGGCTCCTCGTGCAGCGAGCGGCCGATACCGTGGCTGGCGAGGTTGGCGATCAGCGTGTAGCGGTTCTTGGCGGCGAAAGCACCGACGGCCTTGCCGATCTGCAGGAAGGGTACGTCGCTGCGCACCTGGTTCAGCCCGACCCAGAGCGCCCTCTTGCCATCGCGGCAGAGCCGCTCGATCTTCGGCTTGACCGGCGGCACGGTGAAGGAAGCCCCCGTATCAGAAAAGAACCCGTCCTTCTCGGCAGACACGTCGAGATTGACGAGATCGCCGGCCGCTATGATCCGTGGGCCGGGTATTCCGTGCGCCACTTCCTCGTTGACACTGATGCAGGTAGCGCCGGGAAAACGGTAGACGGTTTCCGGTGCCGAACGCGCTCCGGCGTCCTCCAGCACCTTGCGGCCGATGGCATCGAGTTCCAGCGTGGTGATGCCGGGCTCGAGAGCCGCAGCCATCACCTTCAAGGCATTGGCGCAGATGCGCCCGATGTCCTTCATCTTGGAAAGTTCGTCGTCGTTGGAAATGATCATCGTAGAAAAGGCTTCCGGCTCTCGTGCCGACACACGGCTTTGACAGGTTTAGGCTTGGCTTTCGCCCCTTGTCGGTCATGCGTCAAGGCTATTTCACCGGCTGCGGCAGTTTACCTAAGGCGCGTCACAGGCTCGACGCCAGGGCGGCAAGTTGATCGGCGCACTGTCCCCAACCTTCGTGGAAGCCCATGGCCTCGTGCGTCTCGCGGTCTTCCGCGCTCCAGTGCAAGGCCCTTGCCGTATAGCGGGTCTGGCCTTCACCGATGGCATCGAAGGTAATGACGGCCGTCATGAACGGTTTGGCGGAGGGTATCCAGGCGCTGGTGAAGGCGTCGGTAAAGACCAGCTTTCGGCCCGGGATGATCTCGAGATAGACGCCGTGGTTCGGATATTCGACGCCATCCGGGCCGCGCATCACGATCAGGTTGGCGCCGCCCGGGCGCACATCGAGCTGCGCCGTGGTCGTGGTGAACGGCGATGGCGCGAACCATTGCTTCAGCAGCTCCGGCTCGGTCCAGGCACGATAGAGCTTGTCGGGCGACGCGGCGATGATGCGTGTCAGCGACAACTCGTGCCCAATGATGTCCGGCTCGCTCATAATCCTCACCTCCCCCTTGCTGGACCAGATATATGCAGCAGATCGGCAGCAGGGCAAGTCGCGCAGATCGCCAACAGGCGGCCTTTCGCCGCCGCACGCTTGCGCCTCTCCCCGTCCCGGGCGAGAAGGGGCCGAGATCGAATCGGATGGGACGATGACCAGGAAGCAGATTGCCATCATCGGCGGCGGGCCAGCCGGGCTCGCGGCCGCAGAGGTCCTGAGCCAGGCCGGTCACGCGATCACCGTCTATGACAGCATGCCGACCGTGGCGCGCAAATTCCTGCTGGCCGGAAAATCCGGCCTCAACATCACCCATGCCGAAGACTACCGGCAATTCGCGGATCGATACGGCACGTCCAACGCGCAGCTACGTCCGGCGCTGGATGGTTTCGGCCCGGCAGACGTCCGCGCCTGGGCTGCCGGCCTCGGCGTCGAGACCTTCGTCGGCTCCTCGGGCCGCGTCTTCCCCCGCGCCATGAAAGCCTCGCCGCTGCTGCGGGCCTGGCTGAAGCGGCTTCAGGCGGCCGGTGTCACCGTCCTCACCCGCCATAGGTGGATCGGCTTTGACGATGGCGGCCACCTGTTCGAGACGCCCGAGGGCGAGCGCAGGATCGCCTGCGACGCGACGCTTCTGGCGTTCGGCGGCGCCAGCTGGCCAAGGCTCGGCTCGGACGGCCACTGGACGGCGGCACTATCCGGCAAGGGTATCGGGATTGCTCCGTTTCGCCCCGCCAATTGCGGCTTTGACGTCGCCTGGAGCGAAATCTTCTCTGAGCGCTATGCAGGGGCACCGCTGAAATCGGTGACTGCCACATCGGATGCCGGCACCGTGCCGGGCGAATTCGTCATCAGCAGACACGGCATCGAGGGTAGCCTCGTCTATGCCCATGCCGCCGCCCTGAGGGACCGTCTCGAAACCACGGGCAAAGCCAGCCTGCTGGTCGACCTTGCGCCCGGGCGCAGCGCCAACCGTCTCGCCAAGGATTTGGCGCGGCAGGATGCCAAGGCGAGCCTCTCGACGCGGCTGCGCAAGGCGGCCGGTCTCGAAGGCGTCAAGACTGCCCTGTTGCGCGAGCTTGTCCCCGCCGGAGATCTCGGAAATGCCGATAGCCTGTCGCACTGGATCAAGGCCCTGCCGATCCCCCTGCTCCGGCCACGGCCAATTGCCGAAGCGATTTCCTCGGCCGGCGGCATCACCTGGGATAGCGTCGACGAGACCTACATGCTGAAAGCCATGCCTGGCACCTTCGTCGCCGGTGAAATGCTCGACTGGGAGGCGCCCACGGGCGGCTACCTTCTGACCGCCTGCTTTGCCAGCGGCCGGGCCGCCGCAGAGGGCCTCTCCGCCTGGCTCAAGCGCTGAATGAAGCGGTTGAATCAAGGCTCCCGCGGATCGCTGTAAACCCTTCGATCGATTCAATATAGTGGCAGCCGACCATTGCGGTCGAAGCGGCAAGCAGTCCGCAGCCTATCGCGCGCTGAGCGTCCGGCGCACCGCATCCTTCCAGCCCTTCAGCTTGGCGGACCGGGTCTTCTCGTCCATCGACGGGACGAACTGCCGATCGATCGCCCATGCCCTGGCAAAGTCCTCGCATTGCGGCCAGACGCCGGCCCTGCTGCCGGCAAGCCAGGCGGCACCGAGCGCCGTCGTCTCGAGGATGGTCGGCCGGTCCACGGGCGCATCGAGCAGATCGGCCAACCGCTGCATCGTCCAGTCGGATGCGACCATGCCGCCGTCGACCCTGAGCACCGTCGCGTCGGGACCTCTCTTCCAGTCCTTGTGCATGGCGTCGAGCAGGTCCCGCGTCTGGTAGCAGACCGCCTCGAGCGCGGCATGGGCAAACTCCGCCGGACCGGTGTTGCGCGTCAGCCCGAAGATCGCGCCGCGCGCATGCGCATCCCAGTGAGGAGCACCGAGCCCAGTGAAGGCCGGCACCAGATAGAGCGGCTGCTCCGGATCGGCCTTCAGCGCCAGTCTGCCCGATTCCGCCGCGCTGCTGATCAGCCCCATGCCGTCCCGCAGCCATTGCACGGCAGCACCGGCTATGAAGATCGAGCCCTCGAGCGCATAGGTGGTCTTGCCGTCGAGCCGGTAGGCGATGGTCGTCAACAGCCGGTTTTTCGATCGGACCATGTCGGAGCCGGTGTTCAGCAGGGCAAAGCAACCGGTTCCATAAGTGGACTTCATCATTCCGGGTTCGAAACAGGCCTGTCCAATGACAGCCGCATGCTGATCGCCGGCAACGCCGAGAATAGGTATGGCAGCCCCGAAGAGGGCAGGATCGGTCACGCCGAAATCGGCTGCGCAATCCTTGACCTCGGGCAACATTGCCTTCGGCACGCGCAGGATCTCGAGCAGTTCATCGTCCCATTGATTGTCCGCTATATTGAACATCAGCGTGCGCGAGGCATTGGTGGCGTCGGTGACGAAGCTCTTGCCGCCCGTCAGCCGCCAAATCAGGAACGTGTCGATCGTCCCGAAGCAAAGCTCGCCCTTGGCGGCACGGGCGGCAGCACCTTCGACGTTTTCAAGCATCCACGAAAGCTTGGTGCCGGAAAAGTAGGGATCGAGCAACAGGCCGGTGCGCCGCGTGAACAGTGTCTCAAGATCCTCCCGCTTCAGCTTTTCGCAAGCGTCTGCCGTTCGACGGTCCTGCCAGACGATGGCGTTCTGGACAGGCTTTCCGCTCTCCCGTTCCCAGACGACCACGGTCTCCCGCTGATTGGTGATGCCGATCGCGGCGATCTGTCGAGCCTCGATGCCGGCAGCACTGATGGCCTTGCGCACGGTGGTAAGCACGCTCTGCCAGATATCCTCGGGATCGTGCTCGACCCAGCCGGGCTGCGGGTAGATCTGCGGAAATTCCATCTGACCGATGCCGGCAACCTTCATCTTTTTATCGAAGATGATCGCCCGCGTCGACGTCGTGCCCTGGTCGATTGCCAGAATATAGCCGCTCATATGTCCTCCGTCCCTCTCCCTATGTCTCACCAATAGGACAGGCCGGCGCGTCTGAACAGGAAGCAGGCACTAAAATTTCGCAGGGCGCGCAGCCGATTGCCAGTCTTGTGTCTTTGGCGCTAACCTCGGTCAAAAATCAGCAGCAGCCACGCGCAGGCGGACGGAAGGCAGAGCATGACCAGAACAGTTGTCGTCACCGGTTCCACCAGCGGCATCGGCCTTGCGATCGCCACGGCTTTCGCGGCCAGGGCCGACAACGTCGTCATCAACGGCTTTGGCGACAGCGCTGAAATCGAGGCCATCCGGACGTCGCTCGAAGCTGCGGGCGGCAAGGTGCTGTATCATCCGGCCGACATGACCAGGCCGGAAGAGATCGCCGACCTGATCTCGACGGCCGCTGATCGTTTCGGCGGCCTCGACGTATTGGTGAACAATGCCGGCATCCAGCACGTCTCGCCGATCGAGACGTTCCCGCTGGACCAGTGGGACCGGATCATCGCCATCAATCTCTCCAGCGCCTTCCACACCATGCGGGCGGCCATCCCCCTCATGAAAGCGAAAAGTTACGGCCGTATCGTCAACATTGCGTCGGCCCACGCGCTGGTCGCGTCGCCTTTCAAAAGCGCCTATGTCGCGGCCAAGCACGGCATTCTCGGGCTGACGAAGACCGCAGCTCTTGAGCTCGCGGAATTCGGTGTCACCGTCAACGCCATCTGTCCCGGTTACGTCATGACGCCGCTGGTCGCGCGGCAAATTCCCGATACGGCAAAGGCACGCGGCATGACCGAGGCGCAGGTAAAGACCGACGTTCTCCTCAAGGCGCAGCCGACGCGTGAGTTCGTCAAGGCCGAAGAAGTCGCCGCCCTGACCCTCTATCTGACCAGCGACGAGGCGCGTCAGGTCACGGGAACCCACGTCTCGATTGACGGAGGATGGACAGCGGCCTAACCATGCTTGGTTGAAAGACTGTGATAGCACGGCAAGGGGCACCATGAACGACACGATCCGGTTCATCCTGAATGGCGAGGACATCGCCCTGTCGAGCTTGCGGCCGACCGAGACGCTGCTCGATTTCCTGCGGATCGGCAGGCATCTGACAGGCACCAAGGAAGGGTGCGCGGAGGGCGACTGCGGCGCCTGCACGGTGCTGGTCGGGCGGCTGATCGACGGTGGGCTGCACTACGAATCGGTCAATGCCTGCATCCGCCTCGTCGGATCGTTGCAGGCCACCCATGTCGTGACGATTGAGCATCTCGCCGAAAGGGATGGTGCTCTGCATCCGGTCCAACAGGCCATGGTCGATTGTCATGGTTCGCAGTGCGGCTTCTGCACGCCCGGCTTTGTCATGTCGCTTTATGGCCTGTGGCTTGCAAACGAGAAGCCCAGCCGTGCCGCGATCGAAAAGGCCCTGCAGGGCAATCTCTGTCGCTGCACCGGCTACGAGCCGATCGTCAAGGCGGCCGAGCAGGTCAGCCTGACCCGCCCGAGCACGCTGTTCGACCCGCTGGAAAAAACCCGCGCGGACATCATGGCCCGCCTTTGGGCGCTGCAGAGCAATGAGACCATTGTCGTGTCCTCCGGCGAGGAGCGCGTGATCGTCCCCGGCTCTCTGGACGAACTCGCCCGCATCCTCGCCGACGAGCCGACCGCGACCGTGGTCGCCGGCTCGACGGATGTCGGCCTCTGGGTCACCAAGCAGATGCGAACCCTGAACCCGGTCGTTTTCATCGGTCACCTCACCGAAATGCAGTCGATCACATCTGGCGACGGCGGCTTCACCATCGGCGCCGGCGTCACCTACACGCGCGCCTTCGAGACGATTGCAGCACGCGTACCCACGCTTGGCCGGCTGATCGACCGCATCGGCGGCGACCAGGTCCGCAACATGGGCACGATCGGCGGCAATATCGCCAATGGTTCGCCAATCGGCGACAGCCCACCGCCGCTGATCGCGCTCGGTGCCATCGTCAAGCTCCGTTCGGCCTCCGGCACGCGCCAGTTGCGGCTGGAAGACTTCTTCATCAGCTACGGCAAGCAGGACCGCAATCGCGACGAATTCGTCGAAAGCATCTTTGTGCCCTACCCCGCCGACGAGGCGGATTTTGCAGTCTACAAAGTGACCAAGCGGCGGGACGAAGACATAACGGCCGTCCTCGGCGCCTTCTACCTGACGCTCGACGGCAACAACGATGTCCACGACATCCGCATAGCCTTCGGCGGCATGGCCGGCACGCCCAAGCGTGCCCGCAGCGTCGAGGCGGAGCTGATCGGCAAGCCCTGGACGGAGGCCACGGTGGAGGCGGCCCGCGCTGCCTTCGACGCAGACTTCCAGCCGCTGACCGACTGGCGCGCCACAGCCGAATACCGGCAACTGGCCGCCAAGAACCTGCTCCTGCGATTCTATCTTGAAACCACGGGCACACCCCAGGAACTCAGGCGCTTCGAGGAGATGGCGTGATGGACAAGTCCACCTTCGAGCAGCGCAAGATCATCAGCGGCGCCATGCACGCCTCGTTGAAGCACGATTCCGCCCATAAGCACGTGACGGGTACCGCCGACTACATCGACGACATTCCCGAGCCCGCCAACCTGCTGCACGGGGCGCTTGGCCTGTCCGATCGCGCCCATGCCGACATAGCCGGTATCGATCTCTCCGACGTTGCCGCTTATCCCGGCGTGGTCTGGGTCATGACCGGCGCCGATGTGCCCGGCGTCAACGATGTCAGCTCCAACGGCATGCATGACGAACCGCTGCTGGCGGAGACAAAGGTCGAGTTCCACGGCCAGCCGATCTTTGCCGTGATCGCCACGACGCGCGACATTGCCCGCCGAGCCGCTCGCCTTGCCAAGGTCGAGTATCGAGACCTGCCGCACTGGAGCGACATCGACGGAGCCCTCGCCAATGGCGGCGCTGTAGTCTACGACCCGATGACCCTCAAGCGCGGCGAGCCCGAGAGCGAGATGGCCAAGGCCCCGCGACGGCTGAAGGGGCAGATGCGCATTGGCGGCCAGGAGCATTTCTATCTCGAAAGCCATATCGCCATGGCGATCCCCGGCGAGGACGACGAGGTGACCGTCTGGTCTTCGACCCAGCATCCGACCGAAATCCAGCATATCGTCGGCCATGTCCTCAACATCCCGTCCAACGCCGTCACCGTCAACGTCCGCCGCATGGGCGGCGGTTTTGGTGGCAAGGAGACGCAGGGCAACCAGTTTGCAGCGCTCGCCGCCATCGCCGCGAAGAAGCTCAACCGCGCCGTCAAGTTCCGCCCCGACCGCGACGAGGACATGATCGCGACAGGCAAGCGGCACGATTTCCTGGTGGACTACGAGGTTGGCTTCGATGAAGACGGTCGCATCCATGCGCTGGATGCCACCTATGCGGCGCGCTGCGGCTTTTCCTCCGACCTGTCCGGCCCGGTCACAGACCGTGCGCTGTTTCACGCCGATTCCAGCTACTTCTATCCGCACGTCCACCTGGTCTCCAAGCCACTGAAGACCCACACCGTCTCAAACACCGCCTTTCGCGGCTTTGGAGGGCCACAGGGCATGGTCGGCGCCGAGCGGATCATCGAGGAGATCGGCTACGCGCTCGGCAAGGACCCGCTGGAGATCCGCAAGTTGAACTTCTACGGCCAGCCGGGTTTCGGCCGCACGCTGACCCCCTATCACCAGGAGGTCGAGGACAATATCATCGGCCGCATCGTCGACGAGCTCGAAGCCTCTGCCGACTACCAGGCCCGCCGCCAGGCGATCATCGAATTCAACCGCAACAGCCGCTACATTCGCAAGGGTATAGCGCTCAATCCGGTGAAGTTCGGCATCTCCTTCACCATGACCGCCTTCAACCAGGCCGGCGCCCTCGTGCACGTCTATCAGGACGGCTCGATCCACTTGAACCACGGCGGCACTGAAATGGGCCAAGGCCTCTACACCAAGGTCGCCCAAGTATTGGCCGACGCTTTCCAGGTTGACATCGAGCGCGTGAAGATCACCGCGACGACGACGGCGAAGGTCCCGAACACCTCAGCCACCGCCGCCTCATCCGGCTCCGACCTCAACGGCATGGCAGCCTTCGATGCAGCCCGGCAGATCAAGGAGCGGCTGGTGGCCTTTGCCGCCGCCAAATGGGACGTCGAGCCGGCTGAGGTCATCTTCCTTCCCAACCGGGTCCGCGTCGGCGACATCGAGATCCCCTTCCCCGACCTTGTCAACCAGGCCTATTTCGCCCGCGTCCAGCTCTCTGCGGCCGGCTTCTACAAGACCCCGAAGATTCACTGGGACCGCAAGGCGGGGCGCGGCACGCCCTTCTACTACTTCTCCTATGGCGCCTCCTGCTCCGAAGTGTCGATCGACACGCTGACCGGCGAGTACCTGATCGACCGCACGGACATCCTGCACGATGTCGGCCGGTCGCTGAACCCGGCGATCGACATCGGCCAGATCGAGGGCGCCTTCGTACAGGGGATGGGCTGGCTGACCACCGAGGAACTTTGGTGGGACGCCAAGGGCCGGCTGCGTACCCACGCGCCCTCCACCTACAAGATACCGCTTGCCTCCGATCGTCCGAAGATCTTCAACGTGCGGCTGGCGGAATGGTCGGAGAATGCCGAGCCGACCATCGGCCGCTCCAAAGCGGTCGGCGAGCCGCCCTTCATGCTCGGCATCTCGGTGCTCGAGGCCCTGTCGATGGCCGTCGCCAGCGTCGCTGACTACCGCCTCTGCCCCAAGCTCGACGCCCCGGCCACGCCCGAGCGGGTGCTGATGGCGGTCGAGCGACTGAAGGGCATGTGAGGACGGGCAGGCGATGCCGAACGACCGACACCCATCACGCCCTCATTCCTGTGCCCGTAACAGGAATCCAGCCAGGGCGCGTTTGCGCCGTGAGAAGACTCCCGGGGGGCCAGCAAGCCTCCCGCGCCCAAGGATTTGGGCGCAATGGAGTCCTGTGACAAGCACAGGAATAAGGGTGGTGAGTATTGACTGCGCTCGGCAAGTCACCACTCTGAGGGACGCCCCATGACATCGTCCCTCGCCGTCTTCCTCCCGCAAAACCCGGCGTCCGTCCTCGTTGAGATCATCGGCACGCAAGGGTCGACGCCGCGTGAGGCCGGGACCTTTATGCTCGTTTCTGCAGACGATATCTGGGGCACGATCGGGGGTGGGCAGTTCGAGTTCATGGCGATCGCCAATGCCCGGGCGATGCTGGAGGGTGGCGGCCTCGCGGTCATGGATATTCCGCTTGGCCCCGAGATCGGGCAGTGCTGCGGCGGACGGACGCAGCTCAGCTGCCGCGTGGCGAGCGCGGAGATCATCGCCGATCTCCGCCGGCGGCTGGAGGGCGAGGCGCAGGCGTTTCCGCAGGTGACGTTGTTCGGTGCCGGCCATGTCGGACGCGCACTGGCGGTAGCCCTGAAACCGCTGCCGGTGACGACGCTCGTCGTGGAAACCCGGCAGGCGGAACTCGACGTACTGCCCGATGGCATCGAGAGGCGGCTGGTTGCCATGCCGGAAGCGCTGATCGCGGACCTTCCGTCCGGCAGCGTCGTGCTGATCCTCACCCACGACCACGCTCTCGATTTCCTGATCGCCTGGGAGGCGCTGGCACGAAGCGACCTTGCCTATGTCGGCATGATCGGCTCGGCCACCAAGCGCGCCACCTTTGCCCATTGGCTGGCGCGCGAGGGTGGCGCGCCGTCCTTGATGGAGCGCCTGACGCTGCCCATCGGCGGCACCACCGTCAAGGACAAACGCCCCGAGGTGATCGCCGCCATGACCGCCGCCGAGATCCTGACAACACTTGCCGCCTATCGCGTCCGCTCATCGACATGACGCGGATCGCGACCGTCGAGAAACCCGAGGTCGCGCTTGACCCGGTCGGGCATGGCTTCGAGATCGAGCTTTCCCATAGGAAGCGACTTTCGCGTGATAATCGCGAGTAGACGGGCGAAGAGACGGCTGCCCTGCTCCGCCGGTGACGACGTTTCGGCGATACTGCGGGTCATCGGCTTTCCTCTGATTTATTGATCCTGAGGATTGCAGTGTGCGACCGGAAATGCTGCGATTCCAATCGAACAACCGTCTGCATGCATAAAGAGATTTGATCCATGGGACTATCGAGGCAGTTTCCGCTCAACGCCCTGCGCGTGTTTGAAGCGGTGGCCCGGCTGGGCAGCTTCACCCGGGCCGGCGAGGAAATCGGCATGACGCAGACGGCCGTCAGCTATCAGATCAAGCTGCTGGAGGAGAATATCGGCGAGCAACTGTTCCTGCGACGGCCCCGACAGATCAGCCTGACCGAGACCGGGGAGCGGCTAATCCCCAAAGTCGTGGAAGCCTTTGCGATCCTTCAGGAGGCGATGGCGTCCGTCCGGGAGGCGACCGAGGAGACGCTGATCATTCACTCGACGGCCACCTTCGCGCAGCAATGGCTGGCGCGCAATCTCGGTTCGTTCCAGGTGCTCCATCCGAATATCGCAGTTCGGCTGAGGACATCGGACGATGTGATCGCCTTCACCCGCGAAGCGGTCGACGTCGCAATCCGGAGCGGAAACGGGCAATGGCCTGGACTTGTTGCCGACCGACTGATGATCGTCGATTTCACCCCGATGCTCAGTCCCCGCCTGGCAGAGGAGATGGGCGGCATCCACGCGCCGGAAGACCTGCTGAAACTGCGGATCATCGATGCCGGCGATCCCTGGTGGGCCGAATGGTTCAAGGCGGCGGGCGTAGAGAACCCGGATCTTGCCAGCCGCCCTCGCTCCCGGCTGGGTGCGCAGGCCTTCGAGGCGAGTGCGGCGATTGCCGGCCAGGGCGTGGCCATCCTGACCCCGGAATTCTACCGGGACGACCTTGCCTCCGGACGGCTGCTACAACCCTTTCCGCTCGTCTGCGACGAAGGCCGAAACTACTGGCTGGCCTATCCCGAGAGCCGGCGCAACATCCCGAAGATCAGGGCTTTCCGCAACTGGATCACAGCTGCGATCAAGGGCCAAACCCCGTGACCGACGGCGCAGTTCTGGCCCGAGCTTTCCCCGTCGGCACGGCCAACTGTAACCGAACCGTCACATCTCTCCACCGCGTGTTCGCAGGCGCAACAAACAGCGCCGGATTTGCCGCTGTCCCCTTCCCTCCGGGCTGAAAATTTTTCAATGTGACGGGGACGACGACAGGGGACGCACATGTATGAATACGCCATCGCGTGGGAATGGCTGGCCTTTGCGGCCCGCTGGTTTCACGTCATCACCGCCATCGCCTGGATCGGCTCGTCCTTCTATTTCATCGCGCTGGATCTCGGCCTGGTGAAGCATGCCAACCTGCCGGCCGGCGCCTATGGCGAGGAGTGGCAGGTGCATGGCGGCGGCTTCTATCACGTGCAGAAATACCTGGTGGCACCGGCCAGCATGCCGGAGCACCTGACCTGGTTCAAATATGAGAGCTATTTCACCTGGCTCTCCGGCTTCCTGATGCTGGCGATCGTCTATTACGGCGGCGCCGACCTGTTCCTGATCGACCGCCATGTGCTCGATGTGAGCGCCCCCGTCGCCATCCTGATCTCGCTGGCCTCCCTCGCCGTCGGCTGGATCGTTTACGACCAGCTCTGCAAATCGCCGCTGGGCCGCAACACCTGGGTGCTGATGGGCCTGCTCTACGTCGTGCTTGTTTTCATGGCCTGGGGCTACACCCACCTCTTCACCGGCCGCGCCGCCTTCCTGCATCTCGGCGCCTTCACCGCGACGATCATGTCGGCCAACGTCTTCTTCATCATCATGCCGAACCAGCGCGTCGTCGTCGCCGATCTGATTGCCGGGCGGACCCCCGATGCGAAATATGGCGTCATCGCCAAGCAGCGTTCGCTGCACAACAACTACCTGACCCTGCCGGTCATCTTCTTCATGCTGTCGAACCACTATCCGCTGGCCTTCGGTACGGCCTACAACTGGATCATCGCCGCCCTGGTGTTCCTGATGGGCGTCACCATCCGCCACTGGTTCAACACCACCCATGCCCGCAAGGGGCGTCCGACCTGGACATGGCTCGTCACCGTTATCCTGTTCATCGTCATCATGTGGCTGTCGACCGTGCCGAAGATCCTCTCCGGTGAGAAGGATGCGGCTGTCGTTGCCCCGGCCTTCCAGCAATTCGCCAGCGACGCGCATTTCCCGGCAGCAAAAGCCATCGTCTCCACGCGCTGTTTGATGTGCCATGCGGCCGAACCGGCCTATGACGGCATCGTCCGGGCACCGAAGGGCGTGCTGTTCGAGACCGATGCCGAGATTGCCATGCATGCCCGCGAGATCTATATCCAGGCCGGCCGCAGCCATGCCATGCCGCCCGGAAACGTCACCGACGTGACACCCGAGGAGCGCAAGGTGCTGGTCGCCTGGTTCGAAAGCTCCGTCAATCAAGGCAAGACCCAATGACTTCCACACTTCTGCGCGGCCGACTGCTCTCCTTCACCCGCGCACCGCACGACCTCACAGACACCGGCAGCTATGTCTATGAAAGCGACGGCGGCCTGCTGCTGGCCGATGGTCTGATCGTCGCCAGCGGCCCCTATGCCGAGATCAAGGCGCAGGCCGCAGCGGACGTTGTGGAATTCGACCACCGGCCGCACCTGATCATGCCGGGCTTCATCGACACCCATCTGCATTTTCCGCAGATGCAGGTCATCGCCTCCTATGCCGCCAACCTGCTGGAATGGCTGAACACCTACACCTTTCCCGAGGAGTGCCGTTTCGTCGAAAGCGCCCATGCCGCGCGGATCGCGACGCATTTCTACGACGAACTGATCCGCCACGGCACGACGACGGCGGTTGCCTACTGCTCGGTCCACAAGACCTCCGCCGATGCCTTCTTCGCCGAAGCCCTCAGGCGCAACATGCGCATGGTCGGCGGCAAGGTGATGATGGACCGCAACGCACCGCAGGGCCTGCTCGATACCGCACAGCTCGGCTATGACGAGACCCGCGCCGTGATCGCGGAATGGCATGGCAAGGGCCGCAACCACGTCGCCATCACCCCTCGCTTCGCCATCACCTCGACCCCTGAGCAAATGCAAGCAGCCGGCACGCTCGCCCGCGAATTCCCCGACCTGCACATCCAGACCCATCTGTCGGAAAACCACGACGAGATCAGGTTCACCGGCGAACTCTACCCGGAGGCCATCGACTATACCGACATCTACGCCCGCTATGGCCTCCTCGGTGACAAGACGCTGTTCGGCCATTGCATCCATCTGTCCGAACGCGAGGCAAACGCGATGAGCGAGGCCGGCGCGATCGCCGTCCATTGCCCGACCTCGAACCTCTTCCTCGGCTCCGGCCTGTTCCCGCTGAATGCACTGGCGCGGCGCGATAAACCGGTGCGCATCGGCGTCGCCACCGACATCGGCGGCGGCTCGAGCTACTCGATGCTGCGCACCATGGACGAGGCCTATAAGATCCAGCAGCTGCTCGGCGAGCGCCTGAACCCGCTGGAAAGCTACTATCACATGACGCTCGGCAACGCCGAAGCCCTGTCGCTGGCCGACCGCATCGGAACGCTGGCGCCAGGCAGCGACGCCGATCTTGTCGTCCTCGACGCCGCAGCGACCCCTGCCATGGCATTGAAGTTGGAGGTCGTACACAGCCTCGTCGAGGAGCTTTTCCTGCTGCAGACGATGGGTGATGATCGTGCGATTGCGGAGACCTATGTCGCAGGCGTCGCCATGAAAAAGTCGCTCTGACCGCCCTTCGTGGTGACCACAAGGTGATCGGCAAAAGTGTGGGGCTTAATCCTATTTAAACCATGCGTCCCTAACACTCAGGTCGACAAAGTATTTCTGGCAGCCATGACGGCGCTTTCCGTTTGTCATTTATCTTATCATCTCGCCGGATCCCCCGCATTCCGAGGTTGTACAGCTTGGTAGGCATTGCCTGCCATCGCCTGTGAATGCGTCGAATTCGTTGCCACCGCATTCACCAGAGGTCAGATGTCATTTCTGAAGAACGCCAGCATTCGCACAAAGATACTGTCGCTTATCATCCCGCTTTGCTTGGTCGGTGCGGGGTCGATGGCGTTCGTTGCAAGCCGCTACAAGGCGGCCGACACCGCCTACTCCGATTTTATCGCCAATGACAACGTCGCCGCCGTTGAGATGGCGCGGGCAAACCGAAACCTCGTTGCGACCGCCTACGGCGCTTATGAGGCAATGGTTTATTCCGCAAAGGACCCGAGTTTCAAAAAGGCACAGAGCTTCTACGAGACCAGCAAGACACAACTGTTTGGACGGATGGACCATGTAAAGGCAAGCATTCCGGATCGGGCGAACGAAATGGACGCGCTGATCGGCCGGGTAAAGGAGATCATAGCCCTTACCGACGAGTCCGTCCGGTTGAGCGCTTCCGACCAGGATGACAATGCGAAGGCACTGTTGGTCAAGGCCGATGCGTTGATCCTGCCCCTGACACTCGATACCGCAGCGCTTCTCGACGAGATCACCAAGGCCGTCGGGGCCAAGAGCGACGACCTGTCGGATCAAACGAATTCTACCATCGTCTCGTCGCTCATTGTCGTCGGAATCGCCTTCGCTCTTGGCATTCTCGCCTCTCTGTTCGTGGCATCGAGGGGCATTACCACGCCGATCGTGCGGCTGCGCGACCGCATGACATCGCTGGCCCAGGGCCAGACGGAAGCCATCGTCGAAGGCCAGGACCGTCGCGACGAAGTCGGCCAGATGGCCGCGGCAGTTTCGGTTTTCCGTGACAATGCAATCGAACGACTTCGTCTCGAAAATGAAGCGGAAAGCAATCGCAGCTTGACCGATCGCGAACGCATGGCGCGCGAGAACCAAAAGGCCGAAGAAGCGGCAAACACCAAATTCGCCGTCGACCATCTGGCCGCGGCACTCGACCGCCTGTCGAACGGCGATGTTGCTCATCGTATCGAGACACCGTTTGTCAGCCACCTCGACGGGCTCCGCACCAACTTCAACGGCTCGGTTGCCAACCTGCAGGAAGCCCTGCGCGCGGTCGGCGAGAATGCACGCGGCATCGATGCCGGCGCCAACGAGATCCGGTCAGCGGCGGACGACCTGTCGAAGCGGACGGAACAGCAGGCAGCCTCCGTCGAGGAAACTGCGGCTGCGCTCGAGGAAATCACCACCACGGTGAAGGATTCCAGCCGGCGGGCCGAAGAAGTTGGCGGCCTCGTCGCAAGGGCACGCGAAGGCGCCGAAAAATCCGGCTCCGTCGTCCGGCAAGCTGTGACTGCGATGAACGAGATCGAAAAATCGTCGGGCGAGATCACCAACATCATCAGCGTCATCGACGAGATTGCCTTCCAAACGAACCTGCTCGCTCTTAACGCCGGCGTCGAGGCCGCACGTGCAGGTGAGGCCGGCAAGGGCTTTGCGGTGGTCGCGCAGGAGGTTCGCGAATTGGCCCAGCGCTCCGCCAAGGCCGCAAAGGAGATCAAGGCGCTGATTACAGCCTCCGGCGAGCATGTCCGCTCCGGCGTGCAGCTCGTCGGCCAGACTGGCAAGGCGCTCGAGGTCATTGTCACAGAAGTCCAGGACATCAACCGGCACATCCACGCAATTGTCGAATCCTCGCGCGAACAGGCGGTCGGGCTCCAGGAGATCAACACAGCCGTCAACACGATGGATCAGGGGACGCAGCAGAATGCCGCCATGGTCGAGCAATCGACGGCCGCAAGCCACAGCCTTGCGCGCGAGGCAGCGTCGCTGAACACGCTGCTGTCCCGCTTCAACATCGGCCGCAGCGAGGCTGTCGCAGCACCTGCGGTTCGGACGGCGTCAGCTGCTTCACGCCCAGCTCCTTCGCCAGCCCACGCCCTCGGCCGCAAGGTCGCCAAAGCCTTTGGCGGCGGTGCGACGGCAGCTGCCCAGAGTGCATCCTGGGAAGAGTTCTGATCCAGGGAAAAGCAGCGGGCAGCGGGCACCACATTGCCCGCTGCCCGCGCCGCAAACTATGAACGTGCAGCGGACAAACGACCAATGATCCTATCTTGCCACCCGTCCTCGGCGTGGCCGATCGGGACGTCAACTGACCTTGACGGGATCTCCGGAGCCGCCGAAACTCGGTGACAATGCCTGCCATTCCATGTCATAGGCAAAGACCGTTTTCACCCCTGAAGGCACCCCCAATGTCCACACCGCTTACGATCGCCGACCTCAAGGCTTTGGCGAAGCGCCGCGTTCCAAAAATGTTTTTCGACTACGCCGATTCCGGCGCCTGGACGCAGTCGACCTACGACGCCAACGAGAGCGACTTCCAGAAAATCAAGCTGCGTCAGCGCGTTCTGGTCGACATGACCGACCGCACGCTTGAGACGACAATGGTCGGCCAGCCCGTATCGATGCCGGTGGCGCTGGCGCCCACCGGCCTCACCGGCATGCAGCATGCGGACGGCGAGATGCTGGCGGCAATCGCAGCGGAAGAATTCGGTGTGCCCTTCACGCTCTCGACCATGAGCATCTGCTCGATCGAGGACGTCGCCTCGGTAACGACAAAGCCCTTCTGGTTTCAGCTCTACGTGATGCGGGACAAGGACTTCGTGATGAACCTCATCCACCGCGCCAAGGCTGCCAATTGCGGCGCCCTGGTCCTGACGGCAGATCTGCAGATCCTCGGCCAGCGCCACAAGGACCTGCGCAACGGCCTTTCAGCGCCACCGAAATTCACGCCCAAGCACATCTACCAGATGGCAACACGACCGATGTGGTGCCTGGGCATGGCGCGCACCAAGCGTCGTTCCTTCGGCAATATTGTTGGGCATGCGAAGAATGTCTCCGACCTTTCCTCGCTTTCCTCCTGGACGGCGGAGCAATTCGACCCGAAGCTGTCCTGGGACGATGTCGCCTGGATCAAGAAGCAATGGGGCGGCAAGCTGATTATCAAGGGCATTCTCGATGTGGAGGACGCCCGCTCGGCGGCGGCAACGGGAGCCGACGCCATCGTCGTCTCCAACCACGGCGGGCGGCAGCTCGATGGCGCGCCCTCGACCATCTCGATGCTGCCGCGCATCGTCGACGCCGTCGGCGACAAGATCGAAGTCCACCTCGACAGCGGCATCCGCTCGGGCCAGGATGTGTTGAAGGCGATCGCACTGGGTGCCAAGGGCACCTATATCGGCCGCCCCTTCCTCTACGGCCTCGGCGCCATGGGCAAGGAAGGCGTCTCGCTGGCGCTCGCTATCCTGCGCAAGGAAATGGATGTCACCATGGCGCTGTGCGGCAAGCGTGATATCAACAACGTCGATTTGTCGATTATTTCAGACGTCGCCTGAGGTCACACGCTACCGGAGCCAGCCCGTCGCCAGACCACTTGCCCAATCCTCGCGGCCGTTGCGCGCCGCGAGATCGGAAGCGGCCATGTGGTCATAAGCGACCGTGCGGAATGTCGCCGTCCAGTCCGCGCCGCTTTTATCCAGGATTGCATAGGATGCCATCGGATGGCCGGCTTCGACCTTATGAGGATAAGGCGCGTCGTCATCATAGGCGGGGCAGCCGACGCTGCCGGGATTGACGATCAGCCGCCCGTCGCCCAGCCGGACCATCCTTGGAATATGGCTATGGGCACAGAGGATCAAGCCGTGCTCGATCCCCTTCGCAAGGCCCTCGATCGCTTCCAGTGGCTTCAGCGACACGGTGCCATCGGGAGATACCTGCTCCAGCCAATAGTGATTATCGTCTCCAGGTGTCGCATGGCAGAGATAGGCCTCGTTACGATAAACGAGGCTTGAAGGCAGGCGACGCAACCATTCGAGATGACGCGCCGACATCTGGCGAAAGGCGAAACTGTCCGAGACCTCCATGTCAGAGACATCGCGGTCGATTAGGTAACGGTCGTGGTTGCCGCGGACGGTCACCATATCCCGCTCGAGCAGCACGTCGCCCACCCGATCCGCTTCGAGCGGTCCGCTGAAGCAGTCGCCGAGATTGACGATGTCATCGATGCCCAGTGCGCTGATATCGGCAAGCACCGCCTGCAGAGCCTGAAAGTTGCCGTGGATATCGGCGATCGCCGCGAACCGCATGATCAACTGCCGCGATAGGTGGAATAGCCGTAGGGCGAGATCAGCAGCGGCACGTGATAATGCGCGCTCGTATCGGCAATGCCGAACCGGATGGGCACCTGATCCAGGAAAGCCGGCTCCGGCAGGGACGCGCCCGTCCGGCGCAGATAATCGCCGGCCTGAAACAGCAACTCGTAGGTCCCGACAACGAAACTGTCACCGGCCAATATCGGTCCGCCATCGACGCGCCCGTCGGCGTTGGTGACCAGTGTCTTCAACAACATCCGCGCCTCCCCGTCGATCCGGAAAAGGGCAATGGTCAGACCCTCGGCCGGCTTGCCGAGGGCGGTGTCGAGCACATGGGTTGTCAGTCCTGTCATGGCGTCGGCGCTCCGATGGTGTAGGGAATGTCGAAGAAGAATTCCTGCAGATTGTTGCCGGGGCCGTCACGGTCGACGACAAGGAAGTCGCTAACCTCGCCCAGCGCCATCAGCGGATGATGCCAGACATTCCGGCGATAGTTGACCCCCTGGTCGCCGCGCGCAAGAAACACCTGCGGCTGCCGCGGCCGGCCATCCTCATCCTCGGAGACGACGACCAGATAGGGTCGTCCGGACAGCGGCGAAAAGCTCTGGCTACCATGGGGATGCCGCTCCATCATGTCGACCTTGTAGGGAAACGAGCGAGGCTGGCCGCGGAACAGGTTGATGATCACCCGTGCGCCATCGCCAGCCGCTTCCGGGGCCGCCAGTGCATGGAAGCGCTCCGTTGTGCCGCCATTGATCAACCGCATCCGAGCGGGATCGGCTTCGATCACATCGCCATAGGCTGAGAAGGCGGACTGGCTGAGGGGGTGGATGGTAAGGGAATTGGTGATTGCCATTATTCGCCTTGAGCCCGCCAATGGCGAATTGCATCAATTTTATCGACGATATCCATAGCCTCGATTTGAGCCGTCGCCCACACCTTCTCCAGATCAATGTCGAAATATCCGTGCGCGATCCTGTTGCGCATGCCGCGCATGGAATCCCAGGGAAACTCAGGATGCTCCTCGAGAAATTCCGGATACTTCGTAATCAACTGAACCGTGAGTTCCGACGTCATCAGCAGGCTCATGCCCACAGCGCGCTGAAGAATGACATCCTGCATAAAAGCCGTCTTTTCGGCGCCCGCCACGAAGCGGTGGGCATCGAATGCTGCCTCCCGCATGCGGTCGAGCATAAAGGCTGCACGGTCCCCACTCATATCGGCTTGGCTTCCGCGAGCACCCTTGCGCGCACTGTTTCAGGGAAGTCGCCGGGCGTGAGAAGATGTACGGGAGTTCCATGCATCATCTGCTCCAGCGCAGCCTGCAGCCCTCCGAGCGAAAGCAGGGTGCTGCCCGGCAGCGCGTCCACGAGGATATCGAGATCACTGTCGGAGCGATCTTCTCCGCGCGCGACCGAGCCGAAGACCCTCGGATTCGCAGCATTGAAGCGCCCCGCCACGTCGCGGATCGCCTGCCTGTTTCTCTCCAGCACGTCCGATGGCTTCATCGTCAATACCCCTGGTGAAGCGACCCTACAAAGTTAGAGCGTCGGAGCCGACAACTCAAGCCTTTGTCCCGAACAGACGCATCCGCATGATGCCACCATCCGGATGCATCGCGAGGCGGACATGGGTGATCGGGCCGATGTCGGAAAGTGCCTCGCTGCCGAACGGATGGATGTGATCCATCTGCAGCTTGGTGCGGGGCAGCAGCGGCTTCCACTGTTCGGAAGCATCGATATCGGCCCTGGTCAGCACGTCGCCGAGATCGGGCAGATAGGCGCCGAGGATCTCGCAGCTGTCCGGAAAATTGCCCTTGTAGAAAGCCGTATCGACGATGGCCCGCTGGATTCTGCCGGCATGACCTAGGCGGATAATCGCCCAGTCGTGGCCGGGGCCGCGACGGCGCTTGGTCTCCCAGCCATCGCCCATGTTCTGACCGCGACCCGGGCCCAGAACTTTGTCGGGATGACCGTAGTGGGCGTCCGACCAGGCCAGCGCCTTGGCGCCATGGAAAACATAGGCCAGATCGATCTCCTCGTCCGCGCCGACCTTCGACCAGTCGAAAAAGGCGGCCCCATAGACCCGCAAGCGGGCAATGCCGCCATCCGGGTAGATGTGCAGGCGCAGATGGCTCCAGACCTTCTCCTTGTCCTGCAACTCGAAGAAATGGTGAGCGCTCGCGCCGAGCGGCGACTTTGCCAGCACTTCCGTCCACACCGTCTCGGCCGTCGGATCGCCGGCGTCCACGAAGGCGGCTTCGATGGAGCAATGGGGAGGATAGTTGCCGGTGAAATAGGCGGTGTCGACGTCGAAACCGAAGATGCGGCCCGGCATCGCTAGGCGAATGATCGACCAGTCATGGCCCGGAACGCGCTTGCGGCGGCTTTCCCAGCCATCCATCCACTTGCCGTTGTCGTCGTAGGCCGTCGCATCCCAATGCGGCGGCTCGTCCTGCAGCATGCGGCTGAGAGGGGCGAAGAAATCGTCGGAGACATCGATGCCCTTGGCGCCGAGCCGCGCAGAGGCGAGATTGATGGCGCCCTCGGTGAAGGACGGCATTTCGATCAGGTCGGTATAGGTCATTCAAGTCTCCGGAAGCATGGTTTTCAGGCGCAGCAGAGCGATCTTTTCCACCTGCGCGGTGGCCGTCGCAAACTCTGTCTCGCGGTCGTTGTTGATCCGCAATTCAAACGCCTCAAGGATGTCATCCTTGCTGAGGCCTTTGACGGCGATGATGAAGGGAAAGCCGAACTTCGACACATAGGCGCCGTTCAATTCCGTGAATCGGGCATGCTCCTGCGGGCTGAGACGGTCGAGCCCTGCCCCGGCCTGCTCCTGCCTGCTCTCCACCGTCAATTTGCCGGCGATGGCAAGCTTGCCGGCAAGGTCAGGATGCGCCCGCAGCACGGCCAGTCGCTCGGCGGCCGTGGCGGCACGAAAGACCGATACCATGGCTGTGTGGATGCCGCTCGCCGTCAGCGGCTCCTTGATGAGGCCCGCATCGACAGCACGTTCGGCGATATAGGGTGAATGCTCGAAGACACCGCCGAAGCGCGTTACGAAATCATAGCGCATGATCATCTAAAGTACGCCCGGCTGGTGATGCTGATGCCAGTGGCGAGCGATCTCGAGCCGCTGCGGGATCCACACCTTCTCATGCGAGAGAACATATTCCATGAACCGTTTCAGCGCCGCCGCGCGAGCCGGCCGACCGACCAGCCGACAATGCAGCCCGACCGACATCATCTTGGCGCTGCCGGCCTTGCCTTCCGCATAGAGCGTATCGAAGGCGTCCTTCAGATAGGTGAAGAACTGGTCACCGGAGTTGAAGCCCTGCGGGGTGGCGAAGCGCATGTCGTTGGTGTCGAGCGTGTAAGGGATGATGAGGAAGGGTTTACTGTCGGCACCCTTCACCCAGTAGGGAAGATCGTCGGCATAGGAGTCGGAGGAATAGAGAAAGCCGCCCTCCTCCATGACAAGCCTCAGCGTGTTGTCCGACGGCTTGCCCTGGTACATGCCGTAAGGACGCTCGCCGGTGAGTTCGGTGTGCAGGCGCACCGCCTCGAGGATATGCTTGCGCTCGAGCTCCTCAGGAAAATCCTTGTATTCGAGCCAGCGGTAACCGTGGCTGGCGACCTCCCAACCGGCTTCCTTCATCGCCGCCACGGCTTCCAAATTGCGGGCCATGGCTAGGGTCACGCCATAGACCGTCGCCTGGACCTTCAAATCCGTGAACAGCCGCCACAGCCGCCAGAAGCCGGCGCGCGAACCATACTCGTAGATCGATTCCATATTGAGATTGCGCTGGTTAGGCCAGGCGGCGGCACCGACGATCTCCGACAGAAGGTTCTCGGAGGCCGGATCGCCGTCGAGAATGGAGCTTTCCCCGCCTTCTTCATAATTGATGACGAACTGCACGGCGATGCGCGCATCGCCAGGCCATTTGGGATCGGGCGTGTTCCGGCCGTAGCCGGTGAGATCGCGCGGATAGATATCGGATACCATCGAACCACCTGTTAAAGTCGGTCAGACGGTAAGCATCGCAAGCAGCGTTGTCGAGACGGAAAGTGCGCGTTGAAGAATGCCGCCCTCAGGCGGATTTCCGGGCACTGACCTTGCCCATGGGATGCAGCGAATGAACCCGGAACGGTCCGTCGCTGCTCTCCTCCATCATCAGGGCAATATTGGAGACCGTGATAGGTTCGCAGAGCACCGGCTCGAACAGATCGCGCAGCACCCGCTCCATGCGCGGCAGGTCGGTCGAATGCACCGGTCCCGTCAGCTGCATCTGGAATCGGAATTCGTCCATGACATTGGCGCAGCCCCAGCGATGCAGGTTGGCAAACTGCGTTGCCGACAGCAGGTCAGGATCGCAACGGTCGATTTCAGCCTCGGTCAGTTGCGCGCGAAAGTGGTCAAACTCTTGGGTGAGCACAGAGGCGAGATAGTTGACGGCCGCAAGAGGGTAGGATGGCACCAGACCGAAGGTATTCCCGAGCCGAGCGACCTCCAGACGCGGGATCTGGAAAGGCTCGAGAGTACCCGAATAGCGCATCAAATCACGCAACAAGGCCGCTTCGGCTGTCGGCTCGGCGAGCCGGAAAGGTCCCTTCAGCGCAGCGTGGAAACCGTAGCGACGCGGCAGCGCAGTGTGGAAGGCAACCTCCCGCAAGCCCAAACCACCAGTCTCTGATTCGTCGACGCGCTCGCCGGTGTAGACATTGCGGCCAAGCCAGCTGGCAGCCACCATTGTCAGCGGATCGCGCGGAGGGGGTGTGAATCCAATGATATAGCGCATGATCCCTCCTCCGGTATGCGGCGCGCACGAACCGGTTCATGCACGACGATGCAGATAAGCGATTTGCGTGACAGAATGACGAACGCGGTAGCGGAAACCTCACGCTTTACGCGAAGCCACGCGAATGTGGCTCGTCAGAGTAAAGCTTTCAGGCATCCTCGAGGCAAACAAAGCCTGGCCAGATATTTCTCCAACGGCAATGGCGGCCAGGCGATGAGCGAGCCCGAACGTGATCTTGAAGCCACCCGTCAGCGCAATCACCGACGGATGATCGGGGTGGCAACCGACCATCGGATCCCGGTCGATAGCCTTTGGCCGCAGCCCCGCCCAGCGCTCTACGACATCGGCTCTGGCCAACGCCGGCACCATGATTCGGACCGCATCCAGCAGCGCATCGAGCAGCCCATCCGTCGACAACGGCGCGTCGAAATGATTTTCGCTGGTGCTGCCAACGGCGACATGGCCGCCCTCGTGCGGAACGATATAAAGCCCATCGCGAAAAATAACCGGCAAATCCGGGTCTACATCCGCCTTGAGGCGTGCCGCCTGCCCCTTGACTGCCTGCCCCAATGGCTTTTGCAGATCCGCCGTGAGCTTACCCAGCAACGGAAAACTCGAATGCCCGGCCGACATGATGCAGTGGCCGAAGCGGATGTCACCAGCGTCTGTCCGTGCCACGCCGAGTGTCGGCTCAAGGCCGAGCAGCGCCACGCCTTCGACGATTCGAACGTGCCGTGCCCTTTGCAGGAAGGCCGACAGCACAGCGATCAGCCCACGCGGCGCGACCCTTGCGGCAAGCGTATCGTGAACGAAGCCGCTTTCGCCGGACGATGGGTCGATCCAACCGGCACCAGGCTCGTCGATCACATTCCAGTGAAACTGCCGGCCCTTTTCCCGCCAATGGGCTTCGGCATCCCGTGAATGTCCTCCGGCAATCCGCCGCAGATGCGGCTTTGGCAACGGGATGAGGCGTCCTGAACGGCGATATCCGGCGGAAAGCCCCGTCTCCAGCGCGAGTTCCGCGATATCGTCCTCAAGTGCGACAAGCGATTCCAGCTGGAACTGCTTCTTGTTGTCCCAGCGGTCGGGCATGTAGGGCATCAGTGCGCCCAGCACGCCGCCGCTTGCACCATGGCCCAAGCGACCGGCATCGATGAGCAGCGTATCGATACCCCGCCGTTCGGCATGGACCGCGGCCCACAAGCCCATGATGCCGCCGCCGACGATCAGGAGTGCTGCAGACGATTGACCGGCAGGCTTTGCCGGATTAACGGCTGTTGGCATGACAGATCCAGTTTCCGATAACGCGCCAGGGACGATGAGCCAGCCGCTCGAATGGCGCGACGGCGATATGCCCTATTCGACCGCTTTTGGCGATCATTTTTATTGCCAGACCGATGGCCGCCTGGAGTGCAGCCACGTCTTTCTCGACGGCAACGGCCTGCCCGCCCGCTGGAGCCGACAAGCGAAATTCACGATCGGCGAGCTCGGCTTCGGGACCGCCTTGAATTTCTGCGAGACGTGGCGGCAATGGAAGAGCGAGCGCACTGAGGGTGCGACGCTGCATTTCATGTCGTTCGAACTCTATCCGATGCATGCCGACGAGATCGACCGGGCTCTGTCGCACTGGCCGGAGATCGATGAGGAGCGCAAGGCCCTCGTTGCTCTGTGGCCTGCGGTGCCGCAGGGTATCGTATCGCTGCAGCTGGACCAACAGACGCAGCTGAGCGTCGTCTGCGGGCCTGCCTTCGATGGCGTAGCCGCTGCCGATCCGATCTTCGATGCATGGTTCCTCGACGGGTTTGCACCATCCCGCAACAGCGAGATGTGGTCGCCGGAACTGATGCAGTCGGTTTATCAGAAGACCGTGCCGGGCGGCACATTCGCCACCTATGCCGCAGCCGGCTTCGTGCGCCGCAATCTGCAGGCGGCCGGCTTCATCGTCGAGCGTCGCCAGGGATTTGCCGGCAAGCGGGAAATGCTCTGCGGTGTCAAACCTGCCTTATGATCCTGACCGGCTCTGCAGATCGTCCCTGTCGAGCCACAGGCGGATCTTGCTCTCCAGCAACTCCGGGCTGACGGGCTTGGACATGTAGTCGTCCATTCCGGATTCGATGCAAAGATCGTGATCGCTTGCGAGCGCATGGGCGGTAACGCCGATGATTGCGACCGGGCGATCGATCTGCCCTCCGGCCTCGATCTGACGGATCTCCCGGGTCGCCTGCAGACCATTCATCACAGGCATGGAGACATCCATCATAATCATAGCCGGCAAATACCGCCTGTAGGCCTTAACGGCTTCCTCGCCGTTCCCGACGATCATGAAGCGCACGCCCATGGTCTGCAGGATCTGCGTGAAGACGATCTGGTTCACCTCATTGTCTTCGGCCACCAGAATATCGACAGGGCGATCCATCGCTTCGGCTTCATCGGGCATCGCGATAGCTGAGGCGTGCTCGAATCGTTTGACGCCGGGTGACGTCTGCACCTGGTGAACGTCCTCACCAGTTGCCAGACGCTGGCGGGCAGCGCGCACTACCTCGATCACCGTGTTGCGCAGCACATTGGCCCGCGCGGGCTTCATCAGATGCGCATCGCCGCTCCGGGTCCACGCGGCATCCTTGCTGGCGATGTCGATCGATGTGAGGAAAATCAACGGAACTCGATCGAACCGGCTGTCCCGCCGCATGGCGCCCGCCACCTCCGCGCCGTTCATGTCCGGCATGTGATAATCGAGAATGACGGCGTCGATGGAGACAGCCATGTCGGCTGCCGCTTCGAGTATGGCGAGGCCCGCCGGACCGTCGGCGACGGCAACACTGTCGAATCCCCACATCCGCAGCTGTTCCGTCAGGATCTGGCGGTTGGTAGGATTGTCGTCGATGACGAGGATCTGCGCGCCCTTGACGTTGACAGGAATGGCTGCCTGCTCACGTCGCGCGGCTGTCGCCGGCAATGGCAGATGGACCTTGAACGCGGACCCGCTGCCGAGGACGCTTTCGACCTCGAGATAGCCACCAAACAGATCGACCAGGCCTGCGGTTATCGCCAACCCGAGGCCGGTGCCCTCGTGCCGCCGCGTCGAGGACGAATCGACCTGGGAAAACTTGTCGAAGATCGTTTCCAAACGCTTCTTGGAGATGCCGATACCAGTATCGGAAACAACAACGGAGACCATTTCACCGCCATCGACGCTTCGCCCGGCATCGATCTCGACGAGCACGTGGCCGTGCTCGGTGAACTTGACGGCGTTGCCGACGATATTGGTGAGAATCTGGCGGAATCGGCCGGCGTCGCCAAGCACCATCGGCGACAGGCGCGGCGAACCACGCACCAGCAGCTCCAGGTTCTTTTCCCTCGCCTGCGACGACAGCAGTGTCGCGACATCCTCGGCAGCCTCGAGCGGATCGAACGGAGCCCTGCGCAACTGCATCTGGCCGGCGTCGATCTTGGAGAAGTCGAGGATGTCGTTGATGATCGTGAGCAGCGCGTTTCCGGATTTGACGATGATGTCGACAAAAGCCTTCTGACGCGCATCGAGACCGGTCCGCGCCAATAGCTCCGCCATGCCGAGCACGCCATTCATCGGCGTGCGGATCTCATGGCTCATATTCGCAAGGAATTCCGACTTCGCCCGGTCTGCGGCCTCGCTTCGGTCCAGAAGGCGCCGAAGCTCCTTCTCGCGCGTCTTCATCTCGGTGATGTCGGTGACGACCACAAGCCAGCGGTCGGCGGCACTCATGGAGGCGTCCAGCTGTAGCCAGACGTCCTCGCCGATGCGGAAGGCCGCGGAGATCGGCTGCCGCTGGCGAATTTTGTCGGCCCACTCGGCAAGAACGGCAGTTGGGTCGGGGCCGAGATCGCCGCGTGCTGCACATGTCTGGAGAACCCGAAGCCAGCTGTTGCCGGCAGCAAGCGCCGCCGGCTCCATGCGCAGCATCCCCGCCAGCGCCTCGTTCGACAGAAGGATAATGCCGTCCTTGACGATCATCAGCCCCTGCGACATCGCATGGGTGGCATCCTTCATGAGTTCGCCCAGGCGTTCGAGTGCCTGGCGTCCTTCCGACAACTGCCGGGCCTGCCGGCGGAGCGACGATATGTCGGAATAAGACAGGAGAACGCGCCCATCGGACATCCGTCGTCCATCGACCAGGACACATCGGTCATCGCCGAATAGGATTTCAAACTGAAGATCGACTTCGGGATTGCGCAGTGCCTCCACCCGCGCGCGATAGAGGGCGTCGAAATCGCCGGCTTCGGCGCCGTAGTGTCCGCGCATGTAGTTGCGGTGCATCAGTTCATGCAAAGTCAGGGCTTCGCGACGATCGACCTCGGACAGCTGCCAGATCTCGTAAAAGGCATCGTTGGTATATTCGACGTCGAGATTGCGGTCGATGATCAGGATACCGGCAGGCATGGAGCCGATCATGGTTTCCAGATCTAGACGCAACTTCTCGGCCTGCGTCCTAGCCTCGATCAGTTGCGTCGCTCGCTGCTTGATTGTCGAGACGTCGACCAGGGAGCCGACGAGGTATCGCTGACCATCGGAATCGGACACGCCCTTGATACGGGTTACAAGCGCATGCTGACGCCCGCCCGGATTGAGGATCTCGTGCTCATATTCGGAAAGCCCGTCGGTCTGCAGCGAGTTGTCGTTCTGGGCAAACAGAAGCGCGCCCTGGGCAGGGCCGTACATTTCCTCTTCCGTCTTGCCGAGCGCGTCCTCTCTGCTCATGCCCATCATGGTGAAGTAGGCATCATTGCCATAGATCAGTCGATGATCTTGTCCGCGTACGAAGGCCGGGACCGGCAGGTCCTGCAAGATGGTGAGGTACAGCCTCGTCTCGTCGAGGTGCTGGCGCAACAGCACTTCCTGGTTCTTCATCGACGTCACGTCGATGCGCAACGATATCACCAACCCGTCAGGCAGTCGTTTGTTGACACACCGCAACCAATCGCCACCGGGCAGTTGCTGGATCGAATCGTTAAACCCGTCCGAAAGCGTCTTCAGGCGCGATGCTACCCAGCTCTGTTGATCGGCAGGCTCCGAGCCTTGCGTCGACAGGGAAGCAAACATTCGATTGTAGATATCGCGTGCCGTCATACCGACCGGCGCCTCTCCCACCAGCGGCCGGTAGAGCTGAAGCCAGCGTTGATTGCAGTAGACAAGCGTCAGATCGGCATCATAGACCCCAACGCCTATATCGATGAGATTGAGGATGTCCTCGGCGATCGGCGACTGCAGTCCCGACACTTCCAAGCGCGGCAACGGCTCCTTGCCGGCACGCTGCTGGCGAAACAACGCGTTCTCGACGAGCGGGCGGCCGTCCTCGGCGAAGATGCCGACAGGATAGGGCGCCAGCTCGAGCTCGGCCCGAATCAGCGCGAGATCGGCATTGTGAGCCTGCGAAATTTCTGGGCGTGACGCAGGCATGGCCACCGGCGGCTCGGCAAAGATACCAAACACATAGGCTCTGTCCGCCGAAGGCATGAAGCTTTCGATCTGCACCTCGAAGGCCGACAGATGATCGGCATCGAAGCAGCGCGACGTCTCCTCCGTGCCGAAGACGATAGCCCGCCGCTCCTTGTCTTCACGCTCCGCAGCGTCCTGGCTGGTGGAAAGCTCGTGGCTGCGAAATCCGATGAAGTCCGAGATCTCGCGGCCGAAAAACCGCGCATAGGCGTCGTTCACCGCGACGTATCTGAGATCGCTGTTTTTGACATAGGCCGGCCGGTCGGTCTGGGTGATCCGATGACAGGCCGTTTCCAGCAACTCGTTGCGGCTCTCCGACAAAGCCTCTCCCATACGACGCATTGGCATATCGGTAGTAATATCAATAGGGGCGCTAAGAAGACGTTAACCATAGCGACCAGGGCTTGCCTCAGCCTCGCCTGCCATCGGAAGACGAAATCCGCCGCGGCTAGAGGCGCTTTCTCGTGCCATGCCGTTGACTTCGGTCGCGAATAGGACCATATGCCCCTCAGCTTTCACCTTCCCGGCCGCCGCGTGAGCGTGCCCTGCGAAAAAAGACGACCCGCAAGAGAAGGACAAAAGCGCTCGAAAAAACGACTGCCCAAAGGCGGCAGTCTCATGCGCTGGAAAGCTATTTTCCAACTTACAAGTTCCCACTTCACGCGGGGTTCTTGACGCCAAAGACCGACCGGACCGCAAGACGCGTTCCGGCGAACTCGTTTTTGGCGCCTCGAAAGGCAATTGAATTGACCACTTTTAGCGATCTTGGCTTGTCCGAACAGATTGTGACGTCTCTGACCCAGCAGGGATATTCGACCCCGACCCCGATCCAGGCGGAAGCCATTCCCTTGGTTCTTCAGGGCCGCGACCTCGTCGGCCTCGCCCAGACCGGCACTGGCAAGACGGCCGCTTTCGGCCTGCCTATCATCGAAATGCTGATGAAGGACGGCAAGCGTCCTGAACATCGCAGCACGCGCACGCTGATCCTCGCGCCGACCCGCGAACTGGTGAACCAGATCGCCGCCAGCCTGAAGGAATACACCCGCAAGACGCAGCTGAAGATCGGCCTCGTCGTCGGCGGCGCCTCGATCAACAAGCAGCAGATGCAGATGGAACGCGGCGTCGACATCCTCGTAGCAACCCCCGGCCGCCTGCTCGACCTGATCGCCCGTCGCGCCCTGACGCTCGGCCACGTCTCCTACCTCGTCCTCGACGAAGCAGACCAGATGCTCGACCTCGGCTTTGTGCATGACCTGCGCAAGATCTCGAAGATGGTGCCTGCCAAGCGCCAGACGCTGCTGTTCTCGGCCACCATGCCGAAGGCCATCGCCGATCTCGCCGCCGACTTCCTGAGCAATCCGGCCCGTGTCGAAGTCTCGCCTCCCGGCAAGGCTGCCGACAAGGTCGAACAGTTTGTTCACTTCGTCTCCGGCCAGAACCACAAGACCGAGCTCCTCAAGGAATCGATGAACGCCAACCCGGACGGCCGCGCGATGGTCTTCCTGCGCACCAAGCACGGCGCCGAGAAGCTGATGAAGCATCTTGAGCATGTCGGCTTTGCGGCCGCCTCGATCCACGGCAACAAGAGCCAGGGCCAGCGCGAGCGCGCTCTGAAGTCCTTCAAGGACGGTGAAACACGCGTTCTCGTCGCCACCGACGTCGCTGCCCGCGGCATCGACATCCCCGGCGTCAGCCACGTCTATAACTACGACCTGCCGGAAGTGCCTGACGCCTACGTTCACCGCATCGGCCGTACGGCCCGTGCCGGTCGCGACGGCATCGCCATCGCCTTCTGCGCACCCGACGAAATCCGTCTTCTGCGCGACATCGAGCGCCTGATGGCGATCGACATCCAGGTCGCCAGCGGCGAAGCGCCTGCCGACCGGGCTCGTCCTCCCCGTGGCGGTGGTGGCAATCGCTCCGGCGCCGGTGGCAACCGTGGCGGTCAGAGCCAGGGTCGCGGTGGTGCAGGATCGGGTGCCGGTCGCGGCGAAGGCCGTCCGGCCCGTCGTCCGCGCCCGGACGGTGATTTCCGCAGCGAAACCCGTGGCGATCGCCCGGCAGCCGCCCGCGAGAACAACCGCAACGCCGACTTCCGTGGCCAGCGCACCGCAGAACGTGCGCCCCGCGAAATCGACAACGATCTCGCTTCGACCTCGGACTTCCGCCCAGCCAAGGCGCCGCAGCGCCACAGCCCGGCTGGCGACAACGGCGCACCGCGCAGCCGTCCTCCGCATGGCCGCCCAGCCCACAAGGCTGGCGACAACCGTGGCCGTACGGACGCCCGCAAGCCGGCCGGTGGCCGCCCAGGCCCCCGGCGCGAACAGGCATAAGCCAAAACCATCGATTGACGACAAGCGGCGGGAGCAATCCTGCCGCTTTTTTTTGTTCATTTGAGACTGAGAACCGATGCGCCGCCATAGGCAATGCGGCAAAATTCATCAGCTGCGCAAATTAGCAGCACCCGCCCACGATGACGAAGATCCGGTAGATATTAGCTATTTACGCAATGCCGGGTTTTTCAGCGCCTCTGGCGCTTTCCGTCTGGTTTCAAATTTCTATCTTGAACTGCGCATGCTTCTTGCATTGCTTCCGCCATTGTATTCAAATGAGAAAAAACGGGGACCGCAGCTTTGGCATTTGACGAAATGATAACGGCCGGTGAAAGCCCGCGCGCGCCTTATCAAACCTATTCGGAATGGTTCAACAACCAAGATCGCGCCCATCTGATTGCCAAGTCCCGCGACGCAGAAAACATCTTTCGCAAGACCGGCATTACCTTCGCGGTCTACGGACACGAGGACTCCTCGGAAAAGCTCATCCCCTTCGACATCATCCCGCGCATCATCTCCGGGCGCGAGTGGCGCAAGCTGGCGCAGGGCATCGAGCAGCGGGTGATCGCGCTGAATGCCTTCCTCGACGACATCTACCACAAGCAGGAGATCATCCGCGCCGGCCGTGTGCCGCGCGAGCTGATCGAGAAGAACATCGCTTTCATCCCCGAGATGATCGGCTTCCGGCCGCCGGGCGGCGTTTACACCCACATCGTCGGCACCGACATCGTGCGGACAGGCGAAGACCAGTTCTACGTGCTGGAGGACAATGCCCGCACGCCGTCTGGTGTCAGCTACATGCTGGAAAACCGCGAAACCATGATGCAGATGTTTCCGGAGCTGTTCCACCAGAACAAGGTGCGCCCGGTCGAGGACTATCCGAACCTCCTGCGCCAGAGTCTCGCCTCGCTCGCCCCTCCCGGCTGTTCGGGCAAGCCGCGCGTCGCGGTCCTCACCCCCGGCATCTACAATTCCGCCTATTACGAGCACTCGTTCCTCGCCGACATGATGGGCGTCGAACTGGTCGAGGGCTCCGACCTTCGCGTCATCGACGGCAAGGTCAAGATGCGCACCACGCGCGGCTACGAGGCAATCGACGTGCTCTACCGCCGCGTCGACGACGACTACCTCGACCCCCTCACCTTCCGGCCGGATTCGGCACTCGGCATCCCCGGCATCATGGACGTCTACCGCGCCGGCCACATCACCATCGCCAACGCGCCCGGCACCGGCATCTCCGACGACAAGGCGATCTATTCCTACATGCCCGAGATCGTCGAGTTCTACACCGGCCGCAAGCCCCTGCTCGAGAACGTGCCGACCTGGCGCTGCTCGGAAGCCGACAGCCTCAAATACGTGCTGGAGCACCTCTCCGAACTGGTTGTGAAGGAAGTCCACGGCTCCGGCGGGTACGGCATGCTGGTCGGCCCGACCGCCTCCAAGAAGGAATGCGCCGAATTTGCCGAGAAGCTGAAGGCCCGGCCGAACAACTATATCGCCCAGCCGACCCTGTCGCTGTCGACCGTGCCGATCATGGTCAACAAGGGGATCGCCCCGCGTCACGTCGACCTCAGGCCCTATGTGCTTGTGTCGGATAAAGTGCAGATCATTCCCGGCGGTCTTACCCGCGTGGCGCTGAAGGAAGGCTCGCTGGTGGTCAACTCCAGCCAGGGCGGCGGCACCAAGGATACCTGGGTACTGGAGGACTGATACGGACATGTTGGGAAGAACCGCCAATGGCCTCTACTGGATGTTCCGTTACATCGAGCGCGCCGAAAATATAGCCCGTCTGGTCGATGCCGGGATGCGCATGTCGCTGACCCGCATGGGCGCTGTCGAAGACGATTGGGACGGCGTGCTGCAAAGCGCCGGCGTCCGCGAAGCCTATGACGCCGGCCATGCCAAGCTGACCGGCGCCGACGCCATCGACTACCTGCTGCGCGACCGCAACAATCCGTCGAGCGTCATGTCCTGCATCGACGCCGGCCGCAACAATGCCCGCATGGTGCGCACCGCCCTAACGCGCGAGACCTGGGAGGCCACAAACGAGTGCTGGATCGACCTCAAGACGCTGCTCGGCAAGCGGCTGAAGGCGGCGGAAATGCCTGAGGTCATCGATGCCATCAAGCGTCGCGCCGGCCTCATCCGCGGCGCCTTCCACGGCTCGATGCTGCGCAACGAGTTGTACAACTTTGCCCGCATCGGCACGTTCATCGAGCGCGCCGACAACACGGCTCGTATCCTTGACGTCAAATATTACGTCCTGCTGCCATCGGTCTCGGCGGTCGGTTCCTCGCTCGACAACGTGCAGTGGGAATCCATCCTGCGCTCGGTCTCGGCCCATCGCTCCTACAGCTGGGTCTATGACGCGGAATACAAGCCTTCGAACATCGCCGACTTCCTCATCCTCAACGGCCAGATGCCGCGCTCGCTCGCTTATTGCTACGAGAAAATCGTCAGCAATCTCGGCTATCTCGCCCATGATGGCGAACGCCTCGCCGCCCACGATACCAGCGACGGCATCCGCAAGATGCTGCAGACGCTGGCGATCAAGGATATCATGCACAATGGCCTGCACGAGTTCCTGGAGGATTTCGTCTGGCGCAATAACCAGCTCGGCCAGGAAATCTCCGACGGTTATCGTTTCAATCAGTAAGCGGGTTTGATCATGAGACTGAAAATTAGTCACATCACGGAATACCGCTATGACGAGCCGTCGCAATTCTCGCTTCAGCGCCTGCGCCTGACACCGCTGACTGGCCCCGGCCAGACGGTCCGCGACTGGTCTCTGACCGTCGAGGGCGCGAAGACCGAAGTCGAGTACGACGACCAGTTCGGCAACCGCACCAACCTGATGTCGCTCGACGGCGCGCAGGATCGCACCCGCATCGTGGCAACGGGTGAAATAGAGACCCATGAACTGAACGGCGTCATCGGCCCCCATTCCGGCTATTGCCCGCTGTGGCTGTTCCAGCGCGACACGCCGCTGACAAAGCCCGGCAAACTGACCCGTGAACTGGTGAAATCGGCCACCGGCGAAAGCGAGATCGGCCGCATGCACGCGCTGATGGGCGCGATTAACCAGACCGTCGAGTATATCCAGGGCACCAGCGACACCGAGACGACAGCCGAGCAGGCGCTGGAGCGCAAGAGCGGCGTCTGCCAGGACCACGCCCATATCTTCATCGCCGCAGCCCACGCCATGCGCATCCCGGCCCGCTACGTCTCGGGCTACCTGATGATGGAAGGGATCACCGAGCAGACCGCAACCCATGCCTGGGCGGAAGCCCATATGCCGGGCCTCGGATGGGTTGGCTTCGACCCCGCCAACGACATCTGCCCGGACGAGCGCTATGTCCGGATTGCGACAGGCCTCAGCTACCGCGACGCCGCCCCCGTCTCCGGCATGCGCATCGGCACGCCGGGCGAGAGCCTGACGGTCAAGGTGACGGTCGAGCCCGAGCAGATGCAGAGCCAGTCGCAGAGCTGAATGCTAAGGCCCATCTCAGACTGATTTGATTACCATTTTAGTCTTTCGGTTCAGAAGTCGCTTTCGTTTTGCATGCATAGATTGTCCCGCGCAATTAAGCGTTGGGGCTAGCTCGTATGATCAGGTTTGGTGCCGTCGTGGCTCTTTGCTCTGTGGCTGCATTTTCTGCGCCTGCCATCTTCACCACGGTTGCGCCACAGGTTCTTCCCGCCCTCACCCAAGCTGCAGACTGCAATATCAAAGGCAATGTCAGCATTAACACCGGTGAGCATATCTATCACATGCCCGGTCAGACCCACTACATCGAGACAAAGATCTCGCCCGACTATGGTGAGAGATGGTTCTGCACTGAAGCTGAGGCTCAGGCTGCCGGCTGGCGTAAGTCGCGCAGCTGAAACAGCCGAAACCACCGCTGCCTGCCGATCGCAGAGCATCCGCCGTCCCCGCTGGTCGTGGCGCATTTTGATAATGTCGCAGACAGGCTTCAGTCGCGTCGCCTCTTGTTCTAAAGTCGCCGCAAAACACGAAGCGGAGTGGCATTCATGGCAGAGTTCCCGAACAAGGCGAAGGTCGTTATCATCGGTCTCGGAGGCATCGTCGGCGCCTCCATCGTCCACCACCTGATCGAACGGGGATGGGACGATATCGTCGGGATCGACAAGTCGGGCGTGCCGACAGACATCGGCTCGACCGCCCACGCTTCGGACTTCTGTTACGCCACCAGCCACGATTTCCTCTCCTGCTGGACGACGCTCTACTCGATCGATTTCTATGAGAAGATGGGCCACTACGCCCGCGTCGGCGGCATCGAGGTGGCGCGCGTCGGCGACGACAGCCGCATGGACGAGATCAAGCGCAAGGTCGCCTCGGGCAAGGCCTTCGGCACCCGCGCAGAACTCATCGGCCCCGCTGAAATCAAGGAAAAATTCCCGCTGATCGAGGAAGACCTTGTGCAGGGCGGCCTCTGGGACCCGGATGCCGGCCTCGTCATTCCGCGCTCGCAGACCGTCGCCGGCAAGCTGGTCGACCAGGCCGAGGCCTCCGGCAAGCTCAAGGTGTTCGCCAACACCTCCGCTCGCTCGCTGGTCGTAGAGGGCGGTCGCATCAAGGCCGTCGTCACCGACCGCGGCACAGTCGAGGCCGATTACGTCGTCGTCTGCGCTGGCATCTGGGGTCGCCTGATCGCCGAAATGGTCGGCGAAGACCTGCCGGTCATGCCGATCGACCACCCGCTGACCTTCTTCGGCCCCTACACGGAATTTGCCGGCACCGGCAAGGAAATCGGCTGGCCGCTGATGCGCGACCAGGGCAACTCCGCCTATATGCGCGACACCGGCGACCCGAAGACCGCCGAAGGCGGCCAGATCGAGTGGGGCTACTACGAGGAAACCAATCCCCGCCTATGCCATCCCCGCGAGCTGCTCGAAAAGCACCAGACCCGCCAGTCGCCGTCGCAGCGCGATCTCGACCTGGAGCAGGTGCTGGCACCGCTGGAGCGCGCCATGGAGCTGACGCCGATCCTGGCCGAACTCGGCTACAACGAAAGCCATTCCTTCAACGGCCTGCTGCAGGTGACCTCCGACGGCGGCCCCTCGATGGGCGAGAGCCAGAAGGTACGCGGTCTCTGGTATGCGGTTGCCATCTGGGTCAAGGACGGCCCGGGCATGGGCAAATTGATCGCCGACTGGATGACCGACGGCCGCACCTCCATCGACCATCATGCCATCGACTATTCGCGCTTCTATCCGCACCAGATGGAAGAGCAGATGATCTGGGATCGCTGCTCGGAAACGGCGACGAAAGTCTACAATCCCGCCGTCCACCCGCGCGAGCCCTTCTCCAAGGGCCGCAACGTCCGCCGCTCGCCCTTCTGGGAGCGCGAGCAGGAACTCGGCGGCCACTTCATGGAACTGGGCGGCTGGGAACGTGCCCATGGCTACGCCGCCAACGAGCACCTGCTGGAGAAATACGCCGACCGCGTGCCCGTGCGCGAGAACGAATGGGACAACCGCCACTTCTGGCGGGTCTCCAACGCCGAGCACCTTGCGATGTCAGACGATTGCGGCATCGTCAACCTCAGCCATTTCGCCATGTTCGACATCGAAGGCCCGGATCATGTCGAACTGATGGAATGGCTCTGCGCCGCCAAGATCGGTGGCGACGGCAACATCGGCAAGGGCATCTACACCCACTTCCTCGACGAGGAAGGCATGGTCCGCGCCGACTTTACCGTCATCCGCATGGCCGATCGCTGCCGGATGATCGATGGCGCCGATGCCGGCCCGCGCGATTTCCACTACATGCGCCGCGTCGCCGAGGACAAAGGCTTCGACGTCACCATCACCGATGTGACGGAGAAGTACATCACCATCGGCATCTGGGGACCGAACGCCCGCGAAACGCTGCAGAAGGTGGTCGAGGACGCATCAGCCCTCGCGCCGGAAAACTTCCCCTTCGCGGCCATCAAGCCGCTCAAGATCGGCGGCAAGCCGGTCACGGCCTTCCGGATCTCCTATGTCGGCGAACAGGGCTGGGAGCTGCACATGGCCTATGACGACGGCCTGGCGGTCTGGGATGCGTTGCGCGCCACCGGCGTCATGGCCTTCGGTGTCGAGACCTACGCCAACACCCGCCGCATGGAAAAAAGCCTGCGCCTGCAGAACGCCGATCTGCTCACCGAGTATAACCTGCTCGAGGCCGACCTCGCGCGTCCAAAGGTCAAGGAAGCCGATTTCGTCGGCAAGGCGAAGCACCTCGAATACCGTGCCCGGGAACACCAGCCCGCCATGCTGTGCACCCTCGTGATGACCGACAACGTCGACGCCAAGGGCGTTGCCCGCTATCCCGTCGGCATCCTGCCCGTCATGGACCCGGAAACCGGCGAGACCCTCATCGACGACCTCGGCCGCCGCTCCTTCACGACCTCAATCGCCTACGGCCCGACCATCGGCAAGAACATCGCCCTCGCCTACCTGCCATGGTCTTATGCTGAGATGGGGCGCAAGCTGATCGTCGAATATTTCGGCGAGACCTATCCGGTCGAGGTTGCAGCGGTCGGCTACAAGCCGCTCTACGACCCGGACAATCTCAAGCTCCGGAGCTGACGTTCTGGCGCAACGCCAGGGATGACCAACCACAAAGCCCACCGTCGAGAAGCCGGTGGGCTTTTTTCTTAGTGGCGCCTGGAGATCAACTCTGCTTCATCGATGTCGAAGTGCTCGAGCAGCAGCAGCATGTTGCGCCTGTTGGCCTTGAAATAAATGTCGAACATGTCGCCGATCAAAGGCACGCTGCCGGTCAAGGTATCGAGCCCGATATTGCCCAGCATTTTCAGAAGCACCTGGTTGGACGCGCCGAGCCTGCGGGCCTCGTTGACGATGAAGAGGCTGATCAGCGCTCCACCGGCATCGCCGATGCCGGGTATGAGGCCGATGATCGAATCCGCGCCGAAGCGGAAACGCGTGCCGGGGATGCCGACGGCTGTGTCCATCAACCGCGCGATCCCGTGGGCACGGCGCAATCGCCGCATCAGTTCGTGCCGTTCGATGGCGTGGTCGGCTGTCGTTTCTGTCATGAAAATTCCTGTCAATGGCCGGATGATCGGCAGAGGGAGAACGGCTCAGTTGGCGCCTGCATGGGGTGCCGGCTCTTCCGTCGAAATGGCGTCGGTCGTCCGCCCCGGTTTCTCGGGCGAGCCATCGGCATGCTCGATAGTGATCTTCACCGGGCCGGGCTCCATTTCGCCAAAGGGCGAGGCAAAGGCGATCTCCGCCGCATCCCGACCGACGCCGATCCGCACCAGGCCATCGAGATTGGCCTGCCGCGTGCCGTCGAATAGCCACCAGCGTCCGTCGAGATAGGCCTCGAACACGGCATGAAAATCGCGCGGCTCCAATCCGTAGGCATAGCAGGAGACGAAGCGCGCCGGGATATTCAGGGCACGACAGAAGGCGATGCCGATATGCGCGAAATCACGGCACACGCCGGCGCGCAGGATGAGGCTCTCATCGGCCGTGGTCTGCTCGTTGGAGGAACCCCGCCTGTATTCGATATTTTCATAGAGCCAGTTGCAGATTGCCGTGACGCGCTGGTGGCCCTTCGGCAGCGCACCAAACTCGCGGTTGGCAAAGCCAGCCAGCCGGTCGGACGAGACGAAGCGCGACGGAAGCAGGAAGGGCATGATGTCGAGCGGAACCTGCGACAGCGGGGTCTCGTGCACCGTCTGGGGATCGGCCCTGAAGACGTCGAGCGTCACCTCTGCCTCGTAAAGGACGTTGAGCGGTCCGGGTGCCGCCTCGACGCTGAAATAGCGGTTGTTGATATCGGGGACGACATAGGTGCGCCGTTCCAGGTCGGGCGTCACCGTTAGCCGCTCCGTCACGCTCTGGTGGCGAAGAAGCCGCGCCAGCTCGATGTTGAAGATGAACACGGTCGGCGCCTTGACGTCGTACGACAATTCGCATCCGAGTTTGTAGCGTACGGTCATCTTGGCATCCTCGATGTCTGGAAATGTGTTGTGCCGCCCAAACTGTTTCAGCGGCACTTTGTTCCCGTTGGGCTGCCTTCCCTCTCTCACCGCGCGCTCGCAAAACAAGCAGTATTCGCGCGCATGGAGTCTCCCACGAACATTTTCAAGATCTGGCAAAGAACGATTTAAGCGATTTAAAACAACGGGCTACAGGAACAAATAAGCAGCCGGTGAATTACCCTTTTGCAACTGACGGACACATCGTCTGTCACATCCATCACAGGGAGTCTTTGATGAAAATTCGTTCGCTCGTAGCCGGTCTGGCCCTCACCCTCGCAAGCGGTGCAGCCTTTGCGCAGACACCAGCAGCAACCGGCGCCGACGCCACGATGGCCGGCCCAGGCATGACCATGGGCAAGATGGCGAGCGGCCCCCTGAAGTACGTCAACATCCAGGACACCGACCTCGTCACCTCGAAGCTCGTCGGCGTCAACATCTACAACAAGCAGAATGACGATATCGGCGAAATCTCGGATGTCGTCATCGGCGGCGGCAAGTCGGTCATCGGCATCGTCGCCAGCGTCGGCGGCTTCCTCGGCATGGGCGAAAGCTACGTCGTCCTCGACCCGTCGTCCGTCGCTCTGGCTGACGACAACGGCACCTGGAAGGCCTATGTCGACACATCGAAGGAAGACCTCTCGAAGGCTCCTAAGCTCGACTACTCCAAGTTCAAGAAGTAATCGCCAAGAAATAGACGGATCGGGCCAGCCAAAAGCTGGCCCTTTTCACATCTCCGTCCAACCCGAAACGCAGCAGGAGACCAAGCCCATGACATACAAGACCCTGATACTCGCCACCGTCGCCGCTGCCGTTCTGGTGACGCCGGCATTTGCGCAGACCAAGGAAGATCCTGCGGTCACCGCGTGCAAGGCCACCGGCCTGATTGCATTGCAGGCGAAGTCGCCTGACATCACAGACATCGTCTTCGACATGGAGAGCCTTGCCGTCAGCGCCGCCGATACGAAGGTCGAGGACGTGTCCGTCAAGACCGTGGTGCTCGGCGAGGCCTATCTGTCGCGCAAGGGCGTGACCGGCAAGTCCGACCGCTTCGTCTGCCTGCTCGGCGACAAGGGCAAGGTGCTCCTGACATTCTTCACCGCCCAATAGCGAGCTTTACAGCACCGCTACGCTCGCGCGCGGCTGCCTTGAACGATCGACGGCATCAGTCGCCAAACTGCGGTTGGTGCCGTTTACAGTTGCACTGCAATATGAACCTTGGTTATAAGAGCTTATTCGACTGGACCCGGTGAAAATCCGGGTGGCTATTCCGGCCGCCGATCCGCCGGACCACGCAAATTACATGCATGCCCAGAACCGACCGCAGACAATGCGGCGACAGCCATGCTTTGCGAGAAATCATCCAATGTCCCTATCATCCCTCAGCCGGGATTGGTCTGCGCGCCCAACGCGTGAAATGTTGGCCGGCGCAGTTGCCACCTTTGCCCTCATCCCCGAGGTTATCGCCTTCTCCTTTGCCGCCGGCGTCGATCCGCAGGTCGGATTGTATGCCTCCTTCGTCATCGGTATCGTTATCGCCTTCACCGGCGGGCGACCGGCGATGATTTCCGCCGCGGCCGGCTCCGTTGCCCTCGTTGCGGCGCCGCTCGTCCACAGCCACGGCCTGCCCTACCTGCTGGCCGCCGGTCTGCTGGCCGGTCTCATCCAGATCGTCTTCGGGCTGCTTCGTCTCGGCGTATTGATGCGCTTCGTCTCGAAATCGGTGCGCACCGGCTTCGTCAACGCCCTGGCGATCCTGATCTTTTCGGCGCAGCTGCCGCAAATCCTCGGTGCCGGCTGGATGACCTACGCAGTGCTCGCCGCCGGCCTGGCGGTGATCTACATCGTCCCGCGGGTCACAACCGCCGTTCCCTCGCCGCTGATCTGCATCGTGGTTCTCACGGCTGCCTCGATGATGCTGCATCTACCTGTCAAGACCGTGGCCGATCTCGGCCAGTTGCCCGGCTCGCTGCCGACCTTTGCCTGGCCTTCGGTCCCCCTGACGTTCGAAACGCTCGGCATCATCGCCGGCCCGGCCATCGCCATCGCCATGGTCGGACTGCTGGAATCGCTGATGACGGCCACCGTCGTCGACGATCTGACCAACTCGCCAAGCTCGAAGAACCGCGAAGCCACGGGCCTTGGCATCGCCAATGCCGCCGCCAGCCTGTTCGGCGGCATCGCCGGATGCGGCATGATCGGCCAGACGGTCAGCAACATCAAATACGGCGGACGCGGCCGGCTCTCGACCCTGTTTGCCGGTGCCTTTCTGCTGATCCTGATGGTGCTCTTGAAGCCCTGGGTGTCCCAGGTGCCGGTCGCCGCCCTCGTCGCCATCATGGTGATGGTGTCGATCGACACTTTCGACTGGTCATCAGTCAGAGCGGTGGTCGTCCACCCGAAGATGTCGAGCGCCGTGATGCTGGCGACTGTCGCTGTCACCGTCGCCACGGACAACCTAGCGCTCGGGGTTGCTGTCGGCGTCCTGCTCAGCGGCGTCTTCTTCACCTTCAAGGTCGCCAAGCTGCTCAACGTGGCGCTGGAGCCAAGCAGCGATGATACGCGACTGTCCTACCGCGTGTCCGGACAGGTCTTTTTCGCCTCGGCCGACATCTTCGTCGACGCCTTCGATGTTGTGGAGGCACAGGGCAAGTTCGTCTCGATAGACGTTTCCAAGGCGCATTTCTGGGACATCACCGCCGTTGCGGCTCTCGAAAGGGTCGTCGCGCGGTTCAAGGCACAGGGGGCCTCCGTCGAGGTGCACGGCATGAACGAGGCGAGCGCGACGCTGGTCGAGCGACTGGATCGGCCGGCGACCGGCACCGCCGGCTGACTGGGCACTCAGTCCAAACGCAAAATGGCCGGTTGGCGGATTACCCGCCAGCCGGCCATCAGATTTAGCTTTAGTCGATCAGGCTGCCTGCGTGCGTCGTGGCAGCTTCCAGTTGGGACGGACGAAGTGGCAGGTGTAGCCGTTCGGAATCCGCTCCAGGTAGTCCTGATGCTCCGGCTCGGCCTCCCAGAAATCGCCGACCGGCGAGACTTCGGTCACGACCTTGCCAGGCCACAGCTTGGACGCATCAACATCGGCGATCGTGTCTTCGGCGATGCGCTTCTGCTCGTCATTGACATAAAAGATCGCCGACCGGTAGCCCGGGCCGAGATCGTTGCCCTGGCGGTTCGGCGTCGATGGATCGTGGATCTGGAAGAAGAATTCCAGCAGGTCGCGATAGCTGATCTTGGATGGATCGAAGTTGATCTCGATCGCTTCGGCATGGTTGCCATGGTTGCGATAGGTGGCGTTGCGCACCTCGCCACCGGAATAACCGACACGCGTCGACACGACGCCCGCCATCTTGCGGATCAGATCCTGCATGCCCCAGAAGCAGCCACCGGCCAGTACAGCACGTTCAGTCATTGGGCATCCTCCGTCTGGTTGATATAGGCGCCGTAGCCTTCGGCCTCCATCTGGTCACGATGGATGAAGCGCAGCGACGCGGAATTGATGCAGTAGCGCAGCCCGCCGCGATCTTGCGGTCCGTCTGGAAAGACATGGCCGAGATGGCTGTCGCCATTCTTGGAGCGGACCTCGATGCGCACCATGCCGTGCGAAGAATCATGCACTTCCGCAACATAGGCAGGCTCGATCGGCTTGGTGAAGCTTGGCCATCCGCAATGGGAATCAAACTTGTCGGACGAGGCAAACAGCGGTTCGCCCGAGACGATATCGACGTAGATACCCGGCTGTTTGTTGTTCAGGAGCGGCCCGCTGCCCGGACGCTCGGTGCCGCTCTGCTGCGTCACGCGGTACTGTTCGGGTGTAAGCTTGGCCACGGCTTCCGCCGTCTTGCGGTATTCCGTCATTGTAACCTCCAACGGTTTCGTCTGGCTAAAGATGGCAATGCCGGCCCATTTTTTCAATCGCTCGTGCGCAATGAATACGGCGGGGACAGCTGAGAAGAGAAAGCAGACACCCTCACCCGCACGAACGGCACGCCGACACCACCAACAGAAAAGGACCGGAAGTCCACCTCCCGGTCCTTGCGATAAATGGATGGATGCCGGCCGACCGGATCAGTCGGTCTTGCGGTTTCTGAGCGCTTCGGCCTGGGCGTAGAACTTCTTTTCCCATTCCTTGTGGTTATCGAGGCCTTCGCGGATGAACGGCGTGAAGATGGCAAGATTCATCAGGATCCAGTTTACGAAGTTCGCCGGAAACCGCGTCGGCTTGACGAAGTCGACGAACAGGACGACGCGCGTCTTGTCGGTGTGGTTCCAGGCCTCGTGCTCATAGGCATCGTCGAAGATCAGAACCTTGCCTTCCTGCCAATGGCAGATCTGGTCCTTGACCCGAATGGCCAGCTTGTCGGCGGGCTCGGGAACGATGAGGCCGAGATGCAGCCGCAGCACGCCGTTGTAGGGACCACGATGAGCCGGCAGGTGCTTGCCGGGCTCGAAGATCGAGAACATCGCGGTCTTCATGCCCGGAATTTTCTGCACCACACGCCAGGTCTCCGGGCATGCCTTGATGTTCTGCTCGGACTTCAGGCCGAAACCGGCGAGAAAGAAGGTCCGCCAATGGCTATCGGTGGAGATCGTCTTCACATCGGTGGAGATCTCCTGGAAAGTCGGCAATTCGCTCTGGCGCGTCAGCACCCGTTCGAGCTCGGCGCGGATCAGCGGAAATCCCTTTTCGATCTCGGCCACCCAGGGGAAAGTGGCGTTGTCGTAGACCGGGGGATTGCCGAGCTTGGCATGCTTCAGGTTCAGCCGCTCTGCCCAGGCAACGATGCCCATGAAGAAGCGCGTCATGGCGCCGGGGCGTTCCATCGGCGCGATGCCGGTGGTGGCAAAAGTCTGGTCGGCGGGCTGTGTCTTGGTGGCAGGGATATCAGTCAAAGTATCGGTCATGTCGGTCAATTTCTACTGGAAAGACGATTGTCGAACGTCGGTTGTACGGCTTGGGGAGCCGCTAAGTTTCACGCCATTATGTATGCTATCCACAGCAATGCGCAAGCATGGCGGCCAGTCGCGCCGCCGCGTTTCACCGGATCGTCATTGCTGTCACACCTTTAGTTCGCGCCTTTCGCGCTCGGTTACCAGCGCGAGGTCGAGAACCTTCTGGATATTGGCGGCATGCCGGAAATTGGGGTCCTGCGGCACGCCGGTCATCACGGCCTCGGCGAAACGCTGGTAGTTGGTCTGAACCGGCGGCACGTCGACCCCTTTCCAGACGGCGGTCTCGACGTCGTCGCCGACGCAGACACGCAGTTCCGAACCGTCTGGACGGTGAATGACCTCGATGCCGCCACGCTCGCCATAGACCCGCAGCTTCAGTTCGTTCAGATGCCCTGTTGCCCAGCGCGTCGCATGCACCACGCCGAGCGCACCGTTCGCAAAATCGACCGACATGGTAAAGCTGTCATTGGCATCGAGCATATATTCGCCGATCTGGCCGCCCGGCGCCTTGTTGAAGGTTTTCAGCCGCGCGAACACATGATCGATGTCGGTGGCCGCGCCATAGGCGGCAAAATCCAGGATATGGATACCGATATCGCCCAGCACGCCGTTCGATCCATGTCCGGTCGACAGCCGCCAAAGCCAGGTCGATTCGCTGCGCCAGTCGCCCCAGGCCTTCGACACCAGCCAGCTCTGCAGGTAGGACGCCTCGACATGCTTGACCGTGCCGATCTCGCCGGCAATCACCATTTCGCGGGCACGCTGCAGCGGCGCAACGTTGCGGTAGGTGAGATTGACCATGTTGATGACGCCGGCGCGCTCGGCGGCCTCTGTCATCTCCAGCGCCTTCTCGTAGTTCTCGGCCAGCGGCTTTTCGCAAAGCACATGCTTGCCGGCGGCCAGCAGGGCCAGCGTCGTCGGGTGGTGCATGCGGTCCGGCGTCACATTGGTGGCCGAATCGAACTCGCCCCAGGCAATGGCCTCGTCCAGCGACGTGAAGCGGGTCTTGATGTTGAACCGGTCGGCGAAGGCGGCAAGGCGGGTGGCGTCGCTGTCGACGGCCGCAACCACCTCGACGCCCTCGATCCGCGAGAAATGATCGAGCTGGTTCTTGCCCATGACGCCGGTGCCAAGGATGATGAGACGCATATATGACCTCAGCGGTAACCGGCTTCGCCGGCCTGGTGCAGTTTCGGGCCGCGCTCGGTAATCGGCTCCAGCGCCTGTTCGACCGGCACGTTCGGGGCGTCGTGGACGTCCGTCAGCGCGGCCTGCGGATTGTAGGCCCAGGCGACGGAATTGATCAGCACGGTTTTGACGTTGGGATCGAAGTAGGTGGGATAGGTCTCGTGGCCGGGACGAAAATAGAAGATGTTGCCGGCACCGCGCCGCCAGGTCATGCCCGAACGAAACACCTCGCCGCCCTGGAACCAGGAGATGAACACGGTTTCCAGCGGCTCCGGCACCGAGAACGGTTCGCCATACATTTCCTCGTTTTCGAGCACGAAGTTGTCGGCAAGCCCGGCCGCGATCGGATGGCGCGGGTTGACCACCCAGATACGCTCACGCTCGCCGGCCTCTCGCCATTTCAGCGCACAGGGCGTGCCCATCATCCGCTTGAAGATTTTCGAGAAATGGCCGGAGTGCAGGACGATCAGCCCCATCCCCTCCCAGACGCGCTTGGCGACCCGTTCGACCACCGCGTCGTCGACCGCACCATGATCCTTATGCCCCCACCACAGCAGAACATCGGTATTGCGCAGCCGCTCCTCGCTCAGCCCATGCTCCGGCTGCTGTAGCGTCGCGGTTGTCGCTTCGATGCGCGGGTCGCTGTTGAGCGCAGCGGCGATGGCGCTGTGCATGCCGTCCGGATAGATCCTGCCGACGACCTCATTGCTATGCTCGTGGATGTTTTCACCCCAGACCACCGTTCTGATTACCATCGCCGTCGCTCCTCTCTGATGAGTCTCGGTTGTACGTTATCATTTCAGTCTTTTTCGCGGCACCAAGCGCACATTCAGCCCCGCGCTCCGCAGCAAATAAAGAACCTGCTGCCGTCGACGTCCACGCCGCCGCTAGTGGGAAATAGACTTGGAAAACAGATTGACGACCAGGACGCCCGCAATAATAAGCGCCAGCCCGATGACGGCCGGAAGATCGAGGCGCTGCTGGAAGAACACCAGCCCGACGATCGAGATCAGCACGATCCCGAGCGCGCTCCAGATCGCATAGGCAATGCCGACGGGAATGACCTTCAGCGTGATCGACAGGCAGTAAAAGGAAGCCGTATAGCAGATCACCATGCCGATTACCGGTAGTGGCCGGGTGAACTGCTGCGACATCTGCAGCGCCGTCGTGCCGATCACCTCCAGCAGGATGGCAACGCACAAAAGCGCATAGACCGATGCATTTGCCATTGGGACGCTCCTCGGCGTTTATTTGTGGGTGAGGCTGATCAGACGGTCGATCACGGCCTGCTGCGATTGTGCCGTGCTGGAATGGCTGGAAAGGATATCCGCAAGCCAGATACCGTCGGTTGCGAAGCGCACGATCTGGCTGTCAACGGACGAATCCGTGCCGACGAAATCCTCGCTTTGCTTCTCCACCCAGTTGCGCCAGCGCTGCCGCAGCTGCGGCTCGCTCAACAGTGCCAAAGTCACCTGCGCCCAGTCCCCTGTCTCCTCGGGACGCTCCCTGAGATCGATAACGGCGCGCAGGTAGCTGCGGGTAAAGCGCCCATGCGGCATAGGATCGCGACGCATCTGCGCGCCGATCGCTGCATCGAGGCGGTCGAGCAGGCTGTCGAGCATTGCCTCCAGGAGACCGGCCTTGGTGGGGAAGTGGTGCAGCAGCCCGCCCTTGCTGACACCCGATGCGGCAGCCACGGCATCGAGAGTGACAGCCCCGATTCTGTGCTCGCTCGCCAGCCGCGCTGCGCAGTCCAGCAGTTGCTGGCGAATCAGCGCCGGCTGTTTCTTACGGTGGTGAGCAATGGCCATGCCTCATGACATACCGTCCGGACGGTTTTGTCAATGTCATTTGGCTCACCTAGTTCAACGGCCGCGCGTCGATCCGCCGCTCCGTCGCGATGTCGAAAAGATGCACCTGTGCAGGATCGATCGACAATCCAACGCGGTCGCCTGATTTGATGCCGCGACGAGCAGTTTCGACGATGGTGATTTCGGGGACGGTGGCGGCCGTGAGGAAAGTTGCCGACCCCGTCGATTCAACGGTGTCGATGCGGATATCGAAGCTGCCCTGACCTGCGGGCACGGTGATGATATGTTCGGGACGCAGGCCGGCAAGAACCTTCTGGCCGGCTTGCAGATGGACCGAGATCGGCAGCGTCTGTTGGCCATCAGCAAAATTCAGGATCAGGCTGCGGCCATCCGCAGCGGCCTCGGCCGGCACGAAGTTCATTGCCGGCGAGCCGATGAAGCCCGCCACGAAGCGGTTGACCGGCCGGTCGTAGAGATCGAGCGGCGCACCCTGCTGCTCAATGACGCCATCCTTCATGACGACGACATGGTCGGCCATGGTCATCGCCTCGATCTGGTCGTGGGTGACATAGACGAAGGTCGCCTTCAGCCGCTCGTGCAACATGCGGATTTCCTTGCGCATGTGGACGCGCAGCGCGGCATCGAGATTGGACAGCGGCTCGTCGAACAGGAAAGCCTTGGGATGGCGGATGATGGCGCGGCTCATGGCCACGCGCTGGCGCTGGCCGCCGGAGAGTTCGCGCGGATAGCGCTTCATCAGCGGCGTCAGCCCCGTGGTCGCGGCCACGTCGGCCGCTGCCTTGCGGGCCTCGGCCTTCTTCACGCCGCGGATGCGCAGGCTGTAGGTGAGGTTCTCCTCGACGGTCATGTGCGGGTAGAGGGCGTAGGACTGGAAGACCATGGCGATGTCGCGCTTGCGCGGCGGCACATTGGTCATCAACTGCCCGGCAATCCGCATGTCGCCCGTCGAGATCTTCTCAAGGCCTGCAAGCGACCGCAGCAGGGTCGACTTGCCGCAGCCGGAGGGGCCGACGAGGGCAACGAACGTGCCGTCCTCGATGGCAAGATTGATGTCCTTCAGGGCGTGAAAGGCACCATAGTATTTGTTGACGCCGCTGAGTTCGATTTGAAGGGTCATTTGAGGGCTCCCGAGGTGAGGCCGGAAACGATGCGGCGCTGCAGAAGAACGAAGATGGCGAGGATGGGCGTCACATAGATCGTCGAATAGGCCATGATCTTGTTCCACTCGGTGGTGTTGGGACCCATGAAGCTGTTGAGGCCAACACTGGCCGGCTGCAGTTCCACCGCCTGGATCATCGACTTGGAATAGACGAACTCGCCGAAGGCCTGCATGAAGATCAGGATGGCGCTGACGAGAATCCCGTTGCGGGCAAGCGGCAGCACGATGTTGAAGAAGGCACCGATCCGCGAGTTACCGTCGACCAGTGCAGCTTCCTCGAGTTCCATCGGCACGCTCATGAAGGTCGCCCGCACCAGCACCACGAAGAACGGCATCTTGTTGGCGGCAATGGCGATGATGACGGACAGCCGCGGATAGTCGAGCAGGCCGATCTGCGAGAAGCCGACAAAGATCGGAGTGATCATCAGCGATGGCGGAAGCACCTGCAGGAGCAGGACAAGGAACAGCCCAATGTCGATCCAGCGGTTGCGATAGCGCGCCAGCACATAGGCGCAGCCGGAGCCGAAGATCGAGATCAGCACAACGGCGCCAACGGCAATCACCAGCGAATTCCAGAGGTAACGCGCCATGTTGCGGCTCGTCCAGACATCGACGTAGGTACTCCACTGGGGGTCGGACGGCAGGAAACTCGGCGGCGTCGCGAACATTGCCGAGCCGCTTTTGAGGCTGGTGACATACATCCAATAGAGCGGGAATAGGTAGACGACCGCGAGCAGAATGGCCGCCAGCAGCATCAGCCTGTTGCGAAAACTGTCACTCATCCTCGCACCTCATGGCGTGTGGAGCGCACATAGATCACCGAGGCCACCATGACGAAGACCAGCATGATGACCGAGATAGCAGCCCCCTTGGCAAAGTCGTACTGCCGGAAAGACAGGTCCCAGGCCCAGAACTGCGCGACGTTGGAGGAGTTGTTCGGTCCACCGTCGGTGATGCCGGCAAACAGGTCGAACTGCTGCAGCGTGAAGATCAGACCCAGCGAAACGACGGCGCCGATTGTCGAGCGCATCATCGGCAGGGTGATCGTCCAGAACCGTTGAAAGATATTGGCCCCATCGAGTTCGGAGGCCTCGAACAGGTCTTTCGGAATGGCGGCGAGGCCGACGGAGAGCAGGATCATGTTGAATGCCGTGCCCAGCCAGATATTGGCGAGAATGACGGCCCAAAGCGAATAGTGCGGGTCGGAGCGCCAGAAGATATTGCTGCTGATGATGCCGCTCTCGCGCAGCAGAAAATTGAAGACGCCGAAGTCGCCCGACAGCATCCAGTTCCAAACCGCGCCGACGACGAGCCCCGGCATCACCCAGGACACCAGAAACAGTCCGCGCAGCCAGGTCGCGCCGGGAAAATTGACCCAGAAGAACAGCGCCAGGCCAAAGCCGATGAGGAACTGGCCGGTGATCGAGGCAACCACGAAGATCACGGTGTTCAACAGAATGCCGCGCGTTTCCGGCTGATTGAACAGATCGATGTAATTCTGGAGACCGGCCCACGGCCTGATGAAGGTCCCCATGCTGAACATGTCGACCTGCTGAAAGCTCATCAGCACATTGTAGACGAGCGGAAGACCGGAGAGCAACAGCAGGAAGGCCATCGGGAACACGACGAGCGTGATGTCGAAGCCGCGGCCGTCGGTGAAGCTGGAGAGGATTTTGCGCATGGTCTCCCTATGGATCAGCACGGCGGTGCTGCCTCGCGAGCCCGAACGGGGCCATTTCGACGTCTTCGAGGAAACGGCCCCTTCCGGGAGGAAACGGAGGGATGGCGACCAAGCGCCGCCATCCGGCTAGAAGATTGGCGGTATCAGCCGAGCGCCTTGATCTTCTGGGCGGCCTGGTCGAGCGCGTCCTTCGGCGACATCTGGCCGGTCAGGGCTGCCTGGATGGCATCCTGGATTGCCTTGGAGATCTTCGCCCACTGCGGCGAAGGTCCGCGCGGCTTGGCATATTTCAGCTGCTCGACGAAGGTCGCAAGCGCCGCATCCTTGAGGGCATTGCCGGTCGGCGGGATGGCGATGTCGGAGCGGGCCGGCAGTTGGCCGAAGTCCTTGAACATCGTTCCGTCCTGGGACGCGAAGTACTCGACGACCTTGAATGCTTCGGCTGGATGCTTGGACTTCGAGAAGATCGCCCAGTTATAATCGCCCATGGCCGAAGACCGTTCCGCACCCTCCTTCGGCACCGGCAGCAGCGCCGTGCCCCAGTCGAACTTGGCGTCCTTCAGCATGCGGTCGATTTCCCATGGCCCGGAGATCGCCATGGCGGCATTGCCGGCGTTGAACGTGGCTGTCGCATCCCACTGGCCGCGCGTCAGCGTATCCGGAGAAGCGAGCTTCTCGTCCATGATCTGCTTCCAGTCGGTCAGCGCCTTGACGGCACCGTCGGTGTTGATGTGATCGTAGGTCGCGCCTGCCATCTGTGCCCAGGGCAGAAACTGGAACGTGCCTTCCTCATTGGCCTTGGCGGAGAAGGTCAGACCGTAGACGTTCTTTGCGGGGTCGGTCAGCTTCTTGGCGTCGGCAATCAGCTCGTCCCATGTCTGCGGCGGCTTGTTGGGATCGAGGCCGGCGGCCTTGAACATATCCTTGTTGTAATAGAGGGCAATCGTGTTCGTGGCTTTTGGAACGCCATAGTATTTGCCATCCCAGGTGACAGACTTCAGCGGCCCGGGAAAGTAATTGGCGGGCTTGATGACCGTGGACTTCGAAATCATGTCCGTCAGGTCGAGGAAGGCGCCGTGCGAAGCAAACAGCGCGTGATCCGGATTGTCGATGGCGATGATATCAGGGGCCTTGCCGCTGGAAAAGGCGCGCATCGATTCGCTGACGACGTCATCGAACTGGATTTCGCGATACTCGACCTTGATGCCATTATTGAGCGCATTGAAGCGCTTGATCAGCGTAGGCGCCGGCTGTGTTTCCTTGTCCAGCGACCAGACGGTGATGACGGTGTCTTCGGCCTTGGCCGACAGGCTGAAGGCTGAAACGCTGGCCAACGCCACGGCGCCGAGCAGCATGATTTTACGGATACCCATGGTTCTCCTCCTTTTTGGTTATCCATTGGACCGGCGTCCTCCCGCCGGCCTTTAGGCACGTCTTCAGTATCTTGGTGAGCTTAGGCAGCGACTGCGACGAAATCGCCGCCGCGGCTGCTCTTCAGGTAATTCAGGCCGTGTATCTGGCCGGTCATTTCCAGCTCGTTACGATAGACCGGATCATGCCAGCCTTCGATGTCAATTGAACCGGACCAGCCAGCCATACGCAGCTCGGAAATGATGTCGGTCCAGTTGCTGTCGCCGAAACCAGGCGTCCGCATCAGAACGAACTTTTCCTTGCCGAAAATGCCATGCTCCTTGATGACCTCCCAGCGGATCGTCGCATCCTTGCCGTGCACGTGGAAAATCTTGTGCGCCCATTTGCGGATCTGCGGCAACGGATCGATCAGATAGACCATCTGGTGGCAGGGCTCCCATTCGAGGCCGATATTGTCATCAGGCGTCTCGTTGAACATCAGCTCCCAGGCATCCGGATTATGCGCGATGTTCCAGTCGCCGGTCGCCCAGTTGCCGTCCATGGCGCAGTTTTCGAAGGCGATCTTGACGCCCTTGTCAGCAGCACGCTTGGCAAGTTCGCTCCAGATCTGCTTGTAGCGCGGCAGGCTGTCGGTCAGCTTCTTGTTGCGGACGCGGCCGGTAAAGCCGGCAACGCAAGTGGCGCCGAAGTGATGGGCATTGTCGATGCAATCCTTCCAGCCTTGCAGCGTCTTAAGGTCCATCTCGCCTTCCTCGAGCGGATTGCCGAACATGCCGAGCGTCGACATGGTGATGTCCCGATCGCCGATCGCATCGACGCAACGCTTGCCCAGTTCTGCCAGATCCTGGCCATTGGTCGTCTGCCAGAAGAACGGCTCGAAGCTTTCAAACCCCAGGTCGGCGATCTCAGTGATGCGGGCTGCCGCATCCTCGTCGGAAGCCTTGACCATCGTGCCGATGCGGATTGAGTTGGCTGGATTGTTCACGATCTCTGTCCTTATGAATGTCTTCAGGCTGAAATTTCGATGCGCTTGCCGGATTTGGCGCTTTCGATGGCGCCGAGAACCATGGCAAGGCTCCGGATATTGTCGCTGCTCACCGTCTCCGGTGGACGGCCCGTTCGCACGGCCTCAATGAAGCTGGAAATGACGCTGGCGTGTCCGTGCGTTTCGGCGTCATCTGCCGGTGCCGGCACGTCGATCGGCTGGAAGCCGTGCAGCAGCCCCTCTTCCGTCCCGGCAACCGTCGCCTCGAAGGCCTCTTCGCCGTCCCAGGTCAGCATGCCCTTGGAGCCCGTCAGCCGCCATTCGCTTTCCCAGCTTGTCCGCCGCCCCTCGGCACACCAGGAGCCGCGATAGGTGAAGGTGACGTCGTCGGCGAATTCGAACACGGCGTGGGCGGATGCGCCGTGCCTGTACCAGGAACCCTTCGGGTTGGTCTCGACGCAATAAACAGTGAGCGGCTTGCGGTCGGCAACGAAACGCGCGGCGTCGAAAGTGTGGATCGCCATGTCGAGCAGCAGCACATGGTCCATCTCTTCGCGGAAGCCGCCGAAATGCGGCCCTAGGAAGAAGTCGCAATGGATGCCTGTCAGTTCGCCGATGGCGCCGCTCTCGACGAAACGGCGCAGGCGCCTGATACCGGCGATATAGCGGCGGTTCTGGATGATGGCGTGGACCTTGCCGGTCTCCGCCGCCAGCGCGATCAGCGCCGACCCTTCGGCCAGCGATGTGGCCATCGGCTTTTCGCTGAGAACATGGCAGCCGGCCTTCAGCGCTGTCGAGACAACGGCGAAGCGCGCCGCCGGAACGACCACGTCGAACACCATGTCCGCCTTGGTCCGCGCAATCACATCGGCAAGATCGGAGCCGATCACGGCACCTTCCAGACCGAACTCCCTGGCAAGGCTCTCGGCGGTCTCCCGGTTGAGGTCGACGAGGCCCACGATTTTGATGGCGTCGGCAAGTGCCGGGTCGGATGCGATGGCTCGCAACCAACCTTTGGACATAGCTCCGCACCCGCACAGAATGGCATTGAATGTCAAAATTATTTCCTCCTCCAGAGCCTATCATCTCCCATGACTTTGGCTCCGTAAACGTTTACGAGACTAGGCGGAAATGCTTTGCTGTGTCAAGAGAGGGAAAATCGAGAAAGTGCCGACTGCAGGAAAAACGCCGCCGATGAAGGGTATTCGCCAGCTTGCCAAACATCTGGATATCTCGATCGGGACCGTCTCTCGCGCCCTGAACGGCAAAGCAGATGTCAACGCCGAGACACGCCAGCGCGTTCTCGCCGCCGCCGTCGAACTGGGCTATGTCGCCAATCAATCGGGACGCAGCCTCCGGCAGGGAACGACCAATGTCATCGGGTTGATGATGGAGTCGAGCAAGGAGACCACCGAGAACGGCGACAACTTCTTCCTCGGCCTGACCGGCGGGCTGCAAAGCGTGTTGTCGCGCCACAAGCTCGACCTCATCATGCTGCCCTGCCCGAGCGACGAGGATCCGACGGAGTATCTGCAGCGCATGGTCGCGCGCGGCATCGTCGACGGCATGATCCTCTCCGCCACACAACGCATCGACCACCGCCTCGAATTCCTGTCTCGCACCAAGATCCCCTTCGTGACGCTGGGCCGCAGCCAGTCGGGCGGTCAATATGCCTGGATCGATCTGGATTTCGAGGGCGTTGCCAACAGCGCCGTCGACCGGCTGATCGCCCAAGGCCATCGCCGCATCGCCATTGCCGCGCCGTCAAACGACATCAACCTCGGCTATATCTTCCTCGACGGATACAAGAGCGCGCTGAAGCGCCATTGCATCGCCTTCGACCCTTCCCTGGTGCTCAGGGTCAAGTCGAGCGAGCAAGGCGGCTATCAGGCGGCGCACGAGGTGCTGCTGCTGGAAGACCGCCCGACGGCCATCATCCTCATCTACGAGCTGATGGCGATCGGTCTCTACCGGCGCCTGACGGAAGCAGGCGTCATTCCCGGGCGCGATCTGGCAGTCATCGGCTTTCGCGAGGAACCGAGGGCAAAATTCCTGCAGCCGACGCTCACCTGTTTTCGCATGTCGCTGCGCGATCTCGGCGTCGAACTCGCTGAAACGCTGCTCGCTACCATGCCGGCCTATGCTCCCTTTTATCCGAAGGGCCCGTCCAACACGATTTGGCCGCTCGAACTGGTGCCGGGAGAAAGCGACAGCTTCAAGCTGAAATCCTGAAGCAGCGCCGAAACGCCGCATCGGCCGATTGACGGTTGCGCGATTGTTGGGCAGGCGCCATGTAGGATGGCCAAGCGGGAGCCGGACGTGAGCGAAAAGACGATAACTTTATACGAGGCCATTGGCGGCGCACCGACGGTGCAGGCGTTGACAGAGCGCTTCTACACGCTGATGGACACGCTGCCCGAGGCCGCCCGCTGCCGCGCCATCCATCCGCCGACCCTCGAAGGCAGCCGCGAGAAATTCTACGAATACATGACCGGCTACCTCGGCGGTCCGCCACTCTACACCGACAAGCGCGGCCATCCCCGCCTGCGCAGCCGCCACTTCCCGGCCGCCATCGGCCCGCAAGAGCGGGACGAATGGCTGCTCTGCTTCCGGCAAGCGCTGGATGAGACCGTTACCAGTGAGCAATTGAGAAACGTCATATGGGAGCCGGTCCTGCGCCTCGCCCATCACATGCAGAACAAGGAATAGCCGCCCGATGCTGAATTACATCCGCCCTCTCCTGCTGCTGCTTTCCGGCATTTTCGGCTGTGCGGGCGTGGCGCTCGCCGCCGCCTCCGCCCATGCCGGCGGCGACGTCCACCTGCTGGCCTCCGCCTCGGCCATGTGCCTGGCGCACGCGCCGGCCCTGCTCGCCCTCTATATCGGCTACCGCGCCATCGGCACCGCGCCGCTTGCGGGGCCGCTGATGGGGCTGGGCACTCTGTTGTTCACGGCGGATCTTCTGATGCTTTACGCGCGCGGAGCCGGCCTGTTCCCGATGGCAGCCCCGATTGGCGGTTTCGCGATGATGGGCGGATGGTTGGTCGTGGCAGCAGGTGCATTCGTTCGAAGATCAGCCGAGACGGACTGAAACCCGAACATCGCCAACCGCTCAGATGCCCTCGACGACATTGAATCCCTCGAAAACCGGATGACCGACATACACTGCCTTATGGTCGCCGGCATTGCGATGGGACTTTCGGAAGCTCTCGGACTTCGTCCAGTTCGAAAAGTCAGCCTCGCTCGCCCAGATCGTGTGCGAGGAAAAAAGCGTATAGCCCTCCTCCTCGTTTGTCTTGCTGCGCAGAAGACGAAACTCAATGAAACCTGGAACCTCGGGCAGGCTCGAATCCCGATTTCTCCAGATGGATTCGAATTCGGTCTCGGAACCGATGGCCACCTTGAAGCGGTTCATGGCGATAAACATGGGAAAACACCTTTCAAGCCTTGCGGAAACATTCCGGACTCTTGCCCGCCGGCGGCGCAAAGGCAACCACGTTTCTGCCCGTCGCCGCATCGCGCCCGAAGATCGCTGGCGGGATATCGCCGGGCGGACGGGTCGCCTCGCGTGGAAAAGCGATGACATTTCCATCGGGCATGAAGACGCGGCGAAGCGAAATCAACGCCTGGAGTTCCGGCACCGCGACCCTGTCGTTCACGGGGGCCAGACTATGCAGTCCAATCAAGGTCACGCCGTCCGAACCACTCTCCGTCATCGCGCGGCATCCCGATCGTTCATGGTGTGAAGGGCGCGCTCGAGGCTCGATTTGCTGCCGTTGCGCAGCGGAATGAAGGTCTTTCCATAGCGCTTGCAGCCGGTCTTGACCCGCAGGCAGGCATCATGGCTGATACAGTCGATCGGGCAGAAGACACAGTCGACCGACTGCAGGTGTGTGTCGATTCGCGAGACCGCCTCTCGCAACCCGCCGTCATGATGCAGCAGTTCGGCGCCAAAATTGCTGGCAATCTGGCGAAGATGGGCAACTTGGCAATCGCGCCCGCCGACATAGAGGAAGCTGCGGCCGTCGAGGCGGGACTTGCCCGCAGGCTCGGATGGTGCCGCTGCGACCGGGACCTCGCGGCTACCGTCTCTTTTGCCTTTACGCGCCATGCCCTTACCCCGTTTGCTGGTTGAAAACAGACCCTGTTACGAGGGGTCTGAATCGACCCTATAAAACTAGACCAAACGAGTAAAGTATAAACTTGACAAATTACCTCATCTTTTTCGCGAGCGTCATTTTCCGGTGACCTGAACCTCCTGCGTGAAGGACCAGCTAGGCTTTCCCCACTCCGACGGGAGCGGCGGGAACGGCGCGGCGCGGCGCACGCCTTCGAGCACGGCATTGTCCAGCTCGGAAATTCCGGAGCTTCGGGCGAGCGACAGCGAACTCAGCTGGCCGCCCGAATCGACCGTCAACCGCACCCGCACCGACATAGCCGCCGTCATGCGCCGGTACTCCGACGGTACACGCACCGAGCGACGAATGCGCGACTGGACCTTGCCGGGATAGTTGGCCACCGCCGCGCTGCCGGAGCCCTGACGATTGCCGGCGCTCTGCGAGGCCCTGTCGGCTTCCGCCGATTCCGTGCCCTCGGCCGATCCCTTCTTGGCATCCTGCTCGCTCTCGCCCTTTGAGCCCGACTTCACCTTGGTTGTCTTTGGCGGCGGCTTGCGGACGACTTCCTTCGGCTTCTGCACCGGCTTTGCAGGCGGCGTCGACTTCTCGATCGGCGTAACCGTTTCCGCAATTGGCGGAGCAGCCTCGATGGTCTCCATCGGCTGCACCGCCTCGGGCGGCGTAGTCGACGGTGTCAACGTGGTCGGCGGTGCCGCAGCCTGGCGCGTCGGTTCGGGCTGGATCTCTGTTGCCATCGGTTGCGATACGGTCGGCTCTGCCGGCACTTCGGCCGCCAGTACCTCCGGTTCTGGTGAAACCACGGTTTCCGGCGCAACCTGCGTCACCGCCTGTGTCGGCTGCACGACTTCGGGCTGGACCGTCTCCGGGAAGGGCATGGCCGGTTGCACCGCCTGCGGAGCATCGATCGGCGGTGTTTCGGCGGTGACCGGTTCGGCTGGGACCACATCCGCTGTTTTGCTGTCGGTCGGCTGAACGAGATCCGGCTGGACGCTTTCGGCGACGATCTCGTCCGGCTTCGGCGGTTCCTGCTGCTCCTCGCCCGACGCCATTTGATCGTCCTCCGCATTGCCGAGCATGACGACGCTGACGCTATCGCCCGCCTCTTCGACCGGCTCGTCAGGCAACGTCACGACGGCCATCGTCAGCGCCGCGAAGACAGCCGCATGGAAGACCAGCGAGCAAAGCCCGGAGGAGATCGCTCTCTTTCGGGTGGCGAGCCGGCGGCCCTTGCTCCGCTCCGGCAGGGCATCGACATCCGGCGCCGCATTGTTGGCTTTGGGATCCTTGTCCGGAATTGCAGGATAAGAGGGGATCAGCGTCAGGCGCGCATAATGCACAACCGCCTCCGCAGCCGGCGGACGCGGCAGCTCGTCGAGGCCCGAAAGCTCATGGGCGGGAAAGGCCGGCGGCGTGTTGTCGTTGACGACCGCACCCATGCGCGGATCGACGCTGGAAACGCTTCTGGATCGGGACTTGGCCGAGCTGGTCATGGGCTGCACTCGCCGTTGGCGATATGGATGACGGCCGGGCTATGCCTCGGCCGCCGACGATCTCAACCTTCGAAAGGCACGGCGATCTGGGAGCGCGTTGTCAGCGCCGCCTTGCATTCTCCGGCCGCAGGTCCCTCGCAGACCGGCGTGTCGTTGATGATGACGCGCGTCACCGCCTCGCACTTGACGTTCGGCATGTCGAACTGCCGCACGCGCTTCTTGCCCACCGGCAGGTCGCGGAAATCGAGGACGGTAATCTTGTCGACGGCGTTCTTGTCGTTGAAGAACGCCAGCTCGAAGGAAATCTTGGCAATCGGCGTCGGCATGTCGTTCTGGGCGACGAAGGTCATCATGCAGCCTTTGGCCGATGGCGTCAGCGCGTTGAGTTCCACCGCGAGCTTGGCGGTGGCAGGGGCTGGCTGCTGCGCGGACGCTGGCAAAGCGGCAGCCGAAGCCAGCAGGCCGCAAGCCAAGAGGAGGAAGTGTGTCTCTGCACGCATAGGGCTCTCCAGCATCTGATCCCGGCCGCAGCGACAGCGCTGAAATCGACCGCCAAAATTAAACTTGAGTTATTGAGTATCCTATTGCGTCTTTAGAAAACCATGACTATGAGAGTCAAGATAAAACTCGCGGGATGTCCCGCCCGTTCCCATGATTTTGCAGGCAAAACAGCCAAATGATTGCTGACAAAACTCCCGCGCCGCAGCCAGCGGCTCACGTTAGGACGATCGAAAGCGCGGAAATTTTTCGCGGCCAAAGCGAGATCGTGATCCGGCACGAGGGTTTCACATACCGATTGAAGATTACCCGCCAAGGCAAATTGATACTCAACAAATAGGCGTATCCGGATGACCAACACGACCCGACCCACCCCAGCCGAAATCCGCAACTACCGCGCAGAAAATCCGAAGATGCGCGAACGCGATATCGCCGCCCATCTCGGCATTTCCGAAGCCGCGCTGGTGGCCGCCGAAGTCGGTCTGACGGCTGTCCGGATCGACGCCAGCGCCAACAGCTTTCTCGCGCATGTGGCGAGCCTTGGCGAGGTGATGGCGTTGTCGCGCAACGACAGTGCCGTGCACGAGAAGATCGGCATCTACGAGAACATCAAGCCCGGCAAGCACGCTGCCATCGTGCTTGGCGAGAACATCGACTTGCGCATCTTCCCTTCGCGCTGGGTGCATGGCTTTGCCGTGACCAAGAACGATGGAGACGAGGTCAAGCGAAGCCTCCAGTTCTTCGACAAGGCCGGCAATGCCGTCCACAAGGTCCACCTGCGCGCCGCATCGGATGTCGACGCCTATCACGCCCTCGTCGCGGCGTTACGCATCGATGACGCATCGCAGGACCTGATCGAAGACCATAGCGGATATGAGAGGGCCGAAGAAGACGGCGAGGTCGACCGTGACGCATTGCGCGATCACTGGAGCCGGATGACCGACACCCACGAATTCGTTGGCCTGCTCAAGAAGCTGAAGATCGGCCGCCGGGCCGCCGTCCGCAGCATCGGCGACGACTACGCCTGGCAACTGGGCGGCAGCGCAGTCCAGTCCATGCTCGAGGCCTCGGCGGCCGACGGCCTACCGATCATGTGCTTTGTCGGCAATGACGGCATCATCCAGATCCATTCCGGACCGGTTGCCAACATCAAGACGATGGGTCCCTGGATCAACGTGATGGATCCGAGCTTCCATCTGCATCTGCGCCTCGACCACATCGCCGAAGCCTGGGCGGTTCGCAAGCCGACCAAGGATGGCCATGTCAGCTCGCTGGAAGCCTATGGCGCCGATGGCGAAATGATCATCCAGTTCTTCGGCAAGCGTCGGGAAGGCTCGGACGAGCGTCCGGAATGGCGCAGCATCATCGAGGCGCTGCCGCGAATGGATGCTGAAAGCGTGGCCGCCTGAGGATCGAGATCATGATGTTTTCTTCCCTCCTCCGCCTGAGACGGCCTCGAAATTCGACTCTCCTCGCCGCCGTCATGCTGCTGCCGCTCACTGCAGCCGCCCTGCCGCACGCCTTCATTGGCGACGCCCACGCCACTGAGACCCCGAAGCTCGACACCTCACGGCTGGTCTCGATCGGCGGTGACGTCACCGAGATCATCTACGCACTCGGGGAAGAGAAACGGCTGATCGCCCGCGATTCCACCAGCCTCTATCCTGAAGCTGCGGCAAAGCTGCCGGATGTGGGCTATATGCGCGCCCTGTCGCCGGAAGGCATTTTGGCCGTCAATCCGAGTGCCATCATCGCGGTCGAGGGCGCCGGCCCGCCGGAAGCCTTGGCGGTTCTGCGCTCCGCCAGCGTTCCCTTCGAGACCGTTCCGCAAACCTACGAACGCGACGGCATCCTGAAGAAGATCGCGACCGTCGGCACCCTGCTCGGCGTCCCTGACAAGGCCAAGGCACTGGAAGCCAGCGTTGCAGCCGACCTCGACGCCGCGATCGCCGAATCCGAGCAGCGCCCCATCGCTGAGCGCAAGCGCGTACTGTTCGTTCTCAGCGTCCAGGGCGGCAAGATCATGGGCTCGGGCACAGGCACGGCAGCGGACGGCATCATCAGGCTCGCCGGTGCCATCAATGCAGTCGGCGTCTTCCCGGGATACAAACCCCTGACCGACGAGGCGATCATCGAAGCCAAGCCCGATGTCATCCTGGTCATGAACGGCGGCGGCAACCACGCCACCGGCAATGACGAACTTCTGACGCAGCCGGCCATTGCCCTGACGCCCGCAGCCGAACACAAGGCGATCATCCACATGGACGGGCTTCACCTGCTCGGCTTCGGACCGAGGACGGCGAGCGCCATCCGCGAACTCAACAGCGCGATCTACGGAGGCTGAACGATGGCGGTGAGCGACATGGTCGGCCAGCCCCAAGCTTTATCGCGAAGGAGGAGCGACTGGCTTGCCCGCTACCGCGCCGGTGACCGGTCGCAGCTCGCGATCCTCCTGATATCAGCGCTGTCGGTTCTTGCGCTGTTCTCGCTGCTGTTTTCGATCACCACGGGTGCCTCCGATGCCTCCGCATTGGATGTCGTCCATGACCTCATGCGCAATACCGGTACGGCAACGGCGCTTAGCATGCGCGACCATATCATCGTCTTCGACATCCGCCTGCCGCGCGCCATTCTGGGTTTCCTGATCGGCGCCTCGCTCGCCGTGTCAGGCGCCATCATGCAGGGGCTTTTTCGCAATCCTTTGGCAGACCCGGGACTGGTCGGCGTTTCCTCCGGCGCAAGCTTGGGCGCCGTCGTCATGATCGTGCTGAGCGGTACCGTGGCTGCGCCGCTCTATGCGCTACTCGGTATCTACGCTCTGCCGCTGGCAGCTTTTGCCGGCGGACTTGCCACCACGCTCCTGCTCTACAGCATCGCCACCCGCCAGGGTCAGACCTCCGTCGCAACCATGCTGCTCGCCGGGATCGCGCTTGGCGCCCTCGCCATGGCCGCGACCGGCGTGCTCGTCTACATGGCCGACGACAAGCAGCTCCGCGACCTCACCTTCTGGGGCATGGGATCGCTGGCCGGCGCAACCTGGCTGAAGATCGCCGCCGCCGGGCCAATCATCCTGCTGTCGCTGCTGGCCATCCCCTTCATGGCCAAGGGCCTCAACGCCATCACCCTCGGCGAGGCCGCGGCCTTCCACATGGGCGTCCCCGTGCAGCGGCTGAAGACGGCGGCAATCCTCGTGGTGGCGGCAGCGACGGGCGCATCCGTCGCGGTCAGCGGCGGCATCGGGTTCGTCGGCATCGTCGTGCCGCATCTGCTGCGCATGCTGATCGGCCCGGATCATCGCTACCTGCTGCCGGCCTCGGCCCTCTTAGGCGGCACGCTGCTGATCTTTGCCGACATGCTGGCCCGAACTATCGTCTCCCCCGCCGAGATGCCGATCGGCATCATCACCGCTGCCGTCGGCGGGCCCTTCTTCCTGTGGATCCTGCTGCGAAACCGCACCCGCCTCGCTCTTTAAGGATCCCATGTGATTGCCGTTTCAAACCTTTGCGTCAGCCTGGGAGGCCGATCCGTAGTCGAAAGCGTCGACTTCACCGCCAAAGCCGGAGCGCTGACGGCAATCTGTGGGCCGAACGGTTCCGGCAAGACCACGATCGTCAAGGCAATCTCGGGCGAACTCCCCTATCGCGGCTCGATCAGGCTCGGCGGCAAGGAGGTGAGTGCTATGAAGCCGCTGCCTCTGGCGCTGGCGCGCGGCGTGCTGCCGCAGGCAAGTTCCATCTCTTTCCCCTTCACCGTTCGAGAGATCGTCCGCATGGGCCTGACCTCGGGCGCCAACACCCAGCCGCAGCACGCCGATCGCATCGCCGCAGAGGCGCTGCATGCCGTCGATCTCGCCGGCTTCGAGGGGCGCCTCTACCAGGAGCTTTCCGGCGGCGAGCAGCAGCGTGTCCAGTTCGCCCGCGTCCTCTGCCAAATCCCTGAGCCCGTTGCCGACGGCCACCCCTGCTGGCTGCTGCTCGACGAACCGGTCTCGAGCCTCGACATCAGCCATCAGCTCGCCATCATGCAGCTGGCCCGCAGCTTCTGCCGGGCCGGCGGCGGCGTCATCGCGGTCATGCACGATCTCAACCTGTCCGCTCTCTTCGCCGATCAGATCTTGCTCGTGAAAAGCGGAAAGCGGGTCGCAACCGGTGCTGCCGCCGACGTACTCACCGACGAGAACCTCCAGCAGGTTTTCGGCTGCGCGCTTCAAGTGAACCAAAGGCCGGCGGACGGCACGCCCTTCGTTCTGCCCCACAGCGCAGCGCCGGGAGACGCTGGCCGCGCCGGAACTTTTCACCTATCATTGCGTTAGGCTGGCAACGGTTTAGGTCGATGAAGACAATGGTTTTGTCGCCACGACCTGACGATGAAAGCAACGCACTGGCGCGTTGAAACAATGGAGAACACCAATGGCAAACTCCCTGCTCCACAGCCTTCGCGGCAAGCGCAACGGCACGTTCAGCGACATCGAGGATACGATCGAGGATCAGGTCGAAAGCCTCCGGAGCGAAATCGCCTCGCTGACGAAGCTGATCTCCAAGAACGGCGCCAGCCAGGGCAAGAAGCTCCGCGCCCAGGCTGAATCCGGCTACGAAGATCTCCTCGGCCGCAGCGAAGAGCTGATGCAGCAACTCCAGGACGGCTACGCCCGCAGCGCCCGCGAAGTGCGCGCAACCGTTCGCGCCCATCCGGCTGCAACGATCGGCACAGTGGCGGCCGTCGGGCTGCTGATCGCTCTCCTCGCACGTCGCTAAGGATCATCGATGCTGGGTCCTATTTTAGGCTTGCTACTGTCGGGCTCCGTGAAAAACACCGTTGCGCGCACCAAGCGCAACGGTGTTTTCATCGCGTTGGCGATGGTGTTGCTCCTGACCACCTACGTCTTCGGCCTGGCGGCACTCGCTCTCTGGCTCGCGACGATCTACGGCATGCTCTACGCGACGCTGATCGTCGGCAGCGGCACTTTGCTGATCGCGATAGCGCTGCTGGTCGTCATGGCGAGCATCAACGCGCAGGAGGCCCGTCGCGCCCGCGAAAAGCGTTTGGCTGCCCAATCCATGGCCACGGTCGGCCTCGGCCTCGTCCGTTCGCAGCCCTTGCTGGCCGCGGCGGTTGCCGGCGCGTTTCTCCTGAGCAACATCATGGGCTCGCGCAGCGACGACTAGAGCTCGTAACCAACCGTCCGCACCATGACGTCACGAAAAACCCGCCGCACCAATCAAGGTGCGGCGGGTTTCCTTTTGCGATCATGCCTCCCAGCTAGAAGGCAAACGCCCTGGATGTCAGGGGCGAGGACGTCGCGTCGGGGCCGAAGTCCGCCTCGCCTGTGATCTGCAGCAACTCCTGCAGCCGCTGGCGGGCGCGGTTCACACGGCTCTTGATCGTACCGACGGCGCATTCGCAGATCTCGGCAGCTTCCTCATAGGAAAAGCCGGAGGCGCCGACGAGGATGATCGCTTCACGCTGGTCTGGTGGAAGCTGCTCCAGTGCCTTGCGGAAATCCTGCAGGTCCAGCGCGCCGTACTGCGAAGGATGGGTTGCCATGGATTCCGTGAAAAGGCCGTCGCTGTCCTGGATCTCGCGACCGCTCTTGCGCATCTGGCTGTAGAGCTCGTTGCGGAGAATGGTAAACAGCCATGCCTTCATGTTCGTGCCCATCTCGAAGTGGTCCTGCTTGGCCCAAGCCTTCATGATGGTATCCTGGACCAGGTCGTCCGCCCGGTCATGACGACCGATCAGCGAGATCGCGAATGCACGAAGGCTCGGCAATGCAGACAGCATCTCGCGCTTGAAGCTCGGTTGTACCTTTTCCATCAAATTACTCCCGCCCGACCGATTTACCGGCCGCCATTTCCACCTGATCGAGCTTTTCGAGCAGATCAAGGAAACGGTCGGGTATCGCCTCGTCCTGGGCAGCGGCGTAAAGGCTCCGCAACCGGCTGCCGATCTGGCTATTGGGGTCTAGAAGATCTGTAACGCGGACATCAGGTCGCGTCTGTTCCGTGTCTTCCTGGTGGGGAGCTGTCATATATGGTTCACTCTCGGACCGTGTTGTATTAATGCTGCTTCCGATGCGAGACACTGCTGCTGCGGAAACGCTGGGGAGGCTCGGCAAACACCGCAATCTTATTGTCATCGGGCGGTTCCATGCTACACCCTTATCACGTCGACCATTAATGCATGCCCCCGAAAAAAGTTCCCGGACACCGGAACTTTTTTGGGAGACGCGTGTTCTAACATTTATTATTTACCATGGCCTACTGACGGGAGCCATTTATGACACTTTCGACTCGAATTGCTCCGCACCTTCCTTACCTTCGTCGCTACTCCCGAGCATTGACCGGCACCCAGACATCAGGCGATGCCTACGTCGCGGCCGTTCTCGAAGCCATCATTGCCGATATTTCCATTTTCCCCGACACGTCGAACGACCGTGTGGCGCTGTACAAGCTGTTCACCACTCTGTTCGGCTCCAGTTCCGTTCAGGTTCCCGAGCCCACCTCCCCTTACGCCTGGGAAAAACGCGCTTCGGTCAATCTGTCAAAGGTTTCGCCAATCGCCCGACAGGCCTTCATCCTCGCCTCGGTTGAAAACTTCCGCATGCCTGAAATCGCCGAGATCCTCGATCTGGAAGAAGATGAGGCAGCCCGGCTTCTGGACAAGGCATCGACCGAGATATCCCGCCAGGTGGCCACGGACATCATGATCATCGAGGACGAACCGCTGATCGCCATGGACATCGAGCAGATGGTCGAAAGTCTCGGCCACCGCGTCACCGGCATCGCCCGCACCCATGCCGAAGCCGTGGCGCTCTACAATGAGACCAAGCCGAGCATGGTCCTGGCCGACATCCAGCTTGCCGACGGGAGCTCGGGTATCGATGCCGTCAACGACATTCTTAAGAATGCCAGCGTCCCGGTCATCTTCATCACCGCTTTCCCCGAGCGTCTGCTCACGGGTGAACGGCCTGAACCGACCTTCCTGGTAACAAAGCCTTTCAATCCGGACATGGTGAAGGCGCTCATCAGCCAGGCGCTGTTCTTCAACGAAACCACGAAGGTCGCGGCCTGACATTTCGCCCGGAACAATTGCGATGGCGGAGCGTTCCGTCAGCCCGGGACGCTTTGGCAACTTTAATTGTCATCGGGCTGACTTGAACGCCACTCCCGATTGGTCGGCCGTCATACGGGACGCGAAAGAAAGGCATCTTTGTGAATAACAATGATCCATCGCCCGGCTCGCCACTCGGGTTCGAGGGCAAGGCTGCCATGATGGAACGGGCGCTGGGAAGCGCCGGCGTCTCGATAATTTTCCAAGACGCAATGCTGAAGGTCGGCTATTTCGAGAACCTTCCCGATCACCTGAAAGAACTCGCCTTTGTCGGCGTCGACGACATGGCCCTGTTCGGCGACAAGGATGGCGCCCGCATCCTCGAGCTCAAGCGCGACGTGCTGAAAAGTGGCAAGGCGGCCAATGCCGAAATTTCCCTTTCGACATCCGAAGGGGTCAAGATCTACGAGATGAAGATCGAACGCACGCAGGCCCAAGAGCTTGGCGTGCTTTCGGTGATTTTCGAGGTCACCGAAAGCCGGCATCGCGAGAAGGTGCTGAAATCGCTGCTTCGCGAGCTCTCGCACAGATCAAAGAACCTGCTCGCCATCATCCAGGGCATTGCGACACAGACCGCACGCAACACGCTGTCTCTGGACAATTTCCTGATAAAATTCCGCGGGCGCCTGCAGTCGTTGTCAAACTCGCAGGACCTGATCACCGACTCGAGCTGGCGCGGGGCCTATCTCTTCGAACTCGCCGAAAAGCAGTTCGCGCCCTATTGGCCAGACGCTTCCATTCCGGTGCCGATCAGCGGCATCAATGCCCATCTCACACCCAATGCAGCCGTGCATCTGGGACTGGCGCTGCACGAGTTGATCGTCAACTCCGCCTCGCATGGAGCAATCGCTGCGGGCAAGACCAGCATCACCCTTGTCTGTCAGGCAACTAACCTCGAAGGCAAGCAGGCAGTCGAGATCATATGGTCGGAAATGATCAATACGGCAGTCGCTGCCCATGACTTCGAGGACAACAGCTTTGGCAAGACGGTCCTCGAGCGGGTCGTCCCGACATCGATGAACGGTCGCGCCCAGCTAGGCGTCGGCTTGGACCGATTGGAATACCGGCTGACGATACCGGAAACGGAATACGAAATCCTAAAAACCCCTTGAAGCAGCCCAGTGCACGAAGCATTGGGCTTTTTGCTATGCGATCGCCAAAAAAAACAGTCGTTGCGAGGGCGCGCAACGACTGTTTTCGACTCACCGGGAGGGGGACCGTGAGTTAAACGTCCGACGACGCTTAGAGGGGCGTGCATCTGGGTGGATGCAATCATCATCAGGACATCCCAATAACGCACGACCGCGAACAGGGTTCCGGCGTCCCTCGAATTAATTTGATATTTGGATTGACGCCCTGACGATGCGGCTTGCCACGCCGCGGGATGGCATTGCACGCAAGGCTGCACCAAGCCCCGACCCGGCTGAACGCTCTCCCAGTAAACGATGAATTTCAATAGCTTGCGCGAAATCTCCATCATCCACCAAATCCTGCTGCCCAACGACAAAGGTCCAAAAATTTACCGTTTGATAAATTTTTTATCCTGAGTTAGCTTTTCAATCCTGGCCGTTGATAAGAGGGAACTTCAATGGGACGACTGGAAACTGGGATTAAGAATGGCCGACTGACCCCGGCTGAGTATGGGCAAAATTTCTCCGACCTGCATCCGCGTCTCGGCGACCACGAGGCGCTTGTTGAATCAGACCGCTGTTACTTCTGCTATGACGCGCCCTGCATGACGGCCTGTCCGACCTCGATCGACATCCCGTTGTTCATTCGCCAGATTTCGACCGGAAATCCGATCGGCTCGGCAAAGACCATTTTCGACCAAAATATCCTCGGCGGCATGTGCGCGCGCGTCTGTCCCACCGAACAGCTGTGCGAGGACGTCTGCGTCCGCAACACGGCGGAAGAGCGCCCGGTTGCGATCGGCAGGCTTCAGCGCTACGCCACCGACACTGCCATGGCAGCCAACAAGCAATTCTACAGCCGCGCGGAGCCGACCGGCAAAACCGTGGCCGTTGTCGGTGCAGGCCCGGCGGGTCTCGCCTGCGCCCATCGGCTCGCCGTCAACGGCCACGCCGTCGTCATCTACGATGCCCGCGAAAAGGCCGGCGGCCTCAACGAATATGGCATAGCCACCTACAAGGCCGTCGATGACTTCGCCCAGCAGGAAGTCGACTACGTCCTGTCGATCGGCGGTATAGAGGTACGAAACGGCCAGATGCTCGGCCGCGACTTCACCCTCGCCGAACTCTCCACCCGGTATGACGCCGTCTTTCTCGGCCTCGGTCTCTCCGGCGTCAACGCGCTGCGGGCGGAAGGCGAAGATCTGGAAGGCGTGGAGGATGCAATCTCCTACATCTCCGATCTGCGTCAGGCGGCCGACAAGGCGGATGTCGCCATCGGTCGGCGCGTCGTCGTCATCGGCGGCGGCATGACGGCCATCGACGTTGCCGTACAGGCGAAACTCCTCGGTGCCGAGGAAGTGACGATCTGCTACCGGCGCGGCAAAGAGCACATGAACGCATCGGAATGGGAACAGGATCTCGCCGCCTCGAAGGGCGTGATGATCCGCCACTGGCTGGCCCCTAAGCGCATCATCGAGAGGGATGGGCGGGTCGCCGGCATCGAGGTCGAATACACCGAGATGCTGGAAGGCCGACTAGCCGGAACCGGCGACACCGGCGTCATCGCTGCCGACCAGGTCTTCAAGGCCATCGGCCAGACATTCGTCGCCTCTGGCCTCGGAGCCCTGCAGATGGAAGCCGGCCGCATCGCCACCGATGCCGAGGGCCTGACCTCGATCGACGGCGTCTGGGCCGGCGGCGACTGCATCGTCGGTGGTGACGATCTGACCGTCTCGGCTGTTGCCCAGGGTCGCGACGCCGCCGAATCCATCAACCGCAAGCTGGCTGCCGTTGCGCACCCCGCCGTTGCCGTCGCCTAAGGGGAGTGTGAACAATGGCTGATCTGCGCAACAATTTCGTCGGCATCAAATCCCCCAACCCCTTCTGGCTGGCCTCCGCGCCACCCACGGATAAGGCCTACAACGTCAACCGCGCCTTCGAGGCCGGCTGGGGCGGCGTCGTCTGGAAGACGCTCGGCGAAGACGGCCCGCCTGTGGTCAACGTCAACGGCCCGCGCTACGGCGCGATCTGGGGCGCCGACCGTCGCCTGCTGGGGCTCAACAACATCGAACTCATCACCGACCGCGATCTCTACACCAACCTGCGGGAAATGAAGGAGATCAAGATGAAATGGCCGGATCGGGCGCTGGTTGCCTCGATCATGGTTCCCTGCGAGGAGCAGGCCTGGAAGGCGATCCTGCCGCTCGTCGAGGAAACCGGCGCCGACGGCATCGAGCTCAATTTCGGCTGTCCGCACGGCATGTCTGAGCGCGGCATGGGTGCTGCGGTCGGACAGGTGCCGGAATACATCGAGATGGTCGTGCGCTGGTGCAAGCAGTACACCCGCATGCCCGTCATCACCAAGCTGACACCGAACATCACCGATATCCGCAACCCCGCCCGCGCCGCCAAGGCCGGCGGCACCGATGCGGTGTCGCTGATCAACACCATAAACTCCATCGTCTCGGTCGATCTCGACAACTTCGCCCCGAACCCGACCGTCGGCGGCAAGGGCAGTCACGGCGGCTACTGCGGTCCGGCGGTCAAGCCGATCGCTCTCAACATGGTGGCGGAAATCGCCCGCGATCCGCAGACCTACGGTCTGCCGATTTCCGGCATCGGCGGCATCACCACATGGCGCGACGCAGCTGAATTCCTGGCGCTCGGTGCCGGCAACGTCCAGGTCTGCACCGCAGCGATGACCTACGGCTTCAAGATCGTCCAGGAAATGATCACCGGTCTCTCGGACTGGATGGACGAAAAGGGCCATAACACGCTGGACGACATCATCGGCCGCGCCGTACCGAATGTTTCCGACTGGCAGTACCTCAACCTCAACTACATCGCCAAGGCCAAGATCGACCAGGACGCCTGCATCAAGTGCGGCCGCTGTTACATCGCCTGCGAGGACACGTCCCACCAGGCAATCACCAGCATGCTGGACGGGGCGCGGCATTTCGAGGTGATGGACGAGGAATGCGTTGGCTGCAATCTCTGCGTCAGCGTCTGTCCCGTCGAAAACTGCATCACCATGGAAGCGCTGCCCGCCGGGGCGCTGGACAAGCGCACAGGCAAGATCGTTGATCCGAACTATGCCAACTGGACGACCCATCCGAACAACCCGATGGCGCGCCAGGCCGCCGAGTAGGATTCCTGCCGCAAAAGCGGCGGGAGCAACACACGAACAAGCGCCGCATGGGATGACCATGTGGCGTTTTGTTTTGCCTTGAACACACCAAGGCCAAGCGCAACCGCTCCAAAGATTTTTAAGCAAAAGCAGAGCGTTTTCCGAAAGAAAAGCGCTAAAAAACGCTATATGTTCATAGACGAAGGTCTGGAAATAACAGGGCATAAACATATATCGTTTTGCTCATACTCCAGATATGGAGCAGCAAAATCATCCGGATCGATTGAATGAGTTTTCGAAATGCCCTCCGTTCCGGAACTGCCGATTACCATGATGTCGTGGACGGCTTGTTCGGCCGCTTCGACATGGCCGACCGCCGTCAGTATATCGCGTTTCTAAGTGGCCATGCCCGGGTGCTTCCTGCAGCAGAACAGGCGCTCGAACGGGCCGGCATCGACCGGCTCCTGCCGGACTGGGCAGATCGCAGGCGCAGCCAGATGCTGAGGGCGGACATGGCGTCGCTCGGCCTGCCGATGCCACCACCCATTGGCCTTGCGGCGATTTCCTCGGAAGACGAGCTTTGGGGCGCCGCCTATGTGATCGAAGGCTCGAAATTGGGCGGTGCCATGCTTTCGAAGCGCGTTCCCTCCGAATTTCCATCCACTTATCTTGCCTTCCAAGGACCCAAAGGCGCCATCAAGGCGTTTATGGATCGGCTGGATAGCGCCAATGACGTGAACCGCGAGCGGGCGGTTGATGCGGCGAGGTCCATGTTTTCCGCCTTCCGAAATGCCGCCAAACTCGAACTGGGGATACCTTTACTTGACAGATGATCTGCAGCGCATCGATTTGACCAATTGCGATCGCGAGCCGATCCATCAACTCGGGAACATCCAGCCATTTGGCTTTCTGCTGACTTTGTCTTCCGACTGGCTGATCTCACGGGCCTCGACGAATCTCGAGCAGTTCCTCGGTGTTGCATGGGAGCAGGCACTCGGCCAGCCGTTGATGGAGATCATTCTTCCGGAAGCCGTGCACACCTTGCGCAATAGAATGACCGTGATCCGAGGCCCGGATACCGTCGAGCGGATTTTCGGTCTGGTCCTGCGTGAAAACGGCGGCAACTTCGATGTCGCGGTGCACTTGTCGGGCGGCCAGATCGTCATCGAAGCCGAACCTGCGCCCGCGACGCAAGACAACGGCGCAATTTCCATCCGCAGCATGACCGCACGCCTCGACCAGACGGAAACGCTGCAGGCCTTCTTCCGGGAGGGTGCGCGCCAGGCCAGGGCGCTGACGGGCTTCGACCGCGTCATGATCTATCGCTTCGACGAAACAGGCGCCGGCGAAGTCGTGGCTGAAGCCGCACGCTCCGGCATCGGCTCCTTTCTCGGATTGCATTATCCCGCGTCGGACATTCCGGTGCAGGCACGCAGGCTCTACCTGCGCAACCTGTTCAGGATCATCTCCGACGTCGACGCGACGCCGGTCCCGATCGCGCCGCAGGTGACCGAGCATGGCGAGCCGGTCGATCTTTCCATGTCGGTCCTGCGCTCCGTCTCGCCGATCCACATAGAATATCTGAAAAACATGGGCGTTGCCGCGTCCCTGTCGATCTCCATCGTCGTTGAAGGATCGCTCTGGGGGCTGTTTGCCTGCCACCACTATAGCCCGCGACTGCCGTCCCTCGAGCGACGCACCAACGCCGAGCTGTTGGGACAGATGTTCGCCTCCCGTCTCGAAAGCCGCGAGCGCCGGCTTGCCCTGGAATATGAACGCAAGGCTAAGAAGATCGGCGATCTCCTGCTGACTTCGGTCGCCGGCAACGCCAGCCTGCTTGATGATCCCGCCTGGCTGATCGACATCCTCGCCGATGCCATTCCCGCAGATGGAATTGGCGTATGGATCAACGGGAGCATGGCGATCAGCGGCGCGGCCGTTTCGCAGGACCAGATTTCCGCCTTGACGACTCTCCTCAATCAGAATGCCGCCGGACGTATATTTGCCACCGACAACATCCGCAGTTGGTACCCCGGCTGGGACGAAAGCACCGGCATATGCGGGCTGCTCGCCATTCCTATCTCCCGCTCCCCGCGAGATTACATCATCCTGTTTCGCCAGGAAATCATCCGTTCCGTACGCTGGGCCGGAGACCCGAAAAAACCGGCCGAGTACGGCCCGAACGGGCCTCGATTGACGCCACGCAAAAGCTTCGAGAGCTGGTCGGAAATGGTGCGGGGCCGATCCCTACAATTCACACCTGCAGAACAGCGCGTTGCGGAAACCATCAGGGTTGCGCTGATCGAGGTCATACTCCGCCTCTCGGAAGAGGCCAACGCCGAACGACGCCTTGCCAGCGAGCGCCAGGAGCTTCTCATTGCGGAACTCAATCACCGGGTCAGAAATATCCTGAGCCTGATTGGCGGACTGGTACGCCATTCGAAGTCTGCCGAGTTGTCCGTGGATGCCTATATCGATCAGTTGCAAGGCCGCGTTCAATCTCTCGGCCGCGCGCACGACCAGCTCACTCTGGACCAATGGGCGCCGGCCTCCTTCCGGCAGTTGCTGGAAGCAGAGACAGCCGCCTATCTTGGCAGGACTTCAGGCCGTCTCGAGATCGACGGAACGGATGTCCTGCTCGAGCCGAAGGCTTTCACCACGACCTCGCTGGTGTTCCACGAACTTGTCACCAACAGCGTCAAATATGGCAGCCTGTCGACCAACGGCGTGGTGACCATCGGCTGGGACCGGGACGATCAGGGAAACCTGAAGATCCGCTGGCGCGAAAGCGGTGGCCCTCCGGTCAGCGCCCCGAAGCGCGGCGGATTTGGCTCGACCATCATCCGGCGTTCCTTCGTCTATGACCTCAACGGCGAGACGGATGTTCGTTTTTCACCGAGCGGCGTTGAGGCCGACCTGCTGATCCCAGCGCAATTCGTGAAGTCGGTAGCCGATCCAGTTGCTCTTTCGCAGCGCAGGGACGTTGCCGACAGCAATTCGACGCTTCATCGGTTGGGCCAGCAGCCATTATCCGGCATGACCGTGCTGCTGGTTGAAGACAACCTGATCATCGCCATGAACGGCGAGGATGTCCTCAGAGGCCTCGGCGCGCTCGACGTGATCGCTGTTCCCAATGTGGCGCAGGCTCTCGAAGCCCTCGACACTCACACGGTGCAGATGGGCATGCTCGACGTCAATCTGGGTCTGGAAACCAGCTTTCCTGTTGCCGATCTGCTGAAGAGCCGGAATATTCCCTTCGGCTTTGCCACCGGCTACGGCGACAGCATTCCGCAGGGCGAAATTTATGCCGACATCCCTGTTCTGCAAAAGCCCTACGGTTCGGAGAGCGTGGAGGCATTCTTGTCATCTGTGCTTCAAGGAAGTGGCAGATCAAATGAGACCTAAATCGGTTTTGGCTGCGCCATCAATCCGCTGACGAAAAGCTGTTCGAGGTAGCGGGCAGCGTCCTCGAACCGCCCCTCGCCGGCATGTCCCTGCCCGAGTACGGCCCGTACCTGGACGTCGAAATCGGCGTAATGCTGGGTGGTCGACCATATCGAGAAGATCAGGTGGTAGGGATCGCATTTGGCGATCTTGCCGGCCTTAGCCCAGGCACGGATGACCTCGGCCTTCTCGTCGACGAGGCTCTTCAGCGGTCCCTTTAACTCGTCTTCGACATGAGGCGCGCCTTGCAGCATTTCGTTGGCGAAAAGCCTGCTTTCTCGCGGAAAGTCGCGGGCCATTTCGAGCTTACGACGGATATAGCTGCGGATTTCGCTTTCCGGATTGCCGTCGGGGTCGAAGGCGCGCAGGGGCTCGAGCCAGGTGTACAGAACCCGGTCGATCAGTGCCCGGTGCATCGCTTCCTTGGTGCGAAAGTAATAGAGAAGATTAGGCTTCGACATCCCCGCCACTTCAGCGATCTGGTCGATCGTCGAACCGCGAAACCCATGCACCGAAAAGACGTCCAGCGCGGCCTCGAGAATGACCTCTTCTTTCTCTTCCTGTATGCGGGTGCGGCGCTGCGTTTTTGCCGCTCTCGGGGTGGCCATGTCGATTTCGCTTCTCCTTGAAATCTATCCCCTGTTGTCGCCTTTGGCACGCGCCGCGCCAATTCGGATTCTCCGGGTATGCACTGCAATTTTTGTCGTCGCTTTTCGCAAATTCCGTCTTGAGCACGGCCGCGGAAGCTGTAATGTTTACCAATCGGTCAAATTATCGATCAGTTGCCAGTCAAAGGCAACCGGCGAATGTCCGGAGCAACAAAAACAAAAACGCTCCGTGGCAGACCAAGGGAACGACCGGTCATGCCCGTGCATGATCGCGATAAAAACGGGCGAGGATTAGACATATGGTGGCCGCACCAGGCGAAAACATGCGTATCAATGGCGACCGCCTTTGGGATGCGCTGATGGACATGGCGAAGGTCGGTCCGGGCATTGCAGGCGGCAACAACCGCCAGACCCTGACCGACGCCGACGGCGAAGGCAGGCACCTGTTTCAACGGTGGTGCGAAGCGGCCGGCATGACAGTCGGCGTCGACCAGATGGGGACGATGTTTGCCACCCGGCCCGGCACCGATCCGGACGCCCTTCCGGTCTATGTCGGCAGCCACCTCGACACGCAGCCGACCGGCGGCAAATATGACGGTGTTTTGGGCGTGCTTGCAGCTCTCGAAGTCGTGCGCACGATGAACGACCTCGGCATCCAGACCAAGCACCCGATCGTCGTCACCAACTGGGCCAACGAGGAAGGCGCCCGCTTTGCCCCGGCGATGCTGGCGTCGGGCGTCTTCGCCGGCGTGCACGATCTCGAATACGCCTACAGCCGCAAGGACCCGGACGGCAAAACATACGGTGACGAGCTGAAGCGCATCGGCTGGCTCGGTGACGAAGAAGTCGGCGCCCGCAAGATGCACGCCTATTTCGAATACCACATCGAACAGGGACCGATTCTCGAGGCCGAAAACAAGGCGATCGGCGTGGTCACCCACTGCCAGGGTCTTTGGTGGCTGGAAATCACCCTCACCGGCCGCGAGGCCCATACCGGCTCGACCCCGATGGCGCTGCGCGTCAATGCCGGCCTTGCCATGGCGCGGATCATCGAGATGGTAGAGGGCGTGGCGATGGAAAACCAGCCGGGCGCCGTCGGCGGCGTCGGCCAGGTGTTCTTCTCGCCCAACTCCCGCAACGTGCTGCCCGGCAAGGTCGTCTTCACCGTCGACATCCGCACGCCCGACCAAGACAAGCTCGACCGCATGCGCGCCAGAATCGAAGCCGAGGCGGCAGGCATCGCCGAAGCACTCGGTGTCGGCTGTTCGATCGAGGCCGTCGGCCATTTCGATCCGGTCACCTTCGACCCGAAACTGGTGTCGGCAGTCCGCAACGCCGCCGAACGGCTCGGCCTCAGCCACATGAATATCATCTCGGGCGCCGGCCACGACGCCTGCTGGGCCGCCAAGGTCGCCCCGGCGACGATGATCATGTGCCCCTGCGTCGGCGGCCTCAGCCACAACGAGGCGGAGGAAATCTCGAAGGATTGGGCAGCGGCGGGGGCCGACGTGCTGTTCCATGCGGTCGTGGAAACGGCGGAGATTGCGAGGTGAGCAAATTTGTCCTACACTCGTATCGCGAGAGGATAGCGCCATGTCCGACACGGTTACAAACACGCTCATCTACGAAACGCTCAAGCGCATGCAGGAGACTCTCTCCCTGCACACGCAATATCACCTCGAAGTCAAAGACCGGCTTGGAACGCTCGAGCAGCAATATGCCAGCATCTCGCGGCGTGTCGATCGCATCGACCAGCGGCTCGACCGCGTGGAGAGACGCCTCGACCTCGTCGAGGTTTGAGTTTGCGGCGGCAAAACGGCTGATTGTCAACCACATCAAAATCCACTCCGGCGCCGGCCATGGCACGCCTTGGGCAGCGGCGGGGGCCGACGTGCTGTTCCATGCGGTCATGGAAACGGCGGAGATTGTGGGGTGATCGATGCTGAACATGTCGCCCGACTGCGATGCGACGGGTGCCGTCGCCGGTCCCTTCTCCCCTCCGGGGAGAAGGTGGCCCGAAGGGCCGGATGAGGGGGCTGCCGTGAAAGAGGGGGATATTACCAAGCGTCGACCGGGCAAAACCCCTCAGGCGCGCCAGTTGCGCAAAGAAGATACCGAGGAAGAATACCGCCTGTGGGGCGACCTTAGAAGCAGACGCTTGAATGGCTACAAGTTCACGCGTCAAATTCCTCTTGGTCCCTATATTGTGGACTTCCTGTACCGTGCGGGAAGCTTGGTCATCGAAGTGGACGGCGCGCATCATGCCTTATCGCCACGGGACGCCCAGCGAACCGAGTGGCTGAACCAGCACGGCTATTCAGTCCTACGATTCTGGAACCATGAAATTCTATGGGAGCGTGGCCCGGTTCTAGACACGATTTTGGCTGCCCTTGAAGGGCGGATCGTGGACAGGGATGAGATTGTTCGTTTCTATCCCGCGGGCTACCAGCAGAAGCGACTATACACATGAAGAGCTCGAACCGCCCCCTCATCCGGCCCTTCGGGCCACCTTCTCCCCGGTGGGGAGAAGGGAGAACCGTAATTGCCGCCACCAACCGGACAATCTGCAATCGGGAAAGAGAGCCATGAGCACAGTCATCAAGAACGGAACCGTCGTCACGGCCGATCTGACCTACAAGGCCGATGTCAGGATCGAGGACGGCGTGATCGTCGAGATCGGCCAGAACCTTTCCGGCAATGAGGTCCTGGACGCCACAGGCTGTTACGTCATGCCTGGCGGCATCGATCCGCATGTGCATCTCGAAATGCCGTTCATGGGCACCTATTCGGCCGACAATTTCGAAAGCGGCACGCGCGCAGCGCTTGCCGGCGGCACCACCATGGTCGTCGATTTCTGCCTGCCCGAGCCCGGCCAGTCGCTGCTCGATGCCCTGAATCGCTGGGACAACAAATCCGGCAGCGCAAACTGCGACTATGCCTTCCACATGGCAGTCACCTGGTGGGGCGAGCAGGTTTTCAACGAGATGGAGACCATCGTCAAGGACAAGGGCATCAACTCGTTCAAGCACTTCATGGCCTACAAGGGCGCCCTGATGGTCGACGACGACGAGATGTTCCACTCGTTCTCGCGCTGCGCCGAACTCGGCGCCCTGCCGATGGTGCATGCCGAGAACGGCGACATCGTCGCCCAGATGCAGGCGAAGCTGATGGCTGAAGGCAACAATGGGCCGGAAGCCCATGCCTATTCGCGCCCGGCCGCCGTCGAGGGCGAGGCCACCAACCGCGCCATCATCATCGCCGACATGGCCGGCGCGCCGCTCTACGTGGTGCATACCTCCTGCGAGCAGGCCCACGAAGCCATCCGGCGCGCCCGCCAGAACGGCATGCGCGTCTACGGCGAGCCGCTGATCCAGCACCTGACGCTCGACGAGACCGAGTATTTCGACAAGGACTGGGACCACGCGGCCCGCCGCGTCATGTCGCCGCCGTTCCGCTCCAAGCAGCACCAGGACAGCCTGTGGGCGGGACTGCAGGCCGGCTCGCTGCAATGCGTGGCGACCGACCATTGCGCCTTCACCACCGAGCAAAAGCGCTTTGGCGTCGGCGATTTCACCAAGATCCCCAACGGCACCGGCGGCCTCGAGGATCGCCTGCCGATGCTCTGGACCCATGGCGTCGCCACCGGCCGCCTGACGATGAACGAGTTCGTGGCGGTGACCTCGACCAACATCGCCAAGATCCTCAACATGTATCCGAAGAAGGGCGCCATCCTGGTCGGCGCCGACGCCGATATCGTCGTCTGGGATCCGACCCGTACCAAGACGATCTCGTCAGCTAACCAGCAGTCGGCCATCGACTACAACGTCTTCGAGGGCAAGCAGGTCACCGGCCTGCCGCGCTACACGCTGACTCGCGGCGTCGTTGCCATCGAGGAGACCACGGTGAAGACGCAGGAGGGGCACGGCAAGTTCGTAAAGCGCGAACCCTTCGCCGCCGTCAACAAGGCACTTTCCACCTGGAAGGACGTCGTCGCGCCGCGCAAGGTGCAGCGCAGCGGCATTCCGGCAAGCGGGGTTTGAGATGGGCCGCCAACGGATATCCCTGGAAACGCCGTCTTTTGCCGTGATCGCGGCCACCGTGCTGGCAACCGTGGCACAGGCCGATACGCTGCCGATATCAGGCAAGTACGGCAACAAGGACGGATGCGCCTACGCCCGGACGGGTGAGTCGACCGGTTCGGAAAACTTCTTTCTCCTGACGCCGGAGGCGATCACGACAGCGACGTCCGTCTGCACGATCAAGAAGGTCATCAAGACCGACGGCAAATCCTACGTGGCGATGGTCTCCTGCGAGGCCGAAGGCGAGGATGGCGGAACCGACGATACGGCGAAAATCACCTATGGCCCCAAGGGCTATACGATCGGCTTCACCTCGGACGACCGGACCAAATGGGGGCCGCTGCCGCTATGCAAATAGCCTCACGCCGGCACGGCGGCCAGTTCATCCAGGTCCGGCAGCAGCACGACGCTCTCCTGCTCGTTGGGGTCGGTGCGCGCGATGATCGCCGTGCACGGCGTGCTGGAAAGATTGGCCGGCAGGTGCGGAACGCCGGCCGGAATGTAAAAAAGTTCGCCGGCGCGGACGATGACATGGTTTTCCAGCCGATCACCGTACCAGGTGTGCGCCTCACCCGACAGCATGTAGATGGCCGTCTCGTGGGCCTCGTGCAGATGGGCTTTCGCCCTGCCTCCCGGCGGAATCGTCAGCACATGCATGCAGATGCCGCTTGCACCAACCGTTTCAGCGGCAATTCCCTGGAAATAGCTGAGACCCTGCTTGCCGTCATAGGTATTGCTCGGCCGCACGATATGGCAGATGGACTTCGATGACCCGTTCATTGCACCCCTCCTTCAAAAGACGGCTCAGGGCAGCCTGGCCCCTTCCCGTCGTCCCCTTTTCAGACAAGATTAACACACGTGCGCCGCAGCCAGCCTGCAAAAATCCGATCGGCTTTTCTTGATGACATCGTCCCCTTCCTCCGTCGTTTCCGCCCGCAATCTCTGTCTCACCTACCAGACCAACGACGGTCCGGTGCATGCGCTGAGCAATGTCGATCTCGATGTCCGCAAAGGTGATTTCATCTCCTTCATCGGTCCGTCCGGCTGCGGCAAGACCACCTTCCTGCGCTGCATTGCCGATCTGGAGCAGAAGACCTCCGGCGAGATCGACGTCAACGGGATGACACCGGCTGAGGCGCGCAACGCCCGCGCCTATGGCTATGTCTTCCAGGCGCCGGCGCTCTTTCCGTGGCGCACCATCGAGAAGAACATCGCCCTGCCGCTCGAGATCATGGGCTACACCAAGGACGAGCGAGAAAAGCGGATCGCCCGGACGCTGGAACTGGTCAACCTGACCGGCTTTGAAAAGAAGCATCCCTGGCAATTGTCGGGCGGCATGCAGCAGCGGGCCTCGATCGCCCGCGCACTCGCTTTCGATGCCGACCTCCTGCTGATGGACGAGCCATTCGGCGCGCTGGACGAGATCGTCCGCGACCATCTGAACGAACAACTGCTGAAGCTCTGGGCGCGCACCAACAAGACCATCTGCTTCGTCACCCACTCGATCCCCGAGGCCGTCTATCTGTCCACCAAGATCGTCGTCATGTCGCCGCGGCCCGGCCGGGTCACCGACATCATCGAATCCACCCTGCCCGCCGAGCGCCCCCTCGGTATCCGCGAGACGCCCGAGTTTCTGGCCATTGCCCATCGCGTCCGCGAAGGCCTGCGCGCCGGCCACAGCTATGAGGAATAGGACGTGAACGCCACCTTCCTCCTCTGGCTCGGCGGAGCCATGCTGATCTTCCTCGCTGGCGCCACCGCATCGCGGGCCTATATCGCCACCAGCAACATCCTGGTGCTTGTCCTGTCGCTCGGTCTCTATTGCATCGGCAACCTGATGATGGTGCGCTTGATGCGCGAGGGCGGCCTAGGGCTGGCGATATCAGCCTCGTCGATCGCGCAGCTGGTCGTCATCAACATCATCGCCTTCGTGGTCTTCGGCGAACGCCTGAGCCTCATGCAGATGGCGGGCGTCGGGCTCGGCGTCGTCTCCATGACGCTGATGCTGCTGCCCATGCAGGGAAAGGCATGAGCATGGAGAAGGAACAGTTCTTCAAACACAAGTTCGTGCCCGTGACGACCATTCTCCTCGCCATCCTGGCCATCTGGTATCTCTCCACGGTTCTCCTCAACACGCCTTTCCAGATCGATCTCGACAGCCGCGCCGGCGTCAGCACCGGCACGCTGGAATTCATCGGCCGGACCATGGCGCAGCCGAAGCCGGTGATGCCGGCGCCGCACCAGGTGGCGATCGCGGTGTTCGACAACACCTTCCTGCGCGCCATCGATAGCAACCGCAGCCTTGTCTACAATGCCTGGATCACCCTGACCTCCACGACCGTCGGGTTTGTCTTCGGCACATTGCTTGGCATCCTCATCGCCATCGGCATCGTCCACGTGAAGGCGCTCGACCGCAGCCTGATGCCGTGGATCATCGCGTCGCAGACCGTTCCTGTGCTTGCCATCGCTCCGATGGTCATCGTCGTCCTGGCTGCCGTCGACATCACCGGTCTCATCCCGAAGGCGCTGATCTCCACCTATCTGTCGTTCTTTCCGGTGACGGTCGGCATGGTCAAGGGACTGCGCTCGCCGGAAGCCATGCATCTGGATCTGATGCGGACCTACAATGCCAATGCGTCCCAGACCTTCTGGAAGCTGCGGCTGCCGGCCTCGGTGCCCTTCCTGTTCACCTCGATGAAGGTCGGCATTGCCGCGAGCCTGGTCGGCGCCATCGTCGCCGAACTGCCGACCGGCGCCGTCGCCGGGATCGGCGCCAAGCTTCTGGCCGGGTCCTATTACAGCCAGACCATCGACATCTGGGCGGCGCTCGTGGCCGGATCTGTCCTCGCCGCCCTGCTGGTGGCAATCGTCAGTCTCGCGTCGCGGATCGTCGACCGTGCCATGGGGAGGCGTCCGTCATGAAGCCGCTGCAATATTCCTGGCAAAGCGTTGCCGCCCTTCTTCTCTGCATCGCCGCGGCGCTCAACTTTCCGCTGATTGCGGCGGGGACCGCGGACCCCATGTCGCCCGGCATCAGCGCGGTGATCTTCTTCATGATCATCGTTTCCTCGTTCCTGTCGCAAGTCGGCCTGCCGCCGGCGATCGGGGCCGCCATCCTCTTTCTCGCATCCCACGAAGTGGCCTGGCTGCTGCTGACGGCGATCACCGGCAACGAAGGCGCGGCCCGCCCCTCCTTCTTCCTGCTGTTGGCGGCGGCCTGGCTGCTCGCCTGGCGCTGCGTCAGCCTGCTGTCGGATCTGCGCCCGCATTCGCGCTTCGCCAAAACCGCGCTCAGGCTGCTGATTCCGGCCATCTTCGGCGCCTGGATCCTGATCATCTGGGAGGCCGCCACCCGCGGCGCCGGTATCCCCTTCATCATCCTGCCGCCGCCGAGCGCCATCGCCGTGCGGATCGCTTCATCGCTGCCCATCCTTGCCGACGATGTGCGCCAGACGATCTTCAAGGCAGTGATCGCCGGCTACGCGATCGGCTGCATCAGCGGCTTCCTCGTGGCGATCCTGGCCGATCGCTTTGCCTTCCTCAGGCGCGGCCTGATGCCGATCGGCAATCTCGCCTCGGCTCTGCCGATCATCGGCGTCGCGCCGATCATGGTCATGTGGTTCGGATTCGACTGGCAGTCGAAGGCGGCCGTGGTCGTCGTCATGACCTTCTTTCCGATGCTGGTGAACACCGTCGCAGGCCTCGCCGCCTCCGGCGCCATGGAGCGGGACCTGATGCGCACCTATGCATCGAGCTACACCCAGACGCTGTTCAAGCTCCGGCTTCCAGCGGCAGCCCCCTTCATCTTCAACGCGCTGAAGATCAACTCGACGCTGGCGCTGATCGGTGCCATCGTGGCGGAGTTCTTCGGCACCCCGATCGTCGGCATGGGCTTTCGCATCTCGACCGAAATCGGCCGGATGAACGTCGACATGGTCTGGGCGGAAATAACGGTGGCGGCGATTGCCGGCTCCGTCTTCTATGGCGTCGTGGCCCTGGTGGAGAGGACCACGACTTTCTGGCATCCGTCGAGCCGTGGTGGCTAGGCAGCCCAAAATCCCGGCCAGGGATCGAAGGCAAACTTCAGAGGGAAAAAAGGAAAGATTATGAAAAAAATAATCGTGACACTGATGGCAAGCACCATGGCGCTTGCCGCGGCGCAATCCGCACTCGCCGCCGACAAGGTGACGCTGCAGCTGAAATGGGTCGCGCAGGCCCAGTTCGGCGGCTACTACGTCGCCAAGGATAAGGGCTTCTACAAGGCTGAAGGCCTCGACGTCGATATCAAGCCGGGCGGCCCCGACGTGGCCCCCGAACAGATCATCGCCGGCGGCGGCGCCGATGTGATCGTCGACTGGATGGGCGGCGCGCTGGTTGCCCGCGAAAAGGGCGTCCCGCTGATCAACATCGCCCAGCCCTTCGAGAAATCCGGTCTCGAAATGGTCTGCCGCAAGGATGGCCCGGTCAAAACCGAAGCCGACTTCAAGGGCCACACGCTCGGCGTCTGGTTCTTCGGCAACGAATATCCGTTCTTCGCCTGGATGAACAAGCTGAAGATCCCGACCTCTGGCGGCAAGGATGGCGTCACCGTTCTGAAGCAGAGCTTCGACGTTCAGCCGCTCATTCAAAAGCAGGCTGACTGCATCTCGGTCATGACCTACAACGAATATGGCCAGGTGCTCGATGCCGGCTTCAAGCCTGAGGACCTGACCGTCTTCAACTACACCAAGCTTGGCGTGAACCTGCTCGAGGACGGCCTCTATACCAACGAAACGAAGCTCAAGGACCCGGCCTTCAAGGAAAAGATGGTCAAGTTCGTCCGCGCCTCGATGAAGGGCTGGAAATACGCCGTCGAACATCCCGATGAAGCCGCCGAAATCGTCGTCGACAATGGTGGTCAGGACGAGGCCCATCAGAAGTTCATGGCCGGCGAGGTGGCCAAGCTGATCGGCTCGGGCAAGCTCGACAAGGCGCTCTACGAGCGCACCGAGAAGGCTCTTCTCGACCAGAAGATCATCACCAAGGAGCCGAAGGACGCCTGGACCCATGCTGTCACCGACGCTGCGCTGAAATAGTCTCTTTCTCGAGTAACGTCTTGAAGCGCGCGTGGTCATGGGCCCCGCGCGCTTTTGTTTGCGGCGAGACATTCGGATTTAATTTTTCCGAGAGCAGGCAGTAGCCGACAAAATGCCCCAATGGCATGATCACGATCCGGTGATCGCACAACGTTGCGACATTTGACTTCAGGACCATTGGTGGATTTCATCATCAGCTTGCAACGATGACGAGCCACTCCCATCTTACGGTCGGATCGCGTATGAGTTGTCACAACCATCTCGGTCGCGCCGATGATCGACCTTTGAATCGTTAGAATCGAAAGATCAGAATGTTCCGCACGCCGCTCAAGTCTCCGATTGCCGCAGCACTGCTTCTGAGCCTCTTGGCGGCATCCGCCGGACACGCCGAGGAGACCCCGGTCGTCGCTCCCAAGCAGAACCTGCCGGCGATCGTCGTCACCCAGGCGACGATACGCAAGATGGTCGACAAGATCGTGGCGACAGGCACCGTGAAGGCGGTCGAGGAAGTCTACATCCAGCCGCTGGTCGACGGGCTGCCGATCAAAACCTTGAATGCTGACGTCGGTGACAAGGTGACGGCCGACAGCGCGCTGGCGACGCTCAGCGACGACGCCCTCGTGCTGCAAAAGGCAGAGACGCTGGCAAACCGGGCCAAGGGCCAGGCAACGCTGGCGCAACTGCGCGCCCAGCTTATCGAGGCACAGGCCAACGATGCCCAGACGGAATCCCAGCGCGCCCGCGCCGTTTCCATGGGCCAGAAGGGCACCGTCTCCACCTCGACAGTCGAGCAGGCAACCGCAGCAGCCGCCGCCAACCGGGCACGGGTTACGTCGGCAGAACAGGCCATCGCCGTTCAGGAAGCCGACTTGAAGGTCATCGACAGCCAGATCGCCGACATCGACCTGAAGCTCGCCCGCACAGGCGTGAAGACGCCGGTCAACGGCACGGTCGCCTCGCGCAATGCCCGGGTAGGCGCCATCGCCAACGGCTCCGGCGACCCGCTGTTCACCGTCATCCGCGATGGCGCCCTGGAACTGGTGACCGATGTCTCCGAGGCCGATATCATCAAGATCATGCCGGGACAGAAGGCCACCATCTCGCTTTCCGGCAGCCGCGAGAAGCTGACCGGGTCCGTGCGGCTGGTGTCGCCTACCGTCGATCCCGTTACCCGGCTGGGCGCCGTGCACGTCTCCATCGATAGCGACGGGAAGGCCCGCGCCGGAATGTATGGCAGCACCGAGATCGTCATCAACGAGACCGAGGGGGTCGCCCTGCCGCTGACCGCCGTCAATAACGATCCGGAGGGCGCATCCGCTCGTAAGGTCGAAAATGGGATTGTCAAATTCGTTGGCGTCGAGACAGGCATCCAGGACGGGGCTTATATCCAGATCGTCAAAGGCTTGCAATCGGGGGAGGAAGTCGTCGCCAAGGCCGGCGCCTATGTCCGCGACGGCGACCATATCACACCGGTGCACGACATGCCCGGCGCCACCAACTGAACGGGGCTCAGATGAATTTCTCCGCCTGGTCCATCCGCAATCCTGTCGCGCCGCTGCTGGCTTTCGTCCTGCTGCTTTTCGTGGGCGTGCAGGCCTTCAACAAGCTGCCGATCACCCGCTTTCCGAATATCGACGTCCCCGTCGTCAGCATCACAGTGACCCAGAACGGCGCCTCTCCCGCCGAACTGGAAATGCAGGTCACCAAGGAGATCGAGGACGCCGTAGCGAGCATCAACGGCATCGATGAAATCCAGTCGACGATCAACGACGGGGTCTCCCAGACCGTGGTCGTCTTCCGCCTGGAGGTGCCGACCCAGCAGGCGGTGCAGGACACCAAGGATGCCGTCGACCGCATCCGCGGCAGCCTTCCCGGCAATGTCGACGAACCGATCGTTTCCAAGATTGATGTCGAGGGCCAGGCGATCCAGACCTTCGCGGTCTCGTCACCCAACATGACGCTCGAGGAACTATCCTGGTTCGTCGACGACACCATCAAGCGCGCGCTGCAGGGCCAAAAGGGTATCGGCCGCGTCGACCGCTACGGCGGTGCCGACCGAGAAGTGCGCATCGAGCTCGATCCGAACAAGCTGAACGCCCATGGCATTACCGCCCTCAGCGTCAACCAGCAGCTGCGCGGCACCAATATCGACCTCGGCTCCGGTCGCGGCCAGGTCGCCGGCAGCGAGCAGGCCATCCGCGTGCTCGGCGATGCCCGCAATGTCGCCCAGCTCGCCGATACCACCATTGCGCTCTCCAATGGTCGCTTCGTCAAGCTTTCGGACCTTGGCGCCATCAAGGACACCTATGAGGAGCCGAAGTCCTTCTCGCGCTTCAACAACAATCCCGTCGTCACCTTCGGCGTCTTCCGCGCCAAGGGAGCAAGCGAGGTCAGCGTTGCAAAGACCGTCTCAGACAGTCTCGCCCAGCTGAGGACGGAGAACCCCAATGTCAGCATCGAGCTGATCGACGATTCCGTTTATTTCACCTACGGCAACTATGAGGCAGCGATCGACACGCTGATGGAAGGCGCGCTGCTTGCGGTCATCGTCGTCTTCCTGTTCCTGAAGAACTGGCGCGCGACCCTGATCTCGGCCATCGCCCTGCCGCTTTCGGCCATCCCCACTTTCTGGATCATGGACCTGATGGGGTTTTCGCTCAACCTCGTCAGCTTTCTGGCGCTGACGCTGGCGACCGGCATCCTCGTCGACGATGCCATCGTCGAGATTGAGAACATTGCCCGCCACATCAAGATGGGCAAGACGCCCTACCGCGCGGCGATCGAAGCCGCCGACGAAATCGGCCTTGCAGTCATCGCCACCACCTTCACCATCATCGCCGTCTTCGTGCCCGTCTCGTTCATGCCGGGCATCCCCGGACAGTATTTCATCCAGTTCGGGCTGACCGTCGCCTTCTCGGTGTTCTTCTCGCTGATGGTCGCCCGCCTCATCACGCCGATGATGGCAGCCTACCTGATGCGCGCCGAAGACGGCATGGACGACCACCATGACAATGACGGCCGGATCATGCGTGGCTACACCCGGATGATCCGCGTGACGACCCGCTGGCGCTATACGACGCTTCTTGCCGCCATCGCCTTCCTGATCGGCTCCGTCTACTTCCTCTTCCAGGTCCCCGGCAGCTTCCTGCCGCCGGACGACGCATCGCGGATTGTGCTTTCAGTCGAGTTGCCACCCAATGCCCGGCTTGACGACACCGACAAGGCGACGGATGCGGTCTACAGCCGCGTCAAGAACATCAATGGCGTCGAGAGCGTCTTCGTGCTTGGGGGCGCATCGCCGAAGGGCGATCTCGAATTGCGTCGGGCGACCGTGACGCTTGGTCTTTTCAAGCGCGACCAGTCGCTGATGACCAGGCTGGTCAACGATGTGCTGGGCTCGATCCCCTTCGTTGGCCCGCAGCTGCCGAAGGTGGAACCGAAGGGCCGCATCAGGCCGCAATGGGATATCGAGAAGGAGGTGTTCGCCAAGTTGCGTGACATCCCGGACGTGCGGATCACCAAGCTGAATGACCGCGGCGAGCGTGACATATCCTTCAACTTCCTGTCACGCAGCGCCAAGGATTTGAATCAGGCCATCGCCATTCTTGAAGCCAAGCTCCGCGCCGATCCGCTGCTTGCCAATGTCAGCCCCGATGGCGCCCTGCCCCGACCCGAACTTCAGATCCATCCACGCAAAGACGAGGCAGCCCGCCTCGGCATCACCGCGCAGGCCATTTCCGACACGCTGCGCGTCGCCACCATCGGCGACAGCGATGCACTGCTGGCCAAGATCTCGCTCGATGATCGCCAGATCCCCGTCCGCGTCCAGGCGTCGCTCGATATGCGTCGCGATCTCGCGGCCATCCGCGCGTTGCGCATCCAGACGGCCGGCGGCGCAACCGTGCCACTCTCCACCGTTGCCGACATCGACTACTCGGAAGGTCTGAGTTCCATCAAGCGCAACAACCGCTACCGCGTGGTCGCCATCGGCGCCGACCTGCCGCAGGGCGTCGCCCTTAACAGCGCCTCCGACCGGTTCCGCCAGATCGTCGCCGACGCCAAGATCCCGGCAAGCGTGCATCTGGCCGAAAGCGGCGATGCCAAGATCCAGGGCGAGATGCAGCAGGGCTTCATCAACGCCATGCTGCTCGGGCTGCTGCTGGTGCTGTCGGTGCTGATCATCCTGTTCAAGGATGTCATCCAGCCCTTCACCATCCTGTTGTCGCTGCCACTCGCCATCGGCGGCGTGGCGGCCGCCTTGATCCTCACCAACAATCCGCTGTCGATGCCGGTCTTGATCGGCATCCTGATGCTGATGGGCATCGTCACCAAGAATGCGATCCTGCTGGTCGATTTCGCCATCGAGATGATGCACAAGGGCATGCCGCGCGTCGACGCCATGGTCGAGGCCGGGCGCAAGCGTGCACGCCCGATCATCATGACCTCGATTGCCATGTCGGCCGGTATGCTGCCCTCGGCGCTGGGCGTTGGCGAAGGCGGTTCGTTCCGCGCACCCATGGCGATTGCCGTCATCGGCGGCATCATCGTCTCGACGGTGCTGAGCCTGATCGTCGTACCGTCCTTTTTCCTTATCATGGACGACCTGTCGCGCCTGCTCGGCTGGATGTTCGGCCGTCTGGTCGGACGCCGCGATCCCGATGACGTCGTTGTCACCCAGGAGAGCCTAGCCGCAGCGACGGCGGCAAACCGTGCCGAACTCCAGGACTTTGAGCAGCGATTCGAGCGACTGGAGCAAAAGGACCCCGCCAACCGGGGCGCCGACAAGGCCAACCTTCTGAACCTACCCCATCACGCCGCCGAATGACGTCAACGTCGGCGTGACGGATTGCACGGAAATAGGTCACTCGTGTTCGGAGCCTCGCCTCTTGATCGAGATCAATCTGTTGCACTTGCCGGGCATCTATAATGGCGCGGACAGATTGGAGGTCCGCACCATGCAGAGATCGTTGCCGATGAGCGAGGGCGACAAGGCGCTCCTGAGGGAAGTGCCATTCATCAGCCTGCTGACCGTCGAGGTTCGGCAAAAGATGCTCGATATGGCGACGAGCATTCACTATGAACCGCGCGACATCATATTCCGCGAGCGCGAGCCGTCGGACTTCTTTTTCTGCGTGTTGAATGGCTATGTTAGGCTCTATCGTCTAGCCAAGGACGGCAAGGAGGCAGACATCCGCCTCTGCGGCCCCGGTGAAACGTTCGCAGCTTGCTTCCTCTATGCAGAGGGCGGCTATCGCTACAACGCAGAGGCGACAGCCACCACCGTCGTCGTACGCTTCGAAACCAGCAAGGTCCGAGCGCTAGCCGAGCGCTACAGCGAGATCGACAAGGCGCTGGTCGGCCTGATCGCCGCCCAATTGCTCGACAGCATCGACTGTCTCGCCAATGACAGACTGCGAACAGCACCGCAACGTGTGGCGAATTACCTGCTAGGCGCCTGCGCTGGGGATGGACAGGCGGCCTCGATCCGCCTTCCCTTCTCAAAAAGCTTGCTTGCCGGCAAGCTCGGCCTCGCACCGGAAGCCTTGTCGCGGGCTTTCTCGACGCTTCGCGGCTCAGGCGTTACCGTCCACGGTCGCCTCATCGAGATCGAGGACCCGGAGGCGCTGAGAAGCCTCTAGCGGTCAGAGCCCGCCATGAAGCTTCAGAAAGTCAACGATGGTACCGACACCGTCGCCACGCTTCATGTCGGAGAAGACGAAGGGCAGATCGGCGCGCATCCGCGTCGCATCGCGGTCCATCACCTCCAGATCGGCGCCCACATGCGGCGCGAGATCCTTCTTGTTGATGACGAGCATGTCGGACTTGGTGATGCCGGGACCGCCCTTGCGCGGGATTTCCTCTCCCTGGCAGACCGAGATCACATAGATGGTGATGTCGGCCAGGTCTGGCGAAAAGGTTGCGGCCAGATTGTCGCCACCCGATTCGATGAAGACAACGTCGAGATCCGGAATGCGCGCGTTCAGACCGGCGATGGCCTGCAGGTTGATGGTGGCATCTTCGCGGATGGCCGTGTGCGGACAACCGCCCGTTTCGACGCCGACGATGCGATCGGAGGGCAGCGCCTGCATCCGCACCAGCGCCTCGGCGTCTTCGGTCGTATAGATGTCGTTTGTGACCACGGCGACCGAATAGTCGTCGCGCATGGCCTTGCAAAGCTTCTCGGTCAAGGCTGTCTTGCCGGAGCCGACGGGACCGCCGATACCGACGCGCAAGGGACCGTTTCTGGATTTCATGGTGTGAGACTCCTGTCGAACGATAGATTATCGGAAGGCGCAGGTCGCGGGTAGCGGCAAATGACGGAGGCCTGCCGCCTTGACATGTTGCGAAACGGCCGGGCCTATCACGAGCGAAACAGCCGCACGCGTTGCGTCTCGTGACGCAGCGAGACGATATCCGCCTGGATGGTCGCAGAACCGAGATCGTCGAGCGTCGAACATGCCGCTCTTTCCGCTGTCCCGGCAACGAGGCGCTCCATCGCTGCAATCACCGCCACACCATCCTTCTGGCCGCAGACCCCCAGCCGGATGGCCGCCGAGACGCCTTGCGAAACGAAGGCGTGCAGATAGGCTGCCACCGCCTGCTCGCATCCAATTCCATGAACCGACGCGGTGGCGCCGACGGCCACCGGATAGGCAACGGCAGTTGAAATCGCAGCCGTCACCTTCGGCCACGCGCTGGCAGCCGTGAGAAAAGCCTCGCCGAGCAACATGGTTTCCTGGTGCCGTTCGCGCGAACCGGCCAGGGCTTCTGCGAGTTCGGCGCAGGCGGCAAGGCCCAATGCATCGCGCGCGGCCCGATGTGCTTCGCCCAAAAGGACGCAATCGTTCCAGAGCGCCCCATGGTCGACGACGGCGGACAACCACGCCTGGAGATCGCTCGCATCCCTGACCAAACCATCGTGTACCGCCCGTTCGAGCCCGCCGGAATAGGCAAAGGACCCAATCGGAAAGGCCGGCGACAGCCAGGCCATCAGGCGCAGCAGCGCACTCAGTTCAGTGGCGTCGCTCATTCAATCATGCGCCGCATGACCGTGGTCGTGCCCGTGCGAATGATAGGCGCCTCGCGCCGGCTGGAATGGCTCGGTCACGTCAGCGACTGCAGCGCCAAGGCCTTCGAGCATCGAGCGGATGACGTGATCGCGCAGGATCAGGATGCGATCCTCCTCGATCTGGGCAGCAAGGTGTCGGTTGCCAAGGTGCCAGGCGAGTTCGATCAGGTGCAGCCTGTCGCGCGCCTTGATCTCGAACAGCTTCTCGGGCTCCGCAACGATCTCTATCAGTTCGCCGTCGTCGCGCACCAGAAGATCGCCATGGGCAAGCAGCACCGCTTCCTTCAGGTCGAGCATCACCATGTCGCCGCTCTCCAGATGCAGCAGCTTGCGACGCAGATGCCTGAGGTCATGCCTGAGGACGACCTTCTCGATCGGGTGTGACGACGGGGTACCAGCCGGGATATATGAGGTGACGCGCTGCATGGAAGCTTCCGTTTCTGTGATGCCCGACCATGCAAAATAGCCACGCCTCATGCAACAGGAATGCATCGACAAATGTCAGGTTTCTAGGTCCCGAATTGGTAGCGAGGCGGTTCGACGAGACACTCAGCGGAATGCGCAAAAGCCACCTCCTCCGACCCTCTCAGGTGACACGACACTGCGCTATGCCTCTCGCTCTCGTGGACAACGCGATTGCGACCCAATGCCTTCGCCAGGTAAAGCGCGTTATCTGCCGCCGCATAGACCGCCTCCGGCCCGCGCTCGGCTTCAAAATCCGCGATGCCCGCCGATATGGTCACATTGATTTCGCCGCAGGCCGTCGCGATACCGGTGCTGCAGATCAGCGCCTTGGCGGCCTCGATGCGCGCAATGCGCTCGGCGACACTGGCGCCATGGACGAGCACGCCGAACTCTTCGCCACCGAGGCGCCCTGTGACGGCGTTATCCTTGAATATCAGCGACAGCTGGCTCGATATGGCAATGATCACCGCATCGCCTGCTGCATGCCCGTATCGGTCATTGACCGCTTTGAAGCGGTCAACATCGAATATGACGAGCGAGGCATTGCCGGCAACGGTCGACAGCGCTTCGGCAAAAGCGCGGCGATTGAAAAGGCCGGACAGCGTATCGGTGCGGCTCAGCCGCTCGAACTCGGCACGGGACACGCAGATTTCGTGGATGGAATGTCCGGTGACGATTGCAAGAACGCCGGACACGACGCCACCGATCAGCCACGACAGTAAAATTCCGAGCTTGATCGATTGGGGGAGCGGCATCTGCAGCCAGCCGCACCAGGACAGGGCCGGAAGAACCGAAACAACCAAAAGTAGGGAGAAAAGAACCGACTGCAGACTCACTTTCAACGCGAAGACGTAAATCGTTCGTCTTTCCTGAAAGTTACCAAGCTCTGCCTGAAGCGGTACCCATCTAGACATCGAAACCACTCCGCAACCCCTTTGGACCTTGGAGTTTTGATAGGCTTGCATCTCATTCCATGCCGTTAACGAAATCGATCAAATGCCACGCATTCTCGACTTGTGAACGGTGATATCTTGGTTCGAAAATCTGCCGCTGGAGGGACTTGGGAGGCCTGCTCCAGAATAGGATCTTAAAGCCTCTGGTTGCCGTAGGAAGTGCGGGTGTCGCGTCGCAAACTGACACATGGCTGTACCGGATAAGCACAACCATGTGCCAGGGTATCAATTCTGGGAGATCTTAACGAATCCCCAGGTTTCGCAGGTCTTCGCTGCGACGAAACCGTTAGGCCGCGACCTGGAGCGCCTTCAGGTTTTCGAGGATGTTCTGCGGAGAGGAGACACCATAGGGATCGGCTTCCGCATTGTCGGAGTAGCCTTCTTCCTCGAACCACTGTTCGACAACGCCGTCGTTGATGATCGCTGCGTACCGCCATGAGCGCATGCCGAAGCCGAGATTATCCTTCGAGACGAGCATGCCCATCTTGCGCGTGAATTCGCCGGAGCCGTCTGGGATGAGCTTGATGTTCGACAGGTTCTGCGCTTTGCCCCATGCATTCATGACGAAGGCGTCATTGACGGAAATGCAGTAGATCTCATCAATCCCTTCGGCTCGAAATTCGCCATGGAGCTTCTCGAAATCGGGCAACTGAAAAGTCGAGCATGTCGGGGTAAAGGCGCCCGGAAGCGAGAAGATCACAACGCGCTTGCCCGTGAAATAATCAGCGGAGGTCATGTCCTGCCAACGGTAGGGGTTGGCGCCGCCGATGGATTCATCTCGCACGCGGGTGCGAAACGTAACGGACGGGACTTTCTTGCCAATCAACATAACTCTACTCCTAGGGTCAAAGGGCGCGGCACGTCTCGGACGAACGTCCACTGCCGGATATTATCCTTCCCTAGCGAAAATCTTGCTGCAATGCAGCACAAAAACTTGCGTTGGAGACCTCCGCATGCCTGACATGCGGACCTTGCATGGCAGCACGTGCAGCGTTTGCGCCTCAATTGGTTTGGAGCGACTGCCACTCGGTTATGTCGTCGGTTTGGACCCAGATCGTATCTTCCTCGCCAGCCCGACCATGCTCGAGCTTGAAGGTTGCGACATCCAGGAAGAGCGAGCTGTGCTGCGACAGACGATCGAGAGATGCATCCGGCGGTTCCGCAACGTTTTCCATCGCCTCGCGGGTGACGATGACGAGCCAATTGCAGTCTCCGTCTTGGACGGGGATGTGACCGTTTTCCTCGGATAAAAAGGCTGGGAAACCCTCTCGCGTCGACAATGCCATGGTTCGCCCTTTCAGGTCGCTTTGCGTGGATCGCCTAGCGCTCGCAAGCCAGGCGCCCTTCGATCAGTCCGCCAGTGCTAAGCTTTCCGATGCACCACGCAGCTTGATATCGCCGTTGTCGGGAAAGAAGCGAGGTCCCACGATACGGACGGCCTTCGTGCTTTTGACCTCCGACACGTTCCGGGCCTCCTCGTGGGAGGTATGCTGGCTATCGGCTTGGAGGGCAGCGGGACGGTCGAATGCCACGCTGTTACCTGCAGTCGCCCCGTAGACACCGATGCTGGTCACGGCCGCCAGAAGGCCAGCGATAAGGAAGGTCGTCCGGGTAAAGCTTTGCATGGTATTTCTCGCAAAAGTTGGTATTGCTGCGAAAATGCATGACGCGGCCATAGGTTCCATCCAATGGTTTAACGCCAATCAGCAATGCTTTCTCGGTCTATAACCAGTGAATCCGAGTTGTCGGCACCGCGACATTCGACAGGCGCTAGGCGCACTTGTCTTTCGTCAACCCGCGCAATTTGCATGGCTGCACTGATATATGAAGGTATTGTGACAATGCTCGCGAGCGGGTAAATGCAACTTTCTTAAAATACCAACACTACGAAAAATCATATGATCGATATTAAGACCATCTTCCGGGCGAGCCTCGTTCGCCGAGCCATCTGTCGTGCCAACGTCGTCGGCAGGCGCCGTAAGCGCGCCGAAGATCTGGCCAAGAACGCTGTTCATCCTTCGATGTTCGGCGACAGCCTCGGCTGAAGGGTACCTCGCCCCAGATCAACGTCCCATAAAGCGGCCCGCCTGCACATGAAGATGCAGGCGGGCCGTTTCTATTGCTAGAACAGGAAGTAGCGCTGCGCCATCGGCAGCACCGTGGCGGGCTCGCAGGTCAGAAGCTCGCCGTCGGCACGCACCTCGTAGGTTTCAGGGTCAACTTCGATATGCGGCAACAGGTCGTTATGGACCATCGACGCCTTGGAGATGCCGCCACGGGTATTCTTGACAGCGAGAAGCTGCTTGGCGACGCCGAGCCGGTTCTGGATGCCGGCATCGAGAGATGCCTGCGACACGAAGGTGACGGACGAGTTTGTCAGGCTCTTGCCGAAGGCGCCGAACATCGGGCGGTAGTGCACCGGCTGCGGTGTCGGGATCGAGGCATTCGGATCGCCCATCGGCGCTGCGGCAATCGTGCCGCCAATGAGCACCATGTCGGGCTTGACGCCGAAGAAGGCCGGGCTCCACATGACGAGATCGGCGCGCTTTCCGACCTCGATCGAACCGATCTCATGGCTAAGGCCATGGGCGATAGCCGGGTTGATCGTGTACTTTGCGATGTAGCGCTTGACGCGGAAATTGTCGTTTTCTCCCCGCTCCTGCGCAAGCCGGCCGCGCTGGCGCTTCATCTTGTCGGCCGTCTGCCAGGTGCGGATCGCCACTTCGCCGACGCGACCCATGGCCTGGCTGTCGGACGAGATGATCGAGAAGGCACCGATATCATGCAGGATGTCTTCGGCGGCAATCGTCTCCTTGCGGATGCGGCTTTCGGCAAAGGCAATGTCTTCCGGGATCGAGGACGACAGGTGATGGCAGACCATCAGCATGTCGAGATGCTCGGCAATCGTGTTGACCGTGTAGGGCCGGGTCGGATTGGTCGACGACGGGATGACGTTCGGCTGGCCGCAGATCTTGATGATGTCCGGCGCGTGCCCGCCGCCCGCACCTTCCGTGTGGAAGGCATGGATCGTGCGGCCCTTGATCGAGCCGATGGTGTCCTCGACAAAGCCGCTTTCGTTCAGCGTGTCCGTGTGGATCATCACCTGCACGTCGAACTGATCGGCGACGGTCAGGCAGCAGTCGATGGCAGCAGGCGTCGTACCCCAGTCCTCATGCAGCTTCAGCGACGAAGCTCCACCCAAAACCATTTCCTCGAGTGCACCGGGAAGCGAGGCATTGCCCTTGCCGGCAAAGGCCAAGTTCATCGGAAAGGCGTCCGCCGCCTCGATCATCCGGGCGATATGCCAGGGGCCGGGCGTGCAGGTGGTGGCGAGCGTGCCGTGCGCCGGCCCGGTGCCGCCGCCGAGCATGCAGGTGATGCCCGACATCAGCGCCTCTTCGATCTGCTGCGGCGCAATGAAGTGGATATGGCTGTCCATGCCGCCGGCCGTGATGATCTTGCCTTCGGCGGCAATCGCTTCCGTGCCGGGTCCCACGATGATGTTGACGCCGGGCTGCATATCCGGATTGCCGGCCTTGCCGATGGCAACGATACGACCGTCCTTGAGGCCGATATCGGCCTTGACGATGCCCCAGGTGTCGACGATCAGCGCATTGGTGATGACGGTGTCGACGGCGCCGTTGGCGCGCGTCACCTGGCTCTGCCCCATGCCATCGCGAATGACCTTGCCGCCGCCGAACTTCACCTCTTCCCCATAGGTGGTGAAATCCTTCTCCACTTCGATGAACAACTCGGTGTCGGCAAGGCGCACTTTGTCGCCGGTGGTCGGCCCGAACATGTTGGCATAGGCAGCGCGGGAGATCTTGTAGGCCATCGTCTTTTTACCTCTGGAGCTCGGAAAATTGTATGTCTTTGGCTTAGGCCCTGTCTAGGTCGTCGCTGTCGTACGGTGGTCGCTCGATGTCTTGCTCGTACGGCTCGGGAAATCGGAGAGGCCACCCGGGAGCCGACGCATCGGAGCGCGCGAAGCTACGGTCCCGACAGCATCCCTATGCGTGCCGCCGGCCCTCAATTGCCCGGACCTTCCGCCAACTCCTTAAGCTCCTTCGTCCGCAGGCGGGTCATCGTCGCCTTGCAGCCGGACACCAGCATCGGCTCCATCGATCCGCCCCGCACCTGAAATCCCTCTGCCTCGCATTCGCCGTCGCGGTAGGCAATCCAGCCGCGCTGCCCCGCGAGCAGCGCTTTTTCGGCGCCTTTCATGTCGCCCTCAAGATCGGCATCAATTTGCTGCAATCCCGCGCGGGTCTTTTTGTATTGCGCGTTCAGCGCCACATCTGCCGTCTCGAAATCCTGCTGCGAGCAGATGTTCATATCCATTTGCGTCACTGAATTGCTGCAGTCCGGCGTGTCTTCCGCCAAGGCAACACCGTGGGCCATTCCCATCATCACGCCTGCCGCAGCCATCATCAGGATCGAACGCATCTGAAGTCCTCGGTTGCTTACGGGCTCACAGCTTGCCCATGACCAGCTGGCGGAAACCGTAGACCTCGCGCTTGCCGGACAGGGGAATGAGCGTCACCGACCGGGTCTGGCCCGGCTCGAACCGCACGGCGGTGCCGGCCGGGATGTCGAGGCGCATGCCCTGCGCCTTTTCCCGGTCGAAGTTGAGCCCGCCATTGGTCTCGGCGAAATGGTAGTGGCTGCCGACCTGCACCGGCCTGTCGCCGGTGTTCGACACATCGATCGAGACAGTCGGCGCGCCGGAGTTCAGTTCGATATCGCCGCTGGCGGCAATGATTTCACCGGGGATCATCGGATGTTCCTCTTCATGCGGCCTTGGGCGCACAGCCCTCGGCCTTCAAAACGCGTTTTGTCGAGGCCGGATTGGCCGCAAGCTTGGCCGCCGGCCGCACCGGGCGGCGCACCAGTTCACCGCCGCAGTTCGGGCAGATGCCGTTGAGCGTGCCCGAAGCGCAATCTGCGCAATAGGTGCACTCAAAACTGCACATCATGGCCTCCAGGCTATCCGGCGGCAGATCTCGATCGCAGCACTCGCAATTCGGCCTGAGCTCCAGCATGACAGCCTACCTAATCGGTTCGTGGACGGTCACGAGCTTCGTGCCATCGGGGAACGTCGCTTCGACCTGCACATCGTGGATCATCTCGGCGATGCCTTCCATCACCTGGTCACGACCGATGACATGGGCGCCGGCTGACATCAGGTCGGCAACGGACCGGCCGTCGCGGGCACCCTCGACGACGAAGTCGCTGATCAGCGCGATGGCTTCCGGATAGTTGAGCTTGACGCCCCGCTCCAGCCGGCGGCGCGCCACCATCGCAGCCATGGAAATCAACAGCTTGTCTTTTTCTCTCGGAGTGAGGTTCATCGTCTGCCTATTGCTTGAACTAGAGATTCCAGACTTTCGGCACTGGCGCGCCATTGCGCAAGGCCGAAATGATCGGGATGAGGATTTTTCTGAGCGCGAAGCCGTCCGATGCCGCAAGCCGGATGACCAGCTTGTCGTTCCACTGGCTGACCCCGCCATTATGCCCCTCCAGCATCGGCCGAACGGTCGACAAATAGCGTTCCGCAGAAGGTCCCGCGTAGAGAACGGTGACGAAAGCCACCTGCCCGCCCAGCACCGCCTGCTCCGCCGTGAGATCAGTCACATCGCCATCGAGCCTGAGATCCTCGGCATGGATCAGCCTGCCGCCCCGGCGCACCCGCCAGCGGTCCCGGAACAGCCCTGTTGCCATCGTCTCGCCCATCGCCTTGCGGCCGAGCAGAACGGCTTCGACGGCCAGGAATTCGGCGCTGTCGTCGAGTTCGACATCCAGCGTCCGCGACAGCGCCGCCCGATCGAACAGGATCGTTTCCTGCGGCAGCCAGTCGACCCGGGCCCCCGCGCCGACCTCGATCCGCGTCCTGATCTCGGCGACGCCCGCAGACGCCTTGTAGATCTTCTCGCAGGCCTGCGTCGTCACGTCGATCCGCGTCTGCGGCCGCGCCGTCACGCTCCAGTCCATGCGATCGCCGCCGGTCAGGCCGCCAGCCGTGTTGATGATGACCGCTTCCATCGAGCTATCGAAGGTATCAGGCAACCGGATCTTCGCAGCACCTTCCTGGAAGAATTCGGCCAGCCGCGTGCGACCGCCGATCCACTTGGCGGCCAACTGACCGCGTCCCTCGGCCCTTTGCGGCCTGGTGCTCGCTGCCATCGTCGTCATCCCGCCACTCCTGCGATCAGCTTATACAATAGCCGCCATTCAACCCCGCAAGCCTCTGAATGCAAGCTCTTTTTCGCGCCTCCACCATTCCCGGTGGTCACCGTCAGACCGTCAGGTGGCGCCGCGCCTCCGGCGTATCCAGCGTCTCAGCCAGCCCCTCATGCACGATCTCTCCCCGGTCCATGATGTAGACATAGTCGGCAAGCTCGCGGCAGAAATCGAGATATTGCTCGACCAGCAGGATCGCCATGCCGGTGGAATCGCGCAAGTACTGGATCGCCCGGCCGATATCCTTGATGATCGACGGCTGGATGCCTTCCGTCGGCTCGTCGAGCACGAGGATCTTCGGCCGCGTCACCAGCGCCCGGCCGATCGCCAGCTGCTGCTGCTGCCCGCCGGAGAGATCCCCGCCCCGCCGCGACAGCATGGATTTCAGCACCGGAAAAAGCTGGAAGATATCCTCCGGCACATGCCGCTCCCGGCGCGCCAGCGGCGCAAAGCCGGTCTCCAGATTTTCCTTCACCGTCAGCAGCGGAAAGATCTCGCGACCCTGCGGCACGTAGCCGATGCCCTGCTTGGCGCGGGCATAGGGGGCGAGGCCGTCGAGCTTGCGATCGTTGAAGCTGATGCTGCCGGCACTCAGCGCATGCTGGCCGGTGACGGCGCGCAGCAGCGAGCTCTTGCCGACGCCGTTGCGCCCGAGCACGCAGGTGATCTTGCCCATCTCGGCCTTGATCGAAATGCCCCGGAGTGCCTGGGCGGCGCCGTAATGGAGATTTGCGTTTTCGACGGTCAGCATGGTGCGGGTTCCTCATTCATCGGGGTAGGCTTACCCCCCTCTGTCAGCTGCGCTGACATCTCCCCCACAAGGGGGGAGATCATTCTTTTCCCTTTTGGGCCCAAAGCTCTCGACCAATCTCCCCCCTTGTGGGGGAGATGTCCCGGAGGGACAGAGGGGGGTCGGCGCCGCAAACTCGTATCCATCGCGGTCACCGCCCCAGATAATTCTCGATCACCTTCGGATCGCTGCTGACAAAATCGATCGAGCCTTCAGCCAGCACCGAGCCTTCGGCGAGGCACGTCACCTTGACGCCGAGATCGCGGATGAAGCCCATGTCGTGCTCGACCACGACCACCGACCGGGTCCTGGCGATTTCCTTCAGCAGGATCGCCGTCTCGGCGGTCTCCGCATCCGTCATCCCGGCCACCGGCTCGTCCACCAGCAGAAGCTTCGGCTCCTGCGCCAAAAGCATGCCGATCTCCAGCCACTGCTTCTGTCCGTGGCTGAGGTTGGCCGCCAGCTCGTCGCGCCGGCGATGCAGCCGGACGGTGTCGAGGATCTCGTTGATGCGGGCGCGGTCCGTCTCTGTCATACGGTAGAACAGCGTAGAGAACACGCCGCGACTGCGGTTCAGCGCCAGCTCGAGATTGTCCCAGACCGTGTGGCTCTCGAAAACAGTCGGCTTCTGGAACTTGCGGCCGATGCCGAGAAGCGCGATGTCGGCCTCGTCCTTCTTGGTGAGATCGACGGTGCCGTTGAAGAACACCTCGCCTGAATCGGGCCTGGTCTTGCCGGTGATGATGTCCATCATCGTCGTCTTGCCGGCACCGTTCGGGCCGATGATGGCCCTGAGTTCGCCGGGCTCGATCACCATCGACAGCGAATTGAGCGCCTTGAAGCCGTCGAAGGAAACCGAGACGTTGTTCAGATAGAGCATGCTGGTGGGTTTGCCGTCGGTGATCATGCTCTTACTCCGCTGCCTTCAGGGGTTCGTCGCTCTCGCCCTTTTCCGCCGCCACGGATGTGCGGCGCGATCTGCCGGCGCCGGTGCCGTAATGGGCGATGGTGCCGACGACGCCGCGCGGCAGGAACAGCGTCACGGCGACGAACAATCCGCCCAGCGCAAACAGCCAGACCTCGGGAAACAGGCCGGTAAAGATCGTCTTGCCGCCATTGACGAGGATCGCCCCGATGATCGGCCCGATCAGCGTCCCGCGCCCACCGACGGCGGTCCAGATGACCACTTCGATGGAATTGGCAGGCGCGAACTCGCCGGGATTGATGATGCCGACCTGCGGCACGTAGAGCGCACCGGCAATGCCCGCCATCATCGCCGAGACGACGAAGGTGAACAATTTGATGTTCTCGACACGGTAGCCTAGGAAGCGCGTCCGGCTTTCGGCATCGCGCACGCCGACCAACACCTTGCCGAATTTCGAGCGGACGATGCCGGACGAAATCAGCAGCGCCAGCGCCAGGAACAGGGCTGTCAGGGCAAACAGGGCAGCGCGGGTGCCATCGGCCTGGATATTGAAGCCGAGGATGTCCTTGAAGTCGGTCAGCCCGTTGTTGCCGCCAAAACCCATGTCGTTGCGGAAGAAGGCAAGCAGCAGCGCGTAGGTCATCGCCTGGGTGATGATCGACAGATAGACGCCGTTGACGCGGGAGCGGAAGGCGAACCAGCCGAACACATAGGCGAGCAAGCCGGGCACCAGCAGCACCATCAGCGCGGCAAACCAGAAATGATCGAACCCGTACCAGAACCACGGCAGCGCCTTATAGTTCAGGAACACCATGAAGTCGGGCAGGATGGGATTGCCGTAAGAACCGCGGGCGCCGATCTGGCGCATCAGGTACATGCCCATGGCATAGCCGCCGAGCGCGAAGAAGGCGCCGTGGCCGAGCGACAGGATGCCGCAAAAGCCCCAGACGAGATCGAGCGCCAGCGCCAGCAACGCATAGGTGAGATACTTGCCGAACAGCGACATGATGTAGGTCGGCACATGCAGCGCGCTCTGCGGGCTGGTCAGGAGGTTGGAGGCCGGGACCAGGATCGCCAGCGCGACCAGGATCAGGATGGCAATGATGATCTTACGGTCGAGAGACCGGAGCAGGAAGGCCGTTATCATGCTTCCACCGCCCTTCCTTTGAGTGCGAAGAGCCCACGCGGTCGCTTCTGGATGAACAGGATGATGAGGACGAGCACCAGGATCTTGCCGAGCACGGCACCGGCATAGGGCTCGAGGAACTTATTGAGGATGCCGAGCGACATGGCCCCGACCAGCGTTCCCCAGAGATTGCCGACCCCACCGAAGACGACGACCATGAAGCTGTCGATGATGTAGGCCTGGCCGAGGTTCGGCGAGACATTGTCGATCTGGCTGAGCGCGACGCCCGCCATGCCGGCGACGCCGGAGCCGAGCGCGAAGGTGAAGGCATCGACCCAGGCGGTGCGGATGCCCATCGACGAGGCCATGCGGCGGTTCTGGGTGACGGCCCGCATCTGCAGACCGAAAGCCGAACGCTTGAGGAGAAGCAGCAGCGCGAAAAACACCACCAGCGCAAAGACGATGATCCACAGCCGGTTCCAGGTGATGTCGAGGCCACCGAGATCGAAGGAGCCGGACATCCAGGAGGGATTACGAACCTCGCGGTTGGTCGGGCCGAAGATGGAGCGGATCGTCTGCTGCAGGATGAGCGAGATGCCCCAGGTGGCAAGCAGCGTCTCGAGCGGCCGCTTGTAGAGGAAGCGGATGACCGTGCGCTCGATCAGGAAGCCGACGGCGCCCGTGAACAGGAAAGCGGCGGGCACGGCGAAGGCCAGCGAATAATCCGCCAGTCCCGGTGCATAGCGGGTGATCGCCTCCTGCACGACATAGGTCGTGTAGGCGCCGAGCATGACCATTTCGCCATGCGCCATGTTGACGACGCCCATGACACCGAAGGTGATGGAAAGGCCGATGGCAGCCAGCATCAGCACCGAACTCAGCGACAACCCGTACCAGATGTTCTGCGCGACATCCCAGAGCGCCAGCGTGTCCTTGATGGAATCCATGTCCTTCTGGATGGCAGGCTGCAGGTCTGCGGGCGCCGTCTGCAGCGCCGCCGTCAGGATGGTCAGCGCCTCGCGGTCGCCGCGCGCCGCAATCGTGTCGATGGCCGCCTTCTTGTCCTCCGGGCTCGCGTCGGTCTTCAGCAGCACGACAGCGCGCGCCGCCTCCATGGTCTTCTTGACCTCGGCATCCTTTTCCTCGGCAAGAGCCGAATTCAGGAGATCGATATTGCTCGGATCGGCATCCTTCAGCATGCCCTCGGCCGCTGCGAGCCGCGCGGCGCGATCCGGGCTCAGCAGCGTCAACTGGCCGATCGAGGCGCTGATGACGCCGCGCAGCGAATTGTTAACCTTGACCTTGACCATCGTGTCCGGATCGATGTCGGCGACGGCTTCGCCAGTGATCGGGTCGGAAAAGGTCGGGGCGTCGTCCGTGCCACCCTGCAGCAGGACGGGACCGCCATCGGCGTTGACGAACAGCAGACCGTCGCTCAGTTCCTTGAGGATCTTGCCGACATGCGGATCCTTGGAGGCAACCAGCGCCTTGATCGCCGCTTCGCGTTCCGGAAAGTCGCCGACGCCGAGCGCGTCGACCAGCGGGTGGACCGCATCTTCCGCCTTCAGCACGGTCGAAAAAGCCGGCAGGGCGAGGCAGAGGGTCAATAGGAAAATCTTGATGGCGCGATACATCGGCTCTTTCGCCTCGGTTATCGTAAACCTACGGGCCGGTTAGGCCAGGCGGAGGTTTGTTTTCTAGTGTCGTTGCAGCGTCTCTGCCGTCATCCTCGGGCCTCATCGCTGCGGTCATCCTCGGGGCATGGTCGCTGCGGTCATCCTCGGGGTGCCGTCGCTGCGATCAGCCTTGGGGCACCGCCTCTGTCGTCATCCTCGGGCTTGACCCGAGGATCCAACCCAGTCGAGAGGCCGCAGATGCTCGGGACAAGCCCGAGCATGACGCCGGAGAGGTTTAGGCAAAATCTTGGCCGGTGATGCCCGGGGATATGACCTCCCGGGCATCAATTGCCTTACATGCCCTTGCCGCCGCACTTGCCGGTGGCAACGTTGAAGTTGCCGCAGGACATCGGCTTGCGCCAATCGGAGATCAGGTCCTTGGAGTCGGGCAGGTAATCGGACCATTCGTCGCCGACCACGGCCGGCGTCTGCTGGACGATGTCGAACTGGCCGTTGCCCTGGATTTCGCCGATCAGCACAGGCTTGGTGATGTGGTGGTTCGGCATGACGGTGGCATAGCCGCCCGACAGGTTTGGAACGGTCGTGCCGATGATCGTATCAAGGACCTTGTCGGTGTCGGTCGAGCCGGCAGCCTGAACAGCCTTAACCCAGGCGTTGAAGCCGATATAGGCCGCTTCCATCGGGTCGTTGGTGACGCGCTTGTCGTTCTTGGTGTAGGCATGCCACTGCTTGATGAAAGCCTTGTTGGCAGGCGTTTCAACGGATTCGAAGTAGTTCCAGGCAGCGAGATGGCCGACCAGCGGCTTGGTGTCGAGACCGGCCAGTTCTTCTTCGCCGACCGAGAAGGCGATGACCGGGATGTCGGTTGCCTTGATGCCCTTGTTGCCGAGTTCCTTGTAGAAAGGCACGTTGGCGTCGCCGTTGATCGTCGAGACGACGGCGGTCTTCTTGCCGGCCGAACCGAAGTCCTTGATCTTCGACACTTCGGTCTGCCAATCGGAGAAGCCGAACGGCGTGTAGTTGGTCATGATGTCTTCTTTCGGAATACCCTTGGAGATCAGGTAAGCCTCGAGAATTTTGTTGGTCGTGCGCGGATAGACGTAGTCGGTGCCTTCGAGAACGAAGCGCTTTACGCCTTCCTTCTGCATCAGGTAATCGACGGCAGGAATGGCCTGCTGGTTCGGCGCGGCGCCGGTGTAGATGATGTTGCGCGAGGATTCTTCGCCTTCATACTGGACCGGGTAGAAGAGCAGCGAATTTAGCTCTTCGAAGACAGGCAGGACCGACTTGCGCGACGAGGACGTCCAGCAGCCGAACACGGCCGAAACCTTGTCCTTCTGGATCAGTTCGCGGGCCTTTTCGGCAAATAGCGGCCAGTCCGAGGCGGGATCGACGACGACGGCTTCGAGCTTCTTGCCGAGAAGGCCGCCCTTCTTGTTCTGCTCGTCGATGAGCATCAGCATGGCATCCTTGAGGGTGGTCTCGGAGATGGCCATGGTGCCGGAAAGCGAATGAAGAATGCCAACCTTGATCGTATCGTCCGCAGCATAGGCGGCGCTGGAGACCAAAGCCGACGTCGACAGGACGGCGCCGAGAACGGCACCCGTGACGTAGTTCTTGAAATTCATTGTTTTATCCCCTCTTCGAATTTTTACAACAGCAGCGGGAAACCGCTGTTAACTGTTGCTTAAGGGACTATGGTTTGCCGCGCTGCAAAACCGTATACGCAATTTGACGTAGGTCTCGGGGCGAAACGTGCATCCGGCCCGTGCTGGCGCTTTAAGGCCGGCAATGACCGTGTTAGCTAGGTCAGCAGGCAATCGCAGAGGACGTCGAGCAAGGCATGGCCGCACGGCAACGTATCATCCCGGTCAGGCGCGAATACAACCGCTGGGTGGCCAACCAGACGCTTGAGGACTATGCCCTTCGCTTCACGGCGAAAAGCGCCCGGCAATTCTCCTCGGCGCGCATCTCGCAGACCGCGATCGGCGCCATCTCCTTCCTGGCGCTGGAGGCGATCGGCGGCGCCATCACGCTCTCCTACGGCACGACCAACGCCTTCTACGCCATCATCGTCGCCAGCCTCGTCATGCTCGGCATCGGCCTGCCGATCAGCCGCTACGCCATCCGCCACGGCGTCGATATCGACCTACTCACCCGCGGCGCCAGCTTCGGCTATATCGGCTCGACCGTCACCTCGCTGATCTATGCCAGCTTCACCTTCATGCTGTTTGCCATCGAGGCGTCGATCATGTCCGGCGCGCTGGAGCTGACGCTCGGGATTCCGCTGTGGATCGGCTATATCATCAGTGCCTGCATGGTCATTCCGCTGGTGACCCATGGCGTGCGCCTGATCAGCCGCTTCCAGCTTCTGACGCAGCCGTTCTGGATCGTCCTCAACGTCCTGCCCTTCATCTTCATTGCCTTTTCCGATTGGGAGAAATTCGACATCTGGCGGGCCTTTGCCGGCCTCGACCGGCCGTCCGCTGCGGCCGGAAGCGGTGCGCCCTTCGACCTCATCGATTTTGGCGCGGCCTCGGCCGTCATTCTGGCGCTGATCTCGCAGATCGGCGAGCAGGCCGACTTCCTGCGCTTCCTGCCGCCCGAGGGCCATCGCAAGCTGCGCCACCGGCTGGCCATCTTCCTTGCCGGCCCAGGCTGGGTCATCATCGGCGCGCCAAAGCTGCTCGCCGGCTCCTTCCTCGTGGTTCTGACACTGAGCGCCGGCGTGCCCGCCGACCGAGCCGCAGACCCGGCGCAGATGTACCTCACCGCCTTCGGCTACATGATCCCCTGGCACAATGCCGCGCTGCTGCTGATGGCCGCCTTCGTCATGGTCTCGCAGCTGAAGATCAACGTCATGAATGCCTATGCCGGCTCGCTCGCCTGGTCGAACTTCTTCTCGCGCCTGACCCACAGCCATCCCGGCCGCGTCATCTGGCTGGTGTTCAACGTCGCGATCGCCCTGCTCCTCATGGAGCTCGGCATCTACAAGCTGCTGGAAGAGACGCTCGGCATCTTCTCGATCATCTCGATGGCCTGGCTCTGCACCATCTCGGCAGATCTGTTCATCAACAAGCCGCTCGGTCTCGCCCCAGAAGGCATCGAGTTCAAACGCGCCCACCTGTACGATATCAATCCGGTCGGCCTCGGCGCCATGACGCTGTCGGCCGGCATCGCGCTCATGGCCCATTTCGGCCTGTTCGGTGCGGTCGCGGCCTCGCTCGCCCCCTACATCACCCTGATCGTCGCGCTGATCGCCTCGCCGGCCATCGCCTGGGCGACGAAGGGCAAATACTATCTGGCGCGCAAGCCGCGACACAGCTGGAAGAACCTGACCGATATCACTTGCTCGATCTGCGAACATCCGTTCGAGCCTGAAGACATGGCCTGGTGCCCCGCCTATGCGGCGCCGATCTGCTCGCTATGCTGCTCGCTCGACAGCCGCTGCCACGACATGTGCAAGCCCAACGCCCATCTCAACGCCCAGATCGGCACCGTCGCCCGCGCCGTTCTGCCGAAGACTGTTATCGCCAAGCTGACGACCCGGCTCGGCCGCTACGGCATCGCCGTCGTGCTGGCGCTGGGGGCGGTCGGCGTCATCCTCGCGCTCATCGCCCATCAGGTGGCGTCGGCCTCGCCGGAAACGGCCGAGGTCGTCAACCGCACCATCCTCATCGTCTTCTTCGTCTTCGCCGTCATTGCCGGCGTCGTCTGCTGGTTCTACGTGCTCGCCCATGACAGCCGGGTCGTGGCGGAGGAGGAATCGTCGCGGCAGAACACGCTGCTCCTAAAGGAAATCGCCGCCCACAAGAAGACCGACGCAGCACTGCAGACGGCCAAGGAGACGGCCGAGAGCGCCAACCGCGCCAAGAGCCGCTACGTCGTCGGCCTCAGCCACGAATTGCGCACGCCGCTCAACGCCGTGCTCGGCTACGCACAGATCCTAGAGCGCGACGAAACCATCCCGGCGCCGCGCCAGTCGTCCATCCGCGTCATCCGCCGCAGCGCCGAGCATCTGTCAGGCCTGATCGACGGGCTGCTCGATATCTCGAAAATCGAGGCCGGCCGGCTGCAGGTCTATTCGAACGAGATCAACATCCGCGATTTCCTCGATCAGATCATCGACATGTTCCGGCCGCAGGCACAGGCCAAGGGCCTGAGCTTCATCCACGAGCGCGCCGCCGCCCTGCCGGACTACGTCCGCACCGACGAGAAGCGTCTGCGCCAGATCCTCGTCAACCTCCTCTCCAACGCCATCAAGTTCACCGACGAAGGCACCGTGCGCTTCGACGTCGCCTATCGCAGCCAGGTGGCGACCTTCTCGCTGTCAGATACCGGTCGCGGCATTGCCGAGAAGGACCTCTCTCGCATCTACGAACCCTTCCAGCGCGGAGAAGCCGAGACTGTCCGCCCCATGCCCGGCCTCGGCCTCGGCCTGACGATCACCCAGCTTTTGACCAACACGCTCGGCGGCGAGATATCGGTGACCAGCGAGAAGGATGTCGGCTCGACTTTCAAGGTGCGGCTGATGCTGTCGGCGGTGCAGCGACAGATGAAGCCGGTGCCGCAGGAGCGCAAGATTATCGGCTACGACGGCACACGCCGGACGATCGTCGTCGTCGACGACAATGAGGACCACCGCGAGCTGATGCGCGAGATCCTGGCGCCGCTCGATTTCGTCGTCTTGACCGCCGTCAGCGGGCCGGACTGCCTGACGCTGATCGAGGGCATCAAGCCGGATCTTTTCCTGGTCGATATCTCCATGCCCGGCATGAACGGCTGGCAGCTGGTGGCAAGGCTGCGCGAAAGCGGCCAGGCAGGGCCCATCCTGATGCTCTCCGCCAATATCGGCGACGGCACGGTAGGCCGGGAAGCGAGCGGGGGGCACGACGATGCCATCTCGAAGCCGGTCGACATCCGCCAGCTCCGCGACCGGCTGGCCCTGCATCTCGGCCTCAAATGGATCTATGCCGATACCGTCGCGGCCCCCGTCGTGAAGGCGTCGCTGCCGATGAAGAGCCCCGGCCCCGACCCGATCGCGGAGTTGATAAGCCTCGCCGAAATCGGCTATATCAGGGGCATAGAGGCAAAGCTTGCCGACCTCGCCAAGGTTGACGACAACCAACCCTTCATCGATGCGCTGCGGGTCTACGTCCAGGCCTTCGATCTCAGTGGCTTCGTGGCGTTCCTGCGAGACTTCGACACCGAAAAGGTAGAACCGATTGGCTGATCCCGCCCTGCCCCGCGACATTGTCCTGCTGGTGGACGACTCGCCGGAAGCCCTCGGATTCCTCACCGACGCGCTGGAGCAATCCGGCTTTTCCGTGCTGATCGCCACCTCCGGACAGGCAGCGCTTTCCATCGTCGAGCGCATCACGCCCGACCTCATCCTACTCGACGCTGTCATGCCTGACATGGATGGCTTCGAGACGTGCCGTCGGCTGAAGGCAAACGCGGGCATCTCGCAGGTGCCCGTCATCTTCATGACCGGCCTGACAGAGACAGAGCATGTGGTCCACGCGCTCGAGTCAGGCGGCGTCGACTATCTGACCAAGCCGATCAACATCGACGAGCTGCGCGCCCGCATCCGCGTCCACCTGCGCAATGCCCGCTCGGCGCAGAGCGCCAGGGTGGCGCTGGATGCGGCAGGCCGGCATTTGCTGGCCGTCCGGGGCGACGGCAGCATCCACTGGTCGACGCCCCAGGCGACGCGGCTGGTCAACGCCGCCACCGGCAGCGACGACGGCCTCGACATCGTCGTCGCCGAGATTGCCGCCTTCATGCAGAAGGCCGGCCGCCCGCTTGCCGCCCGCGACAATCTTCTGTCCATCAGCAATAGCGGACACGCGGCGCTGCAACTCGCCTTCCTCGGCACGATCGGCCCGGACGAGCACCTGTTCCGCCTGACGGCCGCAAGGCAGCACGCCGACGACAGCATGCTGCGCCAGCATTTTTCCCTGACCCAGCGGGAATCCGAGGTGCTGCTCTGGATCGCCAAGGGCAAGGCCAATCGCGACATCGGCGAGATCCTCGGCCTCTCCGCCCGCACCGTGAACAAGCACCTCGAACAGATCTACGTCAAACTCGGCGTCGAAAACCGCGCCTCCGCCGCCGTCAAGGCGGCGCATGTGCTGCGCGAGATATAGCACGCCGCTTACGGCCACCATTTTGGAAGGAAGGATTAGCACGATGAACAACCGTGTCGTTCTCTCTGGCTGCTCTGGCGGCGGCAAGTCGACCCTGCTCGCCGAACTTCAGCGTCTCGGCCACGGCGTCATTGAGGAGCCGGGCCGGAAGATCGTCATCGAGGAGCGACAGGGCGACGGAAGAGCCTTGCCCTGGGTCGATCTTGCGGCATTTGCACAGCGCGCGATGATGATGGCCAAGCAGGACTGGAGCATGGCGCGTGACCTCAACGGCTGGGTGTTTTTCGACCGTGGCCTTGTGGATGCTGCCGCAGCGCTGGAACATGCAACCGGCGAGGACGCGCTTTCGTCCCTTACTGACGGCTGGCGCTACCATCACCGGGTTTTCCTGACGCCTCCTTGGCCGGAAATCTTTCATAACGACGCAGACCGCCAGCATGCATTTGCCGATGCATTGGCGGAATACGAGCGGCTACTGAGCGCCTATTCAAAGCTCGGCTACGAAGTCATCGTCCTGCCGCGGTTATCGGTGGCAGAGCGTGTCCGCTTCGTGTTGGAGGCGCTGTCCCAAACCGGCAACAGGACATCACCCATTTAAAACGAAAGAAGCCCGGTGATTAACCGGGCTTCCCATGTCGTGACTTATACCTGCAGGCTTACATGCCCTGCGGGAAGTAGCTGATCTTGCCGTCCGGACCCTTCTTCCATTCGTACATGATGTAGCCTGGGATCTTCGGGTCGCCCTTGGCGTCGAAAGAGATGTCGCCGAGAGCGGTCGGGAACGGACCCTTTTCCTTGAGAGCCTTGGCAACAGCTTCAGCGTCGGTCGAACCAGCGGCCTTGGCGCCGGCAGCGATCGTCTGAACAGCTGCGTAGGAATAGAGCGTGTATGCTTCCGGGTTGAAGCCGGCGGCCTTGAACTTGGCAACCAGGTCCTTGTTGGCAGGGTTCAGGGTCGGATCAGGGCCGAAGGTGTTGAGCGTGCCGATGACGGCGTCGCCAGCGATCGAAGCCAGTTCGTTCGACACGATACCGTCGCCCGAAACGAGCGTCGCCTTGACGCCCTGGTCGGCAGCCTGACGGATGATCAGGCCGGCTTCCGTGTGCAGACCGCCCCAATAGATGATCGAGACGCCGGCTTCCTTCATCTTGGCGATGAGGGCCGAGAAGTCCTTGTCGCCGACGTTGATGCCTTCGTACATGGCTTCCGTGACGCCACCGGCGTTCATGGCCTTCTTGGTTTCATCGGCGAGACCCTGACCATAAGGAGTCTTGTCGTGAATGATGGCGATCTTCTTGTCCTTGAAGTGCTCGACGAGGTAGGCGCCGGCAACGCCGCCCTGCTGGTCGTCACGGCCGCAGGTGCGGAAGGTGTTCCACAGGCCACGTTCGGTGAACTTCGGGTTGGTCGCGGCAGGGGTGATTTCGAGGATGCCGTTTTCAGCGTAGACTTCGGAAGCCGGGATGGAAACGCCCGAGTTGAAGTGACCGACAACGTACTTGACGCCATCAGCTACGAACTTGTTGGCAACCGAGATGCCCTGCTTCGGATCGGAAACGTCGTCGCCAAGTTCAATCTTGATCTTTTCGCCGTTGATGCCGCCGGCAGCATTGATATCAGCGGCTGCCTGTTCGGCACCCTTCTGGAGCTGCGCGCCGAAAGCTGCGTTCGGACCGGTCAGGGGACCGCCGACGCCGATGATGATATCGGCCCGAGCAGCGCCGCTGAAAGCGACGAGCGCTGTCAGGGCCACTGCGGAAAGAAGAGACTTCTTCATATTATAACTCCCAATTTTTGAGCGGGGACCGATCGAAGACCCAACGCAGTACCCACCTATTCCGCGTCGGGGAAGCTGTTCCACACGGGCAATTCATGCCCAGTTTCAACGGGCTGTCAATCTTTGTCCTTCCACGAAAACGCGGAAGTTCGTTCATACAGCCAGTAATAGTTATTCACCATCTGGTTCGTCCGGCGATAGCGGAAGCCGGCGAGCGAGACGATCAGCAGAACGACGAAATCGATCCCGAAAAACAAGGGGCTCAGCATCGGTCCGTCGAAGAGAGCATGGTGGAGGAACTGCATCACCCAGGCGAGCAGAAAGGTATAAGCGATCACCAGGCCATAGCCATCCCAGTTCTCGGCGACAGCCCTGCCGGCCCGCGATGCGGTCCACAGGCCGATCAGGAAAACGAGTGCGCGGATGATCATGCGAACACCGGTGTCAGGCTCGAAGAAAAGTCCCTGCATCTTAAAACTCCCTTCTATCGGCTCAATGCCGCCCGCCTTCGAGATAGGCCGCGCGGACTTCGGGATTGGCGAGCAGTTCCCTGCCGGAACCGCTCATCGTCACCTTACCGTTGACCATCACATAGGCGCGATGTGAAAGCTTCAGGGCTGCAAATGCGTTCTGCTCGACCAGGAACACCGTCAGGCCTTCCTTCTCGTTCAACTGCTTGATCGTCTCGAAGATGCCCTTGACGATCAGCGGTGCAAGGCCGAGCGACGGCTCGTCCAGCAGCAGCAGTTTTGGGCGGGCCATCAGCGCACGGCCGATCGACAGCATCTGCTGCTCACCGCCCGACAGCGTGCCGCCGCGCTGGGCGTGGCGTTCCTTCAGGCGCGGAAACATCGTGAAGATCTTCTCGACGTCTTCCTTGAAGTATTTGAGATCGTCGAGGCCGGCACCCATCTGGAGGTTTTCCATGACGGTCATGCGCGGAAAGATGCGACGTCCTTCCGGCGACTGGGCGATGCGCAGCCTGGCAATCTCATGCATAGGCAGCTTGGTGATGTCGCGGCCTTCATAGATGATCGAGCCGGAGCGCGCCTGCGGGCTGCCGCAGATGGTCATCATCAGTGTCGACTTGCCGGCGCCATTGGCGCCGATCAGGCTGACGATCTCGCCGCTGTTGACGTGAACATCGACGCCGGAAAGCGCGCGGATGTTACCGTAATAGGTTTCGACGTTCTGGACGTGAAGCAAGGGTTGGGTTGTCATATTACTTGGCGCCCCCTTCGAGGTGCTCGACTTCGGCGATGACGTCTTCGACTTCGTCGTCCTCGACGCCGAGATAGGCGGCAATCACCTTCGGGTCGTTCTTGACGTGGTCTGGCGTGCCGTCGGAAATCTTCTGGCCGTATTCGAGGACGATGACGTGGTCGGAAATCTCCATCACCACGGACATGTCATGCTCGATGAGCAGGATCGACGTGCCCGTTTCGGAGCGAATCGCCCGCAGCAACGCATTCAGCACCGCCGATTCACGCGGATTGAGGCCGGCGGCCGGCTCGTCGAGGCAGAGAAGCTCCGGCTCCGTGCACATGGCGCGGGCAATCTCCAGGCGACGCTGCGCACCGTAGGGCAGATCGCCTGCAGGATCGTCTGCGCGGTCGATTAGGTCGGCCTTCTCGAGCCAGAAGCGCGCCAGTTCGATCGCGTTCTTGGCTTCCTTGGCGTAGCCGCCAATGCCGAGCAGACCGAGGATCGTGTAGCCCGACGCCTTCATCAGCTTGTTGTGCTGGGCGACAAGCAGGTTTTCGAGAACAGTCAGGCCCGAGAACAGCCGGATGTTCTGGAACGTGCGGGCAACCTTGGCTTCGCGGGTGATCCGGAAGTCCGGCAGCCGCTCGAGCTGGAAGGTCTTGCCGCTCTTCTGGTTCATGGTGATCATCCCCATCGTCGGCTTGTAGAAGCCGGTGATGCAGTTGAACACGGTGGTCTTGCCGGCACCGTTCGGGCCGATCAGCGCGGTGATATCGCCGCGCTTGGCCTCGAAGGAGAAGTCGTTGATGGCCATCAGGCCGCCGAACTTCATCGACAGGTGCTCGACCTTGAGAAGCGTATCGCTGGACAGGGTGCTCATCAGCCGTGTCCCTCCTTGGTAAAGCTGCCTGAAACCGATTTGCTCTCCTTGAGGAAGGCCGTCGGCGAACGGGACCCGACGAAGCCGCGCGGCTTGAAGAGCATGACGATGACCATGGCGAGACCGAAGAGCAGCATGCGGTAGAGTTCAGGGGTGAAGTCAGGCCCAAAGACAGCTTTCAGGAAGTCCAGTTCGCGCAGGATTTCCGTACCACCGACCATGACGACGGCAGCGATGGCAATCCCGGTCAAGGAGCCCATGCCGCCAAGGACGACGATGGCGAGAATGACTGCCGATTCCAGGAACACGAAGGATTCCGGCGAAACGAAGCCCTGGCGGGCGGCGAAGAACGACCCGGCGAAACCACCGAACATCGCACCGGTTGCAAAGGCCGTCAGCTTGGTCGTCACCGTGTTGATGCCGAGCGAGCGGCAGGCGATTTCGTCTTCGCGCAGCGCTTCCCAGGCACGGCCGATCGGCATGCGGCGCAGACGGATGGTGACATAGGCCGTCAGCATGCAAAGCGCCAGGATCAGATAGAAGAGGAAGATCTTGTAGTAGGCCGACGACATCGGCAGGTGGAAGATCTTGGCAAAGCCGTCGGCCGAGGCATCGAACTTGATGCCGAACAGCGTCGCCTTGGGAACGCCGGAGATACCGAACGTACCCTGGGTGACATCGGTCCAGTTGATCAGGACCAGGCGGATGATTTCGCCGAAGGCGAGCGTGACGATTGCCAGGTAGTCACCACGCAGGCGCAGCACCGGAAAGCCGAGAATAACGCCCCAAAGGGCGGCGAAAATGCCGGACAGCGGCAGCAGGAGCCAGAAGGACAGGCCGAAATGCGTTGACAGCAGCGCGTAGGAATAGGCGCCGACGGCATAGAAGGCGACATAACCGAGATCGAGCAGGCCGGCGAGGCCGACGACGATGTTGAGGCCCCAGGCGAGCATCACGTAGATCAGGATCTGGATGCCGAAATTGTCGACATAAAGCAGCGAGCCCTGCGCACCGACGATGCCGACGACGATCATCGGATAGAGGATCATCAGGATGAGCGCGAACTTCAGGAAATGCTTCTGAAGAAAGGTCTTGTCCGTCGAAATCTCCAGTTCGCCGGAGCGTGCCTTGCTGAGCTTGCGCTCGTCCAGGTGCGGGCGGAGAAAGACGATGACGGCAAAGCGGCCGATCGCGGCGATGGCGACGAAGATCGCCAGCAGGCCCCAGCGCTGAACGATGATCAGCTCGTTGTGGATGTTCTGGTCGGTCTTCAGGCCGATGTAGAGAACGAACATGCCGAACGAAATCAGCGCGGCAAAGAAGGCTTCGATGAGGCCTCTCCGGACGAGCCCGGAGGAGGTCTTGCCAGTCACGATGGTTGCATTGGACATATTCTTACACCTTCTCGACTTCAGGCCGTCCGAGGATACCCGTCGGCTTGAAGATCAGCACGAAGGCGAGGATCGCGAATGTCGCCACATCCTTGTAAGCAATGGTGAAATAGGCGGACCAGAGCGACTCGATAAGGCCGATCATCACGCCGCCAAGCACGGCGCCTGGAAGCGAACCGATGCCGCCGAGAACGGCTGCGGTAAAGGCCTTGACGCCGGGCGTGAAGCCGTCGGTGAAGGAGGCGACGCCGTAGTACATCAGGTACATCGTGCCGGCGACGGCAGCGAGTGCCGCGCCCATGATGAAGGTGATGGAAATCGTGCGGTCGACATTGATCCCGAGCAGAGCCGCCATCTTGCGGTCCTGCTCCGTGGCGCGCTGGGCGCGGCCGAGGGCCGTGAACTTGACGATGTACCAGAACACCGCCAGCAGCACCGCCGTGATGACGAGGATGAGGATCTGCTTCAGCGACACCGAGATGCCGGCAACCGTATAGACGTCACGCACCAGCGCCGGGATCGGCTTGTTGCGCGGGCCCTGGGCAACCTGGATGAAGTTCGACAGCACGATCGACATGCCGATCGCAGTGATCAGCGGCGCCAACCGGAAGGATCCACGCAGCGGCCGATAGGCGACGCGCTCGATGACCCAGTTCCAGAGGCTGACGACCAGCATGGCAACGACCATCATGATCAAGAGGATGACGGCAACGGGAAGCCCGATGAAGATGGATGTGAGAACCAGGTAGACGATGAGGGCGGCAAAGCCGCCGAGCATGAAGACATCGCCGTGGGCAAAGTTGATCATCCCGACAATGCCGTAAACCATCGTGTAGCCGATGGCGATCAGACCATAGATAGACCCTAGAGTCAGCCCGTTCAGGAGCTGCTGGATAAAGTACTCCATATATCTCTTTCCCCTGGACGCGAATTTACTGGCGCGTCTCTTATTGGTTAACGTTTGCCTGCAAAAGAGGCATCCATTCCTCGAAATCCATACTGCTTTCGACGCGAATGTGAAGACAAAAAGATGGGGCGCTGATAAATTCTTTTCAGAATGCCGGGAAATGGCGCATTTTAATCCACAGCTTGATCAAAAAAAGCACGCTCAGGCTGAAAAATTGCCAGTTGCGTGCGTAAAAGCATTTTAAGCTGAAAACATCTGAACAGAAAACGGGCCCCGCAGGGCCCGTAGACGTCCAGCCAATCGTTAACGATCAGGCGCGCATGCGCGCCCCGTCGGCGTCGTAAAGCGGCTGCGGTTGCAGCGTGGCCGGCAACAATTCGCCCAGCAGCTCGATCGCCCAGCCCTCAGTCTCGTCGGCGATCTCTTTCGGCACGTAACCGAGCGCCACTGAAACGCCGGAAGCATGGGCGAAACCGCCCGAAGTCACCCAGCCCTTGACCGTGCCATTGTGATAGATCGGCTCGTCGCCGATCACGTCGGCATCCCTGGCGAACAGGATGAAGGTCTTGAGACGCAGCGTGCCGCCCTCCGCCTTCTCCTTGGCAGCCGCCTGCTTGCCGATGAAGTCGGCCTCCTTCGACAAGGCTACAAAGCGTCCAAGGCCCGCTTCATAAGGCCCATAAAGCGGCCGGTACTCGCGCGACCAGCTGCCATAGGACTTGTCGAGCCTGAGCGCATTGAGGGCGCGTAGGCCGAACAGCTTGATGCCGAAGTCGCGACCTGCCTGCATCAGCAAGTCGAACAAATAGCCCTGGTATTCCGGTTTCATCCATAGCTCGTAACCGAGGTCGCCTGTGTAAGATACGCGGCCGACGATGGCCGGCGCCATGCCGATATCCATGTGACGGATTTCCATGAACGGGAAAGCCGCGCTGGACAGATCCTGATGGGTGAGCTTTTCCAGCAGCTTTCGGGCATTGGGTCCGGCGATGGACAGGCCGAGCAGCGACAGGCCGAGCGCCTTCAGGTCGACAGAACCGTCCCCGGGCAAATGATCCTCGAACCAGCGCATGTGGTAGGATTCGGCGATCCCGGAGCCGATCAGCAGGAAATCCCCCTCCCCGAGCTTGGCCAGCGTGAAATCGCCGATCAGCTTGGCGTCGTCCTTCAGCATCGGCGCCAGCGTCATGCGACCGGTGGCCGGCATGCGGCAGGTGAGCAGTCCGTCGAGCCAGGCTTCGGCTCCCTTGCCCTTGACGGTATATTTGGCAAAGCCGGAGGTTTCCATCAGGCCGACGCTGTCGCGTACCGCCTTTGCTTCGGCGCCCACGACGTCGAAGTCGTTCGAGCGGCGCCAGGAGAAGGCGTCTTCCTCGCCCTCAGGCGCAAACCACAGCGCCTGCTCCAGCCCGTAGGAGGCGCCGAAGATACCGCCGGCCGCCTTCAGCCTGTCGTAGATCGGTGTCGTCAGCAGCGGCCGGCCGGCCGGCAGTTCCTCGTTGGGATAGCGGATCGAGAAGCGGCGCTGGTAGTTTTCGCGGACCTTGGCATTGGTATAGGCGAGCGTCGCATAGTCGCCGTAGCGCGACACATCCATGGCAAAGACATCGAAGCCCGGGTCGCCGTAGATCATCCAGTTGGCGAGCGCCAGGCCGACGCCGCCGCCCTGGCTGAAACCGGCCATGACAGCGCAGGCCGACCAGTAGTTGGTCATGCCGCGCACCGGCCCGACCAGCGGATTGCCATCCGGCGAGAAGGTGAAGGGGCCATTGATGATCTTCTTGATGCCGGCATTGTTGAAGGCCGGAAAATGGCGGAAGCCGACTTCGAGCTCGGGCGTGATCCGCGCTATATCCTCGGCCAGCAGCTCGTGGCCGAAATCCCAGGGCGTGTTCAGCGGCGACCACGGCCGGCAGGCCTTCTCATAGGTGCCCATCAGCATGCCCTGCCGTTCCTGGCGCAGATAGATCTCGCCATCGAAATCGACGCAATGCATCAGTTCCTTGCCGGTGGCGGCATTGAAGTCGGTGACTTCCTTCATGTCCTCGGTGATGAGGTACATATGTTCCATGGCAAGAACCGGCAGCTCGAGGCCGACCATGCGGCCGACCTCGCGGGCCCAGAGGCCGCCGCAGTTGACGACATGCTCGGCGATGATCTCGCCCTGGTTGGTGATCACCCGCCAGGAGCCGTCCTCGCGCTGGACAAGGTCTTCCACCTTGGTGTGCAGGTAGATATCGGCGCCGTTCTTCTTGGCCGATTTCGCATAGGCATGCGTCGTGCCATAGGGATCGAGATGGCCTTCGACCGGATCGTAGAGGGCGCCGACGAATTGGTCGGGGTCGAGGAGCGGCATCATCTCATGCGCTTCCTTCGGCGACAGCAACGTCGCCTCCAGCCCGTTGTAGCGTCCCTTGGCGAGGATCGACTTCAGCCAGTCGAAGCGCTGCGGCGTGGCCGCCAGCATCAGGCCCGAGGTCATGTGCAGGCCGACGTCCTGGCCGGAATACTCCTGGATCTCCTTGTAGAGCTCGACCGTGTATTTCTGCAGCTTGGCGACATTCGGATCACCGTTGATGGTGTGCATGCCACCGGCGGCGTGCCAGGTCGAACCCGAGGTCAGTTCCGAGCGCTCGAGCAGGACCACGTCGGTCCAGCCAAACTTCGTCAGGTGATAGAGCACGGAACACCCGACGACCCCGCCCCCGATGACGACGACCTTCGTATGGCTTTTCATGGAAAATCTCCGGTTCTGGGGCTTTGCAACGGCCAGGCGGTGGCCGCGCGGTAGATTGAAATCCGTCTGTCAGCGTAGAAACAATTGCCGGTCTCCAACAGTCCGGTCTGCGAAATGAAATGTCGCTCCGGTTATATTTTTCATTCCGATAACGTCATGGATTTACGGCCGGGCGAACGACTCAAGACCACTGTCCGCCGCCAGCGAAAAACGGTGGGGCCAGACACGTCACTCAATCGCGGTCAGGCGCGCCCAGCGGGAAATAGTGCCGGAACGGCCGCGCCTCGTCTACCGCGCGCACAACGGACGGGCGGGCCAGCAGCCGGGCGCGATAGGCTCGTAGAAGAGGGAACTCCTCGGGGATCGGATGCGTCCAGTCGGCGTAGAACAGGAACGGCGCAGCCGCGCAGTCGGCCATCGTAAACTCCGCGCCAGTCGCCCAGATGCGGCCGCCAAGCGCCCCTTCGAGCCAGGCATAGGCGCGACCGAGCCTCTCGCGGGCAAGCGCCAGCCCGTCCTCGGGCGTCATGGCGATCCGTTTCAAGGCCGCTTCGACCGCAACCTGCATCGCGTCCATGACATAGAGGTCGAAGAAGCGATCGAGAAAACGCACCTCCAGCGCCGCCATCGGATCGGCGGGAAGCAGGCGCACCGGTCCCGGATAGGCCAGCTGCAGATACTCGATGATGATGCTGGTCTCGAAGACCGCCCGTTCGCCATCCAGAAGCAGCGGAAACTTGGCCATCGGCCAGCGCTTCAGCCATTCGGCGGTGTGCTGCGGATGATCGGGCGAGATGCAGCGGAACTCGAAAGGCGTGCCGACCTCGTAGAGCGCGATCAGCGCCTTCTGGGTATAGGAGGAAAACGGGTGGCCGTAGAGTGCAAGCGACATGGCGAGGTCCCCAACTCAACCACCGGTCTACCAAAAACCGTTGCGGGGCGCTATTGCGAAAACCCTGTCGTCATGGCGAATTCGCGCCCCATCTCGACCAGTTCCTCGAAGACCGGTCCCGCGAAGGAGCGCATGACCGCGATCTCGAACACGTCGACACCGGTGCGCGCCAGATTGGCGCTGACATGGCAGCAGAGCATGGTGCCGGACTGGCCGACGGCAAAGACATCCGGATGCAGGTCGACGGACACGCACTTGGCAAGGATCCGGCGGACATTCGGCCCGGAGAGACGCAGCAGCGTCCGCCCGTCACCCTGCTCGAAGAACGACAGGCGCCCGGCATCGAGCATCGCAAAATCGCGAGAAAGGCTATCCGCACCGGATGTTTCCGACACCACCAGCCATTCGGCGGGTCCGACCTTGCGCACCGAGACATCGGGCATCGCCTTCAGCGCCGCCAGCGCCCAGCCCTCGTGGCCGTTGTGAGCGAGAACGGAGAAGATGGCGGCATGCCGTATGATCGACAGGTGGTCGGCATTCGGCTGGGCGCGGAAGCCGGCAACCTGGTCTTCCAGCACGTGGCGGCGGGTGAAGGCAACACTCATGGTCCGCTCCTCAAACATGCAGTTTCTGGGCTTCGGGATCGACGAAAACCGGGCTGCAAACTTCCGCGAGGAATTCGTCGCCGCGCAGGCGGTCCCAGACAACCACCTTCTCGCCGATCCGTTCGCGACCCGACTTCAGCAAGGCGAGCGCGATGGAATGGCCGAGAACGGGCGAGAAGCACGCCGAGGAGACATGGCCCTGGTCATGGGCCGTCGAGGGCGCAGCGCCTTCCTTGAGGATATGCGCGCCGGCCTTGATCTCCTTTTCAGGATCGACCGGCTTCAGCCCGACGAGTTGCCCACGATCCGCCGCGGTCAGCCCGAAGCGCGTCGACAGTCGCTTGCCGATGAAATCGGCCTTCTGCGTCGACAGCATCCGCCCGAGGCCGACGTCATCGGGTGTGGTTCGGCCATCCAGCTCGTTATGGGTGACGTGCCCCTTCTCGATGCGCAGCACATTGAGCGCTTCGACGCCGTATGCGCAGATGTCATGCGCCTTTCCAGCCTCCATCACCGCGTCGGCTACAGCTTCGCCGTAGCCGGTGGGCACAGCGAGCTCGAAGGCGAGTTCGCCTGAGAAGGAGATGCGAAACAGCCGCGCCTTCAATCCACCCTTCAGCGTGACGCTTCTCGCGGAAAGGAATGGGAAGGCCTCGTTGGAAATATCGTCCTCGACCAGTTGCTCCAGCACCAGCCGCGCCTTGGGCCCGGCAATCGACATCTGCGCCCACTGGTCCGACGAGGACACGAAGCGAACGTCGAGATCGGGCCAGAGAGCCTGCGCGCAGAATTCCATATGGGTCATGACCTCGCCGGCGTAGGCCGTCGTCGTCGTCACGAAGAAATGGTTTTCAGCGAGCCGACTGGTGGTGCCGTCGTCATAGACGAAACCGTCTTCCCGCAGCATCAACCCGTAGCGGGCCTTTCCGACGGGAAGCTTGAGGAAGGCGTTGCTATAGATCCTGTTGAGAAATTCGGCCGCATCCTTGCCGAACACCTCGATCTTGCCGAGCGTCGAGACATCGCAGATGCCGACATTGGCGCGAACGTTCAGCACCTCGCGGTCGACGCTTTCGCGCCAGGTCTTTTCACCGGCCCTCGGAAACCACGAAGAGCGGTACCAGGCGCCAGCCTCGACGAAGATGGCGCCGTTCTTCTTGGCCCAACCATGCAGCGGCGATTGCCTCACCGGACGCGCATGTTTTCCGCGCGCCGTCCCGGCCATCGCGCCGAAGGAGACGGGCGTGTAGAAGGGCCGGAATGTCGTGGTCCCGACGGCAGCCGGGCTGACGCCGCGCATGCCGGCAATGATGCCGACGGCGTTGACATTGCCGAGCTTGCCCTGGTCGGTCGCCATGCCGTTGGTGGTGTAGCGCTTGGCATGCTCGATGTGGCCAAAACCCTCCCGCAGTGCCAGGCCCATGTCCTTGGCATGCACGTCGTTCTGGAAATCGATGAACGCCTTGTCCCTGGCGCCCGCCATGTGCCAGGCCGCCGCGAAGGACGGATCGTATTCGCCCTCGACCTCAGGCATGTCGAACGCCTGGGAGACGAAGCCGAGGCTCTCGACGACGGCGGCAGCCTTCGCCGCGCCATCGGCAAGGCAACCCGCAACGCTGTCGATGCCGGCGGCAGAGCCGGCGACCGCCAGTTCCGCCGCGTCCGATGGCGCCATGAACGCCTGCCGCTCGTCGGACCAGACCGGCTTTGCGCCGCGCTGACAGGCGAGATGGATGATCGGCGACCAGCCACCCGACATCGCCAGCGCATCGCAGCCGATGAACTCGTCCAGCCCGCCACGGTCGGCGATCAGCCCTTCGATCCGGTACTTACCTTTGGTGGCGACGACCGTGCCACCATGAATGACCCGCACGCCGGCCGGCGCGACATCCGAAGTCACAGACCGGGTGTCGATGATCGCTGCGATCTCGACACCCTTTTCGTGCAGGTCCTGCGCCGTGCGGTAACCGGAGCCGCCATTAGTGAAGACGGCGACCTTCTGGCCGATGGCGACACCGTAGCGGTTGAGATAGCTGCGCGCAGCACCCGCCATCATGACGCCGGGCCGGTCGTTGCCGCCGAACACCAGTGGCCGTTCCTCCGCCCCGGTGGCAACGATGGCGCGCTTGGCAACGATGCGCCACAGACGTTCGACCGGCAGATCGGCGGAGGGAACGGCGATATGCTTCTGCACCTTTTCCACCGCGCCGAAGACATTGTCGTCGTACCAGCCGAAAACGGTGGTGCGGGGCATCAGCGTGACGTTCGGGAGGGCGGCGAGCTCGTCGAGCACAGTTTTGACGAACAGGTCGGCGCTCGTGCCCCCGACCGAGAGTTTTTCCGACAGCAGCGAGCCGCCGAGGCGAAAACCTTCGTCGGCAAGGATGACACGCAACCCGGCGCGCGCGGCGGTGCGGGCGGCCATCAGGCCGGTCGGGCCGGCACCGACCACCAGCAGGTCGCAATGGGCCCAGGATTTCTCATAGCGATCCGGATCGGCCTGCATGACGGCGCGGCCGAGACCGGCTGCCCTACGTATGATCGGCTCGTAGACCTTTTCCCAGAAGGCGGCGGGCCACATGAAGGTCTTGTAGTAGAAGCCGGCGCCCAGAAACGGCGACAGCAGGCTGTTGAGCGAACCGATATCATGCTTCAGCGACGGCCAGCGGTTCTGGCTGACGGCGTCGAGCCCGTGATAGAGCTCGGCGACGGTGGCGCGCGTATTCGGCTCCGTGCGGCCGTCCTTGCCGATCGTCACCAGCGCGTTCGGCTCGGCCGAGCCGGCGGTGACGATGCCGCGCGGGCGGTGATACTTGAAGCTGCGGCCGACCAGCATCTGGTCGTTGGCGAGCAGCGCCGAAGCCAGCGTATCGCCGCCCAGCCCCTGCAGCCGCTTGCCGTCGAAGGTGAAGCCAAGGGAAGCGTTGCGGTCGATGATCCCGCCGGAGGAAACTCGATAGGCCGTCATTCGGCGTTCTCCCGGGCGGCAGTGGCAACGTCTCTGACGGAAAAGACCTCGTGCGTGACATTGCTGCGGTCGACCACCAGCCAGCGGCGGCAGCCGGAGGCGTGATGCCAGTGCTCCTGGTAGCGCCCGCGCGGATTGTCGCGAATATAGACGTAGCGGTTCCATTCCTCGTCGGAAGCCGTCGCGGACGGCCGCGAGATCGAAGCGTCGCCGCGAATGTAGAACTCTTCCTTGGGTCGGATGCCGCAATGCGGGCAGTGGATCAAGCTTGCCATCGTGTTCTTGCCCTCAATGCAGGTTCGGCTGCGGGCCCTTGCCGCCTTCGTCGATCTCGAAGCCGTGGGCGAAGCGGTCGAGGCGCAACAGCCGGCTGACATCGTGGGATTCGTTCCTGGCGATCAGATGGGCAAAGCAGAAGCCCGAGGCCGGCGTCGCCTTGAACCCACCGTAGCACCAGCCGCAGTTCAGATAGAGATTGTCGATCGGCGTCCGGTCGATGATCGGCGAGCCGTCCATGCTCATGTCCATGATGCCACCCCAGGCGCGCAGCACGCGGACGCGCGACAGGCCGGGGATCAGCGCCACCCCCTCCTCCAGCGTATGCTCGACCGTCGCCAGATTGCCGCGCTGGGCATAGGAGCTGTAGCCATCGATATCGGCGCCGAAGACGAGGCCGCCCTTGTCCGACTGCGAGATGTAGAAGTGGCCGGCACCATAGGTGATGACATTGTCGATGACCGGCTTCAGCCCTTCCGAGACGAAAGCCTGCAGCACATGGCTTTCGATCGGCAGGTCGAGATCGGCCATGCGACCAAGCGTCGAAGTGTTGCCGGCCGCCGCCAGCGCCAGCTTGTTGCAGCCGATGAACCCGCGCGTCGTCTCGACGCCGGTCACCACGCCGTTCTCGCGGCGGATACCGGTGACCTCGCACTGCTGGATCAGATCGACGCCGCGTGTATCGGCGCCCCGGGCATAACCCCAGGCGACGGCATCGTGACGGGCGGTGCCGCCGCGCTTTTGCAAGAGGCCGCCGAGGATCGGGAAGCGGGCGTGATCGTAATTGAGATAGGGCATCATCTTGCGGACCTGCTCGCGGTCGAGCAACTCGGCGTCGACGCCGTGCATGCGCATGGCATTGCCGCGCCGTGCATAGGCGTCGCGCTGGCCGTCGGAGTGAAACAGATTGACGATGCCGCGCTGCGACACCATCGCATTGTAGTTGAAGTCCTGCTCCAGGCCTTCCCACAGCTTCATCGACATTTCGTAGAACGGCTCGTTGCCGGGCAGCAGGTAATTCGACCGGATGATCGTCGTGTTGCGGCCGACATTGCCGGAGCCGATATAGCTCTTCTCCAGCACCGCGACATTGGTGATGCCGTGCTCCTTGGCAAGATAATAGGCCGTCGCCAGCCCATGACCGCCGCCGCCGACGATGATCACATCATAATGCGGCTTCGGCTCCGGCGTCCGCCACACCGGCTTCCAGTCACGGTTGCCGGAAAATGCCTGCTTCAAGATGTTCAGTGCTGAATAGCGCATGCCATGTCCCAAACTCGACCCGGAGCGACATTCGCATATGCAACAGAAACGACAAGCCCATAAAGGACCCGAAATGACCTGAGGAGGACATCCGTCAGGCTTTTTCCCGGCCAGGGATTTTCCTATGGGTGGGACAGAAGAAACGGGTGCCTGCCGGACACTATTTGAGGCGCGACGAGTGAGCGTCGCCAACTATGCAAAAAGACGCAAATGCTGCGCCGAAGCCGGTCCCTGCTCGACAAAAGCCGGGCGACCTCAAATTTTTCCCGTGCCGCAATTCGAAATCTGCTAAGCGCTATCCGCAGGACAGGGAGCTATGGAAGGAAGACGATGCTTGCTGCGTTTGAACAGGCCGCGATCGAGGCTGGTAAGGCCATCATGGCGGTCTATCGATCAGGCTGCGAAGTCTCGCAAAAGCTGGACCTGTCGCCGGTCACTGTGGCAGACGAGCGGGCTGAGGTGATCATTCTCGAGCATCTCTCACGGCATTTCCCAGATATTCCGGTCATCGCGGAGGAATCGGTCGAGGCAGGCCGCATTCCCGAAATCGGCAGCGCTCCCTTTTTTCTGGTGGACCCGCTCGATGGCACGCGGGAGTTCATCGACCACCGTGACGAGTTTACGGTCAATATTGCCTATATCGTCGATGGAAAACCCGTGGCCGGCATCGTTTACGCCCCGGCTCTCGGCGTTGCCTTCACCGGTGAAAACAATGCGGCGGAGAAGCTGGTGGTGAATGCCGACTTCACGATCGGCAGCCGCGCACCGATCAAGGTTCGCGCCTGCGGCGACACCAAGCTGGCGCTTGCCAGCCGTTGCCACGGAAACGCGCGCACCGATGCCTTCCTCGCCGCCAACGCCATCACCGCCTGCACGACGATCGGCTCCTCCCTTAAATTTTGCCTGCTTGCCGAAGGCAAGGCGGACGTCTATCCCCGTTTTTCGCGCACCATGGAATGGGATACCGCAGCCGGAGATGCCGTGCTTCGCGCGGCCGGCGGCATCACGGTCACCCTCGACGGCCTGCCCCTATCCTATGGCAAGCGCCAACAATCCGACGACAGCGATTTTGCCAATCCAGACTTCATCTGCTGGGGAAAACAGACGCTCGCCGGGGGATAAACCGTCGGGAAAACGCAACAAAAACAATAAAAGCAAGCCTATTTCATCCCCATCGTCCTGACCGCCCTTAGACTGGCAGCCACGACGGCCGGCGCCGCCCGACAGCGCCCGCCCAACCCGTGGGAGATGCCTATGTCAGACGAAACCCTAAACCTTGCCCTTCCCTACATCCTGCCTTCCCAGGCGCAGAAACATGTAACCCACAACGAAGCGCTGCAGCGCCTGGATGCCACTGTCCAGTTGGTCTTCGTCGCGCAGTTGACCGCACCACCCGATCCGGCCGTCGAAGGCGCCTGCTATCTCATTGGCTCTTCAGCCACGGGCGCATGGTCCGGCAAGTCGGGACAGGTTGCCTTCCGGCAGGACGGTGCATGGCTGTACATTCTGCCGAAACCAGGCTGGCGCGCCTGGTTCCAGTCCGATAGCCGACTTCGCGTTTATCAGGCCGGCGCCTGGGCCGAGTTGAGCCTACCCGCCGATGGCGCAATCTCTTCGCTCGGCATCAACACCACCGCAGACCATACCAACCGGCTTGCCGTCAGCGCGACCGCCACACTCTTCAACAATGTCGGCAACGGCCATCAGATCAAGGTCAACAAAGCGTCCCTCAGCGACACCGCCTCGCTCCTGTTCCAGACCAATTGGTCGGGCCGGGCGGAAATGGGATTGGCCGGCAATGACAGCTTCTCCATCAAGGTCAGTCCCGATGGCGGCAGCTGGCAGACAGGATTGTCCGTCTCGCCGCTCGGTATTGTCGACATGCCGCAGCAACCGGCTGTTCGCGCCTCGCTCGCCATCGGCGCCCTGACGCCTGCAACGGGGAGCCAGACCGGCTTTAGCCAATTGAGCGCTGTTCGCGGTGGCTTTGCGCTCGGCTCCAGCCTTGGTGGCAGCCTCGGCAATCGGCTGGTGGTGCCCGCTGCAGGTCTATATCTGCTGTCGATCGGTTGCAGCATCGTGACATCGAGCAGCCATTCCGTCGCCCTGATGGCAAATGCCATCACCACCCTGGTCACCGCCGCAAGCCAGGCAAGCAGCAGCGCGTTTCGCCACAGCGCCATTGGCCTGGCGTCGCTCTCTGCCGGCGATGTATTGACTCTGCTCCATACTGGCACGGCCCAATATGATTTCGGAGCGGGCAAAACGGAAATCATTGCTGTGCGACTTTAGCGACTCATCGGACGGGCCGGCGGCAAAGCAGTCGCCGACCCCGCGCCAAATCGCTACCAATGCCCGGACGACAGCAAAACGCTAGGGCGCCATTCGTTGACCTATGCGTCAATCTCTGAGATTTCCGGTGGATGCCATTGAAAAATAGAAAATATTTTTGAAGATCGGCATCGAGGAAAAGGGCGGGCCTTAACAATTTAGAGACCTCGAATAGGCCCGGAAAACCGCCGTTTTCAGCCAGGATCAGGCGGAAAAGCGACATCCCGACGGGCGGAAAACCGCTCCGCAAATCACCGGTCCGGGCCGCTAAGTAAAATTGTTATCAAAGTGTTACTAACAGCTTAGTCAATTTTTAAATGTGGCAAGATACAGTCCTGGAAGTGGTCTTGAGTGTGTGTAGAGAGTCCAATGACCGAAATGATACGTCCCAGGGTAAAGTATGTCATCGGCCCCGATGGTAGCCCCCTTACGATTGCAGACCTGCCTCCGCCCAACACGCGGCGCTGGGTTATCCGTCGTAAAGCAGAGGTTGTCGCGGCAGTGCGCGGTGGCCTGTTGAGCCTGGAAGAAGCTTGCGACCGCTATACGCTGACGGTTGAAGAATTCCTGTCCTGGCAGTCGTCCATCAGCAGCCATGGTCTTGCCGGACTGCGCACCACGCGCATCCAGCAATATCGCCACTGATCCTGGCCATAACCATCAATTCTATTCTTTCGGGCCTTGTTCCTTCCTCAACAGGAAATGAAGAAGGCCCGAAATGACTGCCGAACCGGCATAGAACCAGATCCCCGCTTGCGTGAAGGCGCTGGCAAGCCCGCTGCTCTTGGCAGCCGTTATGACGATTGCGACCAGCAGCACATCCATCATCGACCAGCGCGACAGGTGCGGCAGCACGCGCACGACCAGACCGCCGCTACGGCGGCCCTCCCCGCTGGAAGTTGCCTCGATCGCCAGTGCGAACAGCTTCAGGCTCGGCAAGACGACCGAGACCAGAGCCACTACCATTGCCAGCAGGACATCCCCGCTTTGCCAGAGGGATGAGATGATCGACAGCAGAGACGGCGTGTCGCTGAAGACATACAGACGATCGAAGCGGACAAGCGGCAGCACCAGTCCCATGGCCAGGCAAAATGGGGATGCGACCAGCAGGATCGCCCTGAAACTATGTCCATTCATGATCGCTTTCCCTCGCCGCGTGGGGCCGCAGGGATAGCCTGAACATGACCCGACGCGCAACGGCCGCGTCCCGGCAGAGCCGAACCCATTTCGACATCGCGCGGAGGGAAACACCTTAGCGGTGAAAACGAGGCGTAAGGACCCGCAGGCCGCTGCTTTGCTCAACAAACTGCGATGGATCAAACGCCAAAAACCGTGCATGGCTGGCCCTCTGGCCAGTCATGCACGGCTCTTCGCAAGGCGTTCCTCGCAAACAGGACCGGAGGGATTAGGCCCGGGCTCTGGTGCCGCCGTCGCGCTCCTCGAGCGCTGCGGCCTTGGCATATTCGGCCTGCATCTCCTCGAGAGCGCTTTCCAATGCCTCCTCCTGCGACCGCAGTTCTCGGATCGAGACCTGAAGATTGTCCGCCCGCTGGCGAGCGGCCTTGGCAAAGGTGGGATAGGCGAAGTGGTTGGGATCGGAGATCCCCGACTTTTTCTCTTCGAGAACAATCTGGCTTTCCAGATCTTTGGTCATTCGGTCGAATTCGGCCGTCATCATCTGCAATTGCTGCAATTGACGGCGCTTTTCGTTCACCTGGAACTCTTTCAGACGAACTAGGCTCTCACGTGACTTCATACGCATTACTCCCGTGTTGCGAGACCCCGGATCTCTACGCATTACCCGCCCACGACGATATGAATCGGTATGGGACAAAAAAATTCCGGCGGCGTTAACAAAAACCTACCTTTGGTAACCTTTCGTTTACGGGCATCGTTAATTATAGGCGCTATCATTTAAGGGTCGGTAAATGCCGTCGGCCAAATCGGGACAATGGCATTGTTGATTCAAAAGAATCAGTTGGCAGATTTTCTTGATGTAAAAGTTAAGGAAATCAAAATGCTGATTTACATGCAAAATCAGGGAAGTGAGAAAAATATTTAATAAAGTCGATACAGCTTGCCAGAAGGAATCAGAATTTGTTAACCATTCCGTGGCAGCTTTCAAATCAGGCAGTGGTTGAATCGGTATCGCGTAGGAGGCTTTCGACCTTTCGGCGGCGGTAAAGGGGAATATTATGCGGGTTTTACTCATTGAAGACGATAGCGCGACAGCGCAGAGCATCGAATTGATGCTCAAGTCTGAAAGCTTCAACGTCTACACGACCGACCTCGGTGAAGAGGGCGTGGATCTTGGCAAGCTTTATGACTACGATATTATTTTGCTCGATCTGAACCTTCCAGACATGTCTGGCTACGAAGTGCTTCGTACGCTGCGTCTGTCGAAGGTCAAGACACCGATCCTGATCCTCTCCGGCATGGCCGGTATCGAGGACAAGGTTCGCGGGCTCGGCTTCGGTGCCGACGACTACATGACAAAGCCTTTCCACAAGGACGAACTGGTCGCTCGCATCCACGCGATCGTCCGTCGGTCCAAGGGTCACGCCCAGTCGGTCATCTCGACTGGCGAACTGATCGTCAACCTCGACGCCAAGACCGTCGAAGTCGGTGGCCAGCGCGTGCATCTGACCGGCAAGGAATACCAGATGCTGGAGCTGCTTTCGCTCCGCAAGGGCACGACGCTAACCAAGGAAATGTTCCTGAACCATCTCTATGGCGGCATGGACGAACCGGAACTGAAGATCATTGACGTCTTCATCTGCAAACTTCGCAAGAAGTTGGCAAATGCAGCCGGTGGCGCGAACTATATCGAAACTGTCTGGGGCCGCGGCTACGTGCTGCGCGAACCGGAAATCAGCAGCTACGCCGAAAGCGCCTGATCGACCCGACCGTAACCGTCCACTGCCAAGCATTGAAAAATCCCGCCTCGTGCGAACGAGGCGGGATTTTGTTGGTTGGCGTTTGGAATGGGCGGAGGTTGGCCTTCCCTCTACGAAGATCAGGCGGCGACGGCGCGATTGCCGAAAACGGCGGTCAGGATCTTGCGGTCGAAGGGTTTCAGCAGGAAATCCGTCGCCCCTGCCCGCTTGCCGGCCATCAGCTTTTTGAGATCGGCCTCGACCACGCAGTAATAGATCTTCACGTCCTTGCCCTCAGGCATGGCGCGGATCGCTGCAATCAGGCCGAGAGCACCCTCCATGCCGGCATCGACAATCATATAATGCGGCAAGCCGGTCTGAAACCGGCTCAGAGCTTCCGAGGCATTCGATGCCTCGCTGACGAGGAAATCGAGCTCTGATAGAATCCTCATGCCGACCTTGCGCACGACATCAGATGTGTCCGCGATCATGAACCTCTGCATGAAAACTCCTTTGCTATACCAACGCCGGATGAACTCGTCGTCACAGCGCAGGATAGAGGGTGGTCGCTGAAGAAAGCGTTACCTGCAACCACGCCGCGTCATGATGCCGAGCGCATTTCGGCGACGTAGGTGATGTCCTCGCCGTTTGCCGTGTAGGTGATATCCATGCCGCTCTCGTCGGCGAGGAGAACCGTGTAGTAGGGCTGGACGGAATGGGCGTCGATGGCTTCCTCAACCACGCCGTTGCAGATCTCGGCGAACTTTGCCGGCACCCGCATCAGCTTGCCTTTGACGACGAGCGTGAATTTGGCATCGAATTCGGGATTTTCGAGCGTCACGTCGATTGTGCCGCCGCGCGGGATCGACGCATAAGCGACCAGGAAGAGGTTGAGCAGCAATTTGACGCGGTTCTTGGCAACGATGGCCCGTGGCCCGTTCCAGACGACCGTCGCCTTCTTCTCGGCTTCGGCAAAATCCTTGGCTGCGCGCTCGGCTTCACCGGTATCGATGGACGCGCCGACGGAGCCGGAGGCGCCGAAGGCGATGCGGGCGAACTTCAGGCGAACCGAAGCATTGAGCGCACTGGTGCGGATGAGGTCCATGGCGTCAGCGTCGGCGCCGCCTTCATCGAGCAATTCCAGGCCGTTATTGATCGCGCCGACGGGCGAGATCACGTCATGGCAAACGCGGCTACACAGGAGCGCGGCCAGATCCGGTCCATTCAGCGTCAGATTCGGATTCCTTGACATTCATTGTCTCCTATATGCCGGGCGAGGTTCATACCTGACATTGGCACGGCAAGTTTGCACGGGGATTACCAGTCGCGGCATCTCTTGCGCCATAAAGACACCATAGTTGGTAAACCGATTGTTAAGAGGATCGACGCAAAATGCGTTCCAAGCCGGGCGCGCGCGTGTCGCCCACTGAGAAGAACGGATGAGCCTATGCGCAATCAATTCCTCCGCCGACTGATCGACCTCAGCATGGTCACCGCATTTGCGGTCCTCGCCTGCGTTTTGATGCCGATGCGCGGTGCGATGGCGGCACCCAACAGCGGTCAGTACACGGTCCAGGAGATCATCGACGCCGGCCACTCCTTCTTCGGCTCGACCAGCGGCGGCCTCGCCAAGGTCGTCGAAACCGCCTTCGAACGCTACGGCCTGCCGAACGGCTACATTCTCGGCCAAGAGGGCTCCGGTGCCTTCATCGCCGGCCTGACCTATGGCGAGGGCCAACTCAACACCAAGAATGCCGGCGAGCACTCGCTCTATTGGCAGGGCCCGTCGCTCGGTTTCGATTATGGCGGCCAGGGCACCCGCGTCATGATGCTGGTCTATAATCTCAACAACACCGACGCCATCTACACCCGCTTCGGCGGCATCAGCGGCCAGGCTTTCGTGATCGCCGGCGTCGGCATGACGGCGCTGAAAAACAACGACATCGTCGTAGTACCCATCCGCACCGGCATCGGGGCACGGCTCGGCCTCAACCTTGGCTACCTCAAGGTGACGCCTCAGCCGACCTGGAATCCCTTCTAAGTTATCTGCTCAACCTCGCGTATTAACCGCGCCCCGAGTTCGCGCTTGCTCAGCAGCGGGCTTCCTGCTTAATTTCCGGCATCCACTTTATGCCCCAGTACAGGTGATGGCCGCGCCGTGATACAATTCGCCCTTCTGTTTGGATTAGGCTTTCTGACGGCGGTCCTGATCGCGTGCATGGTGGCACCCGCCATCCATCGCCGCATCGTCTGGTTCACCGAAAAGCGCCTGCGCGCCACCATGCCGCTCAGCGTCCAGGAGGTGCGTGCCCAGAAGGACATGGCGCGCGCGCTTTACGCGGCGGAAAATGCAAAGACAGAGCAAGCCCTCGCCAAGGAACGCGGCAAGAGCATCGCACTGCAACTGGCGCAAGAGACGTTGAAGCGGGAAGCCGGCAGACTGTCTTCGGAAAACGAGCAACTGCACGCCCAGATCGACGAGATGAGCGTCGAAGCAGGCGATTTGCGCTCCCGACTGCGACGCGAGGAGGCGGCGATCAGCCAGCTGAAGTCCGGTCTTCGCCAGTCCGAGCAAGCGCATTCCGAAAAGGAACACGATCTCGACGGCCTGCGCAAACGCATCGACAGGATGGTCGTCGACGCGGATAATATGAAGATCGACCTGGCGGCGCGGGAAGCGGAAATGGAAAGCCTGCGCATGCGCTTCAATGGCCTGCGGACCGAGCGCGATGCCCTGCGCACCGACCTTGAAGCCATGACCCGGCGGGCAAAGGATGCGGAAATCCGTCTTGGCCAGGAAGAGGAAAAGGGGATGCGGCTGGACGAGAAACTCAACAGGGAAGTCGCTGCCAACGCCGACAAGCAGGCGCTGATCGATCGTCGCAGCGAAGAGCTTTCGCGACTGAGGGAAAAAATGAAGGCATCGTCTGAAGGTGGACGGGGAGAAAAGTCGTCCAGGCGTGGAGCCAGACCAGCCAAAGCGACCGAGTTGTCGAGCGAGGCTTTGCTCACCGCGTCTCTGCCGGGCAATGAAGCCTCGGACGCCGAAACCACCGGGGAGACCGCCGTGCCCGATACCGAAGAGGATCTTGCGCGTCTCAGCGAAGAGGCCCGCAACCGCAGTACGGCGCTTTCCGACAGGCTGCTGAAATCACGCTCGACCAGCCAGGATGCTGCGCTGCGCGAAGAGATCGCTGCCATCGCTGCCAACATGGTAGCCCTGACGGCCATCAAGGAGGGCGAGCAATCGCCGATCCGCAGCTTGCTCGGCGCCAACCCGGACAAGGGCAGCGGAGAGCGCCGAAGCCTGGCGGATCGTGCCTCGGATCTGCTGGAGAAACCGCCGGTCTAATTGGGTCTTAACGTTCAAAGGCTGGCTTGCGGCTCGACGGAGCCGCAAGCACCTTCCTGTGTCATCGCCAATCTATCGGCTTGCGATCTGCCGCAGAAGTTTACAGAGCGCAGCGAGCCCGGCGTCAGCCGTCGATCCCATCTGCTTGCAGCGGGTCACCATGAGCTTCTGCCGAGAAGGCGACATGCCTTGGAAGGCTATGGCTGCTCGCCGGGTTGCAGCCGCATTGCCAAGGCCGCTGTTGCCCGGCCCCGTCGACGCGCCAAGACCGCCGCCGAGGCCGGATCCAATGCCGGACCCCGTGCCTGAACCCGATCCGGATGCGCCGCTGCCTGCATTGCCTCCGCCTGTGTTGCCGCCGCCGACTGAGCCTGTCGAGCCGCCATCCGTGCCTCCTCGGCCCCCACCGATGGATGCGCCAACGCCCGCGCTGACACCGCTTCCACCACCGACAGAGGCGCCGACCCCTGCGCTGATACCGCCGCCGCCACCGACAGAGGCGCCGGCCCCTGCGTTGACGCCGCTACCGCCACCAAGCGAAGCACCGGCTCCGGCATTGACACCCTGGGATCCTCCCACGGATGCCCCTGCTCCAGCATTCACGCCGCCGGTACCGCCAGCGGAAGCGCCGACACCCGCGTTCACGCCGCGGGAGCCCCCGAGGCTAGCACCGACGCCGGCGTTCACCCCGCGGCTACCGCCGAGAGACGCTCCCACGCCAACGCCCAGGCCTCGCCCCCCGCCGACGGAAACACCGCCGCCGAGGCCAAGCCCGCTCCTTGCCTGTTGTGCATCGGCATGGCTGGTCAAGATTGCTGCCGATAAGGCGACAGAAAGCGATAAGATTCTGGTCTGCATAATATCCTCCTCAATCTGTTGACCGGCGACGAATGTCGGCCGGCAGGATTTCGAGGAGCGCGCGCACCTTTATTTTCGTGGAGAAATGGAATTGTTTCCGTACCCCACAAAAAAACAACGTGGGTTTTCGGCGAAAGTTTCAGATAGAGGTCTCTATCGGAGGTTGGTTGGTCCGTATGACTAACGGACGGTTACCAAGCCCTCGAACTGAGCTATAATGAGACGCTTTCCCTCTTCTGGGCGCACAAACTGCTCCCACACAAGCTGTTTAGATCCGCCCAGCCGCCGATGCCATGGCGAACAAGGCGATACCGGTCGCTGTCGCGACATTAAGACTGTCCAGCCCTGGCGCTTGTGGGATGCGCGCCGTGCCGAAGCGCGACAGGATCGTCTCCGGCAATCCCGCCCCCTCCGTTCCGACCACCAAAGCCAGTCGCGAGGCCGGCGGCACCGCACCGATCGGCGTTTCTCCGCGCGGCGACAGTCCCCAGATGGCAAATCCGCGACCGGTCAGCGCATCGAGGATGGCGCGGTCCGAACCGGCGCGGCAGTAGGGCAAGGTCAGCACCGAACCAACGGAAACCCTCAGCGCCTTGCGATACAGCGGATCGCAACTGGTCTCGTCCAGCAGCAGACAGTCCGCACCGAAGGCTGCGGCATTGCGGAACATCGATCCGACATTATCGTGATTGGAAATCCCGCAGCCGACCAGCACCATTGCCTTCGGCGGCAGTCCGTCGATGAAGCTTTCCAGTTGGTCAACCGACACCCGCCGACCGAGCGCAAGCACGCCCCTGTGCAGGTGAAAGCCGACGACGGCATCGAGAACGGCGGCATCGGCGACATAGACCGGCACGTCTTCGGGCAGCGCATCGATGATGGACGCAAGACCGGCGGCGCGATTGCGCAACAGGAGAACCTTCTCGGCGACGAAGCCGCGCCCTGCCGCATGGGCGTCGGCCAGAAGCCGCAGCACGACGGTGCCCTCGGCGATGAACCGGCTCTCACGTCCGGTCAGATCCCGCTCGCGAATATCGCGAAATTCGGCGATGCGCGGATCATCGGCATCCTCGATAAGGGTCAGCCGGCTATCGTTCATCATCTATCCTGTCAGGGTGCCGGCAGCGACACGGTCGCCACGATGCGTCCAACGCCATAGTCATAAACGATCGCCTGCCGCTGCCCCTCGCCGTTGACGCCGTAGAACAGCATCTGGTTGCCCGAAAGACTGACCGACTGCACGGCAAACCCATTGGGCAATCCGACAGATGACGAGACCGGCGCATCGGAAGGCACGCCCGTGGTGGTCGTGGTGCGGGCAGCCGGCCGCATCGCCTTGTAGACAACGGCACCGAAGACCGCCATAAGGCTCACCACCATGACGGTGCCTGATACGATCATCAGACGAACCATCTTGCGCCGCACCTTTTCCATTGCCGGATCGAGAGGCTTTTCGTCCTGGTCGTCTGGCTTGAGACTTGTCATGAATACGTCCTGTTCTTGATCGCGCCGGAGAATGCGTTTGAACGACCCCTTTAAAGAAGCCGATGCCATTAGCAAAGTGCTGATCGCCGATGAAGCAGCGGAAGGTCGCCTCGATGCCTGGCTGACCGCCCAACTCGGGGAAGAGGTATCGCGCAGCCGCGTCAAAGCGCTGATCAAGAATGGCGCGGTGCTGCGCAACGGCGAGCCGATGACCGATCCGCAGCGCAAGGTCCGCCCCGGCGAACGGTTCGATATCACAATGCCCGAGCCGGAAGATCCCACACCGCAGGGCGAAGACATTCCGCTCGACGTACTCTACGAAGACGATGACCTGATCGTCATCGCCAAGCCTGCCGGCCTTGTCGTCCACCCGGGTGCCGGCAACTGGACCGGCACGCTGGTCAACGCGCTCATCCACCATTGCGGCGACAGCCTTTCGGGGATCGGCGGAGTCCGTAGGCCCGGCATCGTTCACCGGCTCGACAAGGACACGACCGGTGTCATGGTCGTCGCCAAGAACGACATCGCCCACCGCCATCTCTCGCTTCAATTCGCCGACCACGGCCGGACCATGCCGCTCGAGCGCGCCTACCGCGCCATCGTCTGGGGCCGCCCGCGCCAACTCACCGGTACCATCGATGCGCCGCTTGGCCGCTCGACCGGCGACCGCACCAAGCGGGCCGTGCAGAAGCCGGACCGCGAGGATTCCGACGAGGCGATCACCCATTACACCGTGCTCGAGCGCTTTCACGAACTGCCGGATGCAACGGCGCTGGCATCGCTGGTCGACTGCCGCCTGGAAACCGGACGCACCCACCAGATCCGCGTCCACATGGCCCATATCGGCCACCCGCTGCTCGGCGACACTGTTTATGGGGCAGGATTCCGGACCAAGGCCAACCTTCTTCCCGACGCGCAGAAGGATATCGTCGGCCGCTTCTCGCGCCAGGCACTGCACGCCTATCTGCTGCAGTTCGAGCACCCGCGCACCGGCGAAATCCTGCACTTCGAGGCCCCGCTCCCAGACGACATGCTGGAACTTGCGGAAGCCCTGCGGAGTTAGCTGGGCGCTGGACTTGGCATCGATATAAGCGTATAAATAGCGTCATTGTTCGCGGTTTAAGTGAAATTGCGGGCAGGCAGCTGGATCTTTGCCGCTAACGTCAACAATCAGCGGCTTATGGGGCGCATCGCTCTGGTCACAGCTGCGTGACCCCATCCTTGAATCCCGGTTTCGACATACTTATCTTTAACTGGACTTAGTGCGGGGTCTGACCGAACCGCACGTGCCGACCCGCTTTTAGGGCACGCGATGTGCCGTTTTGAGGGGCCGGTTTGCAACAGGAGGGTGCTTCATGGCCCGCAATAATTTGCCATCTATTACCGCCGGCGAAACCGGCCTCAACCGCTATCTTGACGAGATCCGCAAGTTCCCGATGCTGGAACCGCAGGAAGAATACATGCTTGCCAAGCGCTACGCCGAGCATGCGGACCGCCAGGCCGCGCATCGGCTTGTAACGAGCCATCTTCGACTGGTGGCCAAGATCGCCATGGGCTATCGCGGCTACGGCCTGCCGATCGGCGAAGTCGTCTCCGAAGGCAATGTCGGCCTGATGCAGGCGGTCAAGAAATTCGACCCCGAGCGCGGCTTCCGCCTGGCGACCTATGCCATGTGGTGGATCAAGGCCTCGATCCAGGAATACATCCTGCGGTCCTGGTCGCTGGTGAAGATGGGCACGACCGCCAACCAGAAGCGGCTGTTCTTCAACCTGCGCCGCCTCAAGGGCAAGATCCAGGCAATCGACGAAGGCGATCTGAAGCCCGACCAGGTAACCGAGATCGCCACCACGCTGAAGGTGTCCGAGGAGGAGGTCATCTCGATGAACCGCCGCCTCTCCGGCGATGCGTCTCTGAATGCACCGATCAAGGCAGCCGAAGGCGAAGGTGGCCAGTGGCAGGACTGGCTGGTCGACAACCACGAAAGCCAGGAAGCCGTGCTGATCGAGCAGGACGAACTCGAAACCCGCCGCCGGATGCTGGCACGGGCCATGAGCGTTCTGAACGACCGCGAACGCCGCATCTTCGAGGCACGCCGCCTGTCGGAAGACGCAGTGACGCTCGAAGACCTGTCGTCTGAGTTCGACATCAGCCGCGAACGTGTCCGCCAGATCGAGGTTCGCGCCTTTGAAAAGGTCCAGGAAGCCGTCCGCAAGGACGCTTTGGATCGCGCCAAGGGATTGCGGGTCGTCGAGGCGACGGCTTAACCTCGAGCGCTCTGACGACAGCTTCGAGCACTCAACAAAAAGGCGGGTCCCAGTGGCCCGCCTTTTCTTTGTCTAATGCAACTGCATCGCCTACTGACCGTTGGATGGCCCGGCGATCGCCGCCCATTCGCCGATCACCTTGTTGAAGGCGTCGGTGCCGGTGTCGCCCTTGTCCATGGTCAGCAGCGCACGACGACCATTCCGGTAGGTGACCGGAATGTCGATCCATTTGCGGCTCCGCAAAAGGTCGAGATTGGTCTTGCGGGCATCCGGGAAGTCGTTCAGCGCCACCATGTGGAAATCGTCGGTGATCTTGGCGGGTACACCAATCAACGGATCGCCCCTGTCCTGTTCGGTCGCCTTCATCGCCACCCGCTGCACGCTGTCGATGGCACCGCCCTCGAAATTCGGCGGCAGGGAGAAGACGAGTTCGATGAGATGGCTGGCTGGCAGGGACGGATCGGTATTGCGCTTGAAGGTGACAAGCGCCGTCATCCCGCGCTCGGGAACATTGATGCTACCCTGGACTGCCGGTGAAGGCTTGCCATCGTCGCCCTTGTCTTCCTGAACGCTCCACGTGACCGTTCCCTCGATAGCGGTCGGCGATGTCTGGCCGAGACGCTCCTCGTAGAGGAACATTTTCTGCGGCGAACCGACGGTGGCCGTCTGTGTCGCAACCGGCGGCGTCGCGGAGGGCACGTTTGCGGTCGGCGACGGCACCGCGGCCGGCGGTGTTGTGGCTGCGTCCGGCGCCGCGCTTGCGGGCGCCGGTGTCGGCGATGGCGTGGCCGGCGCAGCGTCAGCGGCGGGAGCTCCGGCAGCAGGCGGCGGCGTGCTTGCCGCGACATTCTGCTGCGCGATCGACTTGCCTTCGGCAGCGACGGGGCCACCGGGAACGGGCGGCACGCCGGCATCGACCTCTGTGCCATCCGCCATCAGGCGCTGGGTGAACTTGGTGTTGACGGTGTTGCCGTCATTGTCGGGCGCCACAGCGGTGGCAGCAGGCGCCGATGCCGTCTGCGGCGCTGTCGACGGCTTGGATGTATCCGGGGTGCCCGCTGCCGGCGTCGTGCTTGCAGGCGTGGTGGCGGCCGGTGCTGTCGCCGACTTGTCGACGGCAGCCGTGTCTTTGGTCGCGGAACTGACGAGACCGGCGACCATCTGGTTGAGGGCATCGCGATTCGACCAGGCGGCATAGCCGGCACCGCCGACGACGGCAACGCCAATGAGGCTCAAGAGGATGCCCTTGGCGCCAAACCGCTGGCGCCGGGGCTCCATGCGATAGCTCTTGCCCTGCAGCCCGGCGACGCTGACCTGTCCGAGATCGGACGGGGTGGGATCGCCGAAATCCGTTTCGGCGGCAAATTTCTCGTAGCCGGAAAGCTCCTTGATCTCGTTCCAGCCATCGGCCGGCGCCGGCTTGGCAGCCGGTTTTGCCGGCGTGCCGTGGACGTCGGAAAACAGGTCCACATCGTCGAAATCGCCAGCGGGGATCGGAAGGACCGGCTTGGCCGGCGCAACACTCTCCGACTTCACAGGCGGCAGTTCGTCGAAGGTCGCGGCATCCCAGGCGAATGGCTCCGCTGCCTCGGGCATTCTTGCAGCCGGATGCTCATTGGCCGTGAAGCCGACGTCCGGCGGATAACGAACCGGGATGGCGGCAGGGCCAGGATGGGTTGGATCGAGCGGCTCGGCGGCGACGGGCATGGACCAGGAATGATCCGGCTCGCCACGGGCATCGACCTCCGGAGTGGCCACTTCCGCCCACACATCGTCGAAATGCGCGGCGCGATCGGCATAGACCGGATCGCTATGGGTTTCGCTTATGAAGTGATCCGGCACCAAGGCAGCAGCGACTTCAGGTGCCGGCTCGTGGGTCCGCCCGTATTCCTCGTCGGCAGGATGCGAAATTTCCTGCTCCGGCTCGTGCCGAGGCCATACGTCTTCGACCGGACTGCTGACGACGGAGGCCGACGGCTCGCGATAACGCTCATGGTCAGGAACGTCGTAGAGATGCTCCTGGACTTCCACAGGCTCGGGCTGCACATCAGGCTTTGGCGCCCAGTCGTCCTCTTCTCGCCAGGTATCGTCGGCGCTGGGAGACGGTGCTTCCGCATGGTAGGCCGGTTCGACCTCGACATGCGCGGGCTGTTCCTGTGCAGCCGGCTCCGGCACGTATTCCGGCGTCGGATTTTGCACCGGTTCATAGGCAGGTGCCGGCTCTGGGGCATGCTCCGGCTCATATGCGTGCGCCGGTTCCGGGGCATGCTCCGGCTCTGGGGCACGCTCAGGTTCCGCAACGTGCTCGGGTTCTGCAATCGGCTCGGGTTCAGGCTCGGAAACCTGCTGCGGCTCTGGCGCGTGGTAGGGTTCGGCTGACGGCGCGTAGGCTTCTGTCGCTTCGCCAACCACCTCGTTGACCGGCTCAAGACCGGCTTCGGCGTGCTCGGCCTCGACATCCCTGATAGCAGCTTCGAGTTTTTCCAGCTGGCGTTGCAGCATAGTCTCGGGCGGACGCGGCTTCATGCTTTCCAGCTGGCGCTGCACGGCACCCCGGGCGCGGGCATAAACCTTCACCCGCATCTCGGGTGTATTGTCAGACAGGCCATCTACGGCACGTCGGATGACTGCTACAAAATCCGCCATCAGTACTTTCTCGTGATGTCCAGCAGGGAAGCCGAACAGCTTTTTATCGTTGGCGCGACATTAATCCTCAAACGGATCAGTCACAAGTATGGTGTCGTCGCGCTCCGGGCTGGTCGAAAGCAGGGCCACCGGCGCACCGATCAGCTCCTCCACCTGGCGTACATATTTGATTGCCTGGGCCGGCAGGTCAGCCCATTTGCGGGCCCCAACGGTCGATTCTTTCCAACCCTCAAGCGTAATGTAAACCGGCTCCACCCGTGCTTGCGCACCCTGGCTGGCCGGCAAATGATCGATCTGCTCGCCGTCGAGCATGTACCCGACGCATATCTTCAATTCTTCCAGTCCGTCCAGCACATCGAGCTTGGTCAGCGCGATGCCTGTAATGCCGTTGGTGGCAACCGACTGGCGAACCAGTGCCGCGTCGAACCATCCACAACGACGTTTACGCCCGGTAACTGTGCCAAATTCATGACCTTTTTCCCCAAGAAACTGACCGATCTCATCTTTCAGCTCTGTCGGGAACGGGCCTTCGCCGACGCGGGTCGTGTAGGCCTTGGTGATCCCGAGGATATAGCCCAGCGATCCGGGGCCCATACCCGAGCCTGCAGACGCCTGGCCTGCGACGGTGTTGGACGAGGTCACGAAGGGATAGGTGCCATGGTCAATGTCGAGCAGCGAGCCCTGGGCGCCTTCGAACAGGATGCGTGCGCCGCGACGGCGCTCCTTGTCGAGCAGCAACCAGACGGTTTCACGGAACGGCAGTACGCGGTCGGCGACCGATGTCAACTCTTCCATGATCGTCTCATGGGAGACTTCGGCAACGCCGAGGCCACGACGCAGCGCATTGTGATGCGTCAGGATACGATCGACCTTGGATGGCAGGCTCTCGAGATCGGCGAGATCCATAAAGCGGATCGAACGGCGGCCTACCTTGTCTTCGTAGGCAGGACCAATGCCGCGGCGCGTGGTGCCGATCTTGGTGCCGCTGTTGGTGGCGGCATCCTCGCGCAGCGCGTCGAGTTCGCGGTGCAGCGACAGAATGAGAGTGGCATTGTCGGCCACGCGCAGGTTTTCCGGGGTGATCTTGACGCCTTGCACGGCCAGACGATCGATTTCGGCGAGCAGCGCGTGGGGGTCGACGACGACGCCATTGCCGATGACGCCCATCTTGCCCGGACGCACGACGCCGGAGGGGAGCAGCGACAGCTTGTAGCTGGTGCCGTCGATGACGAGCGTATGGCCGGCATTGTGGCCGCCCTGGAAGCGGACAACGATATCCGCGCGCTCGGAAAGCCAATCGACAATCTTGCCCTTGCCTTCGTCACCCCATTGCGAACCGATCACGACCACGTTCGTCATTTGTCTCTTCCTGCTTCCTGCGCGGATATGCGCCTTGCCAAACCCGCGCATCTATAAAGCGTTGCTTTTCGGAAAGCGACCCCGTTGTCGGCGAAGTTGGCGCTTTTGCAGGGCAAATCAAGCGGGATCGGTCAGGCGAGGCAATGGAATGGCCGTCGGCTATCCGCGCTTGAGCCCCCCAACGCCAAAACTTGGGCTTTGTCGGCGAGGCGATGTTGCGTTCAAGAGGAAACAGTGCCGTGCCTAGGCGGCTGTCAACCAAGGTAATCCGCTAGGAGCGGATAGCCGGCATATGTCTTTCAGGAACACCGCGTCTTGGGACACGGATGGAGAAATGCCGCTGTTACGCGGACTTCCTGAACGGTCCCGCCTGCGAGGTTTGCAGCCCGAGCGCGTGCAGCATTTCCGCAAGCTTGACGGCAGCGGCAACGCCGTCGATGACCGGCACGCCGTGCTCCAGGCTAAGCTGATGCGCAAGATCTGCCATGCCCGCGCAGCCAAGCACGATCGCATCGACATCATCATCGGAAAGCGCCGTTGCGATTTCGGCCGATATGGTGCGGCAGGCATCGGAACCCGGCCGTTCGAGTTCGAGAACTGGAACTTCCGAGGCCCTCACCCGCGCACAGCGTCCGCCAAATCCATAGGTGGCGATATTGTCTTGGATAACGGGAACGGACACCGATAGCGTCGTTACCACGCTGAACCGGCTGCCTACCAGCGTCGCCGCGTGGAACGCAGCCTCGCCGATGCCGATGACCGGCCGCCGCGTCCGCTGCCGGGCTTGGTAAAGCCCGGTGTCGTCGAAGCAGGCGATGATGATGGCGTCGAATGGCTCCTTCTCGGCCTCCTCGATCTCCGAAAAAAGGCCGGGCAGCGCCGCCTCTCCATCCGCCGGCCCCTGGATACTGGCCGGACCGATTATCGGGTTGCGCGCCACGACTTCGGTGCCGGAAGCGGCAACCTTGCCCGCAGCGATGCCGATCTTCTGTGTCATCGACGCCGTTGTGTTCGGATTGATAATCAGAATGCGCACGCCGTCAGACCCCCTTGCCGGCGTCCGACCCGAGCGCGGCGCGGCGGCGGCTGACCAAGAAGCCGATACCGACTGCGGATAGGATGACCGTGAAGGAGAACAGCGTCGTGACGGTACCGAGCGCGTAGAGAACGGGCGTGGTGACGTTGGTGGTCATGCCGTAGATCTCGAGCGGCAGCGTGTTGAATGAGCCCGACGTCATCAGCGTACGGGCGAATTCGTCGTAGGAGAGCGAGAAGCCGAACAACCCGACGCCGATCAGGCTGGGCGCGATCATCGGCAGCACGACATGGCGGAAGGTCTGCCAGGAGCTGGCCCCGAGATCCCGCGCCGCTTCCTCGTAGGACGGCGAAAAGCGATTGAAGACGGCAAACATGATCAGCACGCCGAAGGGCAGCGTCCAGGTCAGGTGCGCACCGAAGGCGGACGAATACCAGGCCGGCGCAAAGCCGAGCTGCTGGAACACGACGCCGATGCCGAGCGAGATGATGATCGATGGCACCACCAGGCTGGCGACCGTGCCATAGAAAACCAGCGAGGCGCCACGGAACTTGCGCCTGAAGGCAAGGCCCGCCAGCAGCGACACGACCACCGTCACCACCATCACCATCAGCTCGAGGAAGAACGACCGCTGGAAGGCCGCGCCGAAATCGCCGACCGACTGCTTTTCAAACAGGTTGACGAACCAGTGGAAGGACACGCCGTTCAGCGGAAACGTCAGGCCGCCATCCGGCCCCTGGAAGGACAGGATGAAGATCGCCGAAAACGGGCCGTATAGAAACAGCACGAACAGGGCGAAGAAGGCGGAGAGGACGTAGAATTCGAGCGGGCGTTTCTCGGTGTTCATCTCAAAGCTCCTTGCGGATGTCGACGACGCGCAGGATGGCGGCAACCATCAGCAGCACCAGGACCAGCAGCACGACGGCATTGGCGGCGGCGGCCGGATATTGCAGCAGCGACATCTGGTTCTTCATCATCAGCGCCACCGAGGCGCTCTGACCGCCGGACATCACCTGCACGGTAGAGAAGTCGGCCATGACGAGCGTCACGACGAAGATCGAGCCGATGGCAATGCCGGGCTTGGCGAGCGGGATGACCACGTTCCAGAGGATCTGCCATCCGGTGGCGCCGGCATCGCGGGCCGCCTCGAACAGCGATCGGTCGATGCGCATCAGCGTGTTGAAGATCGGCGTCACCATGAACAGGGTGTAGAGATGCACCATCGCAAGGATCACGGCGAAATCGGAATAGAGCAGCCACTCGATCGGCTGAGGAATGATGCCGGCGTCGAGGAGCGCCGAGTTGATCAGCCCGTTACGGCCCAGCACCGGGATCCAGGAAATCATCCGGATGATGTTGGAGGTGAGGAACGGCACCGTGCAGATCAGGAAAAGGACCATCTGCGTCGACGACTTGCGGATGTGGAAGGCGAGGTAATAGGCGACCCAGAAACCGATGAACAGGGTGATGGCCCAGACGATCAGCATATATTCGATCGTGTGCAGATAGGTCTTCCACGTCACCCAGGAGCCGAGCGTGTCCGTGTAGTTGGTCGACAGCAGTGCCGGATAGATGCCGGCGAAATCATAGTCCCAGAAGCTGACGACCGCGATCATCAGGATCGGCAGGATGAAGAAGAAGCCGAGAATGGCCAGCAGCGGCAGCGCCTGCAGATAGGACAGCAGGCCGAGCGGTATCGTCAGGCGGCGTTTTTGCGGCTTGTCGAGCTGTGTCGTTGCTGATGCCATTCTACGGTATCTCCGGTTGCGCAGTACTGAGTTGGGCCGGCAACAGCCTCCTCCCTCATCCCTGTGCTCGTCACAGGGATCCAGCCACGGCGCGTCTGCGCCGTGAATGACCCGCGCCGTCGAGCGGCAGAGTCTTTCGCGCCCACAGACGTGGTCGCACTGGATTCCTGTGACGAGCACAGGAATGAGGGATGAGAGTGCAGCGCTCAACCCGACTTGCCAATTCGAGGGGGCATGCCAACTGATGCCCCCTACTCTGATGCCGCCCTCTCCCCGAAGGGAGAAGGCGAAACCCTTAGGCAGCGATGAACTCGTTCCAGCGCTTCACCATGTAGCGGTCTTCGTCCATGACCGAGTTCCAGCAGGCAACGTGGCCCATGCGCTCTTCGAACGAGCCGCCGTCGCGAACTGCTCCGGCCTTCTCCATGACCTTGCCTTCCGGCGACATGATATCGCCCTGGGCCGGCTTGCCTTCGATCCAGTAGCCCCATTCGTCTGCTGTCATGAAGTTCTTGGCGGTATCCATGCAGGCGGAGTAGTAGCCCTGACGGTTGAGATAGCCGCCGACCCAGCCGGACGTGTACCAGTTGATGTATTCGTAAGCAGCGTCGAGCTCGGCGCCCTTCAGGTGCTTGGCAAGGCCGAGACCGCCGCCCCAGGAGCGATAGCCTTCCTTCAGCGGCTGGAACTTGCAGGCGATGCCCTTGGAGCGGACGGCGGCAACGGCCGGCGACCACATCGACTGGATGACGACTTCGCCCGAGGCCATCAGGTTGACGCTCTCGTCGAAGGACTTCCAGAAGGCGCGGAACTGGCCGGCCTGCTTGGTCTTGATCAGGAAATCGATCGTCTTGTCGATCTCGGCCTTGGTCATGTTGCCCTTGTCGGCATATTTCAGCTGACCGGAGGCTTCCATGATCATCGCGGCGTCCATGATGCCGATCGACGGGATGTTGAGGATAGACGTCTTGCCCTTGAAGGCCGGATCGAGGATGTCGGCCCAGGAGGTGATGTCGCGGCCGACGAGGTCGGGGCGGATGCCCAGCGTGTCGGCGTTGTAGATGGTCGGAACCATCGTCATCCATTCGGTCGGCGTCTTCGAGAACTTCTTGGAGTCCTGGCTGTCGACGAAGCCGACGGTGTGTGGCGCCGTGCCCTGTGCGATGACACTATCGGGCTTCAGCTTGCCGTCGATGAACAACGGCACGATCTTGTCGAAATACTTGAGCTTCTTGGTGTTCATCGGCTGCATCACGCCGGCCGGATATACCTTCTTGGCGATCCAGTATTCGATGTCGGCGATGTCGTAGGAATTCGGCTGGGTGACGGCGCGCTGGGCGGCAGCGTCGGAATCCGTGGCCGTCATCTGCAGGGTAATGCCGAGATCGGCCTTGCACTTGTCGGCGATGGCATTGAGGTTCGACACGCCGGTGCCGAACTGGCGCAGCGTGATCGGGTTCTGCGCCCAGATGGTCGGGAAGCCGGTGACGAGGCCGGAGCCGACGACGGCGCCGAGCCCGGCAGCGCCGGTCTTCAACAGGTTACGACGGGAAATTCCCTTGGCAGGCGTGGTAGACTTTGTGTCCTTGGTCATGCTCAGTTCCCCTTTTTGATGGTTGATGGATCAGCCGCGCCCGAGGAGGACAGCGTCCTCCAGGGCCCAGCTCAGTGACAGTGCATCGCCGACCGAGACCGGCTTGGCGAAATAATCGGTGTCGCGCACGATGGCGGTGAAATCCTCGCTGCCGGCGCCGATGACGGTGATCTTCACCGAGGCACCGCGATATTCGACATTCGAAGCGATGCCGTTGAAGCCGAGACCCTTCTGCGATGGCTCGGCAAGGCGAACGCGATCGGTGCGGATACCGATATCCAGCGGCGCTCCGACCTCTGCCTGTCCGCGAACGGAAAAAGTCTGCCCCTCCGGCGCCTCGAGCGTCACGACGCCGTCGTCGCTCTGCGTCGCGCGGCCCGAGAGCACATTATGGTCGCCCATGAAGCGGGCAACGAAGGCGGTCGCCGGGCGCTCGAAAACCTCGCGGGCGGAGGCGGCCTGCTCGATGCGGCCATTGTTCATCACCACGATCAGATCGGAGAGCGCCATCGCCTCCTCCTGGCTGTGGGTGACGTGAACGAAGCTGATGCCGAGCGTTTTCTGCAGCTTCTTCAACTCGGCGCGCATGCGGATCTTGAGGAACGGATCGAGCGCCGACAGGGGCTCGTCGAGCAGCAGCACTTCGGGATCGGTGATCAGCGCGCGGGCAAGCGCCACGCGCTGCTGCTGGCCGCCGGACAGCTGCGCCGGACGCCGTGTCGCATAGGGCTGCATCTGCATCAGCGTCAGCATTTCCATCGCCTTGGCCTGACGCGCCGCCTTGTCGACACCCTTCATCTTCAGGCTGAAGGCAACGTTGTCGATGAGATCGAGATGCGGAAACAGCGCATAGCTCTGGAACATCATTGCCGTGCCGCGCTCGGCCGGCCGTGCATGGGTGATCTGGCTTTCCGAAAGAACGATATCGCCGCTCGATACGGTCTCGTGGCCGGCGGCCATGCGCAGCGTCGAGGACTTGCCGCAACCGGATGGCCCGAGCAGGCAGCAATAGGTACCCGCCGGCACTTTCAGGTCGATCTCCTCGACTGCTGTGGTGCCGCCGTAGCGCTTGGTCAGCCTGATAAGTTCTAGATCGCCCTTAGCCATCGGCCCCTCTTCAACTTCTTCTGGGAAGAGAGTTTGCAAGGCGCATGCCAGATCGTCTGACATCGTTAATCTATTGATATCGCTAGAGTCAGAGATTTAAAGGCAGCTTGGTCATTTGGAAGCTGCCCATTTTATGGATGCGACCAAAGCAGCAAATGCACACAACGTAAGCAAAGATTGTATACAAAACACCCTTGGTTTTGCACGCAACAATCGACTATACTCAGCGTAAGATTAACGCGCAGACACAGCACCGCACCATGACTGAAAGATCCTCCAGGGCCAGGTCGGCAGGTCAGCCGCCGGTGCACCAGTCTCCTGTTTATCTCGGTATCCGCAATGCCATCCTCGGCCACAGCGTCGCGCCCGGAATGAAATTGCCGGAAGATGAGCTCGGCGAAATCTACTCCGTCAGCCGCACCGTCGTCCGAGCGGCGTTACAGGCACTGGCGCTCGACCATCTGGTGACGCTCGAGCCCAATCGCGGCGCCTTCGTCGCCAAGCCGACGCGGCTGGAGGCCCGGGAGGTCTTCGAAGCCAGGGCGCTTCTCGAGCCGAAGGTCGCCGCTATGGCTGCCGAGATTGCCAAGCCCGCCGATATCGCGCTGCTTGAGCGCCACATCGCCGAGGAACATGCGGCCGTCGCCGCAGGACGCGACGGCGAGGCCGTTCAGCTGTCCGGTCAGTTCCATGTGGCGATCGCCGAGATCGCCAATCATTCCATTTACACCGATTTCGTCCGCCGGCTGTGCTCGCGCTCGTCGCTGATCGTCGCTCTCTACTGGCGTCGCAGGGATGCCATCTGCGAGCACCATGCCCACCATGAGCTGGTCAACGCCATCGCCAAGCACAAGCCGAAGGATGCCTCGGAACTGATGGTCAGCCATCTGGTCGACCTGTTCTCGGGCCTCGACCTCTCGGAACGCCAGCAAGTCTCCCGCCGCCTCTCGGATATTCTGAAAAGCTAAGGGGAATGGCGGGCCCTAGTGGTCGTTCGCCAGAGGCGCATAGGCCGCCGGATTGACTGAGCCAGGCCGCCCCTCCAGCGATAGCCTTGCGGCTCTGGCCGGCGTCTCGCTGATGACAGCACCGCGCTTGATAACGAATAGGCGGGTGGCGCGCATGCGGATCGCTTCGATTGCATCTTGCGCCTGCAGCACGACGAGATCGCCGTTGCAGCCGACCTCCAGCCCATAGCCCTCCAGCCCCATCAGCTTTGCCGGATTTTTGGTGACCGCGTCGAAGCAGAAACGCATGGCCTCGCGGGCCGAAAGCTGCCCGACATGCAGCCCCATATGGGCGACATCGAGCATGTCGCCGCTGCCAAGCGAATACCAGGGGTCCATGCAGCAATCCTGGCCGAACGAAACGCTAATGCCGTGCTCGCGCATCTCCTTGACGCGCGTCATGCCACGCCGCTTCGGATAGCTGTCGTGCCGCCCCTGCAGCATGATGTTGATCAGCGGATTGGCCACCACCTGCAGATCCGCCTCGGCAATCAGCGGCAGCAGCTTGGACACATAATAATTGTCCATCGAATGCATCGAGGTGAGGTGCGAGCCCGTGACCCTTCCCTGCATTCCGAGCCGCTGCGTCTCGTAGGCCAGCGTTTCCACATGCCGCGACAACGGATCGTCGGTCTCGTCGCAGTGCAGGTCGACCGGCAGACCGCGTTTTGCGGCGATCTCGCAGAGCGCCCTGACCGAGCGCGCGCCATCTTCCATTGTCCGCTCGAAATGCGGAATGCCGCCTACGATATCGACGCCGAGATCGAGTGCCCGCTCGAGATTGGCGGCCGCCGTTGGCGAGCGATAATATCCATCCTGGGGGAAGGCCACGAGTTGCAGATCGAGATAGGGCGCGACTGCCTTCTTCACATGCAGAAGGGCCTCGACCGCCAACAGCCTGTCGTCGCAGATATCGACATGGGTGCGGACTGCAAGCAGCCCCTGCGAGACTGCGAGATCGCAATAACGCAGCGCCCGCTCGACCACGGCCTCCTGCGTCAACAGCGGCTTGAGTTCGCCCCAGAGCGCAATGCCTTCCAAAAGCGTGCCCGAGGCATTCAGCCGCGGCAGGCCGAGCGACAGGGTCGCGTCCATGTGAAAGTGGCAATCGACGAAGGGGCTGGAGACCAGCTGGCCGCCGGCATCGATTTCCCGCCCGGCGCTCGCCGCGATGGCAGGCTCGATCGCCGCGATCTTGCCGTCGGCAATAGCGATATCGATGTTCTTGCGACCATCGGCGAGCGTGGCATTTCGGATAAGCAGATCGAAGGTCATGGTTCGGTCCCTGTCTCAATGGGCCATCAGGCCCTCTTTGCCCGAACTTAACACGACGACAGCACCTGCCAACCGCCGATCACGGTTTTCCATATTGAAGACATTGAAGCGGCCGTCAGATTTCGGCAGGTACCGCCGTAGACGCAAGCGCCATGGCATATAGGCGGCAATGCCAAGGCTGTGTATAAGCGCTGCAATTGACGATCACTCGCTCCGGGAAAGCCGGCGGCCGGAGGATGGCACCTTCCGGCGTCGCGCCAGTTTCGGTCGATGCAAGGACAAGGGTCTGACATGCGCTATCTGATCACCGGCACCGGCGGCTTCATTGGCTTCCATCTTGCCAGGCGGCTCCTCGACGAGGGCAATTTCGTCGTCGGCTTCGATGGCATGACGCCCTATTACGACGTGGCACTGAAGGAGAAGAGGCACGCCATTCTCTCGCGCTCCAACGGCTTCAAGCCCGTGATCGCCATGCTGGAAGACAAGGCGGCGCTTGAGCGCGCGGCCGATCTGGCCGAACCCGACGTCATCATCCATCTCGCAGCCCAGGCCGGCGTTCGCTACAGCCTGGAGAACCCGAAGTCCTACGTCGATTCGAACGTCACCGGCTCGTTCAACATCCTCGAGCTTGCCCGCGCCATCAAGCCCAAACATCTTCTGCTGGCTTCGACTTCATCGGTCTACGGCGCCAACGAAAAGATGCCCTTTGCCGAAAGCGACAAGGCGGACGAGCAGATGACCATCTATGCCGCCACCAAGAAGTCGATGGAGCTGATGGCGCATAGCTACGCCCATCTCTTCGACATTCCGACCACGGCATTCCGCTTCTTTACCGTCTACGGTCCCTGGGGCCGACCGGACATGGCCTTGTTCAAGTTCGTCGACGCGATCCGCAACGACCGCCCCATCGAGATCTATGGCGAAGGCCGGATGAGCCGCGACTTCACCTATATCGATGATCTGGTGGAAGCGATCGTCCGCCTGGTGCAGGTGGCGCCATCGGAGAGCAACCGCGTCGTCTCGGAGACCGTTGTCGATTCGCTGTCGCGCACCGCCCCCTTCCGCATCGTCAACATCGGCGGCGGCGCGCCGGTCGAGCTGATGCATTATGTCGAGACGATCGAGGCTGCACTCGGCAAGCCGGCCATCCGCAAGATGCTGCCGATGCAGCCAGGCGACGTGCACCGCACCTATGCCGAGCCTGGCCTGCTCGTCGCCCTGACCGGATACAAGCCGGAACTCCGCGTCGAGGAAGGCGTGCGGCGCTTCGTCGAATGGTATCTGGAAAACTACGACTGAGCAGCGAGGCTGCAATCAGCCGGCCGTGTGATAGTTGCGGTCGAAATAGACGAGCCCCTGCCCGCCGTCACGACGGCGGATGGCTTCCACTTCGCACATCAGCACCTCGTGGGTCCCGACATCGGCGCGCTGGGCAATACGGCAATCGAAGGAGACGAGCGCGTCTTCGAGCGCCGGCGAGCCGGTGACCAATTCGGACCAATCGGCGGCGGCGAAGCGTTCGGCCACCGGCGTCTTGCCGCCGAACAGGCGTGACAGCTCCTGATGGTCCTGAGACAGCACGTTTACGCAGAGAACGCCGTTGGCCGCGACAGCCGGGTAGACCGAGGCATTGCGATTGAGGCAGACCAGCAGCGTTGGCGGGCTGTCGGTGACGCTGCAGACCGCCGTTGCCGCAAAACCGGCAAGGCCGCCGGGACCATTGCTGGTCACAATGTTGACCGCCGCAGCCATGCGCGCCATCGCATCGCGGTAAGTCAGCCGCAGCGCCTCCACATCGTCCACGGGAATGGCATTGTCAGTGGCTACCGATGTCTTCATGTTCATCCCCGTATTATCAAATTCGATGCGACCGCAAACTAGACGCGGAAACCACCGCTCTCAAGCAACCGCATTTCGCACAACCATGCACCTGAGGTAATGCATTTCCGGTAAAGTCTAGCAGCGCAACCGGATTATCGCGAAAATTATTGCGCAGCAGCATTTGCAAGTGGTGAACGAACGCTCGACCATTCCTTAGGTAAGCCTGACCACCTCAGGCGCGCGGTTGCGTCGCACCTCGATAAAGATGTGACCGAACAAGGCGAGAAGCACGATCGGCCCTCCGAGCATGGTCGCGCGCGAAGGCACCTCGGCGAAGAAGATCCAGACCCAGAGCGGCGTCAACGGCACTTCGAGGGCCGTCAGCAGACTTGCATCGGCGGCCGGAACGAGGCGGGAGCCGAAGGTGTAGAGACTGAGACCGAGGGCATTTTGGATGAGGCCAAACGCGATTATCAGGCCGACATCGGCACCAGCAACTTCAGAAGGAGAGGCGAACCAGAAACAGACGAGGGAACAGAGCCAGCCGGAAGCGGCCATCGCCGGGAGCATCGGCACATCGCGATGTCGCCGCATGACGACGGCGAGGCCCGCGACGGTGACCGTCATGATCGCTGCAAGTCCGCGCCCAAACCAGCTCCCGCCTCCACCGCTGTCGCCGCTCAGCATGACGAGCACACCTGCCAGCGCCACCCCGGCGGCCGCCATCGTCGAGAGGCTGGGACGCTCGCGGATGAACAGGAAGGCGACACCCGCAGTGACGAACGGCACCGTCGCATAGATCACCATCGCGTCGGCGACCGAGGTATAATAGATCGAGCCGATGCCGCTGATCATCGCGGCCGTCGAGAAAAACGTTGCCGCAAATGAAGGCCCCCTCATCGCGCCGATGATCCGCCAGGCGCGGCGGCGCTCGATCAACAGGAAGAGCGCGAAGACGCCGCTGCCCGAAACAATGCCCCGGTAGAACAGGATGGTCATCAGATCGGCATGGATGGCCCGCATGAACAGCCCGGAAGAGGACCAGGCGAGCGCCGATAGCGCGACATAGATGACGCCGACCCGATATTGATTCTGCTCGGCGACCGCCACCACATGCCTCCCCATATTTCAGACTTCAACTGTTAGCGGCCAAACCAACGGGCGACAAGGCGGCCCAGCGGCCTTCTGCGTCGTCACTGAAACAGCTGTCGGGATTTCAGCGATACCAGCGGCAACAAGGCACAAAGCCTCCATGTCCACGCAAGCCATTTCATGGTTTCATCCCGACGATTCGAGGAGAAGGCAATGAAGGCTTTGATCGCTGGGCTTTTGACATGCGGCTGCGTCAGCCTGGCCGATGCGCCGCTATGGCCGCCCGCCAGCGACTATATCAATGCGTCGGTCGATTGTCGCCAGACCAGCGACGCAGACCATTGCGAGAGCGCCAGGGAAAGCTGGACTGTCACCTTCAACGACGCGATTGCCGGAAAATATCGCGCCCAGACGGCTGTGGCCACCTGCCTCAGCACCGGCTGCGACGGCGCCATCAGGCCCGATCCTATGCTCGGCTGCGCCTGGCGCAAGGTGGCACTCGGCACTGCTAAGCGCGATGGAGAGGAAAAGGCCGCAGCAGAGCCCACGCCCTATTGCGGCCGGCCTTATCTGGACGAAGCCGGGCAACGGGCAGCAGCGGCCGAGGCCGAGGCTCTGGAGCAGATGCTGAGCGCCAAATAACGACGGAGATGATGCGGCGGTTGCACATCAGCACCTTTGCCCCTTCAAGCTTTGCGTCGTCGCGCGGCTGAAACGGGATCAGCGGATGCATCAGCACGGCTGCATCGAACAGATCGCCGGCCTCGATCAGCACATTGGCGAGGATATTGGCGCCATTCGAAAAGCCGAGGCCGAGGA